>NZ_JBRIIJ010000016.1:0-672 GCF_056934385.1 Haloarcula sp. H-hyl2 | reverse complement strand
GAAGAAGGGTTTGGCGTCTCATATTCACAAAGACATGTTCCGAGACTTCTCAAAAAATTGGGGATGAGATACGCTGTTCCACGACCGGGATCGCCAGACCGCCCAGACGACGCCGAAGAACAGCTTCAAAAACGGCTCGAGGCCGCGCTCGATGAATTAGACGACGACGTCGTAACCGACGGCGGCGTCGTCGTCGGCTTTCTGGACGAAGCATGGCCTCGCACGACAGACAACAGCCGGCGGTTGTGGTCATTCGACAAGCCGACGCTAGAAAAAGAGACGCCAACAGCGTCGTTTGATGATGTTGTCTTCGGGTTTTACGCAGTACTAGGCGACAGCGTCGTGGAATGCAAAGACGATCTGAGCAAGGAATCCGTGGCTGATTTTTTCCCACAGCATCCGCCAGAAGAACCCTGACCGACCGATCATCATTGTCTGTGACAACTTCTCATCTCATTTTGCTGACTATGTCGACACTGTGGTTGAAGAGCTTAATCTAACTAGAGTTGCACTCCCACCATACTCTCCAGATCTGAACCCGATCGAACAGATCTGGAAAAGCGTGAAACGTGACCTCTCACCACGTGACGCGCCTACTCTTGACGCGTATCGCTCGATGATTTGTGACGTGTTCCACGACTATGCAGGCCGCCTTAGCTTCGCCGAAGCCTG
>NZ_JBRIIJ010000015.1:0-1068 GCF_056934385.1 Haloarcula sp. H-hyl2 | reverse complement strand
GAGGGTGTCATAGAACTCTTGTCACACCGTGATGATCGTGCTTCCCGGATTGTCTCCGCGTTCGTAGTTGGTGATTGCGACAACGAGGCGAAGGCACAGAGCGAGGAAGACCTGTGCTCGTGCATGGACGCGGCCTCGGGCGTGCGTTCGCCCGAGGCCGCAGTCCTTCACTGATTCGTTGGTTCGTTCGACTCCAGTACGGCGGTTGTACGTCTCATCCAACGTGGACTGCTTCAGCTGAACGTCCTCGCTGTGTTGTTCGATGCGGTCTTCGACCCTGTACTCGATGTCTTTCGGGTCGTCAGTGTTTCGTGCGTTGTACGGGGCGACTGGCACGACCCCTGCGGCCAGCAGGTGGTCGTGCCAGTCGAGCGTGTCGTAGGCGCTGTCACCGACCATCCAGATCGGCTTGGCGACGGCGAGCGCGTCACGTGTGACGCGCATCGCCGTCTCCTCTGGTGCTTGCTTACTCTCTGTGAACTCGGCTGCAATCGGGATCTTTTGCCCGGTCGAGACGATCGTGCAACCGTAGCCGTAGTAGTACTCGTCGTCGGTTGGATCGTAGCACTTCGACGCGTCTTGATCGGCGGGCATCGCTCTCACGTCAGTTGAATCGATACAGTAGGTCACATCGAGCAGGCCGCGCCGGGCGGCCTGCTCGACGAGTCGGTCGAAGACCTCGTCGACGACGTGTTCGAGGTCGGTGAGAAAGCGATCGACCGCGTCTCTCGACGGCGGTCGATCGAACCCACAGCTCAGCCAAACGACCGTGTTCCGAAGCTCTCGCTCAACGGGACGAATGCCGTAGATGTCGTGGTAGTAGCAATGGAGGAAGCCACGCATCAGCTCTGGTGGTTCGTGATCTCGTGTTCGCCCCGTCTGCGCCGGGGCGAACACGTCGAACTCTTCGAGAAACTCAAAGGAGAGATGCTCAAACAACGCTAGCGTCTCGGTTTCCGCGACATTGAAGAACGACTCTACCGAAGGATCATCTTGCAGGGTCGCTGAACTCATCCACCTCAGCGTTCACCCTGCTCTTTGGTGTGCTACTCGTTCTATGACACCCTC
>NZ_JBRIIJ010000014.1:0-1122 GCF_056934385.1 Haloarcula sp. H-hyl2 | reverse complement strand
GAGTGATCACTGTAACCTCTGAATATTGTTGGGAAGAAACGTCTCGATCCAGTCAACAGCGAAGCTAAGCTTGTGACTCAGCCGAAGGAACGTCTCGGTGACGAACTCTCTGAAGTGGTCTTTCCCCTCGAAGATGGTTGGTGAAATCTCGCGCTTGAGGTCTTTCCACAGCGGTTCGATCGCGTTCAGCGTCGGTGAGTACGGCGGGATGAAGACGAACTCGATGCCGAGTTCGTCGGCCCGTTTCTGCGTGAGCTTCGCGTGGTGCGAGCCGTAGTTATCGGCCACGAGCAGAATCCGACCCCGCGGATTCTGCTCGCGGATCTCTTCAAGCGCCTCAACGATCGTTTCCTTGATTAACCGCTCTTTGTACGTGATCACGCTCCGGCCAGTCAACGCATAGAAGCCAATCGACCGCCACGGCACCGTTACTAACGGTTTCTCTATCTGGACGGTGCGGTCGTACGACCACATCCGCTGAGAGTTCTCGAACGGCTGTGGCCACGCCTCATCGAAAAAATCCCAGCACGACAGGGTCTTCGTCCTCCTTTTCGTCTTTGTCTGTGTCCTCGCCGAGCGCCTCGGACAGGCGCTCGGCGAGAATCGCCTCTGCATCGTCGGGACTGCGGGGGTCCATCGGCCGTGGTTTGGCGTAGTGCATGCCCGAGGCCCGCAGTTTTCGGGCGAGATGGGTCGGGTGGTAGGTAACGCCGTAGCGGTGTTCGATGAGTGCGTGAATCTCGCGTGGCGTCCACGGTTGGCCCTGTTCAAGGACTGCGCAGAACTCGTCCCACTGTGCCGGGGTGAGCTTCGGCGGCCGACCGCCGCCGAAGCGTGGGCGTAGCCCCTCGATCCCGTTATGATTCCACGCGCGTGCCCAGCGACTACTCGTCGGCTGAGAGACGCCGACAGCTGCTCCAGCCTGCTGTTGGGTCTTGCCTTCATAGAGGTTCTTCACGAAGCAGAGTCGCCGGACGAGATGCGTCTCGTCCGCCTTCTGGGCGTCATCGATCGCTTGGTCCAGCTCCGCGTTCGACAAGTGCTCAACGACTTCAAACCGACGTGATCCGTCCATCACAGAGAATACGCTATCTGAGTATTCATCCGTTGCGCTGATCACTC
>NZ_JBRIIJ010000013.1:0-1787 GCF_056934385.1 Haloarcula sp. H-hyl2 | reverse complement strand
TCGCAAGAGCGAATTTCCAAAGGAAACGAACTTGGGTTCGATAGAGACATGTGATGGGAAGGAGGTCATCACCGTTCTCTAAAGGGGGTCCGACAGGTGTAGCGCCGGACCTCAGTTCCTGGTAGCCGTTCATGTAACCTACTGCACTTCCCACTCGCGGTCGCTGTCTCCTATCAGAACGGTAACCGGGATAAGCACGGTGAGGTTGTTCGCGGCTACGTGGCTTATGGCGTCACTAACCGGTCATCGAAGTAGGTTGAACGCCTCTACAGAAAGCGTTCAGGCATTGAAACGACCTATCGGTTGCTGCGGCAAGCACGCGGGATCACGACGACACGTGATCCCGTCGTGCGGTTTGGGATCATGTTAGTCGCAGCACTGCTAGAGAACCTCAGTACTTCACAAAGCCGGTTAGTTGAGAGGTCTGCTTGCTGAAGGTGTGTCTAAGACCAAGCAAGCAGACGGTGAAATCCACGAAGACCAGCTCCTTAACTTCCTCGTCAACACGCTTGACGAGGAAGTTGATCTCGGTCTTGGCGCTAATGCTGAAATCAGTGCTGAGGATATCTACGAGGTCCTCGTCGGCGCTTGCGCCGACAGGACCTCGGTATCTGAACTCTGCGAGACCAGTGAAGACTCACCTCATCAGAACACGATTCTGTACCACCTCCGCGAGAAGTTCGACCTAACGTCGGTTGAACAGGTTGGGAACGCACTCCTGCAAAAAGACGTTCTAGAAGTTCTTCCCGAGCAGGTGGAGGTCGTCGCAGACCTCCACCTGCGGCCCTACTACGGTGACGAGGATGAGACAGATGGGCTCTATCACTCGGAAGCGAAGCGTGGAACCACCGCATTCCATCGGTGTTCGGTTAAGCACTGGATCGCCTCGTGAAGGCTTCAGATACTCGTTCGCTGAGTAAGAGGCGTGATCTCTCTGGTTGACGGGCATCACGGAACATCAACTCCGGCAAGTTCGGCGGTGGATGGCCGAACGACTGTGCCAAATCTTCGAGAATGAGCTGGGCGAGAGACCGGAAGGTCTTCGCCCAGCGCTCACGCGGGAACACCGTCTCTGGGAACAGCTCTTGAAACACGCCCAGCAAGGCTCTGCTGACCGTTAGCGTCAGCAGAGCCGCCACCACCAGCAGGTGAACGATTGCTGGATCACTCGTCTGGAACTTCTCCAGCCCATACAGCGACTTCAACTCCCGGAACAGCAACTCCACTTCCCACCGCAACCCGTACAGCGCCCCGACCTGTCTCGGAGTGAACTCATCGGGCAAATTCGTCACGTACAGGTGGTAGTCGTCGGTGTCCTCGTTGCGGACACCGACGACGCGAAACTCCATCGAATCGATTGACTGCTTCCCAGCGTATGCCCGTCGTTTGAACTCGATCTCCACGGTTACGTCGATAATCTCCCGAGTGAGATCTCCCAGAACGTCCCGAAGATGACGCTCCGGCAAGGAAATGGCGCGCCCGCGCCATTTCCGTCGCTCGCCGACGATCAACGGATTCGCGTTCGACTTCAGCCGAGTCAGAAAGAAGCCGCCGTTCTCTTCAATCAACGCGAATCGGCGAAAACTGTAGAAGCCCAGATCGAACAGTAACAGCCGGCCTCGCAGCCAGCTCCCGGTGCGGAGCTGGCTGCTCTCGTGGGTGCGTTCATCGGTGAGCTGGAACCGTTCAATCGTCTGCGTCGTGGCGTTCTGCACGAGGTGAAGCTTTGCGCCGGACTGGTCCGAGTGAGTCGCCGGGAACTCGCTGAGGAGCCGATGCAACCGGAA
>NZ_JBRIIJ010000012.1:0-3251 GCF_056934385.1 Haloarcula sp. H-hyl2 | reverse complement strand
AGACGGTTGCATCGGCGATCAGCACCTCACGGAACAATTCGAACTGTGGCGCGATTGTGTGAGGAACCGCGACCCCCTCGAGAGCGTGCTCGAGGAGGTCGCTCAACAGTGCTGCGAGGGCTGGCGTGAACCGATCGTAGAAGCTGGAGCGGGCAACGGTCTGGTTGGTTGCTGCGGAGTATGCACGTTGAAATCCGGCGATGGTACGGGCTTCGCCATCAACGGCGAAGCCCATGATCAGCGTCCAGACGAGCATTGTGATGTCAATCTTCCGGTCACGCTGGACGACATCGCGCTCGCGCGCGATGTCTTCGATTAGCTCGGCTGGAAACAGGGAAGTCAACCGCCGTCGTATGAGGTTCGGGGAGAGTTGCTTGAACACATTCTCTCCCCACGCGGTCTACAACGATAGCTTCGTCACCAGAGCGCTGCCTGTCGGTTTCTCCGCCTAACCGAACACGGATGCACCGCATTCCATGCCTATGCGACACTCTACGCGCGTGTGAAGAATAAGCGATATACGCTGGCGGTGCGCCGTCTCGTCGACGGCGACACCGCCAGCAGTGTCCTCGCTGAGTTTCTTGGTCTCCTTGACGGCCTTGACCCCGGCGTCAAGGCCGTCTATCTTGACCGAGAATTCTACGATAGCAAGTGTCTCACGCTCCTTCACGCTCACAACTATGCGTACGTGATGCCGATCGTCCGATGGGGAAAGACGATCAAGCAGGAACTCTCAGAAGGATGGAGCCGCGTCATCCAACATGACCTGACAGGGAAACTCGACGGTCACAGCTGGACCGTCGATTTTCCCGTCTATATCGACTGTACCTATCAAAAAGGACGATACGACGAACACGGAGTGGCGCGTCACGGCTACGCCGCTGACGCGCCGTTCATTGACACACCACGAGATGCTCGATACCACTACGCGAAACGCTTCGGTATCGAGGCCAGCTACCGACTCTCCGAACAAAGCATTGTCACGACCACAACGCAGAATCCGGTTGTACGGCTGTTGTACGTCGTGGTAAGCCTACTTTTGCAGAATGTCTGGCGGTATCTCCATTGGGAGTATGTGGCGACGCCCCGCCGTGGCGGGCGTCGCCTCTGGTCCTGGTCGTTCAAGGAGTTCATTAACATGGTGTGTCGGGCAGCGTGGACGGCCCTCGCGGTGCGTCGGGCCGTCCCCGCGAACCGGCCACCGGACGATCGGTTCCACCGGTAATCACCGACCGAGGACGCTATCTTCTGAGTGGCAACGCTGCCGCGTCGGCGGCTGATCGCCGCCGACAGCGGCAGCTCCCCACTCAATTAGTGTTCTTCGACCACTATCGACGACTCATCTCAACAGAACAGGTGACTCAGGCCATGTTAACTGGCGATGCTTTGTGAGGTACTGAACCTGTGGTTAGTGTTGCGATGGGCGGTCGTCGCCCGCTCACGGCGAGGCGGGCGCGACCTGCCCGAGGGGTTCACGTTCAAGACGTTCTGTGACTGGATTCGTCGTGAGCTGGAAGAGGAATTACGACGCCAGTGGAAAATCAAAGCGAACGGGATTGGTACACCGGCATCACAGACAATGGCCGCAGGCTGACCCCGGTCAGCCCCCGGCCTGCTCAGTGGGCGGTGAGCAACAGCTTTCGTCAGATACCGTCGAAATCCGGCTGATACCATCTGTCCAGAGCGGAGGATTAGAACTGTCTCGACCTACATCGCAGTAGCAGCGGAGACTGGCCGTCTAATCATACAGAAAATGACTGTTTTGTGGTGTTCAGGCAGCACTCTCTCCACTTGTTTGGGGAGTACCGAACTACTAATTTCGGCCGGTCAGAATTAGTACTCGCTTCAGGTATTAGTCTCTATTTGTCAATTCATTCGACCTAGACCCATCACTCTAATACATCGAGCGACATGCCTTGCATATGGGAAAATTCAAAAGAATATTTCTAAAAGGGGAATCGGCATTTTGGCGGGCATTGTCTCCGGCATTAATATTATTTAATTGTGTAGAAACAAAGGGGAAAGTATCATTAGATAAGGGAGAGTACAGATACCCCCAGAAAGATGATTTTAATGCCTTAAGAAGTAAGCATTATGAGGTTTTGACCAGATATATTAAACAATTGGAATTGGATGAGGGTTCTAGAATCTGTGATGTTGCTACTGGAGACGGACAAATGATTTCGAGTCTTAACAACATGGGTTATGATAATGTTATTGGTATAGACGTTGCTAAACCATCTACCAATCATCTCGATGACGGGAACTACGATATAGTTCAAACTGATATTGATCTAAATGGACTACAAATATTTCCATCGAACCAGTTCGATCTGGTACTTTCCTCAGAGACAATTGAGCACTTACATAACCCACATCAATTTGTACAGGAACTAACAAGAGTGACGAAGTCCGATGGGATCATAGTGCTTACTACACCTAATATTGAAAATATTAGGAATAGAATAAAATTTTTACTGGAAGGTGAACTCCCGTATTTCGGCGACATATCGATGGAAAAGGTAAAAAAACAGGTAGGTCATTGCTCTCCTATAACGGACTCAATATTACGGAATTATCTAAAAACCACAGAGTATGATATATATAAAGAAATTGGAGATTTCGGTGTTGCACCTTTTGGTGATAGGTGGGTTGGCCACACTTTTTCATATTCAAAAGGATATGATATTAGAATATCGTAGTTTTTGCTGCCGAGATCAAATTGGTGCCTGAACTTGGTGAGATTCTAATGAGGGCACTGTCTAGTTTACAATCTCCTCAGCTGGCGTTTTGCTGTCAAGCGCTTGGTTCGGTCGTTCGTGGTTGTAGTGGTGTCTGAAGCGTCGTAACCACTGTTTCGCGCTGGATTGACTGCCCATCCAGACGGCATGAAAGCGGTCGATTCGCATGGTCATAGTCTGGGACCACTTTTCGATGTGGTTCCAGAGTCGGTAGTCGAGCCGACCGCTCAAATCGTGCCGTGAGAGAGCAGTCAGATAGCCACCAGCATCGACGAGAAACACTGAATCGGCAACATCGTGTTTCTCGGTGAGCCGATGCAGGAACGTCACCTCGGGGTCGGTCCCGCGGCGGCTGAACACGTCGGCCTCTAGCAACAGCTTTGAATCAACGTCGACAGCGGCGTAGAGCCACTTTTCTCGCCGTCAACCGTGATTTGTTTCTCGTCGACCGCGACCCGCGACGGCTCTAGTTATAGTCATAATTTTTGGATAGATAAGAAGCTCTCAATT
>NZ_JBRIIJ010000011.1:0-5310 GCF_056934385.1 Haloarcula sp. H-hyl2 | reverse complement strand
CTCTGTTCCGACCGATTCCTACCCCCATTCTATGGTTGCCTGTCAGTTAAACGCCAGTATTCTGACACTCAGAGTGCTGTCGAACGTGGATTCTCTCCCAAGTGACGGCGCGTATCCACGGCGCGAACCCGTGGTATTGCGCCTGTTTACCGTATAACACCGAAAACCGCCCAGACCCGGAATACTACCCGAAAAGATTCCCGGAATCCCTCCCGAATCATTTTGTCGGACGTTTCCGTACTTCTAGTATGTCACTAGTTAGCATGCAACATTGGAAACAACTCGAAGCGCAGAGCGGGCCGATATTTCTGGTTGCCGGGGCAGTGGTGGTCGTCTATGCGGGACTTCATGGAGTCGAGACAGCGACGAGCATGGTACTGGAGCCGAACCCATTCGAATTCGGCTACGTTCTCGGGTTCATCGGCCTGCTTGGACTGTATCCCGCGCTGGTCGATGAAGCACCCTGGCTCGCTCGTGCCGGGGCTATTGCCGCCGTGCTCGGGATAATCGGACTGTCGGCGTTCACGGTGTTGCACACCGCCGTCCTGGCGGGCCTTGCCGCGCGTGGGGGGCCGGCCTGGTTCGGGGTCTTCATTCCTCTGCCGCTCATCGGGTTCGTCGTCGGCTACCTCTCCGTAGGGACTGCTAGCCTCAAGGCCAACGTTCATTCCCGACTGATCGGACTGCTTCTGCTGGCTCCAGGACTCATCGTCGTCGTGATGATCGTCCAGATCCTCGCCGGATGGACATCCCCACTGCAGGCCTTCGTCATTAGCGCCGGTGAGGCCATGGCGCATCTGGCTATCGGGGTGTCGCTCACGACGAAATCCGACTTCGATCGCGGGGAGCCGTTCGGCCACGGTGACCGAGACGTAGCGACTCATGACTGACCCAGAACCGGTAGAACTGCCGCTGAAGACAACTGCTGTCGGAGCGGCCGGCCCACACGCAGCGGAAGCGTTCGCCCTCCTCGGCAACGAGACACGGTTGGCCATCCTGCTCGCACTCTGGGAGCAGTACGACCCACATGCGACAGACAACATCGTCTCCTTCTCGGAGATATTCGAACGGGTCGAATACGACGACCCAGGGAGCTTCAGCTATCACCTCCAGCAACTCACGGGCCAGTTTATCCGGCAGTACACTGACGGAGAGGGCTACGAACTCCGCCCGCCAGCATTGCGGTTCATCCACGCTGTCATCGCGGGGGCGGGCGTTCAAGACGTGGGAGTGGCGGCAACCGAGATTGACCAACCGTGTCCATTCTGTGATGCCCCGACAGCGATCAGCTACCGAGAGGGCCTCGTCGTTCACGTCTGCACCGAGTGTGAGGGCGTGACGACTGAACAGGGCATACACGGGTATCTGAGCGCGGTCCCGTTCGATCCGGCCGGGCTGTCCGATCGGACCCCCAGGGAAATCCGGGCCGCGAGCAGGGTGGCGGCCTGGCGACAGACCCAGTTCATGTTCGATGGCCTTTGCCCCGCCTGTTCCGGTGCAGTAGAGAGCTGGCTCGAATGCTGCACGGACCACGACCAGAACGGGATCTGTGACAACTGCGGGACGAAATTTGCCGTCCTGGCTCGCTTCCAGTGTCGAACCTGCAAGAATCACAATGTCTCCTCCCTGAGAGCGCTCGCACTCCTCCATCCCGCGGTGATAGCCTTCTACGAGGGCCACGGGATATCGACCCGGATTCGAGCCGACGACCCCGAGCGCATCCGACGGATTTTCGGTCTCATGGACGACCAAGAGGTGGAAGTAATCGCCAAGGACCGGCCCCGGGCGACGGTCACGGCCTCGGTTGACGACGACGAGACCCAGTTGACGTTCGACGAGACTGCAACTGTCGTCGGGGTGCAACGGTGACACCGGGTTTCTGAAGAGCGCTCTCGCCAGCTCCGCTCCCAGAACTGTCTGCAGGACTATATATCAGATGTCGGATTGTAATGTCATACAAATAATACTTTTGCCGGGGCGTGCACTCTGTTAACAAGGACCTCACAGCTGCCGGAGTGGCCCCGACTGTGAGGGCAGAGATGACCGCAGAACTGCTAACACCAGAACGAGGAGGTCGCGCTCGTTTCGCCAATCCGACGCGACCACACATACCGATGACACACGCGACAACGAAACGTCTCGATGGATCGCGCCATAACCGACCGTCTGGAACCGTACAGAATCATCCAGAGGTGAGTCCCGATGTCGATCCGTGACGAGATATTGGAATCGCTCGAACAGCGGCGCTCGACAGCATTTCTGATCGGCGGCCTGATATTACTCCTCGACATTGGCCCCGTAGCCGCCA
This sequence comes from Haloarcula sp. H-hyl2, assembly GCF_056934385.1. NCBI lineage: Archaea > Methanobacteriati > Methanobacteriota > Halobacteria > Halobacteriales > Haloarculaceae > Haloarcula > Haloarcula sp. H-hyl2. Next base: position 3,002 of record NZ_JBRIIJ010000011.1, on the reverse strand, counting down.
ATATCGTAACGGGTGTGGACGACTGGTTGATACTAGGACAGATGTTCGTCGGTGCTGCCTGGACCGCCGCCCTTATCGGTTTGCTCGGGCTGTATCCAGCACTCGCCGACCGGAGCCGGTGGCTGTCCCGTGCCGGTGTCGTCTTTGCCGTCATTGGCTTGGTGACGTTCGCCGTCATGTCCCTGACGTCGCTGTTCTACTACGTTGGGATTCCATCTGGGGAGTACGAGGCAATTGGCTCGCTCTTCCTCCCCGGTGTAATCACCGGAAGTGGGCTGGGATTCATCGCGTTCAGTACTGCCAGCCTCCGTACTGGCATCCCGTCGCGGACCGTCGGCGTCCTTCTGCTGGTACCGCCGCTGCTGGTCGTCACCAACATCCTCCGATTCATCGCCGGGATGGAATCCGCGATCATAACTCTCGGATTCGTCATCGGAGACGCACTGGCGATACTGGCGCTCGGCTACGTCCTACGAACAGGACAGGAACCGACCGGCTACGAGAAGCCAGCACCGACGGAGGTCCGTCATGGCTGAGACAGGTACCGGAACGACACGGTGGGACTCACTCGAACAGCGGATTGATACCGTCTTTCTCGTGGCCGGAGGGTCGTGGCTCGGAGCCACGTTCTTTCTCATCATCAACCGGTTTCTCGGTGGCATTGGACCAACAGGGCTGGTTCTTGAGGCGGTGTTCTATATCGCTGCCTTGCTGTCCCTCGCTATCGGGCTACTCGGATTCTACCCACGAGCCACAGACCAATCGCCCCGGCTAGCGCTGGTCGGTGGGGCCGCCGCCGCTCTCGCCGTGGTGGGATTCGTCGGCGTGCTCGTATGGTCAGTAGTCGGTGTTGCCCTGTCGGAAGTGTCGCTTCCGGCCGATGGCCTTTTCTTCTTGTTATTACTTCTGCTGTTGATTGGGTTCCTGGTGTTCGGTGGTATAAGTGTCCGCTCTAGGGTTCCCTCACGTAGGGTTGGCATCCTCCTGCTGGCAGTCGTCGCTGCGTTCTTCGGATTTCTAGCTGCGAGTGCCTTCGTCGGGACCGACCCGCCAGATTGGGTTCCCGCCACTGGCGGTGGAGTATTCACCGTCATCACGTTGGCAATCGGATACGCTCTCCGAACCGAGTCGGAACAAACTGGCCGTACAAATTCGACGCCTACTGGAGGGTCGTCATGACGGAGACGGTGGCGAGTACAGCGCGGTGGGACACGCTCGAACGGTGGAGTCCGACGGCATTTCTTCTTGCCGGTGTCTTGCTGTTTTTCACGACCATCGTGTATGGTCTTGAATTGCTCACGGGCATGTCTCTCAAAGGCTTGCTCACCGGTCTGCCGGCGTTCGTCGGTTTGCTGGTCGCCTACGTCGGGATCCTTGGGCTCTATCCAGCCTTGTCCGCCCGAGTTCCGCGATTGGCACTGGCGGGCATCGTCCTCATCCTCGTCCCGGTGATAGTGATTGGGTTCTTCCTGCAGACCGAGACCGAACCAGTTGACCGCGCGGAGTCAGCACCGACGGAGGCCCGCCATGGCTGAAACAGCTATGGGCGAAACCCGCTGGGACAGGCTTGTACAGCGAGGTTCGCTCCTCTTCCTCGTCTCAGGAGGGCTATGGGTGATTCTCGCGGCGCTCTTCGCAGCCGAAATATTTCTGGACATGACTACGTCAGCAACGCAGAGTTTCTTCGGACCTGCTGCCTATGTGGTTGCCTTCGTCGGATTACTCGGGCTGTGTCATGCGCTTGTCGACAAATCGCCCTGGCTGGTGCGTGCAGGGGCGTTCGTTGTCGTACTCGGCATAGTGGGAGGTGCGGTCCTTGCTATCTCGGCAGGCAGTCAGCTCATAGGGATTATCGACGCCCGGCCAGTGTGGGACACCGTCTTCAACCTCCCGCTTCTCGCCGGTGTGGTACTGGGATTCCCCAGCGTTGGCGCCGCCAGCCTGCGGACCGACGCCTATTCTCGGTCCGTTGGATTGCTCCTACTCGGACCGGCAGTTATGTTCAGTGCGGTTCTCGTAGGCAATGCCCTCTTGGGACCGGGTTTTCCACACGTCGTCCATGTCGTTCATAGTAGTTTGGAGGCGCTGTTGCATCTGAGCGTTGGGTATCTCCTCCTTACCGGCGGCTTGCCGACCGACAGCAAGGAAGAAGCACCGACGGGTTTCCGCCATGGCTGAGACAACAACCGGAACGACGACAGAGGGATGCCGCAATGGCTCTGTTCGGCGGGCGCTGCGGAGATCGATCCAATGACAACAGAATCGCAGGGTAACACTGGCCGGGGCGCGCAAGCATGGAAGTCGCTCGAAACGTGGAGTCCAGTACTGTTCGCCGTCGGCTTCGTGTTCGAACTCGTTTTTGCGCTCACCCATGGAGCTGCGGTTCTGGTGGAGGGTGTCACGTTCTTCGACTGGATCTATCCGACCGTCCTCCTTGGTCGCTTTGCCGTACTACTTGGATTAACCGGACTCTCCGTTCGGCTAACGGCTCGGCATCCCCGTGTCGGGAAAGTTGGTCAAACACTCCTCGCTCTCGCCATGGTTTTCACCCTGGTCCTGATTTCGTTGTCGATACTCGACATCGTGGGCCTCGTAGCCTTGGCTGATTTCGTCGCGACGCCAGTGATAGCCGTGTTCGGGATTGGGACCGTCGCTCTGACAATTCTCTCGTTCGTCTACTTCGGCGTCGCGGGGCTCCGAACTGATGCCTACCCGGCAGTAATCGGCGGACTCATGCTGATCGCAACGCTTGCACTCTTGTTCGTGTTACTCGGTTCGGGGACCTTCTCCACAAATGTGCGGGGGACGGTCGGTGAAGGACTCAACGCTCTCGTGTTCCTTGCAATCTGGTACGTCCTCAGCACAGAGTCAAAACCGACCACGTCAACGGAGGGAGTGTCCATTACACAACTGAAGTGAGACAACGCTTTTTGCTAGCAACCAGATAGCGACCTTGTCATACCCGCCCCAGCAGTGAGGTCTTGCTGAATATACTCTCTGTA
>NZ_JBRIIJ010000010.1:0-8849 GCF_056934385.1 Haloarcula sp. H-hyl2 | reverse complement strand
TCCCTGGACTGTCCTGATGAAATCTCCCACAGGACGGTCCTCTTCACAATTTTTCGCTGGCCAGGTTTGATCGACATGGCCAATCACCACTCCGGTCTTCCGAATGAGGCATCCTCACAAATTAACTCGGAATCGGGTGTCTCTCATTATGCGGAATCTCATACGTCGACCCATGAGTCTTGGAGTTAATTATTCGCAAGTACGTTATGGTGCACTGTCACGCTCTCTAACTCGGAAATAGGTGGGTCCTCACTGGATTCAAAGTTACTTAGAAGTATGCTCAAAGGGCTACTGGGGGCTGATAGAGACTCTCTCTAACTCGGACTTTAGTCCAAAGCTTTTTGCCGTGTTTGGGTGATACACGTTTTATGGACGGCAGTGAGAGCGGTGATCTGGAGGAGCCTGATGAACTCTTCCAGACCGTCGACGACACTGGTGGGGACGATATCTTCGCGAACCGCGAGCTCCTCAATATCGACCACGTCCCTGATGAGAACCGGATCGTTGGGCGTGATAAGCATATCACGGAGCTCGCGAATGAAGTCGGCCCTGTTGTAACAGGAGCGCCACCGAACTCGGTCATCTTGTATGGGAAGACTGGCTCTGGGAAATCCCTCGTTGCCAACCACGTCATGGAACGAGCTCGGAAGGAAGCCGATCGACGTGGGAATCTTCTAGCAACGGTCACGGTCGACTGCGCCCAATCAAAAGGTGAAGCCGATACTATTCAGACGATAGCTGAATCAATCAACACGCCTTCGTCTGGTGTCTCAGTCCCGACCCGCGGCATTTCGACGAACGAGTACTATAATCGCCTCTGGGATATCCTCGATGCAGAGTACGACGGTGCATTAGTCACGCTTGACGAAGTCGACCGTCTTGGTGATGATAACGTATTGATGCTCCTTTCACGTGCTCGAGAGGCCGGGAAGGTTGATGTCCCCATTGGCATCATCTCCATCTCGAACAAGGTCAACTTCCGTGAGCAGATGACAGAGCGCGTCAAGAGCAGCCTCGGGCACAACGAATCGATCTTCGATCCGTACGACGGAGAGCAGCTCCGTGAAATCTTGGAGAACCGTAAGGATGCTTTCCATGAGGATGTCCTCAATCCTGGTGTCATCCCGAAAACTGCGGCGCTCGCCGCTCAACGTCATGGTGACGCGAGGAAGGCGATTCGACTCCTTCGCCACGCCGGGGACTATGCCAAAAACAACAATATCGGAGAGGTCACCGAGGATCACCTCGAACTCGCCCAAGAACAGGCCGAAGTCGAACGCCTGAAAGAACTAATCGCTGGCCTCCCGCCCCATAGTAAGTACGTCCTCTACGCTCTTGCGAACCTCACCAAGGAAACCGAGGCTGGAGACGTCTGGTTCCGCACGACGGTTATCTACGATATCTACACGAAAGTATGCGAGGTGGAGGGCACGGATACACTGACCACGGACACCATCCGGGGCCTTCTCAGTGAGCTTGCATTCCTCGAAGTCACTGAGTCGAACCAGGAACACGGTGGTATGGGGAAAGGGACGTACAAGGAGCACCGACTTCTCTGGGAACCCAGCGTCGTGTTCAAGATGGATCCCGATCCAGCCCACGTCGATATTGACGAGTAACTCCCAGTATCTGGACGACCTCGATCAGTTAGGGATCATCTCTTCGACGGAGTACAACCGCGGGAAAGGTGGTGGGAAATACAAGGAACATGAACTCGAGCAATCCATCATGTCAGTCAAGTCTGGACATTCTGAGATTCTTGTAGCAACCCCATCACCCCACTACTTACCCTGTTAGCACTCACAGGTTGACCGTTGGCTTGGTTTTGAGTTCCACCCCACCACTTCCGCTGTTTGATCCACCCCACCGGTTCCGCTGTATATCTGAGCAATCTGGTCTGAAACTAGGAAATATACCAATTTCGCCCCACCATTTCCGCTGTTAGACCGACCCCACTAGTTCCGCTGTTAGATCTCCTTTAGGAAGAGTTGCACTCGGCTGTTAACCAACAATTGTTGTTAATCGGCTTTGCTGTTGGTTAATCGCGCGCAAGAATTAGAATATCGCCACTATCCCTCGTGAGGCTCGGTGTACCGAACAACTGATCTTGTGGATGTCACCGAATTTCGTTCGCATCTCGGAATTTTTCAAACACTCTCAAACTATATACTAAAACCTCTCGTGCATTTTGAACCGGTTTCAGACCAGGTTCCCCGATTCGTGAAAGGTGGTAAAACGATCCAGCGAGGGGTGAAGCGAGCCGAATCCATACTGATAGTCTGCGCTTTATATGGGGGTGCCAGTGCATGGATGAAGTACGCGATCCAGTCATGTCCACTGCCGATCCCTCCATCCCACGCCCGCCCGCGGTCGCATCGAACCTCCAGGCACTCCTGGCGACGGTCGTCGAGACGATCGTCTCCCTGTTCCAGGGCATCGCCTTCTGGGCGACGATCCCGCTGCCGCTGGTTATCGCAGGCACGCTCGCGACCAACGTCGTCGCGACCCGCCCGCTCCTGGTCGGTGGCCTGGTTGTCCTGAATATCGTCTGTGCCGCCCTCGGTCACAACTACTCGCCGAACGCATGAGCCTCGCAATGTCCACCACCCACGATACAGAGCAGCAGTTCAGCAAGACGACGCTGTTCTGCCCGACCTGCGAGCACGCCAGCCCGATCGAGGGCGACTGGATCATGGACGATGCCGTCCATCGCGAGCGCCTGCTCTGTCCCCGCTGTGGTGACGTCGTCGTCGACCAGCCGTCGACATAGAAAATCTCGCTGACGGCGAGTTTGCTGAGTTTGTTGGCCGGACAAAGGATAGCCAAGAGCTGAGAATTTATCGATCGACAATCCCGTACGACCACGTGGGAGGGCCTTCTTTGATGGTCCCAACAAGGTCGGGAATCTCTGCCTGGAAGAGCAGAGCTCGACCCTCCTGTCGAACTGCCCGATACTCGACGGCCATAGGCGTGAATCGAGCAGCCCCTTCGCCAGCTGTGAACCGAATACTGCCGTCATCGACACTGAATCGTTCTCCGGTCTGGGCTGCCTTGTCTGAATCTGGATACGCAGCCACCACTGTTTTTGTTTGCTCCTCAAGGTCGATACCAACGGACTGTGAACGTGGGGCTGTCTCGCCGTCTTCTATGTACGCCGGCCCGTACGTCGTCACGATATCCATGTTCGCCACATGCCTGACAGGGTGATCATCCAGATTACGCTCTGTTCCGGCTCGCTCTAGTGTTTCCTGTAGGTGATAGTCATTCTCGTCACCTGTCAAGTTACCATTTGACCCAACTTCTACGAGCAATAGTCCATCTTCGATTACAGTCACTTTGTTGATTAGTTGTCCATTATCACTGAGTCCTCCCCCACCTCCCTCCAGCACAGTCATACCATTCACTTCACGTCCGTTAGCTGATGTCAGGTCCTTCAAACGTTGTTTCAATTCTGGTTTCGAAGATGACTCTGGTAGTTGGAACACAGCCACATGACGTTGCTCTTCTGCTTCACCGGTCTTGTCGATCGTGAGCGCAGCCATGGCAGGAATATCTCGGCTATGGTGCCAATCACTCCCCTCCTGCCCAACGACAAATGGCTCGCCACCAGCTACCACATCTTTTGGAATGAGTGGCAGTCGTCCCTGTTCATTCACGTATGCTGCGGGCGCAGACAGCCATGACACGAACTCAGGCCACGTGACACCGTTCATCGTTTTCACGTGGCTATAGAGATTGTAGGGTTCCGCATATCCGGATGAAATTCCGGGACCGTTTTCGGACGGTTTGACCCAGTTCGAACCACGGAGAGTTACATCGCGCTCTTCTTCATCGAACGCCCCCAGACATCCCGTCAAACTGGCACTCGCGGCTACGCCACCTAACGTACGTAGCACCGCTCTCCGATCTGTACGTGAACTATCGAACAAGTTCTTGGTCATTTCTTGATAAGCACAAGGCGGTCATTAAAATTCTTCCTCAACCCAGGAAGGCCGAGAAACAGCGGTATTCCCCAGTTCCTGGATTTGGTAGCTTCTGTTTTCAGCCATGTCGGTCTCGCCCGATGATGAAGTTTTCACCTTGATATCTACAGAGCGAGCTATACTTTCCGGGTCGATTAGAAGTGATCCAGTTGAATCCGCAACAGTATCGTCAAATGCATTTTGCCTCACGCTTTTGATGTTGAATTCAATAACGGCCCGACCACTGCGATCAGTGGCCTGTACTGGTGTAAATTCTGAAACTTTGAGAACATTCTTGAGATAGTATCCTCGGATATGCTTGATAAGATCAGCCCACAAGATCGCGTCGCCACCGGGCAGTTCTTCTCTATAATAACCGTTTGCTGTGTGAAAGTCGTCAAAGCTTTTCTCTGTCTTCCCGGTGTAGTATTCATAGCCACTATTCTCATAGTGCTTTAGATATAATGTGTTTTCATCAAGAAAAACTTCATTCGCAAAATCAGAAGTTTCAGTTTCCCGATAATGACGTCTGTCTTGGAGACTACTTTGATATTCTAACGTTTTCCCGTAGTGCTCTAGTTTGACATCGTATCCATTGTTAGCCAACGCAGTACGTGTGGAACTAACAATGGTAGCGGGATCAGTGATCCCGTCTTGCGAGGTCCCAGCGGGGTACTCTTCCTCTGAAATATTTGGGTCTCCAAAGCTGGAACAGCCTGCAACTGATGCACTAACAATACCAGCACTTGATATGGCAAACTCCCGTCTGAACATGCTGTTAGACATTTATCTATTCACTCCAGCCACCGCGACACCTCGTTGACAATCCATCTGATAAATTATTGGGAAATTCCAATACAAAAGCTGAATGGATACGGTAATTATATTACCTACCGACATATTAGCTCCGACGTGTGAACGTCAAATCGGTTCTCTTGTGGATTGGCAGTCTCTTGTTGCTACTTCTCGGCGTTGTGTTTCTGTTTGGCGCCCCACCTATCGGGATTGTTCTGATAGTGGCGGGGCTGTACTTGCTTCCTGCAATCGAATTTAATTTCCAGATCGTTGAGGCACTGTTCTGGCTCGGCGGTATCGTACTCATACTGCTGGGACTACTGTTCCTGAGTTCGACAGTGATCGGAGGTGTACTCGGTATCCTCAGCGGACTGTTAGCACTGCCACCGGCCAGAGATCTGTTGACTAGCCGTGTGGAACTCAGATTTGAACGGGCTATCATGGCCACTATCGTACTGCTCGTCGCTGGGGCGTCGTTCGGTGCCATCTATGTCCAGGAAAGCCAGTCAGAGCCGCCAACGATCAAACAGCACGATGCAGGTGAACAATTCACCGTTGAGGGAACGACCAGCTCCGTTGCGTTCACGGTTGAGAAAGTTCGAACAGTCCCGACACTCCAGCCAGGTGAAACCGACGGCCAGGACGGTGAAACAAACATACTCGTCGTCGTCCGCATGGAAAATTTGGGTGACGACCCAGTCACAGTCTGGAAAGACGATCTGGCGGTCGTGACCGAGGATGATGAGGTGTACCAGTCCGCAACAGAGGTAAGCAGTGATATCCCATCTGATGGAGAGTACACAGGAGTCTCTGTCGGTGAAGTGAGTCCCCGGATTGAACCCGGGGGCGAACTCCGGCGTACATACGTCTTCGAGACCACTGAAGACGGAACATATCTGTTCACTGTATCGACTGCTGAGCAGTTTTCACCGGGAGCAAACCACTATGTTCCGATTGGGCGAGTCGAAGTCGATACGGAGTGAACTGTACTGAGCAACTACTATCGTCACCAAAGAATCCATAATGTCTGACAACTCGTACACCCGACGGCAGTTCGTTCGAACAGGTGGACTCGCTAGCATGCTCGCAATCGCGGGCTGTAGCGGCGAAGATGAATCAGTAACTGACCCTGACCCGCCGGATGTTGAGGAGCAAACTGAGGTGGAATCGGTGGAGCCGGTTGAGACCAATCAAACACCGACACTCAACGAGGAACAGTTGACGCCTGATGGCTATCCGCGAATAACGCTAAACTGGGTGAACTACTTTAAAAATGCCCTCCCATCCCTATCGGAGGAAACTCTACTCGTCGCGACAGCTGAAGACGCCCCGCAGAGAGCGCTTGATCTGGGCGTGGTTAGTATGGTATCGGGTGCCGGGTATTATGAAGAGTACCAGACAGCCTATGCAGCCAAGGAGCGGTTGCGAGTTGATGTCGGGGACACGTTGGAGACATATCACGTGGACACTCTGGAACTAACAGACAAAATCGAGGTCGAAGGGTATCCGAACACGGTATGCATCCTTGAGAGTGACCTTGATTTATTCGCACTCACGCGGGCAGGGGGACTCATCGCCGGTGGGAGTATCGACAAAGACAATTACATGGATCCCAAGCAAACCCTTCTCGACCAGCTTCGGACCGGGGAGCAGCCCGAAGGTGGTGGGATGGCGCAAAACCCGTGGGACATTGTGCCGCTATTTGACGAGCAGTACGGGCATGAGGCACTCGATCTTTCGTCGAACAACGCCGCAAGCACGCCGATGGAAGGCTTCTCCAAAGAGCAAGCAAAGGAACTCGTTCTGGAATGGTACGATGATTCCAAATACGAAGACGATGATTTCCAGTACCGTGAAACACGGCTTGGTGACTACCCTATCGATTCACACGAAGCATACGATGTCATCGTCAACGTCCCAGATGAGAATCTAAGTGCCACAGTCACGAGTTGGGTTGACTCGGAGTACGCGACTCGCCACGCTCAAAAAGTGATTTCGCAGACGCGATGGACCTTCCACCCCGCGTTCCTCAATGAGGACTACCTAGAATCCACTCTCGGCCCGTATGATAGTTCTAACAACGGTGTCGAATATCCGAACTGCGGATTAGTCACTGAAGATGGCGTTCATAAACTCAGAAAACAAACAGAAGCCCCAAGTCAGGAACGACCGATTACGTACGATGTGTTCTCCGGGAACATAACGATCGTGCGGTGAGATCAACTGTGCTGTGTTGAGATGTTGGGGAGTTTTCAGGATATCGGATAGTCACCAATGGCTACACTGAGCAGGCTGACTGGTACAACGTTCGAATCCATGGACGACCAGCCAACGTACTCGAATGTTCGCTTGTGAGACGATGATACAGCTGGTGAATGGGAAACCAGGCACAGTTTCCTGTCTTCGTCTGTAATTTCTCTCTGTAACAACCTTCTGTAACTATACCGTTACTGCGGCACTCGATAATGGCCCTGAATCAACTGCAACGGTTCGCGTCGGAGGCACGCCGGAACGAACGATCGCTGTCCAGATCGGTGCCGGGAGCGTTTCCATTGAGGAGGGACACAACGACTGACAGTTCTGGGGGTAGGTGATCACCATCACTCACCGGCAGATGCACTCTGCTCCGCACAACGGTCTCCGATGCAGAGGTGTCTACCAACACGTGTCTCTATGCATGCACAGTCCAAACTGGAGTGTATGTCTGCCTCGCCTCGGTCGATCCTTACGATCTTTCTTGCTATCCTGCTTGTCCTCGCTGGCTGTGTCTCAGGTGGGCCGATTGAGTCGCCCACACAGTCGCCGGTGGAGGAAGCCACGGCGGCTGGGGCCACCCAGACCGCAGCAGAGGGGACTGTCGAGGTCCATTTCATCAACGTTGGGCAGTCGGTGAGTACGCTCGTAATCGGACCTTCTGGCGAGACGATGCTCGTCGATACAGGGCATTTCACCGACGATGGCGAGTACGTCCTGCAGTATCTCCAAGCCCACGGCATCGAGCGGCTGGATCATCTGGTTGTCTCGCACAATGATGCTGATCACATCGGAGGAAACGCAGGAATCATCGACTACTACGAGACCGAAGCCGACGGCATCGGTGCGATCTACGACCCCGGTATCGCTGCCAGCACACAGACCTATTCGGAGTACTTGGATGCCGTCGAGGAACACGGTGTGACGTTGTACGAAACTCGGGAAGGAGACCAGATTCAGATGGAGGGCGTTGATGTCGCTGTGCTAGGTCCGCCCCAGCCCTATCTCGAAAACGCCGCTCGCAACGAGAACAGTATCGTTCTCAAGTTCACCTACGGGGAGACGAGCTTCCTCCTGACTGGAGATGCCGAGGATGATCAGGAAGCCTACCTTGTCGACACCTACGGCGAGCAGTTGCAGGCGACGGTTCTGAAAGCCGGCCATCACGGCTCGGCCAGTTCGACGAGCGGGTCGCTCCTTGATACGGTTCAACCTCAGGCAGTCATCATCTCCAGTGCCTACGAGTCACAGTATGGGCACCCGGCCGAGGCAGTGTTGGAACGGCTGGCTGATCGGTCGATTCCGGCCTACTGGACGGCGACGCACGGGAACATCGTTCTCGTGAGCGACGGCTCCAGTGTTGCTGTCCGGACACAGCAGGCAGCTCCGACAGATCCGACGGCGCTGCGGGAGGGGACGTCGATCGCCCCTGGGACGACTAGAGACGTGGCGGAACGAGATCGCTACGGTGGACTGGCTGGTGAGTTACCACAACCAGCCACTGATGACGATGAGGAATCCACTGCCCTCGAAATCGTGTCGATTACAGCTGACCCGGCTGGTGATGATCGGGAGAATCTCACTGGCGAGTCGGTCACCTTCCGCAACGGTGGCGACGAGTCGCTTGCTTTGTCTGGCTGGACCGTCGCAGATGCCGCTGGCCGGACCTACACGTTCCCGGACGGATACACGCTGGCTGCCGGGGCGACGGTGACGCTGCACACTGGGTCAGGGACAGATACAGCGACGGATCTGTACTGGGGGTCGGGGTCGCCGATCTGGAACAACGGCGGCGATACGGTGATCGTACGCAACAGTGTTGACATCCTCCTCCGGCTA
>NZ_JBRIIJ010000009.1:0-31801 GCF_056934385.1 Haloarcula sp. H-hyl2 | reverse complement strand
GGAACAAATCCCACCGCTCGCTGGCTGGTCAGTAGGTCGATGCGTCTGGTCGGTCCCTCTGGTGAGGGAGTCTGGTTCACTCATTCTGAGTCCTCCAAGAAGTCGCGCCGAACCTCGGCGCGTTCACGTTCCGTTCGTTCGTCGTAGTGCTGTTCGAGCACGTCTGGCGTCGCATCCGAGCGGTCGCTGACGACCTCCTCGGGGACGCCATCACGGAGCATCCGCGTGATCGCGCCCCGGCGGATGGCGTGGGGCGAGACCGACGATGGACACTCCCGAGCCTGTTTGTCCTCGACGGCGTCGCAGTCGGCCAGGTCCCGGTCGTGCGGGCACTCCTGGTCGATGATACACGGCCGCGTCAGTCGGTAGACCGTCTCCCGAATCGCGCCCTCGCTCATCCGGCCGAACTGGCTGGCGATCAGCGGCTCGCGGCCGTGGTCGTCGGTGACGGCCTCACGGTTCACCCGGATGTAGTCGTCGAGCACCGCGCCGTAGTGTTCGCCGACCGCGATCGCCCGCTCGGCCGACTCGCGGTTCTTCAAGGGCGTGCCCGAATCCGGTCGATGGCGAACCTCCAGCACGAGCGCGTCACTGTCCCAGTCGCCGATGTCGAGCGCCCGGAGCGTCCCGAGCCGAATCCCGGTATGGACCAGGATCACCATGATGACGTGGTCACGACTGGCGTAGCGATATGCGTCGAGAAAGTCGAGAATCGACTGGGCGCGGTCGGCGTCGAGCTGGACGTTCTTGGACTCCTCGGCGGCCGAGACGTTCGGAAGGACGACCTTCTCGCGCATCCCGTCCTCGACGGCATCGATCGAGGCACAGAACTCCAGAAACACCCGGAGCGTCGCCAGATGCGTCTTGAGAGTCAGCGCCGTGACGTCCTCGCCACGCCAGACTCGATACTCGTGGATATCGCGTCCATCGAGTTCGTTCAGATTCTCGATATCGTGGACCTCACAGAACTCGATGAACGTATCCAGGCGATACCGGTGATTCTGGAGCGTCTTTTCCGACACGTCGCTCTCGCGAAACTCCAGATACATCTCGACGGCGCGACGGGGCTCGATCGGCCGGAGGTCGCTCACCCCGACCACCGGCCGAAACGACCAACAGTTGCGTCTGTGTATGCAAACATGGGTCTCTGACAGGCCCGCGCCGGGGGAGAGATTGGAACCTGGCCCCCGACGCGAGCGATGGACCCAGCGGGACTTGCACCCGCTTTTGCACCACTGTGGAGGTCTGACTACTCGTGCGTGCTGTCTACAGAACTGTCCGACTGCCCGCCAGTTTCGGCGGCCAGTCTGTCGGCGTGTTCGGCTATCACTTCGGCATGGCAGGCTGGGCCGTCGTCGTCGAGATGCTGGCACCAGCAACCGAGTACGGAACCTGAGAGTTCCCGAACCGCCTTTCGGAACTCGTCGTCAGCTCGAAGTCGCGCCTCGAAGTCGTCGCGGAATAGGTCGATAGACTCGGCACGACTGTACCCGTCGTCGAGCCGATGGGGGTTTCCGAGCCACCCGCGAGTCCCGATCTCCGTGTTGTTCATCGTTCGGCCGCCTTGGCCGCGCCCTACGTACACGTCGGTTTGATCGGCCTTCGTGTGTCCGACTCGCGTCTCACTCATCTACAATACCCTCCGAATTATCCTCACTATCGGCGCGGTCAGTTCCCGTGTCTACCTCGTGGTCGTTCCACGCCTCTTTGGCGTGATGAGAACACATTTTCTCACCCTCAGGACCGCGTCGCAAATGCTGGCGTCCGGGAGGAACGTGAAGCGGCTTCTCATCGACACAGCGTCCGCAAATTCCCATCAGCGTCACGCCGAGTCACCTCCAACGTAGCGAGTCGGAACCGGAACCCATCGAGTCTCGCCGTCGCGGAACTCGACTTTCAGACCGGCCATGCTGCTGTTAAATCCGGGCGCGTCGGGGCCGTGGCAGTTGGACGGGAACGTGAGGTTGCAGTCGCGGCAAGACCATCCGAACGCTTCTGCGTCGGTATTTGGTAGCGTTTTCCCGCCGGATTTAGTGTGGCCGACGTAGCTTCCGCAGTCGGGACACATCGGCTGTCGTCCATCCCGGTCGAGCCGCGCGACCTCCCGCTCGACAGGATTGCGGGAGAGCGCGACCTGTTCAGTACCGCCCATCTATACATCACGCTCCGATTCTCCGACAGTATCGGCGTTGTTTTTGATGGCCTTCTGCCAGTGTTCTGGGACCTCCTCTTGGTCGACCTCAGTCTTTCCGTTGGCGACGATCTTCCCGCCGGGGCCAACCTCCTCGTAATCGTGGACTCGGTACCACGTATCAGTCAGTTTGCTGTAAGCGTAGACCTCATCCATCTGACGAACCCTCCGGTTCGGTGCCGGCCGCGCTAATTGATGGTCCCGTGAGAACACACGGACGGTCGGGGGAAGGTCGGTCCCACGAATACCGAACCGGGGCCGTTGCCACCATCATTTCGCCGTCGAACACGATGGGGCCAGTGTGGTCGAAATGAACGTCGAAATTTCCAGTAGTGTAACTCTCTCCGGCATCTCTGAGTTTCCGAAGCGCGCGCTTCAACTGGTGACGTTTCAGGTTCGTTACGATAGTCGCGTCAAACTGCGGGCCGTAGCCGAGCGATAGCTCTCCGCCGTCAGACGCCACGAAGATCGTCGTTTCCTCGTCGCCAATTATGTCATCATCGGCCATCAGACGGAATTTTGCACCCACTTCTCGGTACGTGATTGTCGCCTCTGCCGGCTCAAACTTCTCGATAACGCCCACCGTGTTATCGTCGTTCAGTGGTTCGCCCACGGACAAGTTCATGAACCTCTGCGGGTCGATGTTGCTACTCATCGTTGCCCCCGTTCGCATTTTTGTCCGACGCGGTGGCAGTTTCGGTCCGGTCCTGGGCGGTCTCGGCACCCGTCCCGGCCCCGATCGCGACACCCAGACGACAGCCGACTTTCCGAGTATCATCGGGAAACCGGCTAATCATCCGATCGCCCCTCCTGTTCGACGACCAGCCGATGCCCGGTCCGCTTGATATGGATCGACGCCTTCCGTCTCACGAACGCCTCGGCGCCCGTGGCGAGGAACACACAGTCCTGGCAGTCGCCGACGAACGCGTCCGTCTGCTGGTGGGGGCTACTGCTGGTCGCCATCAGTCTACCCTCCCGACCGCGTCCCGGACCTGCTGGTCGCTCGCCCCGAGGGGCTGGTTATCCTCGGCCGAGTCGGTACAGCAGCGCCGGGCGGCATCGTCGTCGTGGTACTCGGCGAGACAGTCGCCGCAGTACCAGGTCGAGCCGCCGTCAGTCACCAGGTCCGGATCGGCCTCGTCGAGCGTGGCCGCCAGCCCGGACAGTCCGTTATCGTGCTTGGACTCGCGCGTCGCCGGCTCGTCACAGAGCCAGCCACAGGCGGCACAGCGATACTGATGATCGGTCTCCGCGCACGAGTCGGCTTTCGTGGGGTTGCGACGCCGGAGCTTCGCCCGATCACAGCGGGGGCAGACCTCGATCAGTCCGCCGTCGGTGACGGGTTCATGGTCGTGGTCCAGGGCCGCCCGGACATGGGGCGAGTTCGATGCCGCCAGGTCCCGCGGCTCGCGCTCGATGGGCTCGCCGAAATCGTGGCCACAGCCACGGCAGACGAAGCGCTCGTCGGCGTCGTAGCGATCGCTCGTCCGCTCGCGAAAGTCGGCGTGCTCGCACTCGGGGCAGGCGGTGACGAGCCCGCCGTCGGTCATCAGTCGATGCGCGTCGCTGTCAGTGTCGGTTGGCATGATGGATCGGAGTGAACGGTCGCGGAGTGCGTGCCCGCAGGGCTGGGCCGTCCGGCGGCGATCGGCCGCGACGCCGTCGATCGGCTCGCCACAGACGGGACACGCGGACTGGTCAGTAGGCGATGCTTTCTGAGCGAACTGTTCAGTGAATCGTCGGGGGCTTTTACGGGGGTGCGGTGTGTTGCGTGACATACGGTCGTTCCCAGACCGACGCGGCTCCGCAGTACCAGTGCGGTGCCGCACACGCGGTTTCTTCGATCGGTGTGCGACGAGCGCCGCGTCGGCCTTGCTCAAGATGTGTTTACCCCAACCACTTAGTGTTTTGCACCACGTAGCACAATTATGGGCCACAAGGAGCAGGATTGTACCACAAGTCGACATAGTGAAAAATTCGACGGCGATAAGCCCTATGCGGCCGACGGTGGGTCTGTGCCCGCTGAGGACCGCCGTGATGAGACACTGGACTTCCTTACGGACCACCAGATACCTCTCCCACCGAAAGCGATCTACCGCGCGATGAAGATTGAGCGTGACATCAACTTCTCGTACAGAACTGTCCAAAACATCCTTTCTGAACTCTCTGAGTCTGGTCTTGTTGCGAAAGTCGACATGAAAGAACTCGACAATGGGAACCTCGTTGAGCTTGGTGACGATGCATCTGGCTCGCGAGCTTACTACATGATAACCAACAAGGGCGTGGCGCTGGCTGAGTCTGACGCCGGGTTGGAATAGACACAGTTTTTCGCCTCGTGACGAAAGTACTAAGTGGCCGGAAGCCGTGACTATTAGATAGGAACAGGCGCGCCGCTGGGCGATTTTCGATGATGATTGAGAATCGCCCGACCTGTCTCCAGCAGGCCAGGCGCGTTGGTTCCGCTGAGAACCATGCTGAAATCCGACCCACATCCACAAGAACGTATCGCCCGCGAACTGCTGACCCAGGACCCGACCTACCTCGGCACCGCCGACGGCGTCGCGGTCTACTGGGACAGCTACGAACAGACGGCCGCGGTCGTGGCCGACGACGGCGACGCCGACACGGTCGCGCTCGCCGACACGCCGTTCGACACGCTGGTCGACTACTGCGACCACATCCGCCAGACCCGCGGCTGGGACGTTGGCCCGCGCGTTTCCTCGTCGATGGCCGACCAGTTCGAGCGCGCCCTGCAAGCATGAACAGCGAGACTGTCGCCGACGCCCGCGGGTTCGTCTACCAGCCCGTCCGCGGCCCGAAGCGCCGCGTCCTGTACGAACCGCGGTCTGACGGGACGTTCTGGCGCGTAACCTCAGTCTGGAACGGCTGTCGCTGGCGAACCACTGGCCGCGAAGTGGTCGAGACCGTCCGCCGGGTCTGAACACCCACCCCAGTTTTCTCACGCGTCGACCTCCCGATCGTAGGGTCCGGCCTCAGTTTCCAGCCGGACTTCGTGACGATTGAGCAACTCCCCCGTCGCACTGTCTCGAAGCTCGTCAAAGGACGGATCGACACCCTCGGTCCTGGCACAACTGGCACACCAGAAGTGGTGGTTCGTCGGTTCCCAGGTCGTGTGACCGTGCGGACACCGAAACCGCCACCGGTCGGACTCGTCGGTCAACTCGACTGTCGTCATGCGTGTCAGGATGGATGACCACGAGATGGTATATAGTCGAGTCTTAAGCGGAGTGAAAGTGAAACAGAACGACGGCGACGGGATGCACCCTGGAAACGAGGACGTTTCCGGAAGTTCCGAGAAACAGCGTTAACCAACACTGGCACCCCCGAACCCGCCACTGTTGGTTAAGACCAACCAATCCGCCGATTCCAGCGGTTTCGATGCGGTTTCCCGACCGATTCCAGTGATTTCAGGCCCAGCCAGAACCCGTTTCAGGCCCACGCTGTAACTACTCACCCGATGAACTGACCGATGGATTTACAGGATAGCCACCGCCTACGATTGTCTGCGGGCATTGCCCGAACCTAAGGATAATACGGCACTCCCGGGCGCTGAACACGCCCCTCAGATCCATTACGAGGGTGCATCCCACCCTTTCAAGCACGCGTTGAGCGACCTTCTGGGGCGTCTTGAACCAAATTCGGTTCGTAAAACGAGTGGTTACTTTATACTAATCTGTGCTTATCGTGAATCCGTAATGCAGCTCAAAGAACTGTTCAACGACGATGACGCTGTCTCGCCGGTTATCGGCGTCATCCTCATGGTCGCGATTACGGTCATCCTCGCCGCAGTGATTGCATCGTTCGTCCTCGGGCTCGGGGACCAGACACAGAGCACCACGCCGCAGGCCTCGTTCGCGTTCGACTACGATTCGACGGTCGGGAACAATACCGAAGGTGTGCTGACCATCACCCACGATGGCGGTGACACCATCGAATCGAATACGCTCTATGTGCGTGGGAGCGGGATAACGGACGACTCCGGCGGCTTATCTTCGAGCAGTGACTACGACCTCGGAAAAAGCACCTCACCCGCAACCTGGGACAACGCCGGGGCACCAACCGAAATCTCCGCCGGATCCAGCATTGACGTCGCAGTCCGGAACTTCTACGACGTCCGCGTCGTCTACGAGAAGGCTGACGGCAGTTCCTCGGCCACGCTTGGTCAGGACTCCGGCCCCGAAGCGTAACTGACCGACCACTTTTCCGTTTTATCGACGCCGACCAGTCACAACTCCACGTCGGCAAACGCCTCGTCGATCACCGACTCGGTCGGCGCGTTCAGATACGGCTCGATCGCGGCGAAACTGTCCCACCCGCCGACGGCCATGACGACCCGCGGGTTCATTCCCTGGTCGACCAACAAACGCTGGGCAAACCGCCGCCGGAGGTCGTGCGTCGACACCTTCTCGAAATCGTCGTTCCCGGTCGCTTCGGCGGCCCGCTCGGCGATGCGTTTCACCGCGGCCCGCACGCCAGCTTGCGACACATCGATATAGGGGTCCCGCGGCGCGATGTTCTCGGCGTTCTGGTACTGCTGAAGCGAGCGCTCGACGCGATCGGGCAGGTACGCGTCCCGTGGCTTCCCGTCACCGCCACTCGTGTCCTTCCCACGACGCACCCGAAGCCGATACTGCCCACTCTCACTGTCCTTCACGTCGACGGGCCGCACCTGTGGCATCTCGAACGCGCGCAACCCGACGAACGCACCCAACTGAATCAGCAGGTCGTCACGCTGACTCGTCGCCGCCCGTCGCAACTCCTCGATTTCCGGATCGGTCAACCAGACCTTGTGCTCGCTCCCCGCAGTGGCCTCGATACGCATACCAGTTTGTTGAGTTTCCGTAACTAAGAGCGTTCGGGACGGCCCCGATCACCACCCAGACCGGACCCAAATCGAGGATTCTGTTACGACTTGTATGAGAAGTCGGTACACTCGGTCTGGTTTGACAGGTGTGTCAAAACTAATCTCCACGATGTTGCACAGTGTACCACAACACTTATTACAATGGGGTACAATGTACCACATAGAGAAAGATGATGTCCGCTACCGACCTCCGCCCCGGCGCCGAGCTCGAAACCGAACACGGTGAAGAACTGATCGTCACCGACCGCGACGGCGACACGATCACCTGGGATGTCGACGGCGACTACACGGAGACCTTTAGCATCGAGGAGGTCCAGAACTCGATCGACCACGGCATCATCGAGATCGTCTCCCAGGGAGGCCGCACCACTGACTCCGAGGGCGCCGACAGCTACGAGCGAGAAGAGATAGCCGACGCCGATCCGTCGGATGTCGACGACGCAGACCTTTACATCCGCTTTGGCAACCTGCCGGAAGACGGGCGCTCCTACGACAACCGCAACGACGTGCTCGAAGACGGCGTCTCCGTCTACGCTTGCGAGCGCGATACCACCGACGAGGACGCGCCCGAAGGTATCGACGAAG
Source organism: Haloarcula sp. H-hyl2 (assembly GCF_056934385.1). Lineage (NCBI taxonomy): Archaea > Methanobacteriati > Methanobacteriota > Halobacteria > Halobacteriales > Haloarculaceae > Haloarcula > Haloarcula sp. H-hyl2. The sequence continues at coordinate 24,140 of NZ_JBRIIJ010000009.1, read as the reverse complement.
CGTACTACCTCGCTGGCACGATGCTCCAGACGGTCTTCGCGCTCATGCATCGCCAGACCTATCTCGTCACTGGCGACCAGGTCGGCACCGGCGCCGACGGCGAACCAGTCCTTGAGAACGTCGAGGTCGTCGCGACGCTTGCGACGCCGAAGGGCGTCGGCGGCTGGGTCGTGGAGGACAACTAAGATGGACGACGCTGATCTGACCCAACTGGCTGGCCTCATCTCTGACTCTTCGGCTGCCCGCGGTGTCGACTACTACGCCGTTGAGGTCTGTGGCAAATCCGCTGCCGAGTGGGCCAAGATGACTGGCCGCGACCGGTCGACCGTCTCGCGGAACGTCCGTCGCGCACAGCAATGACGAGTGAAGAGGCCTGTATCGCGGCCCTGGAGCACGCCGCCGAGCGACTCGGCCACAGTCCCACCCAAGCAGAGTACGACGACCTCGGACTCATCCCGTCGTCGGGGACCATCAAACGCGTCGTCGGGTGGGACGAAGCGAAACGCCAAGCCGGTCTTGCGACGATGGCCAGTGGGAAGACCTACAGCGACGAGGAGATCATCGCGGCCGTCGCAGATGTCGCCGACCGGGATGATACTGCTGGCCGGCTGGGCCGGGCTCGATACGAGTATCTGCGTGACGACGACCAGCCATCTCACGAGACCGTCGTCCGGCGGCTAGGGTCGTGGGACAATGCGACTGAGGCAGTCGCGCGGACCACGGACAACTGACACCGCCGATACTGGCGGGCAAGCCGACGAGAAATCACACCCCAATCCACGACCGAACCGAGTCGACCGCAACCGCGGCGAGCGCCACCGCGACCAGGACGACCACCAAGAACTCGACAACCGCCAGCCCCGGCAGCGCACGCGCCCAGGGATATCGGACACAGGCAGCACGGCCACAGGCATGGGTCACAGCCCACAGGAGCATCACGATCGTGACGACGACGGCCAGCCCGCTCTTGAGCCAGTCGATCATCACCAGTCGTCCACGTCCTCCAGTGCGATCGCCTCGACCGACTCGACCCGGAGCACAGTCGTCCGGTCCATCAGCGGCTCGACGTAGTCCGGCCCAACCAGTGGCAGGAGACGCGCGAAGTGTGCCAGGAAACTCTCGTGCCCCTCGATGTGGCCATGCAGTGAACCCAGCGACAGGCTGACGTACCCACACTGGTCACACTCGAAGACGACCAGACTCCCGTCGGACTCGTACTGTTCGTGCAAGAGCAAGGTGTCCAAGTCCAACCCAGTCATACCTTCCCCCAGTTCCATGGCATCCACGACTTGTTTAACCAGTCCGGCAGGTTCTCGATGTTCCGGGTTTCAAATCCCACTACGTCGGCGTTTTCGTGCGAGGCGATAGTCAGCATCTCGTCCATTGCTAAATCCGAGATGCCGGCACGCGACTCAAAGACGATGTATTCCTCACCACGATCGACGACTGGCTTGCTCGACGACTCGAAGTGACTACTGGTCACCTCGCTCCCGAACGCACAGACGTTGTGAACTTCCTCGTCCTCGAAGTTGCCATACTCGATTGTGAACGGTCCGTGGTCACCCAGAAAGTCGACCGAAACACAGTCAACCGCCGCGTACGGGTTCAGTGCCGCTTCGAACGCCTGTTTGAGTCCGGTTCTATCGTAGGGGTATCGGTCACCCATCCTCTCACTCCCCCTGATCCCCGAACCCCTCGTTCAGTGCCTGTTCGGCAGCGATCCGCTGAATCACGTCCGAGTCCTCCAGGTCCGGCACCGACCCGTCACAGATCCGCACACAGTAACAGCGCTCGCCCAGCCGCTCGACGACGAGATGCACGTCTTTCGGATTCCCATTCTCGTCAACGAGGTCGTCCCGTTCGAGTTGTGGTTTCGGAATCGTCACGGCGCCACTCCCGCTCCGGTTCTGTAAGGTCTGCATATCGAAACAAGACAACTACCGGATAATAAATGGCCCCGACGAGTCCACTTTATGTCCACGACGTGGCCACGATAGTGCAACAAAGTGGTCCTCAGACGACCTCTTAAGCCGGAATCCTGGCATACCGCGCCCAACCCGCGAGCGGTTCGCGGGGGGACACGATAGGTATGCAACCCACCGACGCCGGCAATCGAGAACCGCCGGATGGCGTGGTCGAACCCACGCCAGAGACCTGGCGCACCGACTACAGAAACATCGACGCGCGACGCCGCGCCCGAGACCGGGCCGAATCGGCTGGCGCGAGCCGCGACCTGGACCATCTCGGACTGGCAGGAGGACCGGCGTGATCGGCTGGACCTGCCGGGACTGTGACGCGCAGTGTCGGACTGACGATCCCGACGCGGCCGACCGCGTCGCCCAGATCCGCGACGCCCACGAGGCGCTCGCGGACCACGAGACGCGCACCGTTTCCCAGACACTTCCTCAGAACTCATGAAACGACAGCTTTCAGCACTGCTCGTATCGCTCCTGCTGGTCTCGACCGTCGCGGTCGGGCCAGTGGCCGCCGCACAGATCAACCCCAACGCATCCGCAGCACACAACCCCTACATCGAGGCCGACGTCACCAAGGCCGAACACACCGTCGGTGACGACGACCTCCGCGAGTACGAGGCCAACGACGGAACCTCGGCGATGCTCCCGGCGACGATGAACGACAGCCACGTCAACCCGGTGTCGTTCACCTTCTCCGACGTCCAGGCCAACGCCTACAGCGACTTCCCGCGCTCGAACGACACCGTCGACACGTGGGCGAACGCGCGCTGGTGGACTGCCGACGCCTCCGGATCGGCCGGCAGCGGGACCATCTCGAACGTCACGACCGCGCCCGACGTCGAGGGCCTCGAAGTAGCGACCTCCGGCCAGACCAGCAGCGACACCTACCTGGCGACGTTCGACAGCGTCTCGCTGACGAGCGACGTCCAGAAGCGCCACCTCCAGCTCGTCGCCGACGTCGACACGCTGGACACGGGTGCCTACGCGGAAATCCGGTTCAAAGACAGCGACGGCGACTACGTCCGCACACTGATCGACGGGCGCTCTGGCAAGATGGCGTCCTGGGACAACACCACCGCCAACCAGACTGGCGAAGGGTTCGTTTACCAGGAGCAGGTCGGCGACATGGCCGTCCAGGGGACCGGCGACGGCACCATGCAGGAGATTCAGTCCGTCGAGGTCGCCGTCATCGACGGCAACGCCGATATCGACCTCGCCGGCCTGAACGGCGAGAAACTCGGTCAGTGGGACCTCGGTGAACGTCGCGAAGACACCGACGGCGACGGCGACAACGAGACCATGCAGGTCGAGAACGTCACGATGCCCGGCGACGAGTCCCGCACCAGTCTTGGGACGCTCGGGCCGGCCTTCGAGGGCACCACGATCCACGACCTCACCGTCCCGATGCAGTTCTGGTCGTCGATGCAGCCGACCAGCGAGGAGCCTCCGCGGGTCCACGTCAACTACTCCGACGCTGACGCGTTCGCGAACTACGACAAGCGGGTCAACGACTACCGCCGGATCATCCTCCCCGAAGCCTACGACCTCTCGTATGCGAACACGGAACTCATCGCCGAGGTCGAGGTTCCCAGCACGCGCTACCAGTCCGTCGAGTACGCCACCAGCGTCGGCGACTCGACGAACATGACGAACGCCACGCTGAGCGATGCCACCAGCCAGTTCTCCTCGCTGGATAGCGAGGTCCAACTGGCGACCGGCATCTCGCCCGGCCAGGGCGTCGTCCTGCACTACGACTACGTCGTCACGAGCGAGGAGTTCGACGCCATGACCTCCGCCGAGTCCAGCGCTGGCGGCGGAGGCGGCCTGTTCGCTGGCGGCTCCGGTGGCGGCGGCATCGGCGGCTGGCTCGGGAGCCTGTTCGGCGGCATCCTCGGCTTCCTCGGACTGCGGAAGGTCAGGAGCTGATTCCTCATGCCATCGGCATCACAACTGATTGCCCGTGCTCGCGGTCGCCCGATCGGTGACGTGATCGCCTCGGGAATCGGCGGGACGTTCCTCGCCATCTACATCTCGGGCATCAACTTCGTCCAGGCGCTCGTCGGCCTGGTGACGAAACCCCTGGACGCGCTGGGCATCAACTCGGCGAACGTCGTCACGGCACTGGTCGGCGGCGCGGCCAGGATCATCCAGCAGGCCGCGACCACGACCGCCCAGTCCATCGCGCCGGGCCAGCAGTGGGCGATCGGCCTGTTCACCTTCGCGTTCGGGACTGGTGCCGTCATGCTGGTCCTGGTCATCGTCTCGTTCGCGCTGTCGCTCGGCCCGACCAGCGACACGATCCCGTTCACGTTCACCGACCTGCCGTTCGTCGGCGTCGACGAGGAGGAGGACGGGTAAGATGATCGCCGTGCCCACTCACACGAGTCGGGCGCGGGCTACTGGCGAGACTGGAGGGCAGCATGGTCGACGGTGAGGATTTCGTTCAGGTCCGCGGGACCAACGTCCGGCTCGACCTGGCCGGCCTTCTGATGGCCATCGTCAGCGGATTCGTCCTGGCCGTCCAGACGGGCGTCGTCGGGTTCGTCAACGTCTTCAGCGACGTGATCGGGACCTACTACGGCGGCGCGACGTCGTTCCTGGTCGACCTCATCGACGCGGTGTTCCCGGCGGACGCGTTCCGGATCGCGAACAACGCCGCGATCCAGATGATCCAGGGGACCGGCATCTTCGGGTTCGTCCTCGGTGCGATCGCGCTGGCGCTCACGCTGTACGTCGTCAGCGAGGTGGTCCTATGAGCCAGTCCGGGAGTAGCGGCGGCCTGTCGATCAACTCGGTACGAACCGTCGCCCGCAACGCCGTCTACTCGATCGTCCCGATCGAGGTCATCAACATCGGGTCGACGGCCAAGCGACTGCTGTCCGACCCCAGGCGAACGATCCTTGGCCTGGTCGTCGGCTACGTCGTCACGAACTTCATCAACCCGACGTTCAACGCCGTGTTCGCCGTCGGCGAGACACTCGTCCGCGGCGTCATCGTCCTGTTCTTCGGCAGCGACGGCCAGGTCGGCCCGACCGGCCAACTCGGCATCATCGACGTCCCGCTGTGGCTGGCGACGACGATCGTCAACGCACTGAGCGGCCCTGGCGCGGCCTTCCTGGGGGTAATCAACCAGTTCAACACCACGGTCGGCCAGATCGCCGCCCAGACCGGTATCGCCGCGCCCGCGGTCGTCTCGCTACTGGTCGCCGCCGAGGTCACTGCCGTGCTGTTCGCACTCTGGAGCCTCATCCAGGTGATCGACGTGCCGTTCATCCAGCTCTCCGGTCTCGTCAGAATTGTCATGGCACCAATCAATGCACTCAGAAACTTCATCCGATGAGAGGCATCGATTCACTCCGCGAGTTCGCAACACACCCGTTCAGCCTGTTCGCGGCCGTGCTGGGAACACTCGCCCAACTGACCCAGGTTCCGTTCGTCGACGCGGCGTTCGGTGTCTTGGTGTCACAGTCGGGCACGCTGTTCACGATCACCAGCGTGGCCGCGGGCACGTTCGCGCCGCAGGTCGCCTGGCTGCCGGCAAAACATCTCCAGGTGGCCGCGCTCATCACGGGCGCGCTGTTCCTGGCCTCGAAAATCAAGGTGGTCGTCATGGGATTCCGTAGGCGACTCAACGGAGGTGGCGACCAGTGAGCGCCTCGGAAGGGACGACCACGCTCCGAGACAACCTGGTCGGCGCCGTCGAGGGCCTCATCCCGTTCCTCGCCGCGGCCGCGGCACTCGCCGCGGGCGGGGCTGGCATCGGCGGCCTGTTCGGCCTCTCGCGCATCCAGACCGCGGTCGTCCTGGCCATCACGGTGACGCTGATGTTTGTCGTCGTCAGGAGCGAATCGGAACTGTCGATTCCGTTCCTCATCACGCTGGTAGCGATTCTGGTCGCGGCCTACCAGTTCGTCCTGCCAGCAGTCGTCAAGGCGGCGTTCCGACCAGTGTTCACGGCCCTGGGCCTCCAGCCCGGCGCCGTCGACGCCATCCAGTTCGTCGTCCTGTCGATCGCGGCTGTCCTGGTCTACTGGGCGGTCAAAATCCGGACCCAGAAACGCGACGCCAGCAGTGTCGCGACGGCCATGTTCGGCTCCGGACGGGGCGAGACCACGGGCGTCGTCACGAAACTCGTCGACGACTACGTGACGATCGGCCGCCTGCTGGTCACCTTCGGCCTGGCCGGGGTGGCCCTCATCGCACGCGAGGGCGGCGAGGTCGCCGCCATCGCAGGCGACTTTGTGGCCGACGCGCCGCTCGTCGCGACGAACCTCGTGACCGGCATCCTGGGCTACCTGACCGGCGGCGGGCCACTGCCGTCGATCATCGCCGGCATCCCCGGCGTCCAGCCGATCGCGTCCTGGCTGGGGAGTCTGCCACCGATCGCCTTCCTCGTCATCGCGGTCGGCCTCACGGCCGCGGCCTGGGCGGTGAGAGAACAATGATGCAAGCACCAGCGTCACAACTGCTGAAACTCGTCGCACAGTTCATCAACCAGTTCGCCGCACCGATCGCCATCGCCGCGGGCCTGTACTGGGCCTGGACGCTGTACCGACGGGTCCAGAGCGATACGGACCCCAGCGTCCGGAAGTTCGGTTCGTCGGGGCTCGGATCGTATTCGCTCCTGGTCAGCGGGTCGTATGTCTCGGCGGGCATCGCCGCGTTCATCGCGTTCGTCACGTGGCCGGCGCCGATGGAGACGCCGGCCCTGGCCGCACTCCTGGCCGGCGGCGTCGTGTTCCACGCCGCGATGGAGAAACGCGAGGACATGGAGGCGCCGTCATAATGCAGCCCGAAACCGCAATCCGGCGGACCCAGGGCCACCACCGCCACGACACGGCACGGTTCCGGATCTACTCGGCCGACGGTGAGTTCTCGATCGAGTACGCCGCGGACCTCTCGACCTGGAACGTCGCCGACGGCCCACCAGGGAACCCAGTACTCGCACAGGCCCGCATCCAGGACGCAGGGCACAACTACGTGATGGTCAACGCGAAGGCGACCGACCCTGAGGAACTGGTCGCCGAACTGCACGACCTCATGGACGGCTTCGGCGGCGAGTACGCCCACATCGGCGGCATCAAGACCTTCGATAGGTACAAAGGAGCCTGGCCGACGCTGGCTGCCCTCGCGGAGGAAGCAAAGGAGGCCATCGGGAGGGTCGTCTGATGTTCGTCCAGATCGACTCGACGGCGGCCGTCATCCTCGGCATCGCACTCGTCGCAGTCGCCGCGGCCCTGGTCGCCCCCGAGGCGACTGGCTCCATCATCAACGACCTCGTCACAGCAGCGGAGGGGATCGCCTGATGGACCGGGGTCGCATCGCCGTCCTGGCCGTGCTGGCACTGAGCCTGTCGATCCCCGCGGGGTCGATGGCCGTTGCCGCCGACAACGCCGACCCGTCGGCGAACATTGTCCGGCCGACGGGCACGTACACGGACCTCGCCAACGCGGTCGACTACGGCGGAATCACGGCGACCGTCGACGATCCGCAGTTCCCCAACGAGACGGTCACCGTCGAGGCCACGGTCAATAGCCAACCGATCGTGGCCGGCGAGACCGTCACCACGAGTGGCGCAACCGTCACGATCGGCCTGCCACCGTCGACGGTCCAGTCCGGAACGAACACGATCACGCTGACGCTGACCGACAGCGACGGCAACGTTGCGACGGCCACGGAGACGTTCGTCTACCGGACCTCGACGCCGACACCGACGCCGACGGCGACCCCGAGTCCAACGCCAACACCTACCCCTACCCGGGCGGAGCCGGAGCCGACACCGACGCCGGTGCCGGACCCGACGCCGACGCCCACTCGGGAGCCAACGCCGACGTCGACGCCAGTGCCGACGGCGACCGCGACCCCAACCCCGACCGCGACGACTACGCCCACGCCAACGCCAGAGCCGGCGCCCCGACCCGACCGTGACACTGGCCCGAACGCGTGGATCGACGTCCACGACAACGAGGTCAGCATCGACGAGCCGATCGAACTCGACGGCTCGGACTCGCTCGATGCCGACGGCCGGATCGTCCGCTACGCGTGGGACCTTGACGACGACGGCGGCATCGAGGACTTCGGGACGGCCACCGTGGCTCAGTTCGACGACGCAGGCGAACACGATGTCGCACTGACCGTCACCGATGACGACGGGAACACGGACACCACCGAGACCGAAATCGACGTCCTCGACCCGACGCCGACGGTGACAGCGACGGCGACCCAGACCGCCACGCCGACGGCGACGGCGACACCGACCGAGACGGTCACCGCGACACCCGTACCGGCCGGCGGAGCGGCCAGCAGTGACTCGACGCCGACCCCGACGCCGACACCCACCCCCGCATCCGGGGGTTCCAACTCGAACACGGGCGCACAGGCGTCAGGCTCGTACTCGATCGACGAACTCCGCCAGGGCGGTCGGCAGCCGGCCTCCGCACCGCAATCAGTTCGCGTCCTCGGGTCGACCGGGGCGCTGGCGGTCCGCTACGAGCCGGCAAAGCCACTGAGCGACCAGCGACAGTACCTCGAACCCGGCACGACACTGCACACCGACGACATTCAGTTGTACTCGACGCGCTTCGGCCGATCGATCGAGGACCGCGACGTGCAGCTCCACGTCGTGTTCTGGCGGCCGGTCGACCAGCAGATCCAGACCGAGAACGGCACCCGGACGGTCACCGTCGCCGGCAACCAGTCCGAACGCGTCTACGACGTCTCACTCGGAACGGGCTACTCGACGGCGAACGTCACGCTCCCGAGTCACTTCGACCAGAAGTTCCAGGCCACGATGTGGCTTGCCGACGGCGGCCAGCCCATCGACGGCGCTCGCTGGCGGTTTGGCCACCAGTCGAGTCAGTCCGCCGCCGGGACGACGGTCAACTCGCAGGGTGACCTGTGGGTCTGGGCGGCCCAGAACATCCTCATCATCGCCGTTCCCGGACTGCTCGCCGGCACGGTCGGCGCTCGGTCGATCATCCAGCGCACCGCTCGTGGCCCCGATAAGGGTGCGATGTGGTGGGCGATGGTCGTCGGTATCGCCGGGTTCGTCCTGGCGACGATGGCCTACTTCCAGACGGCCCAGATCATCACACGACTGCCGCAGGTGTTCGGGGGGATCATCGTCGCCGTCGGCTTCATCGCCATGCTCGAATCGATGGGGCCGCGCAAGCGCACCGACGAGTTCGTCCGCGACGAGCTGGGCGACACCGTCGACACGATGGGCGAGAACGTCCGGAACCACCTGTATCGGGACAAGGCCCGCATCCAGACGGTGCGTCGGGACGACGGCCGACTCGGACTCATCAAGTCCGGCATCCGGCCGTTCCTGGCCCGGCTGTTCGCCGATCCGGCGACCATCGACGACGCGGACCTCAAGACTGACATCGAGGTTCGCCAGGGGCCGGACGACCACGTGTTCCTCACCGATCCCGACGCCGACGACCCACTCGACTGGACACCGGCCCACTGGACGTTCGAGCCCGAGCTACTGCGGGACGACGTCGAGTTCGACGACGAGGTCGGCCAGGTCGAGCGCATCCTGACGAAACTGAATACGCGACTCCTCGCGGCGACGGCGATCGGCGGCGTCGCTGGCTTCGTCACGGGCGGCTGGCTGTTCGGCGCCGGCACGACGGCCGCACTCGTGGGCGCTGGTGTCGGGTTCGTCGCGATGGCTGCCACGGCCAACGACGGCTATGCCGAGTTCGAGCCGGCGCCGATCCACTACCGACCGGCCAGGGCGACCCTCTCGAAACTCGGGCCAGCCCACGCCGACGCCAAAGGACTCCGCGAAGCTTGGAAAGAAGTCCACAAAGAACGCGCCTCGACGGCCCAGGACGCTCGTGACCTCGAACAGGACCGTGACGAGACGCTGACCATGACGATCGCGAAAGAGGAGATGCCCGGCGTCGAGCGCGGTCGCGACACCGACGACGACCCGCTCTCCGACCGCGCACAGACCAACGGCCACAGCGACACTCGGCGCCATCCGGCCGCTGACGACCAGGGGGACGACGACGATGAGTAGCCAGGGCCAGCAGGCAGCGGCCGAGACGTCGGTCGACAAGCCTGACGCGGCGCATCCTCGCGTCGCCGTCGACGTCCTCCAGCGCGACCAGCGCGCCGTCCTGTTCCACGGCGACCAGGACCGCACGCCACCAGTGTACGCCCTCTCCGATGGGTTCGGCCACCGTCGCGAGGTCATCAACTGGTGGCAGGCGGCGTGTGTCCGGACGTTCGGCCATCTCCAGCAGGAGTTTCCGGCCAACCAGATCGTTCGTGACGAGCGCCTGCTGGCCGCGCTGACGGGGGACGAGGACGACGACGCCCATCTCCGCCAGCGCGTGCTCGAACGCTCGATCGACGCCTGTGACCGTGCCTACCGCGACCTCGAAGGCCGCGCCCAGGAGTGGCTGGCAGATTCGGAGGACAGCGGCGAGGACTACCAGTCGATCGACCCAGCCGACCAGGAGCACGTGGCGATGCGACCGGCGTTCTCCCGGCTCGACACCGAGCAGGCGCGCGTCCTGGCGAGCCTGTGGGACGGCTTCGAGGATCGGGAGGCCATCACCCGCTGGACCCATTCGTTGCCGGCCGTCGCGGAGTTCGACGGCCTACTGGACCGCTCGATAACCACCGCCATCGCGACCGACAGACACGCACTCGAAATGCTACAGACAGAGACACACACCGCGCATCACTGGCGTGATCGCTTCGCGGCAACCATCCTGTTGCCCGCGTTCGCGGCCCGGACCGACCGACTCCGGGCCGGCGAGCGAGCGACCGCGTCACGCAGTGAGCGCCACGTTCCGAGGGGGTAACGATGAGTCAGACAACCACCTGGGGCGAGCAGACCGTCCAGGCGGTCGGCGAAGACAGCGCACCCGCCGACTGGCACACCGATGCCGACGAGATTCGGCGCCGGTTCTCGATCCCCAAGCTCGACGTCGACTCGTTCACCGACCACCACCCGAAGGCCATCGCCTACCCGGATATGGTCATCCACGAGAAGACACCCGACCGAACCCTCTCGACGGGCGGGACCGACGGGCTGTTCCGGGGCGATCGGGACTGCGGGAAGACCACGTTCGCGCTGAATCTTTCGGCCCGGCTGATGGACGAGAACGACGAGCGCGTGATCTGGCGGGGCCGAAAGGGCGGCTCGGGCTGGCTGGCCTTCGCGCCCTGGACGACGCTGTATCTCCCGTCGGAGGTCGAGATCGAGGCGACGTGGATGGACGACCACGCCGACCTCGCGATGGGTAGCGGCGAGACTGCCGCTCTCGACGACGTAGTTCGAGACGTGTACCGCTATGATGGCATCTACGACCTGCTACGGGAGTTAGGCGACCGCTCCGGTGGGACGTTCAACGTCGTCTATCCCGACCCGCTGTTCCGGGACTGCCATGCGGTCACCAAGGAAACCGACCGCGGGCAGTTCGCGGGCGGCCTGCCGTTCACGCCTGAACACCTGGCCGACGAGGACGACACACCCACGCCACTGACGGACTGGTGGGCGCCGTTCCTGGTCGCCCGCGCCGAACACGGCCCGTTCGAGTGGACATCGTGGGTCTGCGACGAGGCCGGCGACCTGTTCCCCGAGCACGCTCGCAACGAGGATGGTCGGCCGTTGTACGACCTCATCGATATGCTCCGTGGCGTGTGGGCGACCTCGCGCAAGCGGTTCCTCTCGCTGTTCATGTTCGTCCACCACGAGCAGAACCTACACAGCGAGCTGCGCCGCGAGTTCAAGTGGCGCGTGGTGATGCCCGACGGTCGCTCGAACCCGATCGCGGGCTCACGGGCGACCCATCCAGTCGGGTTCAAGGGCGATATCCCGATGGAGGCCGACCTCATGTCCGGCGCGTCGATCGGCGAGGCGCTGTGTTACACGAAACAGCGCTGGTCGTTCTTCGGCTGGGGCGATATCTCCTGCTCGGGAGCGAACGCCGACCGCTGGCTCTCGATCAGTGCCAGCCCCGACGCCAAGCGTGAGTTCGAGGACGACACTGGAGGTGAAGCCAGTGCTTGAATCCGGATCGACTTTCGATATCGATCGCGACCCCGGTCGCGCCGACTTGTCGCTCAGCCGAGAATCTACGCGCGGGCGCGATGCTATGCAGAGCGAGGCCCCCAGGGGGGCCGGTTCAGTCCGTGTACGCACTGGCGCATGGATAATGCGCGCCCGGCCAGCCGCGGGGACTGTGCGCGGCCGCCCGGAGGTGCGTGCATGAACGTGGCCGCGCAGTTCGCGACGCCCACGGGCGAGGCCGCGAGTACGACCGGGAGCGCGGGCGGGCTCGTCCTCCTGGCCGTCGTGGCCGCGCTCGCACTCGCCGCCGTCGATACCTGGACCGGCATCGACGTGCTCGGCTGGCTCCCATCACTCGGTGGCTCACTGGACTCGTCGGGCGGCGCCAGCGGCGACAGCGGCCTCATCGGGTCGACACTGACGTTCCTCACGTCGACGCCGATCCTCCTGCTGGGTGGCGTCACGACCCTGCTGGTCCTGATCCTCTCGGGGGCGTTCGCACTGCCGGAGGGCACTGGGCTCCAACTCGTGATCGCCCTGGAACTCGTCGCGACGTACCTGATCCTCCAGGCCCTGGGCCAGTACTCGTTTCGTCTGTTCGCCCTGGTCGGCGCCGCCACGGTCGTGATCGGCCTGTCGGCACTGGGCGAGCCGGTCATCGGGACGATCGTAAACTCGAACGTCGGCCCGATCGTCGCCGTCGGGACCATCCTACTCCTGTGGCGGCTGCTGGGCTCGGGCGACACGACGCGCCGGATCGTGGTCCGTGGGCAGGTCGAGGACGGTGATGACCAGTGACTGTCCTCGTGATCGGCGACGCCCTGCGAGCGATCGGCCTGCCCGGTTCGATCGCCGTGTTCGCGTCGGGCCTGGTCGCGCTGTATCACGGCCGCTCGATCATGGCCTTCCTGGGCACGATCGGGTTCGCCGCCAAGGTCGCCGGCGCGATCGGCGTGCTCCTGTTCGCGGCGTTCCTGGGGCTGATCCCGGGCGTCACGATCGATGTGTCGCTGACGACGCTGACGGACGTGCTCGGCGCGCTCGTCGACGTGGCGACCGCGATCGCGGAGGTGGCACTGTGAGCAAGACAGACGCGACGGCACTGGTCTCGTGTCAGCGCTGTGCGGCGGCCGATGACGAGTGTCGATTCTGCCCGGCCTGTGGGCGCGACAGGCGGAGGTATGCATGAGCATGGACGACCTATTGGACCGACTCGGCAGCGGTATCGACAGCCTGAGCGATAGCAGGCTCAAGCAACGGCTCTGGGCCTGGATCACGACGGCGGCCACGCTGGGCTCGATCATGTGGTGGCATAGTCCCAAGTGGCCCATCTACGACGAGATGGCGGTGGCGATGGCTGTCGTCGCCGTCGCGTCGGTGGTGATCGTGCTCGGGCCGGCGACGGTTCGGCGAGTCCAGCCACTGCTGGAGAAGGCATACGACTACCAGCCACACCTATCGGAACCGTCTCAGTACGTCGTCCCGTGCCTGGTCGTCATGCTGACACTGTCGGCTGTTCTGGCTGGCATCGGTTCACTGGGACAGACCACTCTAACGCAGGCTGCACCGTCTGACGCGACGGTATTCCACGATTTCGAGGACGGGACAGACCAGGGCTTCGGCGGCGGAACCGTCGTCTCGAACACTGGGCAAGGGAACGGAAGCTACGTACTGAAAATCAACCACCAAACTGGGAACTTCCAACCCTCGGCCGACACCTATACCGAAATGTCGTGGACACTGCACATCACAGACTTCGAGGATGATACGAACACAGCGCCAGTGAATGTCATGGGGCCGAGCGGGCACGTTATGGACGCTGAAATACGGTCTGACAAAGCGATTCACTTTGCCAACGGTGACGCTGTCACCCTCCCAAAATCCGAAACGGTCCAGTTCCAGATGGATAACATCGATTACGGCACCCAAACCTACGATTTGGAAATCATCAACCTGGATCAATCGACTACACTTTACCAGGGCACGCGCTCGTTCGCCGATTCACCTTCGGAAATCGACTTCTTCAGCTACTCGACGAACGCCGGGTCGACGAGCTATCTCGACTCGTGGGCGCTCGGTGGTGGGGCAGCCTCCAAACCCGGTGTATATACACTCAACGGCACCGTCACCGACGGCTCGGGCAATGTCGTCGGTGCCGCCGATGTAACGGTCACCAACGGGACCGGCGCCACGATCGCCACGACCACGACCGACGCAGGCGGTGACTACTCGGTCACAGTCACCGACGGCACCGACGCCACGGTCACGGTCTCGAAAAGTGGCTACAAGACCGCCAGCGCCTCGACGACCGTCTCCGGCGCGACCACGCTCGATATCACGATGCCCCAGTCCGACCAGACGAAGTTCGTGCTGGACGACCAGACGCAGCGCGGCTTGTTCCCGGCCGGCCAGACGAAACTCGTCGTCGAGAAACGGTCGAGCCTGCGACCGCCCTACACCTACACGACAGTCTCCAGTACGACCTTCGGCGCCGATGAGGAAGTGACCACGAATCTCAAACTCGGCTCGAAGTACCGCGTCGCCGTGCAAGCGCCGGGCTCGTCACTGTCCTGGCGTGGCTGGCAGTACACACAGAACACGCCCGACGTGATCCAGATCACGCCGACCGGTCCCTCGAAGTACATCACGAACCAGACCCAGCCGACGCCGACACCGACGGCAGGGTCGACGCCGACGGCGACTGGACCGACGCCGACCCAAGGCGGCTACATCACGCCGGAACCCACGCCGACGGCCGACCCGATCACGCCCCAGCCAACGCCCACACCGTCGGACCCGATCATCGGCCCGATCTTCCCGCCCGAAGATACGCCGGCACCGGACCCAACGCCGACGCCAGGCGACGGCGGGTTCGTCACCCCGACGCCGATCACGCCGGCCCCGACGCCGACGGCGGCCAACGTGACGACGCCGAACGCGACTGTCACGCCGACGCCGACCAACGGGACCGAGGACTATGACTACTGGGTTACTCGCAAATGCGAACTGCCGGGAACTGGCGACCCTGGACTCATGGTCGAGTTCTGGGACCCTGACTACGAAACGACGCAGATCGACCTCACGATAACGGCATATGGCCGTGAGTCCTACATCAGCAAGACGTTCGTCGAGCCGATCGGGCTCTGGAAATCTTGTGTCGGCGTGCAGGACTTCGTGGACGATCCGGGCGACCCGACGCCGACGCCTGGTCTGGATGCGACGCCGCTGCCGACGGCGACACCGCCCGAGAACGGTAGCGTGTGTGACGTAGCCCAGGTCCAGTTCAAGGCCACCAACAGCAGTGGCGGCACGGTCGCCAACGGCACACAGGACTGTCAACCGCTGCCGACCGAGGACGACCCAACCTGGAATGTCACGACGCCGACGCCGTCGAACGGCTCGAACGCCGTCGGCGGCGGTGGCGGCGGGCCGCTCATCGGCGACGGTGCTGGAGCGGGCGCCTCACCGCTCCTGGTCGGCGTGCCCGCACTCGGCGCCATCGGCCTGGCACTCTATCGGCGCTACCAGGGCGGCGGTCCCGGTGGCTCCGTGGGAGGTGCGCCGTGATCGCCGGTCTGCCCACGACTGCCGTCGCGGGTATCGGCCTGGTCGGCGGCCTCCTGCTGTGGTCCCAGCGCCTGCGGAGCGCCACAGCGGGCGCGCTGACGACTGAGTCGGCACTGGTGTTTCTGGCGAGCGTCGCCTTTGGAATCTGGCTCGCTGCCAGTGACGTATCCGTCAGCGACCTCATGGAGGTGCTCGCCTGATGGGGCTGCTGGGCAACGACGATGACGACAGCGGCTGGACACGCCGTGCCGTCCTCGCGTCGGCGGGCACCGCCGTCGGCTATGCGGGCTGGACGCGCCTCGCCGAGTCCGACGACTCCGTCGACGGCCTGGTCGGCGGTGGTGGCGGGGGCGGCGGCAGCGATCCCGTGCGAGCGCCCAGCGGCGAGGTCACAGCGTTCCAAGTGGCAACGAGTCTTGACGAACTATCGACCCCGACGGCCGGCGAGGAACCAGCGCTGGCCTACGTGATCGGGAGCGGCTGGTTCATCTACGATACGGAGTAAACACATGGCATCCAGAATCCAGAACGGCATCCGCGTCGCACAGTCGATCGATGAACTCGAAGCTCCGGCAGAGGAGCCGGCGGTCGCCTACGTCGTCGGCCAGGGCTTCGTCGAATACACAGGAGGGAACTAATCATGGCAAACTGGGCACACGGACAGCGCGGCAGCGAGGAGAATCCGATCCCCGAGCAGCACGTCGAGGAGCAACACGTCGGATCGCTAGATACAGAGAAAATAAACAGCACAGTTCACATTTCATCAGGCAACGCCACCGATGTTCGAGCAGCATTCGACGAAAACGGTGGTGGCACTCGGTACGTCGTTCACGGCACAGGTTCTCCATATGTGTTCCAAGGTGGTGACTTGCTGCATTCTTTCCCGTCTGATGTGCAACTGATTGGCGTGGGAGACGTGACGTTCAAACTCGGTGACAACGTCGATGATGACTTAATTCGAAGTGCAGAAGACGGCTCTGGGTCTGTCACTACCAACGTTCACATTCAAGGGATAACGTTCGACGGGAACCGAGCGAATAATACAATTTTCGCAAACGACCCAACAGGTGACCCACAGACGCTAAAAGGGTCCGTCGGAATCAGACCTGTTAATTGTGCAAACTGGAGAGTGGTGGACTGTCACTTCAAGGATTGGACGAGATTCGGTTACTGCGCTAAGTTGACGCAAGGGCCGATGCTTGTGAAAGATTCCACGGCGGACAACTGTGGCGACGATGGATTTACGGTGTCGAATCAATTCTTCGACGTTCGAGACCCAGACGAAGGGGGGCATTTGTTCCTAAATATCAAAGGCACGAACTGCGACGACCAGGGTATCGAGATCGAGGACGGTGCGAGAAATTGCACCATCCGCGACTCAAGTTTTCACAACAACCGAATCGGTGCGACTGTCAAAGGACACGACGGAGAGCAAGCGTGTGAAAATGTGAGTTACGTGGGTTGTTCTTTCTCTGGTAACGACAAAGGAATTCATTTCTATTCCGGACACAACGGTAACCCATCACTGGGTCACACTGTTGAGGACTGCGAAATCAAGGTCTCTGGCGGGTCGGGAAAAATTGGTATCTTGATTGGTCAACCGCCAGTGACTGGCAACCGAGTTCCTCTTAAAGAACTTGACATTTCAAACACGACGATTCGAGTTGACGGCGCTGACAAAGCTCTTCAAATCCCTGCTGAGATTGATTGCGAAGACATCGACATCAACGTGGACATCTTTGCGACGACTGCTGAGACTCCTCATGGAATTCAAATTCTTGGACGGTGTTCGAACGTCAACATTTCGGCAGCGATTAACGGAAACGGATACCTTCGTGATGGAATTGCTCTTCGCCCGTCTGATGGTGATATCGACGATGTGACTATATCTAAAGAGACTCACGTACAAAATTGTAAGAGAGCAGGTCTGTATGTCTTCGAGGATGTAAATTCGAATTCCAACGGGAAAGTGTCTGGGACGTACAAAAACAACGGACAAGACACAGGTCTTGGACAAACCGATAGAGCCGGAATCTCTATCAAGCCTCTGGCATCCGGGACAAGTGTTACGGATTACGTCTTTACGAACATTCGTGCATACGACGATCAGGGAACGCAAACACAACTTCGAGGGATCCACGTCAACCCATCAAATGCTGATAACAACGTTTGGGATAACATCAACATCCGAGGAAATGCAGACGTGAATAATCTCAGTGGTAGCTTTGGACCAAGCTCGGTTATTAACGCACTGAAACCTGCGTTTGACGTGCATACAGGGCTTTCGCCAAGTTCTGGAAGCGTGGTTGTCAACTTCGACAAATCGTACACATCGAAACCAATCTTGGATATAACGACTGAGTCGGAGGCAATTCCGAGCGTCTCATATGGCACTGACGGAAACGGAGATTACGATTCGGCGACGATCTCATTTGTGGACAACTCTGGATCGACCGTCAATCCAACTACCCACGTTCGTGTGAACTCCACCGACTAATCTCAATTAGCGAGTCGCATTGAGCATCGCCTGCTGACTGCGGATTGAGCGGCTGATTCGACGAGGGTTTTCTGAAACAAATCACTTACCGTAAGGCCACTCGGGGAACGATCGTCCCGATTGCCCCAGTGCCGGTATCCTGCCGTACAAACTGTCTACCTTCGGTCAAAGCCAAAACCGGCCGACCAACCGACTGCGGGAGCGCGGCGAGCGCTATGCGAGCCGCGCAATTGGACTGGCCCCTTAGGGGCAACTACCGTAGGGGTATGTGGGGACCCCCGACACCGGCCCGAGACCGCTACGCACCGCTGAGGGCGTGAGAGACGACGGTTACAGCCGGAACCGGGCCGACAACCTGAGCGAGGAACTGGCTCAGAACTGGCGGCGATCGACGACGCCTCCAATGTATCCGCCAGTGAAACATACGAAACGAAAAACAGACAGCAGACTTACCTAAGAAGGGTGAAACGAACGGCGAGAAACGACACCTCAGAACAGCGCTGTCGCTACCGATCCGGCACGCACGTGGGCCTCTCGGCCCGTGCTACCGGAGTATCAGCCAGTCGTGGCGATCGACGTCGATCTTCACTGCGTCGGGTTCGATATCGCCGCGCTCCAGGTACCGATACACGTCGGCAGGGCTGTAGTCGAGGTTCTCGACGAGCATCCAGCCGTGGCCGTCGTCGCTGGCTGGCTCGTCGTCGCTCTCGTCGGTCCCAGACTCGTCGCCGTCACTACCATCGTCGTCGGCCTCGCGCTCCGCACGCCGCTCCTGGCGGCGCTTGTCGGCGTCAGAACGAATGTCGTCGAGGCCACGGTCGGGATGCACCTCTTGCAACCGCTCGATCGCGTTCAGTCTCAGTTCCTCGTTGTGGTAGACGACGACGCGGGGATAGGTCGTCCGATGCAGCACGTCCTGGTCTTCGAGTTCGCGAACGATTTCCCGCACGTAGTCTCTGCTGTAGCCTGTGTACTCGACGAGCGTATCGTACGAACAACCCGACGTCGTCGCGACCGTCCACAGCACGTCCCAGCGGGCCTGGGACAGCGACTCGTAGGTGGTCTTGAGGATGCGTCGCTCCCGCTCTTCGTTCGCTTCGGCCATCGCCTGGCGCCAGCCCTTCGGCACGATCACGTCGACGCGCTCCCGATCGAGGGGCTGGTAGTAGTCATCCTCGCGCAAATCAGCCAGCGCGACGCCCGAGCGGATGGCCATCGTCGAGGCCATCTGCCGGAGCGTCGCCCGGAGTGCCATCCACTCGTCGGCGTGCGGGAGGGTCGTCCCGCCGTCGGTCCCGCTGAAGAACGCTTCCAGCTTCGGATGCTTGAGCCGCTCATCGGCCGGGTTCCCACCGACACGGTAGACCTTCAGCCCGAGGTTGTAGCCGTCGCGAGCGGCGTAGCCGGCGAACCCGATTCGGTCCCACATGTCGCTGACGACACGCTCCTCGACGTGCTGGCCGCCAGCATACTGCCCACCACCGCTGGCGTCACCGTCGCCGCCAAACTCGACAAGCGTGCGAGCACTGCGGAGCTTGTTCGCGACAACGTCCATCAGACTCTCGTCGATCCGGTGGTGGACCTCGCCTTTCCAGACACGCCAGGACTCGCGGTTCATCTGACTCCAGTCCGGTCGGTCCTGGTCGAGCGCGTCCATCGCGGCGTTGACGACCTGGATCGTCCGGGCGATCGTCTCCGCGGAGCCTGCGTAGGTGGTCTGACTCCTGAATTTCGTTCCCTGGCCGTGCTGGCAAATCAGCGGGTCGCCGCTCTTGTAGACCAGATCCTCGTTCTGTGGCTGGACCCAGGTCTGGAAACTGACGGGCGCCCGCAGTGATCCGTCGTGATTCGCCGCGAGCGTCCTGCTTTCGGCGTCGTAGCGCATCACCTGGATCGAGTACTCGTATCGCCGCGAGCCGGTAATCTCGCGCCCGTCGGCGTCGGTACCGACCTTCCAGGGCTTCGAGGAGAGCACCAGATGCGCAGGAAACTCGTCGTGCAACCAGTCGAACCGCTCGTGAACATCCTCGACGAGGACGTGCGGTTCATCCTCGGCGTCGCCGACGTGCTCGCGCCAGCCGTGGAACAGCCGTCGGTACGCGAAGTCCTCACCGTCGTCGAGGTCGTTCACGACCGATTCGAGGCCGTGGCCGTGGTCGGTCGGATCGGGGTAGTCCAGCGTCTCCCAGTCGCCGGCCGCACCCTCGCCAGCGTCCTCGATCGTCCGCAGGTCCGGGCCGGGCGTCGTGATCGTGCCGGCCTCGGTCGGGACGCTCGCCATCAGCGATGCACCTCCGGCTCGGGAACGGCGACCGGACAGGTCTGGCCGTCGACGCGGGCCGAGAGCCCGACCGCCACGTCCGGCGCCAGTGCCATCGGCAGGGGCAGGACAACGTCACGGCCTCTGTGTCTGCTACACACGTAGGCGTAGACCGGAGCCTGGTCGCCGTCGACGGCCGCCGGGTCGGCCAGCAGTTCCACAGGAACCGCAGGGGTACCGATATCGTCGACACGCTGGCCGCAGATCGGACACAGCGCCGTGTCGTCGTAGGGCAGCAGGTCCGGCGCCAGGACCGACAACTGCGTCGCCGCCGGCTCCTGGTCGGGCGTGATCGTCACTCGGGCTCACCCCCGTCGGTCGCGAACGCGCCAAGCGTCGCCTCCTCTGTCTGTGCGCTGGTCTCGTCGGTATCGACGCCGTCGGGACTGTACCCCTCGACGAGCCGCCCGGCGTCGCGCTCGTCGCGCTCTCGGAGGTCGGCGGCCGTCACCCCCGACTCGGCGTCACAGCAGTCACACGGACGGCGTGGGCCGAGTAGCAACCGGTCGGGCCGTTCGCCCTCCAGTTCGAGGAACTCCTCGCGCTGGTCGAGGTGCTGCATGATCTTCGCCCGTGGTTCGTCCAGCGGGTTCCGAGGATTGTCGTCGTCCTGCGGGTTCGCCAGCCTGAGTTCACACGCTCGCCAGGCACGGACTCGCTCGATGGAGTCCATGCTGTCGATGAGTGTGAGGACGATTCGCCGCCGATCGGCGTCGGTGATGAGCTCCCGATCGAGCCACCGGGCAGGGTCCTCGCCGATGCGTTCGCGAGTCTTCGGACAGCGGAGCCGCTCGTCGCGGTCGCCGGCCTGGGTGGTCGAGGGCATCTACGCCTCACCTCCCGCGAACGCCGCCAGCGATGCCTGTTCATCGTCGTCATCCTCGAACTCGTCTGGCGTCGACCCGTCCCAGGAGAACTTCAGGAACGCGTCACACTCGTGGTTCGTACAGCGGCCGAACGAGGGCGTGTACTGGCGTGGCTTCGACGTCAGGATGTTGGCCTCGAAGGCCTCGCCACAGGCCGGACAGTCGACCTCGACACGCTCGTTAAACGGCAGGGCGAGCGTGGCGTCGGCGCGTTCCTCGCGACGCTGTCGGGTCTTGCGCTGGGGGCCGGTCGCGATCGTCACGCCGACGCACCTCCGTCGAACTCGGAGAAATCGGCCTGGTGGTCTGTCTCGCCGATCACCTCGAACGCCGGAGCGCCGAGTGGATCGGGGCCATACGAACAGTACACCGCGCCGTCCTGGGCGATGAGTTCGCGTTGGCCACGTGGCGGGAGCCGACCCGACAGCAGATCGTCGTCGACGTCACAGTAGTTCACCGACCAGGTCGGCAGGCCCAGCGATCGAGTCTCGCTGACGTCGCGGACCTTCTGTTCCCGGTCGCATGGAACGATGATCTGGTCGCCACGCTCGACGAGCGCTGGCACGTCCTGGGTGGTGCGCGGGAACTCCGCTTTTCGGACACTGCCGTCAGCGGTGCCGTATCGGTTTTCCTCGACACTGAGGCCGAGTCTCGACTCGTCCAGCGTGCAGGCGGTTTCGTCGTCCACCAGTTCGACGACCGTGTAGGTCCGATCCCCGCGGTGGTACTGACCAGACCGGAGTTCGTGGTCGTAGTGGCGTTCGCAGGCACTGGCGGCGAGGTCGGCCTCAGGGAACAGCCCCTGCCACTCACACCGCAGGTTCGTACAGGTGACGAGATAGCCCTGCTCCGTGGCACGAAGCGTGTCGCGCCCGATCGGGCGACCGACGATGATATCGGAGCGATCGACGACCTGCATCTACCGCTCACCCCCCTCGGGCGCCGGCAGACCATGATCCGCGACGCAGTTCGAGCAGGGATACAGCCCGGCTTCCCGGAGGTCACCGACCGTCGTCTCGACGTTCCGCAGGAGGTGGCTCCCGCAGGGGCCACCCTTCGCGTGATAGCACTCGCCGTTCGAGTCCGCCCTGGGGACGGCGACCTCGATCGTGCCGCCATCAGTGACCAGACGCTGCCCACGATCACCAGGCCCGCAGGTCTCGCAGGGACCGAGGCCACCGTAGACACAACTCTCGTCGCTGGTCATCCAGTACTTCGACCCGCGGAGATGGGGACACAGCGGCGTATAGTGTTTCTTCTCGCCGGTTTCAGTGGTATATCGTTTCCCACCCTGCCCGCTGGCCTTCAAGTCTTCCTGCCAGCAGTCCTCACAGACGACCGGGCCGTACTTTCCCGGGTCAAACGCGCGGAGACACGTCGGACACACCGGCACGTCGGCGACGGTCTCGGCAACACCGTCGGAATTGTCGACGTAGATCCGGTGCATGAGCGTCCGTGAGTCGTCGATATCGAAGCCGTCGGCCTGTTCGGTCCCGCCGTCACAACGGACATCCGGCTCGGTCTCGACGACGAACTCAACAGGGGACTCACCCGCGGGCTTGATCGTCAGCCGATCAGGCGCCAGGTCAGGGTTCTTCGGGTCGCGGAACTCGTCGGGATCACCGAAGTCGCCGGCGTCGATCATCCCGTAGTAGGCGTCCAGGTCCGTCGACCCGAAGTGCTGAATCGTGCTCCGCGGCGTCCGGAACACGATCTGCCCCTCGAACTCCCGCAGGTCCGTCGGGACGAACAGGCCAGACTCGCCGATGTGGGTCTCGCGAACGCCGCCGTCGGGAATCAGCGTCGTCTGTTCGGTCTCATCCTCGCTGTCGTCGCCGCGATCACGACGCTCGCTCGGGCGAACGTACTCGATCATGTCGTTGCAGTCGGGACAACTCGACCCGCCGATCTGCGGACTCAGTAGCTCGGTGAACGTCTCACCACAGCCCGGACACTCGATCGGGATCTGGGTCTCGCGATCGGGGACCTCGACGACGTGCTCGTAGTCGATCGTGCCGCCGTCGGTCGCCACGACCCGCGGCCGTGCCCCAGTCCCGTCACAGTCGGGACAGCGGTCGTTCCCGTCGTGGATGCACACGCCCTTGGCGTGACAGATATCGTCGATACAGCCCAGGACCTCGCCCGAGCCACGGCAGTTGGGGCAGTCCACCCACGCGACGGACTCGACCGAGAGGTCACGAACGCCGTCGGGATCGGCGGCCGCAAGGCCACCGGGAGCCAGGTCGTGGGTCACGTCGACGTGACGCTGGCAGTCGGCACAGAACAGCGTCGCGCGGCGCTCGCTGTCGGTCGTGAAGGCCGCGGTCTCGATCATCCGCCCGTCGCACTCGACACACTCGCCGATGATGGCGACCTCCTCACGCGGCATCCGGCAACACCTCCTGGTCAGGGTCGGCCAGCCGAGACGAGCGGATGGACTTATCGGGCGACGGGAGTTCGTCGGGCCGGCGCGAACAGCCGCCGTAGTGGCCGTATTCGAGGTCACGAGTCGGCGACTGCGTGACGGGGGCGCGACACTCGGGACAGCGGAACTCGCAGTCTTTCGTGGGTTTGACGTTCTGCTGTCGGCGCCGGAGTTCGGCCAGGTCGATCGTCACGCCTCACACCTCCCGTCGTCCAGCGCTGGGCAGCGCTGGCCTGGCTCGAACCGACAGCCACAGAACTCACAAATCGGGCCGGTTATCGAGATGTCGACAGGTTCCCTCGCCCGACGGCGAGGGGCACCTGCCGAGTCGTGATTAACTCTCTTTTCCGAGGGAGTGGCCTCTGTCGAGTATCGGTCGACAGCAGCCGCGAGGCGTCGGATAGCGGCGACTGCGTATCCCCGGAAACGACGGATAAGAGAAGTGGACTCGCCGGG
>NZ_JBRIIJ010000008.1:0-45300 GCF_056934385.1 Haloarcula sp. H-hyl2 | reverse complement strand
CTATCTATCCAAAACTTATGACTATCACTAGAGGTCCCTCGGACCATGCGAACGGCGGCTTTGCCGCCGTGAGCAGAGACCGCAGCGAGGCCCTCGACCGGAGCCAGGGCGAGAGCGAAGCTCTCGCGGGCAATCGGACGCTTCGCGTCCGATGACAGCCGGGGCTTTCTGGCTGTTCGTGTCTAAATCCACGGAACCAACCCCGACTGCTAGTGGCGACGCAACCCTGAACTGTCCCCCTGCCCTACACAGTCGTATGTCCGAGCGGCTGGAACTTCCGAACGGCGACCTCGTGGGGCCCGACGACGTCTTCCTCTACAACGGCTATCCCTACCGGCTCGTCTGGCTGGATCACGAGAAGTACGACTTCGAACTCTCACCGCTGTACTGGGGCGACAGCGGGATGGACATCCCCTTCCAGGACCGCGAGGCGCTGGTCGACCAGTGGGGGACCGACTCGCGCGGACTGCTGACAGACGAGGAGTGGGCGGCCTGGATCGAGGACGCCAGCGAGGACGAGCGCTTCGGCGACCAGGAGATCGCGGAACTGGCACGGACACTCCCCGGCGACGCCGAGATCGACCCGTCGTCCGAAGAGAGCGACAGCGGCGGCCTGCGTGATGTCCTGGGGCTGTAGCCGCCGACCGCAACGCGCTTACAGCGTGACGACCAACCCCCGACCATGCAGCCGCCGGAAGACGGGCTCTCGCGCCGTCGCTTCTGCAAGGCAGCGGTCGCCGTCGGCGGGGCCAGCGCCCTCTCGGCGTGTCTCGACCGCGAGCGAACCGACCCGGTCCCGACCGGCGACCGCGATGCCAAACCCGCCAGCCAGCACGCCTGGCGCGAGCACATCCGTCACGACGAACACGGCAACTCCGAACTCCCGAAGCACCAGCTCCTCCTGTACGTCGACCTCGACACCGACGGGCCACCGGGGGAAGACGACCGCGAGAGCGTCTCGACCGCCCTCGCGACGCTCGACCGTGCCTACGAGTGGAGCAACGAGGGGCTGCTGTTCAGCGTCGCGTACTCGCCGGCGTACTTCGACCGGTTCGAGCAGTCCCTCCCGGCCGATCTGGACCTCCACGAACCACGGGCACTGTCCGGGTTCGAGACGCCCACCTTCGACACCCAGGACGCCGTGGTCCATCTGGCCAGCGACAGCCCGGATGTCGTCCTGGAAGCGGAGGAGGCCCTGACCGGCGAGCGGGAGTCCGCCAACGGCGAGGACGTCACCGCTCGACTGACCGACGTCATGAGCGTCGACTCCCGGCGGACCGGGTTCGTCGGTGCCGGCCTGCCCGCACAGAACCAGGATGTCGAGGGTATCCCGGACAGCAAGCCGGTCCCGGAGGCATCGCCGCTGTTCATGGGGTTCAAGGCCGGCTTCGTCGGGAACCAGGCGACCGAGGAGTACGTCACGCTCGATTCGGGCCCCTTCGCCGGCGGGACGACGAAGGCCATCTCGAACCTCCGGCAGCGACTCGGTGACTGGTACGAGGAGCAGGACTATCGCGAGCAGGTCATGGAGATGTTCAGCCCCGGCCACGCCGAGGAGGGACTCGTCGAGGGTATCGGCGCGAACCTCGGCGACAACAGTCAGGTCGACCAGTTCGTCGACGACCTGCTGGACGACGCCCGCGAGTTCGGTCGCGTCGGCCACGCACAGAAGGCAGCCCGCGCCAACCGTGACGACGACGGCAACGTCCGCCTGCTGCGCCGGCACTTCGAGTCGACCGACGACATCGGCTCCGACCAGAAAGTGGCGAGCCTCCACTTCCCGTCGCTCCAGGAAGGCGTCTCCGAATTCGAGGCGGTCCGTCAGGCGATGAACGGCAGCGACGTGCCCGCAGAGACTCCAGCGGTCCGCCAGCGGGTCAACAACGGCATCCTGGAGTACATCTTCGTCCGCCGTCGCGGCTACTTCCTCGTCCCACCGCGGCGCCACCGCTCGCTGCCGACACCGCGTCCGGAGTGATCGCCGGGTTTTCGACGCCGTGACCCGTGGTCGTGATGTGACCTTCAGCATCTGCGTCCGCGAACCGTACACGGACGACGACGGCGTCGAACAGACCCGCTACGGCGTGGCCGTCACCACCCGGTTGGCCGCCGTCGGGGCGCTCTGCCCGTTCGCCACCGCGGACGGTGCCGTCGCCACGCAAGCGCACGTCAACGTCGACCTCGGTCGAAAGGGTGTCACATATCTCGGCGACGGTCTCGCCATCGAGGACGCGCTGGGCGCGCTGCTGGCCGCCGACGAGGAGAGTGCGACCAGACAGCTCCACGGGGTCGACGGCCACGGCACCTACGCGTTCTCAGGCGACGACTGCGGCGAGTGGTTCGGCCACCGTGAGCGCGAATCGTTCACCGTCGCCGGGAACCTGCTGACCGGGCCCGAAGTCCTCGACTCCACCGCCGCGGCCTACGCCGAGAGCGACCGCTCGGCGCCGCTCTCGAAGCGTCTCGTCGACGCGCTGGCGGCCGGCCACGCCGAGGGTGGCGACAAGCGAACGGATCTGGAGGTCCAGTCGGCCGCGCTCCAGATCGCCACCACCGAGGCCCGCGACCTCGAACCCTACGACGAGGACCTCCGGGTGGACGCGACGCGAACGCCAATCGAGGACCTCCGTGAGACGCGTTCGTTGGCCGTCGAGAGCTTCGAGGCAGCCATCGAGAAGTACGAGGACGAAGACTCGACCGACGACACCTGACACTGGACCTAAGGGGCTCGCCCCCGACCGTCCAGCATGGAACTTCTCATCCTCGCAGCCGCTGCCGGCGGCGCCATCGGTCTCGGCGGGACCTACGCGGTCATGCGGTGGCGCTCGTCCGGGAAACGGGCGTCAAAGCGGGCCCACGAGGCCGCACAGGAGCGCGACCCACCGGTCGAACTCGGGTCGAGCTACGAGTTCGGCGTCACCGATTTCTCCGACCACCACTCAGGCGAGCGTGTCGCCGTCGGCAAGGTCGAGGGGTTCGTCCTCTTCGTCGAGGACATCCCGGACGATCTCTCGAACGGCGACGTCATCCGGGCGAAGGTCCTCTCGTTCAACGAGGGTCGGACATCGGCCGACGCGACGTTCGTCGAGTCAGTGTGAGTGAACTGCTGTGCTCTCGTTCGTCGGTGTGAGAGGTGGAATGGGGCGTCCTGCGCGATAGCGCAGGGTTCGGTGTCGCCCTCCCGGCAGATTCTCACCGACGGAAGACGTGCTCGCTCCGCTGCGCGCGACTTCCAGTGTTCGAACCGCCCGGGCCATTTCGATTTCACAGACGACTCGCTGCGCTCGTCGTTGCGAGAAATCAGAAATGGGTTGGGGCGGATTCGAACCGCCGACATCCTCCGTGTGAAGGAGGTATCATAACCGGACTAGATCACCAACCCGCATGCTGTGCTTCCCTACGGCTGGACTTAAGCGTTATCTTCTCCGGAACTCCGGGCGGAATCGGGCAGGTACTCTAGGCGAAGGTTCATGTACCGTGACACAATTGTGTACAGTGAACGATACCCAAGCAAGCTGGGTGGGGACCCTCGATGCCACGACAACAGGTGACAGCCGATCCGATAGCCTCGTACCTCCAGGCGGAGACCGAGCAGTATCGACTCGTCAGCGACGGTGATGCCGTAGAGCGCGACGTCGAGGGATCGGTATCGACACTCGCTCCGACGAACGGCCACGGGTCGGTCCTGGTCGTCACGAACAGCCGACTCCTCTTCGTGGTCGGGGGAGGTGAACGCGCCGGGGAAGACGCGCTCGTCTCTATCCCCTACGCGGACCTCCGAGACGCGACCGTGACCAACGGGTTCCTGCGTTCGAAGGTCGCCATCGAAACCACCGACGAGGAGACGTACACGCTCTCGCCGGACGACGGCGACATGGACGCCGTGGGCGAGTTCCTCGACCGGCTCTGCAAGAAGTGCGACCGGGTGCGGACCCTGCTCGACAAGGCGGATATGAACAGCCAGAGCGTGGACACCGCCCCCGAAACGCCGGTCGACGCGGTCGAGAGCACGACCACGGAGAGTACGCTGACCAGGGCTCACGGCGTGTTACAGGACATCGAAACCGAGCACGACGTCGACCCCGGAGTGCTACAGGAGCGACTCGAAACGGTGTGGTTACAGAACTATCGGGAGCGTGGGGACCGCCTCGAAGCCCGTGCGGACGAACTTCTCGGTTCGGATCCAGAGCGGGCACGGCGCTGTCTCGCAGCCGCTCGCGACAGTTACGACGAGGCCCTCTCGATTGCAACGGATCGGTCGTTCGACAGTGCCGCCGAGCTACAGGCTCGGTGTGACGAACTCGCCGAGCGCGTCGACGAACTCGAACTCAGTCAGTGGGAGTGGGGTGGCGGCGACTGACCGTTCCGGCGGACCCGTGCCTACGCTTCGGGCTGCTCGCTCTGTCGGTAGTCACCGATCTTCTCGCGGGCGTCCTTGATCGCCTGCTCGGCGTCACCCTCCGCTCGCTTCTGGAGGTCCTTCAGATCGGACTTGACCTTGTCGAGTCGGTTCGGTTCGGGTTCTTCCTCCTTGCCGGTGAGTTCGCGGAACCGCTCTTCGACCGGTTCGAGTTCCTCTTTGACGCCCTTCGTGGCCGTCTCGCCGGCGCGCTTGAGGTAGTACCGTGCGTCTTCGAAGTGTTTGTTCATATCTGTCCCTACGGAGACAACGAATAAATCCTTTGTGCCCGATTCGGGGTTCCCGGTTCCGGGGGACGAACCGTTATCCGCTGTCGGGCGTAACGGCGGTATATGTTCACACGCATCTCGATCCCGACCCCCTTTCAGGTCGGTGCGGTCAACGCCTACATCGCCGGCCGGACTATCGTCGACCCCGGCCCGGACAGCGAGGAGGCGTGGTCACGCCTGCTGGAGGCGCTGGAAGCGCGTGGTCTTGCTCCCGGCGACGTCGAGCAGGTCCTGGTGACTCATCCCCACCCCGACCACTTCGGGCTGGCCAAACGGCTCAGCCGGGCCGGTGCCAGCGTCCTCGCGAGCGTCGACGCCGAGCCGATCATGGCCGACTTCGCCGCGCGGCTGGACGCCGAACAGACGTACTTCGTCGACTTCTTCGAACGCTGTGGGACCTCCAGGGAGACCGCCGAGACGGTCACCCAGCTCCCGGAGGCGTTCCTGGCGTACGCACAGAGCGTCGAGACCGACCGGACGCTCGAGGCCGGCGACACCGTCACGGTCGACGACGAGCCGCTGACCGTCGATACCGTGGCAGGCCACTCCGCCGGCGAGATCATCTTCTCCTACGACCACACGGGCCGGCGGGAGGCGATCGTCGGCGACAACGTCCTGGCCGACATCACGCCAAACCCCTTTCTTCAGCCCCCCGACGAACCGGATGGGCCGCGCCCGCGGGTCCTCCCGGCGTTCAACGACTCGCTCCGCTGGCTCCGCGAACAGGGCCACGATCGGTTCCTCACCGGGCATCGGGAACCCGTCGAGTCACCACAGGAACGGATCGACGCGATCCTCGACGAACACGAACAGCGGACCGACGAAGTGGCCGACATCGTCAGCGAGGGCGTGACCACGCCGGTCGAAGTGATGACGGCGCTCTTTGGTGACCTGCCCGCCACCGAGTACTTCTCGGGGATGAGCGAGGCTGTCGGACATCTGGACGTGCTGGAAGCGCGCAATCGCGTCGAGAAACGGGAGAACGGCGGCGTGTTCGTCTACGAACGCCGTTAGATCAGTGCGACGGCCTGGGAGGCCAGGTCCGAGACGGCCGTGAAACCGGGCAGCAGGAGCACCGTCACGACGGCCGCGGCGATGATGGCAGTGTACAGCCCCGTCGGGTACGACTCGATGCTGCGCTCGCCCGTGGGTTCCTCGATCCACATCGCCTTGACGACCCGCGAGTAGTAGAACAGCGACAGCGCGCTGTTGACGATGAGCGCGAACGCCAGCGAGTAGGCGCCGACGTTGACCGTCGCCTCCAGCAGGTAGAACTTCGAGAAGAACCCGCCGCCGATCGGCAGGCCGGCCAGGCTGAACAGGAAGATCGTCATCGCCGCACAGGCGAGCGGCGCCTGCTGTCCCAGACCGTTGTAGTCCTCGAAGCGCCGACCGATGCCCCAGTACTCCGCCAGCGCGATGAACAGGAACGCGCCGGTGTTCATGAAGCCGTAGACGAGCAGGTGTGCCATCCCGGCGCTCATGCTGAACGCCAGGCCCTCACCGGACGAGGACAGCGCTGCCAGCCCGATGAGCACGTAGCCGGCGTGCCCGACGCTGGAGTAGGCCATCATCCGCTTGACCGTCTCCTGGGTCGCCGCGGCGAAGTTCCCGATGAACATCGTCGCGATGGCCAGGATCTGGAAGGCGACGACCCAGTTGATCGCCTCGACCGGCCCACCGAGCAGCGACTCGATGGGGAAGGCGACGGCGAACGCTCGGAACGCCAGCACGAAGCCGGCGGCCTTCGACGCCGAGGAGAGGAACGCCGAGACAGGGGCGGGTGCGCCTTCGTAGGCTTCGGGCGCCCAGAAGTGGAACGGTACCGCAGCGGTCTTGAACGCGACCCCGCCGATGATCATCAGGATGCCGACGCCGAGGATCGACATCGGCACCTCGGGGCTCCCGCTCTGTGCCTGGACGGTGCCCTCGACGACGGTCTGGACGACGCCACTGTCGATAGCCGCCGCGACGCCGTCGAAGCGGAACACACCGGTCGCGGCGTACACCAGCGAGATGCCGTACGCGAGGACCGCCGACGAGACCGCACCGATGAGGAAGTACTTCAGGCTGGCCTCGACGCTCCCCTTGTTCTTCTTCAGGAACGCGACGAGTGCGTACGAGGGCAGCGAGATGAGTTCGAGTGCGACGAAGGCCGTGGCCAGGCTGTTGGCCGCACTCAGCACCGACATACCGGTCGCGGCCAGCAGGACGAGCGCGTAGAACTCGGCCTGGTAGCTGTGGTCCGCGATGTAGTCGTAGCTCGCGAGCGCCACGAGCGCAGTGACGCTGGCCACGATCACCATGAAGAACAGCGCCATCTGGTCGACGACAAGCTGGCCGTTGAACAGTACCGGCGTCCCCTGGCCACCCTGGCTCTCGGGGATACCGGTGCCGCCGACGATGAACCAGACGGCCAGCGCCAGCGACGACAGCCCGCCGAGCACGGAGATCCCAGCCAGCAGTTCGCTGTTGGTCGTATCGGGGTCGACGCTGTCGACCAGGAACAGGAGCAGTGCCGCGACACCGAGCGCGAGCGCTGGTGCCATACCTGCCCACGACGGCAGCTGGTGGACCATCTATGCACCACCTCCGACGAGAGAGACGAGCGAGTTTTGGATCATCTGGTACGAGAGGTCGGGTGCGACACCCAGGACGATGACCAGCAGTAACAGCACCACGAGCGGTGCGACGTCGTGGAGCGGCGCCGGGGTCACGTCGTAGTCGGTGCCGAGTTCGAACTCACCGAACAGCGTGCGCTGCATCGCCCACAGCAGGTAGCCGGCGACGACGACGATACCGAACATGGCCGCGCTGGTCAGGATCGGTGCCGCACCGCCCAGGGTCGGCGCGTCGAAGGCACCCTGGAAGATCAGGAACTCGGCGGCGAAGCCGGCCATCAGCGGCAGGCCCATGTAGCCGAAGGCCGCCGCGACGAAGACAGCGATGGTCCGGGGCATCCGATCCGCGAGCCCGGACATATCGCCGACCATGCGCGTGTGGGTCGTGTTGTAGATGACGCCGACGGACATGAACATCAGCCCGGAGATGAGGCCGTGGGCGACCATCTGGAAGGTCGCACCGCCCATCCCGTGGGGCGTGAAGGCCACGAGTCCCAGGATGACGTAGCCCATCGACGAGATCGAGGAGTACGCGACGATGCGTTTGAGGTCCCGCTGTGCGAGCGCGAGCATCGCCCCGTAGATGACGCTGACGACACCGACGATCGCAAGCGGGATTGCCAGCGTTCTGGCGGTGTCGGCGAGCATCGTGAAGTTGAACCGCAGCAGTGCGTAGGTCCCCATCTTCAAGAGTACACCGGCCAGCATCACCGACACCGGCGTCGGCGCCTCGACGTGAGCGTCGGGGAGCCACGTGTGCAGTGGGAAGACGGGCACCTTCACCGCAAAGCCGAAGAACATCAGGAGGAACGAGATCGTCGCCAGGCTGAAGCCGGCGATCTCGGGCAGTCCCGACGCCGTCCGGAAGGCCTCGGCCATCGCCGGCAGGGCCAGCGACGTCAGGTCCGTGTTGAACACCAGCGCGAACAGGCCGGTGAACATGATCAGCGAGGCCACGTTCGTGTAGACGAAGAACTTGATCGCGGCGTACTTGCGCCGGGGGCCGCCCCAGACACCGATCAGCAGGTACATCGGGATGAGCACGCCCTCCCAGAAGACGAACCAGAGGAAGAAATCGAGCGCGGTGAACACGCCGATCAGGCTCGTCTCCATGAACAGCATCAGCCCGTAGAACTGGGACTGCCGTTCGTCGATTGGCGTCCACGCCGAGACGATCGCCAGCGTGGTCAGGATGGTCGTCAGCGCGAGCAGCGGCATACTGACGCCGTCCAGACCGACGTAGTACGCGATCTGGAAGCCGCCCAGTTCCATCCACGGAATCTGCTGACTGAAGGCGACATCACCGGGCGAGAGCAGTGCGTTGCCCGCCCCCTGGTGCTGGGTCAGGTAGACCCAGTACATGTAGACGGTCACGAGGACCGGGACAGCGCTGATACCGGCCGCGAGTTTGCCGGCGTAGCGGTCCGGCGAGAGCAGGACGAGGCCGGTTCCGAGCAGTGTCAGAGCCAGTAGTACAGCGACCAGCATTCAGAACCACCCCCCCACGACGCCGAAGAAGCCAAGCAGCAGTACGAGGCCGAGCGTCAGGAGCGCGGCGTAGTTGCTGACGACACCGGACTGGATACGCCGGATGCGGCTGCCGCCGAACAGACTGACGCTGGAGATGCCGTTGACGACACCGTCGACGACGCCCTGGTCGAACTTGTCCATCGCGCGAGCCAACGGATAGGTGAGCCCGGTCGCGAGCCACACCTGGTACTCGTCCTGGTAGTAGTTGTGCATGAGTAGCGTCTTCAGACCGCCCAACTTGTCCGTGTGCTCGACCGGGTCCGGGCCACGATAGAGCGCGGTCGCGGCGCCGGCGCCGGCGAGCGCGAGACCAAGCGAGACGCCGGCCGACGCCAGCAGCGTCGGTGTCTCACCCAGCGGGTAGCCGGCCGCAACGTGTGAAACATCGTGCAGCAGCACCTCGTAGTGGTGGAGGCCGGTGTTCAGTGCCGCCGGCCAACCGCCCTCCTCGGGGCCGAGGAGCCACTTGTGCAGATAGTCGATGTGGAGCCCGGTCAGTTCCGCGACGGGCTTCATGTTGATGAACCCGACCGTCGCGGCCAGCACGCCCAGCACCGCGAGTGGCCCCTTCACGTTCCAGTGGACCGGTTCGGGATCACGTGCGGTGTCGGTCCGTGCGTTGCCGTGGAAGGTCAGGTAGACCATCCGGAAAGTGTAGAAGCCGGTGAAGAAGACGGCCAGGAGCCCCATCGCGTACGCGAGAAGGTAGGCCGTCCCGAGACCGCCCTCGCTGCCGAAGCCGTGGATGAGTGCCTCGTACAGCACCTCGTCTTTCGACCAGAAGCCGGCGAAGGGGACGATACCGGCCAGTGCCAGCGACCCGGAGAGGAACGTCCAGTAGGTCACTGGCATCCGGTCTTTCAGACCGCCCATGTCCCACATGTTCTCGTTGTGGTGCATGGCGATGATGACCGATCCGGCGCCCAGGAACAGCAGCGCCTTGAAGACGGCGTGGGTGGTCAGGTGGAAGACCGCCGCGATGTAACCACCCGAGCCCAGCGCAAGCATCATATAACCGTACTGGGAGATGGTGGAGTACGCGAGCACCTGCTTGATCTCCTGTTTGACCAGGCCCATCGTCGCCGCGAACAGCGCCGTGAAGCCACCGATCAGCGCGATGACCGCGAGCGCGGTCGGCGAGATGGCGTAGAAGCCGTACATGCGCGCGACGAGGTAGACACCGGCCGCGACCATCGTCGCCGCGTGGATGAGCGCCGAGACCGGCGTCGGACCTTCCATCGCGTCGGGGAGCCACGTGTGCAGCGGGAACTGCGCGGACTTCCCGATGACGCCGCCGAGCACGAGCAGTCCCAACACCGTGAACCAGGCCTGCGCGCCCAGTCCGACGGTATCGAGCATCGCGATGGGGCCCGTCTCGCCGTCGACGACGGCGTGTTCGGCCAGCACCGGGAACGACTGTGCGACGACCTCGCCGTTCTGCGTGATCGGGGCGAAGAGGCCGGTCCCGAAGGTCGCGAAGATGCCCACGACGCCGATGAGGAAGAAGTAGTCACCGAAGCGGGTGACCAGGAACGCCTTCTTCGCGGCGCTGGGCGGGCCGTCCTCGCGGAACCAGAAGCCGATGAGCAGATACGAACACAGGCCCACCAGCTCGAAGAACATGAACGCCATCAGCAGATTGTTCGCGACGACGAACCCGAGCATACTCGCCGTGAACAGGCCGAGGCCGGCGTAGTAGCGCGGCAGGCCCGTCTCGCCCTCGTCGTTCATGTAGCCGAGCGAGAAGACGTGGACGAGGAACGCGATCAGACAGACGATCAACAGCATGAGCGCGGATAGCGGGTCGATGAGCAGTCCGAAGCGGAGCTGGACCGACTCGACGCCCGCGACCCACGTGTAGATGAACTCGTTGTAGGACGTACTGCTCCCGGTGAACCCGGCGACGGTCAGCGCGACCCAGATCGAGAGCAGCAGCGAGCCACCCGTCGCGGTGATGCCGGCCAGCGCGCCGCCCTTGGGCATCCGGTCGCCGGCAAACAGCGCGACGAGGAACGATACGAACGGCAACAGGACGATCGCCGGAGCGTATGTGAATGCAGCCATTGTTACCACCTCATCGTCGTCGCCTTCGTCACGTCGATATCACTGAAGTTGCGGTACAGGACCAGGATGATACCGATCCCGACGGCCACCTCGGCCGCAGCGATCGCCATCGTGAACAGCGAGAACACCTGTCCCGAGATGTTGCCGTGCTGGAGCGAGAACGCGACGAAGTTGATGTTCGCCGCGTTCAGCATCAGCTCGACGGACATCAGGAAGATGAGCGCGTTCTTCCGGGTCAGGATACCGAACAGGCCGATACAGAACACGGCCGCGGACAGCAGGAGGTACGCCTGGACCGGGATCATTCGGCGTCACCCCCCGATGGCTCGCCACCGTCGGCGGCGACGGCAGTTGGCTCGTCCGTCTGGGTACCGAGGCTCACGTTCTCGCCCTCGTCCTCACGCTTTGCGAGCATCACCGCGCCGTCCAGCGCAGCGTCGAGGAGCACACCGATGAGGAGGAACGCGACGATGAAGCCCTCACCGTTGACGGCCGCCTGGTCCTCTCCCATGATCGCACCCGGTGCGATGTCGAACATCGCCGCACCGAGACTCTTGGTGACGGCCGCACTCTCGGGGAACCCGGTCGGCGTCGGGAACGACGCCGTCAGGAACACACCACCGAGCACGAGGAACAGCGCGATCGCGGCCAGTCCGGCCGTGAGACTCCCCTCGGTGCTGAGTTCGGGTTTCGTTGTCATGGTGCCACCTCGATGACTGACTCGTCCTCGCGGGTCAACATCACCGCGAAGGTGATGAGGATGAGGACGCCACCGACGTACACCAGAATCTGCATCGTTGCGACGAATGCGGCCTGGTTCATGACGTAGAACACGGCGACGCTGAGCAGTGACACACCCAGTAACAACGCCGAGTGCCAGACGTCGCGCACTAACACGACGCCTGACGCGCTGCCCACCGTGACCACGGCGAACAACGCGAACGCGATTGACTCGTACAGTCCCATCTTGTCTTGAACCTCTTGCCGGCGCCCCTTTGAAGATTCCTCTTTCGCCTCGCCACCTTTTTCCCGCTCGGGTGGCCGCTGGCCACCACTCGCGGCAACAACGTGGTTCTCGTGAGCGAAGCGAACGAGAGCTCGAAAGACGAGCGAAAGCGAGTCTTTCGGTGGCGAAAACGGCGCCCCCTCACTCTGTTCGGGGCCGAGAACCGCGCTCGCTCCGCTCGCGCGGACAGAACAGCTAGTCAGCACATCACAGACTGTTGCTGTAGCGACAGAAAGAGAAGGAAGGTCCGTTCGAGTCCGCGCTGAACTACTGGTAGTCCACTTCGCCTTCGCCTTCCCCGATCCAGGCGCCCCGGTCGGGTTCACGCGACTCCAGCGGATCACTATCCTCCACCTTTTTCTGCGTCGGGTAGCCTCGCGTCGCTCGGCTACCGCTCCTCGAAAAACGTGGGCGAAAAAACGGGCACTCACTGCGTTCGAGCCCGCAAACAGGTGGATCGCCGCCGGATGCGGGATTACTGGTAGTCCACTTCGCCTTCGCCTTCCCCGATCCAGGCGCCCCGGTCGGGTTCACGCGACTCCAGCGGGTCGATGTCCTTGTACCACGGGACGTTCTTCAGTTGCTCCTTGTCGTAGGCGAACTCGTCTTTCGTGTCCGCCGTGAACTCGAAGTTCTGGGTCAGCAGGATGGCGTCGGTCGGGCAGACCTCCTCACAGAGCCGGCAGTAGATACACTGGCCGATGTGGAGGTTGTACTGCTCGCCGTTGCGCTGGTCGTCCATCACGATCTGGATGGTGTTGTTCGGACAGACGTTCTCACACTGTCGACACCAGATACACCGCTCCTGGCTCCACTTGTGGACGCCACGGAAGCGGGGGCTCACCTCGGGGGCGACGTCAGGGTACTCGACCGTGAACGTCTCCCCGTCGAGGGCGTGTTTCATCGTCGTCGCCATGGATTTCAGGATGCCGATCATTGTGAATCACCGCCGTTGTCGTACGCCGTCGTCGTCATACGTTGACCACCCCGACGATGGCGGCCGTCAGCACGAGATTGGCCAGCGAGAGCACGAGCATGCCCTTCCAGCCGATCTCGATGAGCTGGTCGATCCGGACACGGGGGACCGCCGACCGCGCCCACTGCGTGAACAGGAACACGGCCCACATCTTGATGATGAACCAGACGATGCCGGGCAGGACCGGCCCGGCCGGGCCACCGAGGAAGATGGTCGCGACAATCGCGCCACCGAGGAAGATGTGGATGAACTCACCGAGGTACATCAGCACGAAGTACA
Source organism: Haloarcula sp. H-hyl2 (assembly GCF_056934385.1). NCBI lineage: Archaea > Methanobacteriati > Methanobacteriota > Halobacteria > Halobacteriales > Haloarculaceae > Haloarcula > Haloarcula sp. H-hyl2. The sequence continues at coordinate 32,135 of NZ_JBRIIJ010000008.1, read as the reverse complement.
CCGACGAGTACTCCGTCTGGTATCCGGCGACAATTTCAGTCGGCGCCTCGGGGATGTCGAACGGGTTCCGCCCGACCTCCGCCAGGTTCGCGATCATGAACAGGACGAACGCGAACGGGTTGACGAACGCGTACCAGGCCGGCAGCGGGCCGATCAGGGACTGCTGCTGGGCCATGACGATCTCGCTCATCTGGAGCGAGCCCGCGAAGATGACCACGGACGCCCCTGTGAGGATCAGCGGGATCTCGTAGGCGATGTTCTGTGCCACTGCGCGCAGTCCGCCAAGGAACGAGTACTTGTTGTTCGAGGCGTAGCCGGCCATCACCAGACCGACCGACGCGATGGAAGCCGTCGCGAAGACGTAGGCGAGTCCGACCTCGGGATCGGCGATCTGGATGTTGTACTGCATGTCCATCGGGATGACCGCGAACCCGAGGAGTGCAGACCCGGACAGTACGAGCGGCGCGAGGTCCCAGGCCGGGCGGTCGACGCCGTCGGGAACGACGAGTTCCTTCGAGAGCAGGCGGACGGCGTCGGCCACGATGATGAGTAGCCCCAGCGGCCCGACACGGTTGATCGCGATTCGGTCCGTGAACGCCGCCGTGATCTTCCGTTTCGCCCAGATGACGATCGCCGTGTTCGTCAGGACGAACGACCCGACAGCCGCCGAGGCGATCAGCGCCATCACCAGGATGACGCCAGGGTTCGTCGGGTCCAGCCCGAGCAGTTCCGCGAGCATCTCGGGCAGTGGTGCGCCACCGCTCTGCATCAGCGATCGACCTCCCCGAGGACGATGTCGAGGCTGCCCAGCGAGGCGATCATGTCCGGAATGTACTCACCCTGGGACATCTCCGGCAACGTCTGGAGGTTCGAGAAGCACGGGCTCCGGATCTTGAACCGGGCCGGCTTGTCCGTGCCGTCAGAGCGGATGTAGATGCCGAGTTCGCCCTTGGCGCCCTCGACGGCGCGGTAGACCTCCTTGTCCGGGTCCGGGCGCAGCGTCCGCGGGACGTTGGCCTGGATGGTGCGATCGTCTTCGGGCCACTGTTCGAGCAGGTCGACACACTGCTCGATGATCTTCGCTGACTCCTCGACCTCGCGCATGCGGACGAGGACGCGGCTGAAGTTGTCCCCACCTTGCTCGGTGACGACGTTCCAGTCGAGTTCGTCGTAGTAGCCGTACGGGTCGTCCCGCCGGAGGTCGTACTCGACGCCGGACCCGCGTGCGACCGGGCCGGTGGCGCCGTACTGCTTGACCTGGTCCGGCGAGAGGACGCCGGTGTCGACACACCGCATCTGGAAGATCTCGTTGCCCGTGACCAGATCGTGGTACTCTTCGAGCTTGTGTGGGAGGCCGTCGAGGAACTCCCGGACCTTCTCGAAGTACTCCTCGCGGGGCTCCGGGAGGTCCCAGGCAACCCCACCGAGTCGGAGGTAGTTGAACATCAGGCGCTGGCCGGTCAGATCCTCCAGTAGGTTCTGGACGATCTCGCGGTCGCGGATACCGTACTGGAAGACGGCCGTGAAGTCGCCGAAGACGTCCAGCGCGAACGTCGCCAGCGCGAGCATGTGCGAGGCGATCCGGCACATCTCCGCGGACATGGTGCGGATGACCTGTGCGTACTCGGGTACCTCGATGTCCGCCAGGTCCTCTGCCGCGCGGGCGTAGGCCCACTCGTTGAGGATGCCGGCCGAGATGTAGTCCCACCGGTCCGGGTAGGGCATGATCTGGTGACGGTAGGTGCCGTTCTGACACATCTGCTCCTCACAGCGGTGCAGGTAGCCGATGTCGGATTCGAGGTCGGCGATCTGCTCGCCGTCCAGCACCGTCTTGACGTGGAGGACACCGTGGGTCGCCGGGTGGTGCGGACCGATGTTGACGAACATCGTGTCCGAGTCGTTCTCACTCCGGTGGTCCTCCTGGAGCGGGTTGGCGTTCTCGCGCAGCGTGACGATCTGTGGCTGGTTCTGGTTGTAGTCCTGACTGAGCGGGTGGCCAACCCAGGTGTCCGGCAGGAGGATCCGCTTGAGATCCGGATGGTCGTCGTACTCCAGTCCGACCAGGTCGTAGGCCTCACGCTCGTGCCAGTCCGCCGTCGAGTAGACGCGCGCGGCAGACTCGTTACCAGGGTCGTCCTTGGGCGAGGGGACGACGATCGACAGCTCCTGGGTCGGATCCTCGTACTTCTTGAGGTGGTAGATCGTCTCGTAGCGGTCGTCGTACTCCTGGCCGGTGACACAGGAGAGGTGGTCGAAACCGGCCTCCGTCCGCAGCGTCGAGAGGACGTCCTGTACCTCGTCGGGACGGATGACGAAGCCCTCGGCGTTGACGTGCTGTTCGCGCTCGAGGACGTGTCCGTCGAGCAGGGCGGCCAGCGCGTCGTAGTCGAGCCCGTCGTCGGTGACCCCGACGTCGACCGTCGTGTCCGGTGTTGGTTCTTCGAGACTCATTGGTGATCAGGGGGAGTCGTCCCAGTTGTACCGCATCACGAGGTCGTCCTCGTCGATCTCGTCGGCGAGTTTCTGGACGAGTTCGTCCTGTTCGAGGTCGCCGAACTGTTCGAGCTCGTAGGGTTTGACCGTCACCGGCGAGGACTCGCCGTTGGCGATGCGTTCCTGGAGCTTCGCGACGCCGTAGATGAGTGCCTCGGGGCGGGGCGGGCAGCCGGGGACGTGGATGTCGACCGGGATGACCTCCTCGGCGCCCTTGACGACGTTGTACCCCTCCTGGAACGGACCGCCGGAGACGGTACAGGAACCCATCGAGACGACGAACTTCGGCTCGGGCATCTGGTCGTAGACCCGCTTCATCCGCGGGGCGAACTTCGAGACGATGGTCCCGGGGACGATGATGACGTCCGCCTGGCGGGGCGACGCACGCGGGACCCCGGCGCCGAAGCGGTCGAGGTCGTGTTTGATCGCATACGTGTGGATCATCTCGATGCTACAGCAGGCGATCCCGAACTGTAGCATGAACATCGAGGAGCCGCGCACCCAGTTCATGAACTGGTCGAACTTGGTGAGGATGAACGGCGTCGAACCGAACGCTTCGCGGAGTTTGGAGTTGAAGCGGTCGTCCGCGCCGTCGCCCATCCGGGCTTCTCGTGTCGATACGTCCGTCGGCGGTGTCTGGTCACTACTCATATGTATCTGCCCCCTTCGTTACCGTCGGGTTCCGCACCCAGCGCACTGCGCCGTTGCGCCACGCCCAGGCGAGTCCGACGACGAGGATGCCGAGGAACGCCGCCATCGGTAGCAGAACCCTGCTGAGGCCGACGGCCGACACCGCGTCGCTGTAGATGAGGGTCCACGGGAAGATGAGGACCGTCTCGATGTCGAAGACGACGAACAGCAGCGCGACCATGTAGTACTGGATGTTGAAACGAATGTGCCGGCTGCTTCCCGTCGGCACCTCACCGGACTCGTAGGTGGTGCTTTTGCCCTGTTCGGGAACACTCGGCCGCAGGAGACTCGACGCTGCCATCATCCCGAGCGGGATGGCGAGCCCCACGACCGCGAGTGCCCCGATGGCGATCCATGCATTACTCATTCCGGAATCTCCTATCGTTCGCCGGTTAGAAGTACTCGCATATAAGGGTTCATTGTTCGGGTTTCTGGCCCGTCACGCCCCGTCGGCCGAGGTCGTGAGACGGGTCGGTTCCGTCCGCTCTCCCGGCGATAATGGTTCGGTATCCGTCACGTCAGGGCCGAAGCGGATGCGCGCGCGTCACTCGTCCCAGTATTCGGCTTTGAATCCGGGCGTTCCGAGTTCGTGGAGGTCGCGCGAGACCTCGCCCACCTCCTCCTGGAGGCCCCGGTGGTAGTCGACGAGTCGGTCACGGAGGTCGTCGTGCTCGCGCGCGAGAATCTGGGTGGCGCTCAGCGCCGCGTTGAAGGACTTGCCCGCGTCGACGGCCGTGATGGGAGCCCCCTGTGGCATCCCGATGACCGAATCGACCGACTTCTCCTGGACCGGGACACCGATGACCGGGAGCGGGTAGGCAATGGAGGCGGTCATGTTCGGCAGGTCCGCGGACTTGCCACCCGCACCGGCGATGATGACGTCGATACCCCGGTCGGCGGCGGTCTCCGCGTACGCGTACATCAGTTCCGGCGTTCGGTGGGCCGAGACGACGAACGTCTCGAAGGTGAACCGGGCATCGGGCGCATCGGTGTAGTCGGTCTGTTCCTCGAAGCCGAGTTCGTCGGCGAGTGCGGCGGTCGCGCCGGGCCGTTTCCCCTGCCCGCCGGCCATCGTCGCCAGATCCGAGTCCGAACCCATGATGATTCCCACGTCAGGCGTCGCGGCGTCGGGCCGGTCCATCGCCGCTTCCTCGTGCAACTGGTCGATGAGCGACTGTACGCTGTCGGCTGTCATAGCGGGACCTGCGAGCCGTTGCTCCTAAGGGTATGCGGTTTCCCCGCCGACGGCCGACAGGGACGGGTGACCCAGAAAGGAAACGCTCTTGGCCCGTACCGACACACCGTCGTACATGAGCAACGGGGACGACGAGACAGAAGCCGACGCCGACGCGGCCGACACCGACACGGCCGACAACGGTGGCGGCGACGTGACCGCCGACGCACTCGAATCGCGGCTCGACGAGGCCGGCAACGCCCTCGAAGCCGCAGAGACGGAGGCCGACCTGGACGAGATCGAAGCGACGCTGGACGACATCGAGAGCGCGCTTGAGTCCGCCGCCCTCCCGGAACCGGACGAGGACGACGAAGACGCGGCGGACCCGCGCGAGGAACTGGAGTCTCAGCTCTCGGACCTCCGAGAGGACCTCGAAGAACAGCGCGGTCCGTACGCCGAGGACGTCGTCGATATCGTCGAGACGGCACAGTCCACCGTCGACGACAGCGAGTGGACCGAAGACGGTGAGGACGAGGCCCTCGAAGCGGTACAGACGTTCCTCGACGCCGCCGGCGAACACGTCACCCACGGTGCCGGGACCGACACGGACCTCGTCAGCGCCGCCGCTGCGCTGGAGACCGTCGCCGACGCCATCGCCGACGCCGGACTGGATGCCGACGAGGACGCCGAGACCATCGCCGCACTGCTCGAGGTCGCCGAAACCCTCGAGGACGACCTGGAGGCAGCCGAGGTCTGGAGCGACCTCACCGTCCAGGAACAACTGGACGCCCGCGGCTTCTACGACGTCCTGACCAACGAAAACCGCAAGGACTTCCCGCCGGAGTGGAACGCAGCCAAGATCCACGCCAAGGAAGGCAACATCGAGGACGTCCTGTTCGCGTTCGACAACCTGGGGTCGGAGTTCATGGAGGAGTACATCATCGACATCTTCTACCACCTCGGGAGCGACGCCGAGCCAGCCTTCGACGCGATGCACCAGAAGGCCCAGCGACGGGACAAGGGGCCGATCAAGGTGCTCGGCAAGATCGGTGACGACCGTGCCTGCGAGACACTCCACGACTTCATCGACGGGGACGGCGACCCGGCGCTCCAGAAGGTGACATTGCGTGCGCTAGGCGCCATCGGCAGTCCGGAGTCGGTCCAGCCGGTCGCCAACCGCCTCGACGCCGACAACGAGGACATCCGGTCGGTCGCGGCCCGAACCCTCGGCTTGCTCGGCGACACCCGTGCCGTCGAACCGCTGGCCGACGTGCTGGAGAGCGACGACAGCGACCAGGCCCGCGCGTCCGCCGCCTGGGCGCTCCGACAGATCGGAACCGAGCGCGCCCTCGACGAGGCCGCCCAGTACGTCGACGACCGCGCATACCTGGTCCAGGCCGAGGCCGAGAAGGCCGCCAGCGCTTGATACTGTCGGCTGTACGTCGTTCGGGAATTTCGCCACCCCGAATATCCCCTCTCAGTTACGGCCGACAGTATGAGCCGAACCTTCATGTAGTGGGGGGCGACCAGACCCCCCGATGCGGTCACTCGTCGCCCTCGTCATCGTCTGTCTGCTCACAGTCCCAACAGCTGCTGGCGGTGTCGCGACAGAGGCACAGACGGCACAGCCAGCGGCCACCATCCACGCCGTCTATCCGAACCCCGTCGCCGGCGGCGACACCGGCGAGTTCGTCGTGCTCGACGTCCCGAACGACAGTTCGCTTGGCCGCTATTCGCTCTCCGACGGGCAGTCGACCGTCCCGCTCCCGAACGGGACTACCGCCGGTCGCGTCGCAGTCACGACGGCGCCGGCGCAGGTCCGGAACCTGACCGAACACAGCGTGTACGCGCTCGACGGACACCTGGAACTGGCCAACGGCGGCGAGCGCGTCCGGTTGCTGGCGAACGGGACCGCGGTCGACAGCGTCCGGTACACCGACGCCGGCGAAGGCGAGATCGGTCGCGTCGAGGGGTCGACGATCACCTGGGAACCGCTTGGCCGGACCGACAGACCGGTCGTCACCGGCCAGCGCGGCACCGTCCGCGCGTTCACGCTCCCCGACGCGCCGGGTGCACCGCTGGCGCCGCTCCGGTCGGCCGACGACCGGATCCTGCTGGCGGGCTACACGCTGAGTTCGTCACGAGTCGCTGACGCACTGGTGGCGGCAAAACAACGAGGCGCGACCGTCCGCGTCCTGCTGGAGGGCGAACCGGTCGGTGAGCGGACCCGCGAAGAGGCCCGGACGCTGGATCGCCTCGTCGACGCCGGCGTCGAGGTCGGGTTGCTCGCGGGGCCGCGGGCCCGATATCGCTACCACCACGCCAAGTACGCCGTCGCCGACGACCGGGCAGTCGTCCTCACCGAGAACTGGAAGCCCGCCGGGACGGGCGGCAACAGCAGTCGCGGCTGGGGCGTCGTGACCGGTCAGCCCCGCATTGTCGAGGGGCTGGCAGCCACGTTCCGGGCGGATGCCAACTGGCGCGACGCCGTACCCTGGGGACACTACCGTGAGGGACGGACGTTCCAGCGCGGTGAGCCGACGACCGGGAGCTACCCGTCGAATTTCGAAGCCGAGACGGTCGCGGTGAACCGCACCGACCTCCTGGTCACGCCGGACAACGCACAGCGACACCTCGTGGCGACGCTGGACGGCGCCGACGAGCGCATCGCGGTGATACAGCCGACGGTCGGTAGCTGGGACGAACCACTCCTGCGGGCGCTCCGCCGGGCTGCCGCTCGCGGCGTCCAGGTTCGCCTGCTCCTGAGCGACGCCTGGTACGTCCGCGAGGAGAACCACCGAACTGTAAAGCGGTTCACGGACTGGGCCGACCGCACCGACGCCCCGCTCGCGGCACGGGTCGCCGACCCCGGCGGCCGATACGAGAAGATCCACGCCAAAGGAGCACTGATCGACGAGGACCAGGTCGTCCTCGGCAGTCTCAACTGGAACGAACAGGCCGCTACGTCGAACCGCGAGGTCGTCCTCGTGCTACACGGCGAGGCGGTCGCCGCGTACTACGATCGCGTCTTCGACGCGGACTGGCAGGGCGGCAGCCGGGACCTCCCGGAGGGGTTGCTGGGCATCGTCGCCGGGGTCGTCGTCCTGGCCGTCCTCGCCGCTCGGCGGGTCACGTTCGCGAACAAAACGGGGTGTCGGTGAGCGCACATACTACCGGCTGTACGCACGTGAAGATTTTTGCCACCCCGGGATGGCAAAATCCGTCACGAAGGTATAGCCAGCAGTATCAGACGTCGACGTCTTCGGGGAGCGCCGTCGAGCTACCCAGTTCCTCGTCGATCTCGGCTTCCGCCATCTTCTCGACCAGGGCGTCGAGCACCTCGGTCCGTCGCCCCGAGACGAACTTGATCGAGCCCACGACGAGGTGGCCACCGCCGGAGACGCCGCCGCCGTCGACCTCCTCGGTCAGTTCGTTGACCATCCGCGGGATGTCCAGGCGCACGCCGTCGCTGCGCAGGACGGCGAAATCCGGCCCGTAGCCGATGGTGATGACCGGATCGCCCGTCTCCGCGACCTTCCGGTCGTGGATCTCGCCGGTGGTCTTGCCCGGCGCGGGATAGGTGAATCGGTGGGCGTGGTTCTCGACGTCGATGCGGTAGAGGTGGGCGCCGTTGTCCAAGCGTTCGTGGTCGACGTGGTGCATGGCGGCGTCGAGTTGCTCGTCGACGTCGCGCTCCGCTCGGTCGGCCAGGAACTCGACGATCTCCGCGTGGCGCTCGCGGTCGTCACAGTCGACGTTGAGCACGTCGGTCACGAGCTGTTCGCCGGAGCTGTAGCGCAGCCAGTGGGTGGCGTAGTCCAGCGCCTCGCCGATGTCCCGCAGGTCGCTCTCGTCGTAGCCCCTCTCGCCGGCGAGTTCGAGGTAGTCCGGCATCGCCTCGCCCTCCGAGCGGTCCGAGAGGCCGGCGACAGCAGGGACGTGCTGGAGATCCTCGGTGAGGTCCGGGTCGATCATCCGGGCGAGTTCGACACAGAGCATCCCGGTGGTGATCCGGTAGTCCTCGTCGTGGAGGTAGGGGTTGACGTGGTGCTCGATAAGCGGTTCGACGGCCTCGGGGTCGGGGTGGTGGTGGTCGACGACGACCACGGGGATGTCGTAGTGCCGGAGGTTCCGGTAGGCCGGCGTGTCCTCCTCGGTCGACCCGTTGTCCAGCATCAGGAGCATCGGGAGCTTCTGCCCGTGGCGCGTGCGGTCCTCCAGCGCGAAGTTCAGGTCCCGGGTGACGTCCTCCATCTCGTAGTAGGGGGCCTTGCTCGGCAGGCGCTTGAGGAGGTGCTGGGGTGCGTCGCTGTCCTCGTACTGTGCTGCGATGAACCGTTCGAGCGCGACCTGGAGCGGGACACTGGCACAGAGGCCATCGCCGTCGGCGTGGTGGCGCATCCGGATCGGGCGGCCGTCCAGGACCGTCCGGCGGAGTTCGGTCGCGACCTCGCGCAGGTCGTCCCAGAGCTTCTCGAAGGCCGGCCACTCGACCAGTGGGTCGATGTCGGCCGGTTCGGCCAGTTCCGAGAGGGTTGCATCGAGATCCGCGCGGACGCTGTCGGCCGTCTCGCCCTCCAGGACGGTCAGCGAGTCGACCTCGATCTGGATACCATCGTCCCGTTCCTCCGCCCGGCCGGCGATGCGGACGACGTCGTCCATCTCGACCGCCGGGTGTGCGCGGACGCCGGCCTCGTCGAAGGCCGCACACGGGACGACGCCCGTGGTGTCCCGGACCTGGAAGACTGTCGGGCCGCCGGTCTGTTTGATCTGGACGACCGCACCCTCGACGACGACGGCGTCGCCGGTGACGTCGTCGAGGTCGGCGACAGTCGTCGGCGCGCCGTGAGCGACGTGTTCGACCGTGTAGTCGTCGAGTCGGACCTCGTCGAAACTCAGGTCGCCGTCGGGACGGACCTCCGCGAGTTCGACGACGAGTTCGTCGCCGACATCGTAGTCGCCCAGCAGGTTCGAGTCGTGGACGAGGCCGGAGACCGCATCCGAGAGGTCGACGAAGACGCCGTACTCGACGACACCGTTGACAGTAGCGAGGAAGCGGCCATCGTCCTCCATATCGTCCGTGGTACACTCTGCAGCGAGATCGTAGACGACGGCTCCCCCATCGGGAGCCGCGGCACCGTCGTCGGTGCCTGTTGGCGTAGACATTTGCCAGGTCTTCGGCACTCCGCGGTTTGTACTCTTCGGAATCGCTGGGTAGCGTCCGCCGGCACGAACCGCCGGCCCCGCCGGATTCAGACACACGGCTACCGCCCGACCCCGAGAGCACAACCCTTAGAACCCAGCCCCACCGACTGCAGATATGGCGTTGTTCCGCTCGGGTGGCATCCTCGGCATCGCCGAGTCCGCGCTCGACTTCGCGCGCGCGGCCTCGGAGGAGTCACACCCGAACGAGTACATGGGACTGCTTCGTGGCGACGACGCGGGGAAACTCGGCCTCGACGAGGACGGCACCGTCCTGACGGACGTACTCGTCATCCCCGGGACCGAGTCGAACCCGGTCAGTGCCACGCTCAAGACGAGCATGGTCCCGAACGACATGCGCGCGGCGGGGTCGATCCACTCACACCCCAACGGCGTCCTGCAACCCAGCGACGCAGACCTGGCGACGTTCGGCCGCGGCGACGTCCACATCATCCTGGGATATCCCTACGGTCCCGACGACTGGCAGGCGTTCGACAACGAGGGCCAGCCCGTCGAGTTACCAGTGCTGGATATCGAACCCCCGGAGGAGTCGTTTTTCGATTTCGACCAGTCGGACATCGACCGCGAACTGCGCGACGAGGAGTTCGAGCCGTGACACGGGTCGTCGCCCAGGGGACCTTCGACATCCTCCATCCCGGTCACGTTCACTATCTCCAGGACGCCGCCGATATGGGAGACGAACTCCACGTCATCGTCGCCCGGTCGGTCAACGTCACCCACAAGGCGCAGCCGGTCGTCCCCGACGAGCAGCGTCGCGAGATGGTGGCGGCACTGAAACCCGTCGACGAGGCACACCTGGGCCATCCCGAGGACATCTTCGTCCCCATCGAACGACTCGATCCCGACATCATCGCACTAGGCTACGACCAGCACCACGACGCCGAGGGGCTCCGGTCGGCGCTGGCCGAGCGCGGGCTGGACTGTACGGTCCGGCGGGCGAGCGCACTGGAACGTGACGACGAGGAACGATTGCTCTCGACCGGCCAGATCATCGAGAAGGTGCTCGACGAACGCGGCTGACGACGGGGGAGAACGAGCAGGCTGGCCTACAGCAGGTCGTGCTCGGCCAGGCGGTCGACGGCCTCTTCGAGCCGTTCCTTGCTGTTGGCGTAGGAGATCCGCGCGTAGCCGGGCGTCCCGAAGGCGCTTCCCGGGACAGTCGCGACCTGAGCCTCCGAGATGGCCTTGTCACACCATTCGGTGTCGTCGCCGTCCGGGGCAACGTGGGGCATCATGTAGAACGCACCCTGTGGCTCGGGTACCTCGACGCCGTGGTCCTCGAACAGGCCGATGAGGAACTCGCGGCGCTCGGCGAAGGCCTCGCGCATCTCCGAGACGGCCTCGTCGGTGTTCGTGATGGCCTCGACACCGGCGTGCTGGACGAAGTTCACCGCACAGGAGACCGAGTGCGAGTGGACCTTGCCGGCCTGGGAGATCAGTTCCTCGGGCGCGGCGAAGTAGCCCAGCCGCCAGCCTGTCATGGAGTAGGCCTTCGAGAAGCCGTTGACCGTGATGGTCCGGTCTGCCATGCCCTCCAGGGTCCCGAGCGAGACGGCCTCGACGCCGTCGTAGGTGATCTCCTTGTAGATCTCGTCGGAGATGACGGTGATGTCGTGCTCGACGGCCAGGTCGCGGACGCCCTCCAGCGCCTCGCGGGAATAGACCGCACCGTGGGGGTTGCCCGGCGAGTTGACGACGAGCAGTTCGGTGTCGTCCGAGACGGCGGCCGCGAGGTCGTCGAGTGCGCCCGCCAGCTGGAAGTCGTGGGCGGCGGTGTCGACGCGGGTCAGCGTCCCGCCGGCGAGTTTCGCCATCGCCTCGTAGGAGACCCACGCCGGGTCCAACAGCGCGACCTCGTCGCCGTCGTCGATGATCGTCTGGAAGATCTCGTAGAGGGCCTGCTTGCCACCCGGCGTGACGATGAGGTTCTCCGGGTCGTACTGAGTGAGGCCGTCGTCGTGGAGCTTCTCGGCGATGGCCTCCTTGAGCTCCGGGATGCCGTTCGACGACGTGTAGCCGGTGTGGCCTGCGTCGAGAGCTTCCTTGGCAGCATCCTTGATGTTCTCGGGCGTGTCGAAGTCGGGTTCGCCGACCGAGAGGTCGACGACGTCCTTGCCTTCGGCCTCCAGTTCGGCGGCCTTGTTGCTGATCGCGAGCGTCGCGCTCGGCTCTACACGTTCGACTCGGGATGCGAAGTCCATTGTCATGGTAGGTTGGTAGCGAGTTCGATGGCGCTCGTGACTGCCGAGCCGCCCTTGTCGGTGCGGGCCTCGGCTTCGGCCGTGCTCATGCCCGGCCCGATGATGCCCAGCGTGACCGGCGTATCCCGGTCGAGCGAGACGTCGGTCAGGCCCGCTGCCGCGGCGTCGGCGATGATCTTGTCGTGGTCGGTGTCACCCTCGACGATGACACCCAGCACCGCGACGGCGTCGACGTCGTCCCGGCGTGCCAGCCGGTCCGCGGCGAGTGGTGTGTCGTAGGACCCCGGGACAGACACCGTCTCGACGATGGCCGCATCATGGTCGGTCGCGGCCTCCCTGGCCGACTGTTCCATCGCGTCGATGACCTGCCCGTGTTTGTCGTACTGGGCGACGACCAGCCCGAGCTGCACCATACTCGTGTGGGAGACTGTCGTCCCTAAAGAACTACCGTTCCGGCTTCGAGCGAGAATCGGTGCGATGCTGAGCGTGAGTGCAAACAGCCAGAGATCCCCACTCCGAGAAACCAGAAGTGTTCTAACCACCGCTGTTCACACACCGGATATGGCTGCGCCGCCCCGCGAGCTCTCGCGGCTGAAACGCCTGCGGGAACGTGTCGCGACATGGGCCGACGGCGACGAGTACGCCGTCGGCAAAGTGGTCCTCGGTATCGCCCTCCTGTCGTTCCTCCTCCGCTTCGTCGGCCTCGGCTCACGGGTCGCCCACTACGACGAGGGACGCGTCGCCTATTGGGCGCTGAACCTCGCAGAGACCGGCTCGTTCACGTACCGGTACATCATCCACGGACCGTTCATCCAGCACGTCGACGCCTGGCTGTTCTCGGTGCTGGGCACCAGCGACGTGATCATGCGGCTTCCCATCGCCATCGTCGGCGGGCTGTTGCCGTTGACGGCACTCCTCTTTCGCGAACACCTCCGTCGAGAGGAGATCGTCGGCGTCGCGGCGTTCCTCGCGTTGAACCCCCTCCTGCTGTACTACTCGCGGTTCATGCGCAGCGACGTCCTCGTCGCCGCGTTCATGTTCACCGCGTTCGGACTGCTCGTTCGGTTCTACGACACCCGGAAGGCCCGGTATCTCTACGGGGTCGGCGCGTTCGCCGCGCTCGGGTTCGCCTCGAAGGAGAACGCCATCGTCTATATCGTGACGTGGCTGGGCGCGACCGGCCTCCTGCTGGCGAAGGTCCTCGTCCTCCCGAACGGCTACCGCGAGGCCGCCGGCTTCCTCGCCGGGCTCCCCTCGCCTTCGGCCATCTGGGGCCGCATGGCGGGCCGCGTTCGCGCGGACGTCGACCTGCTCGTCGAGACCGTCCGGTCGTTCCGCGGCCGCCACGAGAGCCCGTGGCAGGTGCTCGTCGCCTACGTCGGCCACATCGGCATCGCACTCCTCCTGTTCTTCCTCGTCTCGCTGTTCTTCTATGCCCCACGCGGGGCCGGACTCGCCGGCATCCAGCATCCGCCGGCGACACCCACCGCGGAGAGCGTCAACTTCTGGAACGGCGTGACCAACCCGGGAATGTTCCCCGAACTGGTCCAGGTGACCTACGACCGGGTCATCGAACAGTACAGCAACTGGTTCGACCCGGCCTCCGAACGAGCGACGACGAGCGAGGAGGGCGGACTGCGGGCCACCTTCGAGCAGTTCTACGAGGAGGTCGACGGCCACTACGGGATCCTGCTGGAGGCGCTTGCCTACACCTGTGGCCCGCTGCTCGCGTTCTCGGTGTTCGGCTACGCGCTGGATCGCCTGGGCTCGATCGAACCGCGCCACATCGTCCCGTTCATGGCCTACTGCGGCTACGTCTCGATCGTCGGCTACCCCATCGGGACCGACATCGGGAACGCCTGGATCGGCGTCCACGTCGTGGTCCCGCTGGCGGTTCCTGCGGGGGTGGGCGTCGCCACGATATTCCGCTGGGGCGTCGAATCCCTCGCTGCGGACGACCTCACCGGCGTCGCCACGTCCGCGCTCGTCCTGGTTCTCATCACCGCGCTGATCGGCAACATCGCCGTCACGAACGTCTACACCAACGCCCACGACGACTCGAACCCGCTCGTCCAGTTCGCCCAGCCCCAGGAATCACTGCGAAGTGACCTCACGGCGATGCAGACCATCGCGCGGGACAACCAGGGGACCGACGTCGTCGTCTACTACGGCGAGAGCGGCGACGAGTACGACAGCGGGAGCGCGTACGTCCAGGAGAACCGCGACGAGTGGGGCGAGGCCTTCTGGAACCTCCGACCGACCTGTTTGAGGTGGTACAACACGCTCCCGCTCCCGTGGTACTTCGCCTCGGGCGAGATGGAGACCGTCTGTGAGAACGACCGCGAACAGCTGGGCCGGATGGTCGAGGACGGGCAGCCCCCCATCGTCATCACACAGCCCTTCGACAAGACACGGCCGGGTGAACAGTTGCGTCCGGCGGGATACGAGCGACGGCCCCACCAACTCCGGACCGGCGGGTACAAGAACACGTTCGTCGTCTGGATTCACGAGTCTCACGCCGACCAGCGGCCGTCGTAGCCGGCCGACACGAGAACGCTTAACTCCGGTGCTGGGGTAGCGCCGCGTACATGACACTCTCTTCGCCAGGCCCCACCGTCGGCGTCGTCGGCGGCGGGCAACTCGGCCGCATGCTGGGGGAAGCAGCCGCACCGCTGGGAGTCGAACTCGTCGTCTCGGATCCGACACCGTCGTGTCCCGCGTCGCCGGTCGTCCGCGATCAGGTCGTCGGCGACTTCGACGACCGGGAGACGCTCGCCGAACTCGCCGAGCGAGCGGACTACCTGACCTACGAGATCGAACTCGCGGACCCGGACGTGCTCGAAGCGGTCGCCGCGGAGACCGACACGCCGGTCCATCCCGCGCCGGAGACCCTGCGGACCATCCAGGACAAACTCGTCCAGAAGCGCCGGCTGGCCGACGCCGGCGTCCCGGTGCCCGCGTTCCGCGCGGTCGACAGTGCCGACGACCTTCGGGCCGCCTGTGACGAACTGGGCTACCCGGCGATGCTCAAGGCTCGCACCGGCGGTTACGACGGGCGCGGGAACGTCCCCGTCGAAGGGCCCGACGACGTCGAGTCGGCCATCGACGACATCGCCGGCCCCGCGATGGTCGAGGAGATGATCGACTTCGAGCGGGAACTGGCGATCATGGGCTGTCGCGGCGACGGCGAGCGGGACACCTTCCCGGTCACCGAGACCATCCACGAGGCGGAGATCCTCCGCGAGATGGTCGCGCCGGCGCGAGCAAGCGAGGCCGTCCGCGAGCGCGCCCGCGAGGTCGCACTAGACGTGCTCGACGTCATGGACGGGCGCGGCGTCTTCGGCATCGAACTGTTCCAGACCAGCGACGACCGCATCCTGCTCAACGAGATCGCGCCACGGCCCCACAACTCCGGTCACTGGACCATCGAGGGCTGTCACACCTCCCAGTTCGAACAGCACGTCCGGGCGGTCACCGGGCGCCCGCTGGGGCCGACCGACCAGCGGTTCCCGACCGCCTCGACGAACATCCTCGGCGACGTCGACGAGCGCCAGGACGCGACGCTCTCGGGCGAGGAAGCGGTCTTCGAGACCGACCGCGCACACCTCCACTGGTACGGCAAACACGAGGTCTACGACCTCCGGAAGATGGGCCACGTCACCCTCACCGGCGAGGACCGTGAGGCGCTGCTGTCGGCCGCGCGGGACCTGCGATCCGGACTGACCTTCCGGAACTGACTGTATCTCACGATTCACACGGATACTCGTGTGAGAGCAGTTGTGGCACCGGCTGGTCGGGTCCTATCAGCCCCCGTGGGGTTTTCGGAGTTCACATTTAGAAGGAGCGCCTTCGACACAGCGTGGCGCCGATACGAGCGCCATAGCTCAAGCTTCACCTCCACGGACCCATCTGAGACCATCGACAAAGCCCACTATCTGTTCGACGACGATGCGCTTCAACCCCGCAAGGGTCCGTCTGAAACTCTCTTCCGAGAGGTTCCCGTAGGTCGAGCCCTGCCGGCTTCAACCCCACAAGGATCCGTCTGAAACCGCGGCCATGGTCGGCCAATCGCCCGGCAGCGTTGCTTCAACCCCACAAGGGTCCGTCTGAAACGGCCTGGAGGCTGGACTCGCCGGCCAGCTGTGTCCGGCTTCAACCCCACAAGGGTCCGTCTGAAACCCGTTGACCAAGCGCGGGCCGTCAAAGACGCAGAGGGCACTTCAACCCCACAAGGGTCCGTCTGAAACGACGACATCGGGAGTAGTAGCTTGCTGGACAAACTCACTTCAACCCCACAAGGGTCCGTCTGAAACCAGGGGTAGTCCGGCCAGTCCTCGCTCTCGTCGAGACTTCAACCCCACAAGGGTCCGTCTGAAACCGTTCAGTTCCGCGGACTGGATGGCTACGCCGACCTGACTTCAACCCCACAAGGGTCCGTCTGAAACTGCCGGTCGCCAGTTGGACCTCGCTGTCCAGGCTGGAACTTCAACCCCACAAGGGTCCGTCTGAAACGGGGGATAGCACACTTAAAGTTCGCTTCAATTCCGACTTCAACCCCACAAGGGTCCGTCTGAAACACACGGTTCTCTGACCAGGACGAACAGTTCTTGCTCACTTCAACCCCACAAGGGTCCGTCTGAAACTCACTGGTCTGTTCTGCCCCGCCCTCGATGGATCGACTTCAACCCCACAAGGGTCCGTCTGAAACGAAGAGATATTCGCCGGCTGGACAGACGCCTTCGACACTTCAACCCCACAAGGGTCCGTCTGAAACACACACGGGACCTCTCGAACCGCTCACTGGACATTGAACTTCAACCCCACAAGGGTCCGTCTGAAACCAACGGCGAGGAGTGGCTGGAGTTACGCGACCACGACTTCAACCCCACAAGGGTCCGTCTGAAACCTTCGGAGCGCTTGCCGTATGTGCTGATACTCGTCACTTCAACCCCACAAGGGTCCGTCTGAAACCCAGGTGGTGGGTGTAGCCTGTCCCGCGCCGTCGCTCACTTCAACCCCACAAGGGTCCGTCTGAAACTCTAACCGGAGCGGACTGTCCTCGCCGTAGCGAAGTCACTTCAACCCCACAAGGGTCCGTCTGAAACCGGGAGTTGACGCACATCAACCTCAACGACCCTGACACTTCAACCCCACAAGGGTCCGTCTGAAACACTCATGCCCCGGCGAGTCATCGACTTAGACGAGGTAACTTCAACCCCACAAGGGTCCGTCTGAAACGACTTTCTCGGACAGAACGGTATCGGGTGGCTGGGTACTTCAACCCCACAAGGGTCCGTCTGAAACTGTCATTCGGGTCTGTGATGGGGACATTCCGGAGTTACTTCAACCCCACAAGGGTCCGTCTGAAACTGATCGACGCGGTGTTTCCGACCAGTGGGCTCCGAACTTCAACCCCACAAGGGTCCGTCTGAAACTCCGGAACGTCAGCAGTGGGGGGCTATGAGTATGAGGACTTCAACCCCACAAGGGTCCGTCTGAAACCCGACGCCATGCTATCCAACTCGTCGACGTGAACACTTCAACCCCACAAGGGTCCGTCTGAAACGACGGTACGCCGGAGCGACATTTAGGTCACTCCGAACTTCAACCCCACAAGGGTCCGTCTGAAACGAACAAGCCGGAGCGATTCACCGACGCTTACGTCGAACTTCAACCCCACAAGGGTCCGTCTGAAACTTTTCGGGGTCGTTTCGACTGGACGGTATGGTGGCGACTTCAACCCCACAAGGGTCCGTCTGAAACATGTGAAGTGGAGGGTACTTCCTACGATCTCAACCAACTTCAACCCCACAAGGGTCCGTCTGAAACCGACGATCGGGTAAACGCCCGCCAGACCGAAGCGGCCACTTCAACCCCACAAGGGTCCGTCTGAAACCGTCGCAGCTCGCTGTGCAGGTTGGCCTCGTGGTGGACACTTCAACCCCACAAGGGTCCGTCTGAAACCGCAGACCACGAGCAACGGATTCAGGACCTGGAGGACACTTCAACCCCACAAGGGTCCGTCTGAAACTGGCCGCGCCGTAGGGTCGGCCACAGTAGACTTTTGACTTCAACCCCACAAGGGTCCGTCTGAAACACGCGGGGCTACGATCCACTGCCGCCGGACGTGGAACTTCAACCCCACAAGGGTCCGTCTGAAACCACGGTCTGGCGCTCTCGGCCCTGCTCGACACCCTCACTTCAACCCCACAAGGGTCCGTCTGAAACGACTGACGAGGGGTAGGGTTTTGGGACTGGGGCCACTTCAACCCCACAAGGGTCCGTCTGAAACGCCAGTACAACGGGCTCAGGCTGTCCGGTCGTGCAACTTCAACCCCACAAGGGTCCGTCTGAAACCGGGGGGATATAAACCCGGGGGGTATTGACTTAAAGGACTTCAACCCCACAAGGGTCCGTCTGAAACGACTTTCTGGTCATCGAGGACACGGATAACAACCGAACTTCAACCCCACAAGGGTCCGTCTGAAACAAATCGACAAGGGGCCGGACGAACTGACCGACATACTTCAACCCCACAAGGGTCCGTCTGAAACACACCGCGGGAGAAATCGTTGACTGGTTATCGCAGGACTTCAACCCCACAAGGGTCCGTCTGAAACCGGTTTGCAGGGTCTGGCGGACCTCCGTCGGATTATTACTTCAACCCCACAAGGGTCCGTCTGAAACTAGATCTTCATCCGCTTGTTCTCGGTCGACAGGCCACTTCAACCCCACAAGGGTCCGTCTGAAACCGGCGCACGAGATCACGGTCGTCATCGCGGCGGTCGACTTCAACCCCACAAGGGTCCGTCTGAAACTGGGGTGCTCAGTTCCTCGATACTCGTGGCGACCTGACTTCAACCCCACAAGGGTCCGTCTGAAACGCGTCGACAGCGCCGGGGTCGAGCCCCAGCGCGTTACTTCAACCCCACAAGGGTCCGTCTGAAACCTACGCGTGGGCCACCAGACGGTGTACGGTGCCTGACTTCAACCCCACAAGGGTCCGTCTGAAACACGTTGGTGTCGGCGGTGGGGCCGTAGTCCTCGTTACTTCAACCCCACAAGGGTCCGTCTGAAACACGCGAGGACATGGAGGCGCCGTCATAATGCAGCCCACTTCAACCCCACAAGGGTCCGTCTGAAACGTTCCCGGAAGACTACGCGTTCGCTGGCGACACGAAACTTCAACCCCACAAGGGTCCGTCTGAAACCATGGCCGAATTCAGGGCCATATACACTCTCCTATCCGGTTTCACTTCACTATTTTCGTCGACCCGCAATAGCTCCGTTACCCCCGGGGGGTCGACGACGAATCGAGCCGTCTTTGTCCGTCCAGTCCCGAGACCGGCTATGGAGCGACGGGCCTACCTCCGGGCTGTCGGTGTGACCAGCATCGCCGGTCTCGCCGGGTGTATCGGGACCAGTAGCTCGGCCACCGAGTACGACGTGGGGATGTCCGCAAAGGACTTCCGCCCCCAGACTATCGCAGTCGAACCGGGCACGGAGGTCGTCTGGCGGAACACGAGCAAGCAGGGCCACTCGGTGACGGCCTACGAGGACGGGCTGCCCGACGGGGCCGACTACTGGGCCTCCGGCGAGTTCGCCACCGAACAGGCGGCCCGCGACGCGTGGGGGGCAAGCAGTAAGGGCACGCTCTTCGAGGGCCAGACCTACAGCCACACCTTCGAGGTGCGTGGCGAGTATCCCTACTTCTGTATCCCCCACGAACGGGGCGGGATGGTCGGGACCGTCGTCGTCACGGACGATCCCGGTACGGCGACGGAGTAGACGGCATTCGCGCGGACGGCGGCGAGACGAGCGGTGTCGCCACTCGCGACTGAGGTCGAAAAAACGAGCTGTTCGCGTCGCTTAGCCTTCGACTTCGACGTCTTCCTCGTCGACGTCGACGGCGGCTTCCTCTTCTGCGGCGACTTCCTCGGGACGGGCCTCGAGGGTCGCCTTCTGGATCTCGACGCGGCGCAGGGGGTAGATGTCCTTGGCCTCGCCGTAGATGGCAGAGGAGAGGCGGCCCTCGACGACGCTGTCGATGACCTCCTCGAAGGTCCGGTCCTTGGCCGTCTCCTCGACGAGGTCGATCATCGTGCGGCGGATGGCCTTCTCCTGGGAGGCGTCGGCCTTCTTTGTCGTGACGGCGACCGGCTGGATCTGGACGCGGTAGTCGTCCGTGGTCAGCACGGTGATGAAGGCCTCGACCTTCGAGGAGCCACGGCGCACGAGCGAGCGCAGGTAGTCCCGCGTCAGCTCGTGTTTGGTGAACTCGGTGTACGCCGAGTCCGAGGCGACCTCGTTGATCTTGAAGGTCAGCTTCGTGTTGTTCTCGCTGGCGTCGTTCTGCAGTTCGCCAAGTGTCGTTTCGATGGTGCGACCGAGCACCTTGTCCGGTTCGTCTGCGGTGGTCTCACCGAGCTCCTCCCGGTCGAACTGCTCGGGAGCGTAGACGGTGTACCATCGCTTTTGCTGTTTGCGCTTGGAGACGCTTCGTTCACTCATGGGTTATGTCGTTGATCGGTTGGTCGGTAAGCTGTGCTGCAACCCGGAGGTTGACGACGTAGTCGTCGACGGTCGCCTGGAGGCCACCCACCGACTCGCGGTCGATGGTGGTGACCACGGCGTCGCCCTCGACGCGTGTGTCCATCTCGTCGGTGTTGTCGGGCCGGAGTGCGGCCGCGACACGGTCCGCGGCGGCGGGCGAGCCGTGGGTCGTGCGGATCTCGGCGCTGTTCATAGTGCCTCCCGGAACGCTTCGATGAGGTCGGCCGTCGAGACGTCGAACCGCGCGCGAGCACGGGTCGTCGTCCCGACCGACTCGCCACCGACGGCGGTCGCCGCCGCATCCATCGTCGCGGCGACGTCGCTGCCGTCCGTCGACCGAGCGGCGGCGTGGCCGTCTGTGACGACGAGCGTGACCGGTTCAGGCGAGCGGAAATCGGCGAGCAGTCGGGCGACGGTGCCGACCGGCATCGCGTCCCCGCGAGCGACGAATAGATTCTCGTAACGGCCGGTCGTGGCCGTCTCGACGGCCGAATGGGCGCGCTGTGCGTGGCGGCGCCATGCTGCCAGCGCGTCCTCGCGGACCGCATCGTGGCCGAGCGCCAGCGCGATGCCGGTGCCCGGCTGTTCGCGCCCGACCGTATCCAGGACGTCCGCGTAGCCGCCGACCGTCTCGAAAGGGCCCCCGACGTAGGGTCGGAGCCCCCGCTGGACGGTCTCGGCGGCCTGTGGCGCGGCGTCGTCGGAGTCGGTGACCGCGAGTGCGGCCAACGAGGCGACGCGCCGGTGGTCGTCCACGTCGAGGTCGGCCGGGAGTTCCAGCGACGCGAGCGCGGCCTGTGCCGCGTCGGTGTCCCCCGAGAAGGGGGCCGACAGTAGCGTCGAGTGGGCCAGGCCGTCGGCCAGGTCGGCAACCGGGACGGCGATTCCCGGTCGGCGGGTCAGGCCCGCCTGCTCGGCGGCGTCGGCGACCTGCCCGTCGACGTCCCCGGCGGCGATCGTGCCGGCCAGGGCGAGCGTCGGACTGGTCGTCGCGTCGAGTTCGCGTGCGGCCTCGAAGGCCGTCGCGGCGATCCGGTGGCGGAGCGTGTGGTCGGCGGCCGCGTACTGGCGACCGAGTGCGACGGTGACGTCGGCGTCGGTCGACCGGTCGGGATCGGCGAAGGGACCGACAGCGCTGGCCTGGAACGGCGTGTCGCTGTCGGTCAGTGTCCGCGCCAGCACACCTGTCCCAGCGAGCGCGTCGCCGGTGACGCCGCTGACGAGACGGACGAACGTCGCGTCGGCGAGCGCCCCAGCGAGGTCACTGGCGGAGGTGGCTGGCGTGTCGTCCCGGCCGGTCGTCGACATCGTGGTTACTCCAGTCCGAGGGCTTCGACGGCGTTGTCGTAGCTGTAGGTGAACTCCTCGTCGATCTCGTCACCGCGGTAGTAGTCGACGAGACGACGGATCTTCGACTGCGTGTTCTGGAGCGCACGCTTGTTCTGGTAGTCCGTCGGGTTCTCGTCCATGTGGTCACGGAGGCGGACGGCCCGCTCCAGGAGGCTCCGGAGATCCTCGGGCAGGTCCGGGTCGGCCTCGTTGTCCTCGAGGATCTCGGTGACCTTCTTGCCGGTCGCGAGTTTGACGTTCGGGACCGGTGTGCCCTGGACGCCTTCGTCGCGCAGTTTCAGGCCGATCTCGCTGGGCGAGTGGCCCTGGTCGGCGAGTTCGACGACGCGCTCTTCGACGGCGTCGGCGTCGACGTCGCTCCACTCCGGGGGTTCGTCTGCCGCGGGCTTGTCCGAGTCGGACGAGCCACGACGGCGTGTATGCATTCGTGCCATAGTTGGTCTTGGAACTGCACGAACCGCTCGTCGCTGCCGGTAGCGAGGCGTATTGGCACCTGGTGGTGCCGAACACGGCCGCAATCCCGAGCCGCGGAAGCCCACGGCGTGTCAGATTTGCGGTCGTGCTGTTCCCAGACGATGTTCGCCCACCGACGCGTAAAACCGTTACTACTCGGGCTGCCGGAACCGAGAGGGTGTGCGCGCACCAAATATCATAGCTGATAGCTGGCGGGATAGAGTTGTGAACCCGGCCGTCTTTAGGTTTGACGAATGACCTGCGAGCATCGGCCTCGCTGTGGTAGACCGGCGGTACGTGGTGGTCACTCCAGCGTTCACTGGAGAGGGATATCGTGATGGGACGAATGGAACCGCGGCAGTCGAGCGGCGACAGTCGCGCACAGAGCAGCGTCATCGGCGTCGTGCTCATCCTCGCGATTATCATCGCTGGAACGACGCTGGTCGTGGCGCTGGGTTCGGAAGCCTTCGGCTCGACGATGAACCAGCTTTCGGGCGAACGGGCCGAGAAGTCGATGACGCAACTGGACTCTCAGGCGGCCATGGTCGCACTGGGAAGCTCACGGGCACAGGAAGTGGCGCTCGCGTCCTCGACCAACAGCGGCTATCGGGTCGAGGACGACGGCAGCTGGATGCGCCTCTCGTATACGAACCTCTCGGGTGCGTCGCAGACGACGATCATGAACGAGTCGATGGGAGCACTCGTCTACGACGACGGAGAGCGCGAGATCGCCTACCAGGGCGGGGGCGTCTGGCGCTCGGCCGGTTCGAACAACACCGTGATGGTGTCACCACCGGAGTTCCACTACCGCGAGGCGACGCTGACCCTGCCGCTCGTGACCGTCTCGGGTGACGACTCCATCGACGGGAAGGCAGTCATCACGCAGAACGGCTCGCAGGCGTACTTCCCGAACAAGACGCTGAACACGAACTTCACGAACCCGTTGCGACGCAGCGAGGTCGAGGTGACCGTCCAGAGCGACTACTACCGCGCATGGGGCACCTTCTTCGAGCAGCGCACGACCGGCGCGGTGTCGTACGATCACGCGAACAACCGCGTCAACGTCGTGCTGGTGACACCACTGGAGTCGACGAAGATCAACGCGGCGGCGGCGAGTCTGGCTCCGAGTGGTAGCTTCGAGGTCAAGGGCTCCTCGAAGGTCTCCTGTTCCTCGGTCTCGAAGATATACACCGACAGCTACAACTCCAGCGACACGAGCGACGGCTACTGCGATCAGTCGCCCGGTGACGAGGGGGACGTCGTCTACGGACAGAGTATCGACATCAGCACCGGGTCGGGGAATTCGGACTTCGAGGGCGACCTCGTCTCCGGCGGCAGCGTCGCCGTCGGTAACGGTGGCGGGAAACCCGACGTCAGCGGCGACATCAACTACACGACCAGTTGCAGTCCCAGCGTCTCCGACTGCCAGTCCCGCATCAACACGGGAAGCGGGAGTGTCAACCAGATCGACGGAATCCCGGATCGTGGCGCGCTGAACTACCTGGTCCAGGAGACGGTCAACAGTACCGAATCCGCGAACGCGAACGGTGGTACGACCAGTATCACCGGCAACTCACTCGACTACGGCGGGTCCTCGGTCACGGTCGGGGCGGGGACCTACTACCTCGATCGGATCGACGCCTCGGGGAAGAAGATCATCCTCGACACGACGAGCGGGAATATCACCCTCGCCGTCCACGAGTTCGTCCACCTCCAGAACTCCAACATGACCGTCAAAGGCGACGGCGTGGTGTACATCTACGTCGAAGGTGCAGGCACACACGCTGAGGACCTGCACGTCGACCGGGACTCGAAAGTCTGGAACAAGGGCGACGACGCGCCGCAACTCCGCGTCCTCGGGCAGAGTAACTTCACCGCGGTTGTCGGGAAAGACAGCGGGACCGGTGCCAACCCGAGTCTGGCACCCGGCGGTGGTGCGCCGCTCGGACAGAGTACTGGCGGGGACACCCGCTTCTTCAGCGTCCGTCCTACGAGTTTCGCGCTGGCGCCGCCTGGCGGCAACCTCGCCCAGTTCGTTGGCGTCATCTACGCGCCGCCGGGCAACGGCGGCACCGGCAACGTGAACGTGAACTTCGGCGAGGTCTACGGCGGCATCGTCACCGGGACGACCACCATCAACAAGGGCTCGATACACTACGACGAGGCGCTCCGCGAAAAGCAGACGGTGACCCGCGGCAAGAACGTCGTCGAGGTGACGTACCTCCACGTCTCGGCCAACCGTGTCAACGTCACCAGCGGCTGATCCCGTTCCCGTCGTTTCGTCGCTCGGACGAAGGTCGATAGCCAGCCGAATCGGCCACAAGTATCATATGTGATAGACAGACAAGTGACAATTTGTGTGTCCGTCCCGAACTCCGGGGTAACCCAGGAGTCGGAGCGAGACTGAGAGGGGGAGCGACGTGAGAGGGAGCCAGCCAGCCACCATCGAGTCAGCAGCGAGTCGGTACCGAGCAGCAGCCAGCGTAGTCGGACCACGGGGTGTCGTCTCGTGACCGGTGGCGGGGGCCGAGGACCGCGTGCGACGCGTCCACTGCGCGCACAGAGCAACGTCATCGGCCTCGTACTCGTGCTCGCGGTCGTCATCGGCGGCATCACGCTGACGGTCGCACTGGGGACGGAAGCGTTCGGGTCGACCCAGAATCAGCTCTCGATGGAGCGAGCCGAGAAGTCGATGACCCAACTGGATTCCCAGGCAGCGATGGTCGCACTGGGTAACTCACAGGTCCAGGAAGTCTCGCTCACTCGCACCGCGAACAGTGGCTACCGCGTCGAAGACGACACCGGCTGGATGAACGTCTCGTACACCAACCTCACCGGCGGGTCGACGACGACGGTGATGAACGAATCGATGGGCGCGCTCGTCTACGAGAACGAGGACAGCGAGATCGCTTACCAGGGTGGCGGCGTCTGGCGGTCCAACGGAGAGGACAACTCCATCATGGTGTCGCCGCCGGAGTTTCACTACCGGCAGGCGACGCTGACGCTCCCGCTCGTGACCGTCTCGGGCGACGAATCCATCGACGGGCGGGCCGTCATCACGCAGAACAACTCCGAGGCGTACTTCCCGAACAGGACGCTGAACAAGAACTTCACGAACCCCCTGGAACGCAGCGAAGTCGAGGTGACCGTCCAGAGCGACTACTACCGCGCCTGGGGCACCTTCTTCGAACAGCGTACCACGGGGGAGGTGACCTACGACCACCCCAACAACCGCGTGACGGTCGTCCTGGTCACGCCGCTGCAGGCGACCGACATCAACTCCGCCGCGGCGAGTCTGGCCGCCAGCGGCACCTTCGAGGTCCACGGGTCCGCAAAGAGTTTCTGTCGATCAAACACTTACACGGACAGCTACAACTCCTCGCTCGGTGGCGCCAGCAACGACTACTGTAGCCAGACCCCCGGCAACGAGGGCGACATCGTCTACGGCAACGACATCGACATCAGTTCCGGCTCCGGCGGGGACAACTTCTACGGCTCGCTCGTCTCGGGCGGTAGCGTCGTGGTCGGCAACGGCGGCGGGAAACCCGACGTCGACGGCGACATCAACTACACGACGGCCTGCCAGCCCAGTGTCTCCGACTGTCAGTCCCGTATTACCGCAGCCAGCGGAACGGTCAACCAGATCGACGGCGTTCCCAAACGCGGGTCGCTGGATTACCTCGTCCAGAGCACCGTCGAGAACACGAGAAGTTCCAACGGCAACAGCGGTACCAGCAGTATCTCCGGGGATACCCTCGACTATGGAGCCAGTGCCCCCACCGACGAGGTCACGCTCGGGCCTGGGAACTACTACCTGGACCGCATCGACGCCAGCAATAAGGAGATCTACTTCGACACGACCAGCGGGAATATCACGATGTCGGTCCGGGAGTTCATCCACCTCGACGACAGCAAGATCGAAGTCCAGGGCGACGGCGTCGTGTTCATCTACGTCAAGGGTGCCGGGACACACGCCGAGGATCTCTCCCTCGACAAAGACTCGGAGATCACCAACGCCGGTGACGACGCGCCACAGTTCCGAATCTTCGGCCAGGCCAACTTCACTGGGCGCATCGGCTCCGGCGGCGGTGGGTCGGACCCGGCGAAGTACGTCGGCGTCATCTACGCGCCACCGGGCAACGGCGGCACTGGCGACGTGAACCTCGACTTCGGCGAGGTCTACGGCGGCATTGTCACCGGGACGACCACTATCAACAAAGGGTCGATCCACTACGACGAGGCCCTGCGAGAGAAACAGACCCTGACCCGCGGCGACGACGTCGTCCGGGTCACCTACCTCCACGTCTCGGCTAACCGCGTCAACGTCACCAGCGGCTGACGCACCGACCGCGTTCTCGAGATCTATCGTCTATCGCCGGTACGAGAACGACGTCTTCGACGGTTGTCGGGACGATTCGTGCCAGTGGATCTGCACGAACCGGCCACAAATATCATATATGAGAACTGGGTAGATACGAGTATCTGCTCGCGCGCAGGAGAGACTACGATGGGGTCAGGAATCAGGGTCGCTGTGGGCGGTCGTCGGGTCAGGACGGCCGGGACAGCGTCGACGGAGCGTGATGTATCGTGACAGCGGGGAGCGAGCGTGGCCAGAGCAGTCCGATCGGCGTGGTACTCGTCCTCGCGCTCGTCATCGGCGGGTCGACGCTGGTCGTCGCGCTGGGCTCGGAAGCGTTCGGGTCGACTCAGAACCAATTGGCGCTCGAACGCGGCGAGAAGTCGATGACACAGCTCGACTCCCAGGCAGCCATGGTCGCGCTGGGGGATTCACAGGTTCAGGAGGTCTCACTCGCCGCCTCGTCGGACGGTAGCTACCGCGTCGAGTCACAGACGGGCTGGATGAACGTCTCGTACGAGAACCTCACCGGTGGCACCAAGACGACGATCATGAACGAGTCCATGGGAGCGATCATCTACGAGGACGGCAACCGGGAGATCGCCTATCAGGGTGGCGGTGTCTGGCGCTCGGCCGGCGGTGGGAACGCCGTGATGGTGTCGCCACCGGAGTTCCACTATCGGGAGGCGACACTAACGCTCCCGCTGGTGACCGTCTCGGGCGACGAATCTATCGATGGCAAGGCAGTCATCGCACAGAACAACTCCGAGGCGTACTTCCCGAACGAGACGCTGAACAAGAACTTCACGAATCCGCTGGAACGCAGCGAGGTCGAGGTGACCGTCCAGAGCGACTACTACCGCGCCTGGGGTACCTTCTTCGAACAGCGCACGACCGGCAACGTGACCTACGACCACGCGAACGACCGCGTGACCGTCGATCTCGTCACGCCGCTGCAAGCGACAGACATCAACTCCGCGGCGGCGAGTCTAGCCGCCAGCGGGACCTTCGAGGTCGACGGCTCGGCACAGAGCGTCTGCCGGGCGGACACCTACACCGACAGCTACAACTCCTCGCTCGGCGGGGCGAGCAACGGCTACTGTAGCCAGACGCCGGGCAACGAGGGCGACGTCGTCTACGGGAACGACATCGATATCAGCAGCGGGTCCGGCGGTGACAACTTCTACGGCTCGCTCGTGTCCGGCGGGACTGTCAAAGTCGGTAACGGGGGCGGGAAACCCGACGTCGGCGGTGACATCAACTACAGCACCGCCTGCCAGCCCAGCATCGCTGACTGCCAGTCCCGGATCGTCGGCAGCGGGACGGTCAACCAGATCGACGGTGTCCCCAAACGTGGGGCGCTGGACTACCTCATCCAGAGCAGCGTCGAGAACGCGAAGACCTCCAACAGCAACGGCGCAACAAGTGCAATCTCCAGTGGGACCCTCGACTACGGTGCCAGTTCCCCCACCGACGAGGTAACGCTCGGCCCCGGAAACTACTATCTGGACCGCATCGACGCGAGCAACAAGGACATCTACTTCGACACGACCAGCGGCAACATCACGATGTCCGTCGACGAGTACATCCACCTCCAGGACAGCGACATCGAGGTCCTGGGCGACGGCGTCGTCTGGATCTACGTCAGGGGTGCCGGGACACACACCGAAGACCTCTACCTGGACAAGGACTCGGAGATAACCAACGACGGTGACGACGCGCCACAGTTCCGGATCTTCGGCCAGGCCAACTTCACCGGCCGCATCGGCTCTGGTGGAAGCGGTTCGGACCCAGCGAAGTACGTCGGCGTCATCTACGCGCCGCCGGGTAACGGCGGCACCGGCGACGTCAACATCGACTTCGGCGAGGTCTACGGGGGCCTCGTCACCGGGACCACGACGGTCAACAAGGGGTCGATCCACTACGACCGGGCGCTCCGGGAGAAACAGACGCTGACCCGTGGCGACGACGTCGTCCGAGTCACCTACCTCCACGTCTCGGCCAACCGCGTCAACGTCACCAGCGGGTGAGGTCACCCCTGTCGAGGCTGAATCACCTCGCTACCGCTCGATGTCGAGTCCGATCTTGTGGACCGGGACGTACAGCCGGTCGGGCGAGGAGCCGAGGTTACACGTGACGAACTCGTCACCGCTGGCGTCGGTCCCCTGGGTACAGCTTCCGAACCCTTCGGCTTCGAGTGCCGTCTGCCAGTACTCCCGGCGTGGGGACGTGATGTTGACGTAGACGTCGTCGAAGTCCGTGTCCGAGGGCGTGTTCGCGATGCGGACGGTCGTCTGCTTCCGGTCTGCGCGCACCAGTGCAGTCGACCCACCGACGCTGGACGTGTTCTTCGAAACCGTTGCGATCACCGGAAGTAACACACGGTCGGACTCGACGACGAACGGTGGGTCCTCGACCACGAGCCCACCGTCCCGCTGTGTCCGGAACACCGTCCCGGCCTCGTAGACGAGTTTCCGGTCGTTGCCCGCATCGTAGACGATCGGACGGACCGTCCGTGTGATGGTGACGTCGCCACTGGGCCCGTTCGTCGCGGTGACGTTGATCGTCACGTTGTCGTCGGTGTATAGCTGGACGCCCCGGAGACTGATCTCCGTCGCACGGCTCGGTGCGCCACGGGCGTGGATATCTGCCATGTTCTCCGAGAGGACGTCGAAGGCGCGTTCGGCGTTGTTGAGTTGCTCGGCGTCACGTGCGTCCTGGAGCGTCTGGAGCCCGGACACCGAGACCAGCGCCACGGAGGTGATGATGATACCGAAGACCAGTGCGAAGCTCAGCACCTCGCTCGCGCCCCGATCAGCCATCGGTCACCTCCAGTGCGCCGCCGTTGACTCTGATGACGACGATACCACCGTCGACAGTCGAGGACGACAGCGACGTCCGGGTGTCGACCGGAACGGTGACCTCGACATCAGGATTGTTCATCGAGAGGATCAGTTGTTGGCCCGACGGGTCCAGTTCGATGTCGTAGGTCCGCCCGGTGATCCGCTGTGGGAACGTCTGTTCGATCCGCACCGTCGTCGATCCGCTACCGGCGATCACGAGCCTGTCGGCCCGCTGGATATCCGCGTTGATCTGCTCGCCGACGACGCGCAACTCCGAGCGGACGACCTGTTCCTGCTCGCCCTCGACGAAGTTCGTCCCCGAGAAGAGCAACCCAGTGACCAGTAGCGAGGCGATGGCGATGCTCAGCACGTAGTTGAGCGTCGAGGAGACGGCGCGGTCGGTCACGTCGGCTCACCCGGAGCGACCCGGACCTCCGTCTCGTAGGTCAGCGACGACCCGTCGTATCGATAGACGACACGAGTGGCATAGACGCCGTCGAGCGTGTACGGATCGGTGCTGCTGACACCGACGAGGAGATTCGCGTTCGCATACGAGTTCGTGTCGATGACCATCGAGTAGTTGCCCTGGACCAGCTGGCTGTTGTTGTACTTGATATCGTAGGATCCACTGACACCCTCGCCGAACTCCATCGGCGCACACGGTTCCCCGCCGACCAGCCCCCGAGTGAGATCGACCTCGACTGGTCCACTGGCGGGCGAAGCGGTACAGACACCCTGGTCGCCACCGAACTCCTTGACGCCGACGGCGACGTAGCCGGACGAATTTTCGGTCACGTTGACCCGCCAGGTGTCGGAGCCGTCGGTGACGTTCAGCCGGAACTCGTCGGTCGGCGTCCCACCGAAGTTCGCACCACCCGCGGTGTTCGCATCGTGGATAGTCATCGTGTACGCCCGCGTCCGTCCCACGTTGTCGGCGACGGTCCAGTTCTGGGCGCCGAGGGTCGCACCCGTGAACGTCGACCCGCCGCTTTCGTTGTCCTTGATCTGTGTCCCGTGCGTGTAGCCCGTCGGCGCCGAGACAGTGACGACCCGGCTGCTGACCGACTGTTGCCGCGTGACCGACGTAGAGACGTTCTCGACAGCCTTGTCTACGCTGTCCTCCAATGCCGTCTCCGAGGAGGTGTTGTGGATGTTGGCGTTCGTTACCGTGCGACCAACAGTCTGTTCGACCTCGTGGCGAAGGAGCAGTGCGTCGTCGCTTCCGGCGGTCTCACCCCTGCTGGCGAGGTTCTCCGTGAAGATGGCCGCGTTGACGACGAGTGCCAGCGCGATGAAGGTCACCGCCAGTGCGAACGCCGCGATCAGGATGATCTGCCCGCGGTCCGCGTTCAGATCCGCCACGTGATCACCTCCACCCGGACAACGTTGTAGACATTGTCGCCGATATCCTGCATGTAGAAGCTCGTCGCGTTCGTGACGTTCGAGCCCGGAATCGGCTCCTCGTCCGCCGAGTACAGCGGGTCGTCGTCGGTGATCGTCACCGTCCGTCCCGCCACGACGGCGTTGTCGCTGGGCACGCCCTGGTCGACGAGCGACCGGGTCAGTCGCTCGCCGTTGGGCTTGTGGAAGATGAGGCGGACGTTGTACGAGATGCTCCGGTCGCCGAAGGCCCGCGCGAGCATGTTCCCGAACGTCGTGTTCGGCGGCCCGTTCGTGTAGTACCCGATGTCGGTGGTGCCGTGGAACCGCTCGGAGGAGTTGTTCCAGTACAGCACGGTCGATTTCAGCGCGTCCTGCTGGGCTGCCGCCGCGAGGATCCCGTTGGTGACCGACCGTTGCTGGTTCTCGATGTGTTGGCTCGACGTACTCGCCGAGAGCGGCGTCACCGCGGTCGCCTGCAGGGCGAAGATGATGCTACTGAGCAACAGCAATCCGGCGACGATGGCTTCGAGTGTGTGTGCCTGTCCACGCATGTTACCACATCTCCACTTCGACGGTGACCGCCTCGCCGTGCAGCGAGACGACTCGGGTCGCTGTCACGGAATCCGCGCTCGTACTCGGGGCGTCGTCCCCGGCGATCAGGACCACATCGCTCCCACCCGTGCACCCGCTGTCTGCCTCTGCGAGGGCCTCGGCACTCGCGTCCCAACACAGCCGATCCGACCCAGGGTCGGGGTCCGCCGAGACGTTCCCCTGGACGGTGATGTTGACGCGTTGCCGGTCGGTGATCCCCACCCGCTCGTTGACCGTCGAGCCAGCGTAGTTACAGCCAGGCGGAGACGTCCCAGCGAAGAACGCGACCGCACATTCGCGGTCCCAGACGTTCGGTTCGGTCGGTGAGCCGAGCAACCCCATCGACAGGTCGTCGGCCACACGGTTTACTGTCACCGTCTCCTCTGGACTCCCGGCGGTGAACGTCGTCAGGATACCCGGTACGAACAGGAAGATGAACAGGACGATTGCAAGGAAGATACTGATGCCGACGGCGAAATCGAGCGTTGTCTGTCCACGGCTCATAGATGACCCCTGCTATGTGTTTGCTCCCGCCGCATGTCTCACCCTTCGAGACGTGTCCGCGGCCAGTTGTGACCCAACAACTGCCGGGACAATGTGAGCGGTTGTAGCGAAAGAGTATCTCACCTGATTTAGGTATTCTGGCCGTTTTCTTACAATTGATAATCACACAGACTCGATCGTCCCACTCTGCGTGTCACTCTCCCTGACACCCCGCGCACTTCGATGGGTTTAATTGAGGTCACCGGATACTGGATGATGCGAGGGCTCGTAGATCAGGGGTAGATCACTCCCTTGGCATGGGAGAGGCCCCGGGTTCAAAT
>NZ_JBRIIJ010000007.1:0-77623 GCF_056934385.1 Haloarcula sp. H-hyl2 | reverse complement strand
ATCCTCGATATCTAGCTGGCTTTCTCATCTCGCTCGTCGGTCTCCCCGTCGTTTTGGTCCTATCCCCGATTTGAGATATCGTAGCCATCGAAACTCACTGCAGACCAGATCTCCCGACAGCAATACGATCAGTGTGTAGATCGTTTCGATTATCAAAGACTATTGCATTATACGAGCACTACTCAGATGAGTTCGGGAATAGGGATATCCAGAATTAGCAGTTCTTGAGCCCCACTATCCGATTCAATATCGGAAGCCACACCAGTAGTATTGCAGACTAAAGAGAATTCTATACAAACTCTTTTATATCTCAACACTGTAGCAGTGGATGCACTACATGAACGCTGAAGACTTCCCGACCCCGGATGCAGAAGTCGAATCGGTCACACCCGCTACGCTGAAATCACGCATCGACGACGGAGAAGCTGTCACCATCCTCGACGCGCGAATGTCAGGTGACTATGAAGAATGGCACATCGACGGAGAGACTGTCGAATCGTTCAACGTCCCGTACTTCCACTTCCTGGACGAGGAACTGGATTCGGAGATCGTCGCAGACGTTCCAGAAGACCAAGAGGTCACGGTCCTCTGTGCGAAAGGCGGTGCGAGCGAGTACGTCGCAGGCACGCTCGCCGAGCGTGGCTACGATGTCCACCATCTCGAAGACGGAATGAACGGGTGGGCCCGCATCTACGACGCTGTCGAGGTCACCGACTACGATGGTGCTGGAACGCTGCTGCAGTACCAGCGGCCCTCCTCGGGCTGTCTCGGGTATCTGGTCTACGACGACGGCGAAGCAGCCGTCATCGACCCACTCCGCGCGTTCACCGATCGCTATCTCGACGACGCAGACGAACTGGGCGTCGACCTGAAATACGCGTTCGATACACACATCCACGCGGACCACGTCTCCGGCGTGCGTGACCTCGACGCAGCAGGTGTCGAGGGCGTCATCCCCGCCGCTGCTGTGGATCGGGGTGTCACCTATGCTGACGAACTGACGACTGCCCAGGACGGTGACGAGTTCCACGTCGGTGACGCGACTATCGAGACGGTCGCGACGCCCGGCCACACGACCGGGATGACCTCGTATCTCGTGGACGACAGCCTGCTCGCCACTGGTGACGGGCTGTTCGTCGAGAGCGTCGCACGACCGGACCTCGAAGAGGGCGACGAGGGGGCTCCCGAGGCTGCCCGGATGCTCTACGAGTCCCTGCAGGAGCGCGTGCTGACTCTCCCCGACGACACGCTCGTCGGCGGCGCACACTTCAGCGACGCGGCCGTCCCTGCCCACGACGGAACCTATACTGCTCCGATCGGGCAACTCGTCGAAGAGATGGCGGCGCTCACGATGGACGAGGACGACTTCGTAGAGCTGATCCTCTCGGATATGCCGCCGCGGCCGGCCAACTACGAGGATATCATCGCGACGAACCTCGGACAGAAAACCGTCGACGACGACGCGGCGTTCACACTAGAACTTGGGCCGAACAACTGCGCGGCGAGCCAGGAATCGCTCGCGGGTGACTAAGCGTCGATGGTAGTCGACCCACTCCCGCTGCAACTGGGTGCCGAGTTGTTCCCCAACGGAATCACCCGATACGCCATCGGCGGGCTCTTCGTCGGCCTCGGTGCGGCGGTCATCTACGTGGGAACCGGTATCAGTGCCGGCGCGAGTACCTTCCTCGAATCGACACTGTCGTACGTCTCCGGGCAATCACGGTTCCAGCAGTACGTCGCCTCACGGGACTGGCGTCTCGTGTTCACACTTGGTATCGTCCTCGGGGCTGCAGTGTACGCGGTGATCTATCAAGGCGGTACGTGGACGACGGACGTCTCCTGGTGGCGGCTGTTGGTCGGTGGGCTCTTCGTCGGTATCGGAACACGCGTCGGGAAGGGCTGTACCTCGGGCCACGGCGTCTGTGGCGTGGGGTCAGCCTCGAAAACGTCACTGGCGGGCGTGCTCGCCTTCCTGCTGGTCGCGATACTGACGGCACAGGTCGTCGCCGCACTGGGGGTGACACCCTGATGGCGTCGAGTGACCGCCACCCACTGTTCATCCCGCTCGTCCTGGTCGGCGGGATGATCTTCGGGTTCGGGCTCGGCTACAGCCACATGGCCCGTCCCGAGGTGGTGCTGGACTTCCTCCAGTTCGAGGATTTCGGCCTGTTGTTCGTGATGTTCGGTGGTGCGGCCGTGACGGGAGTCGTGTTCTTCGTCATGCCGCGCGTGCTGGACCGGGCGCCGTTGACTGGCAGCCGGTTCGAACGCCGGCTGAAGCCCTTCGACCGGAACGTGCTGATCGGCGGCGCGATATTCGGCGTCGGCTGGGGGCTCTCCGGAATCTGTCCAGGTGCCGCCTACGCCAGCCTCGGCATCGGTAACGTGACCATACTCTGGGCGCTGACGGGGATGTTCCTCGGCGCGTACCTACAGGGCTGGTGGCGAAGCCGGGCAGCCGACGGCGTCGACGCTGCGCCCACGGGAGCGGACTGACTCCCACCCCGATTCGGCCACGATCGAAGTTCAGTTCTGCACGTCCGGCCGTTCGCTCTCGTATTCCCCGTCGAACCCGATTGGCGAGACCGCCAGGCGTGCTCTGACCGCCAGTATCAGGCTGTTCTGGGCGGCGGGACGAGGTAGACGTTCCCCTGCGCGCGGGCGACGATCGTCTCAGAGACGCTTCCGAGTAACAGCCGACGCATCCGACTCTGGCCACGAGAGCCGACGAGCGTCGTCGTCGGCGTTACGGCCGTCTCGACGTCGAGGATCTCTTCGGCGGGGTCACCACGACGCACCTCGACAGCTGTTTCGATGTCCCACTGTGTCAGCGTGTCCGCGAGCGCTTCCAGCCGGTCGGACGGATCCTCGTCGTCTATCGCCGGATCCTTCGGTGATTCGACGTGGACGAGCGTCGCCTCCTGGGTCGCGTGGCGGAGATACTGGAACGCGTCGAAAGCGCGCTCAGCGTTCTCGGAGAAGTCCGTCGCATAGAGCACCCGCTGGAACAGATGCTCCCTGAGTAGATCCGGTTCGTCGGTACTGCGCTCGATGCGATTGACCAGCAGCGGCACCACGGTGGTCCGCGCGAGATTCCGGGCAGTGGAGCCGATGAAGCGGTTGTCGAGCGGACTCTGTCCCCGGGACCCGATAATCGTCAAGTCGGCTTTCTCCGCCTCCGCGATACCGTTGATGCGTCGAAAGGGCGTCCCTCGGACGACGTGGGCCTCCGTGTCGAACCCAGCGTTCTCCATGACGTTCCGGTACCGTCTGAGATCCTGTTCGCGCCGCTTGCTGAAGTTCATTCCAGGCATCCCCGCGTGAACGTTCGATGGAACGACCGTGACAAGATGGATTGTGTCGACACCGATGCGGTGGAGACATTCGAGACAGGTTTCGTTCTGGATCGCCGCCTCGCTCGCCGCCGAGAGGTCTGTCGCATAGATTGCCCTCATGTTCGACGGTACGCAGCCGATCATTAATATTGTTTCTTTTGAGCAATATAGTCGGGGAGAATAGATTTTGAGGAAGGGGATATCGCACGTCTTCTGGTCGATCCCTGGAACTATCTCGGAGTGGAATTCTTCCAGGAAAACGGTATGGAAGTGGTGCGCGAGGCTTAATTACATCCTGAATTCGGGTTTTCGAACTGCCGCAGATGGAACCCGATATCCGTATAACGTATACAGATATCTCCGTGGGATAGTCGTGTGATACTCTGCAGTAATATTGTATAGAATATCCAAAACCGTTATCAGTGCCACCCGGTTACGGTGAGACGAGCAGAAACGTATGATGTACACACGACAGCACAATTTCGGAGGCGGGTATCGATGGTAGACCTCACAGCCTTTGCGTCCACGAGCGGGGAGGGCATCGACGCAGCGATGCTCATCGGCGCGGTACTCTTAGAGGCCACCCTCCTCTACGTCGGGTACGGTGCGCTCGAAGAGGCGCTCGGACAGCGCGTCGTCACGCGGTTACGGGGAGAGTGACAGATGGAGATACTGGGACTCAGTCTGGCGATGGTCGTGCTGTTCGTCGGGTTCGGTCTGCTGATCGGCGTCCTCTTCGGATTCTTCGGGATGGGGGGGTCGTTCCTTGTCACGCCAGCACTGCTGGTGATGGGATACCCCACCCGGGTCGCCGTCGGGAGCGGACTCGCGTTCGTGTTCGGAACCTCGGTCATCGCGACGCTGAAACACCGAGACATGGGGCAGGTCGATTACAAACTGGGCGTGCTGATGATCGCGGGGACGACCGCCGGCATCGAAGTCGGGAAAGAGATAGTCCTCCACCTCGAGACGCTCGGGATGGCTGGCAGCATCATCAGCGTCACGTACGTCGTCCTGCTGGGCGGAATCGGTGCGTTCGTCACATACGAGGCGCTGCGCGGTGGTGATAGCGATGGTGGAATCGACCACGACGCAGCAGACGCCGACGTCGACGCCGGCGATATCCCCGACATTGCCAGGAAGATTCAGTCGTACCGTGTCCCGCCGATGATCTCGCTCCGTGGGGGCGTCAGCGTCTCGCTGTGGATGATACTGGGAGTTGCGTTCGTCACCGGACTCCTCTCCGGGTTCCTCGGCGTCGGCGGCGGGTTCATCCGCATGCCTGCGTTGTTCTACCTCATCGGAGTTCCGGTCCCCATCGCCGTCGGGACCGACCTCTTCGAGATCGTCTTCTCGGGCGGGCTGGGAAGCTTCCTGTACGCACTCGACGGCGGTGTCGACCTCTCCATCGTCCTCCCACTGTTGGCGGGGAGTGCGTTCGGCGCCAGAGTGGGATCGGCCGCGACCAGCATCGTCGACGAGGAGGATATCAAGGTGTACTTCGGCCTGATGTTGCTCGGTGGCGCCCTGGCCGTCGCTGTCCGTGAGGTCGGCAACGTCTACGGTATCGACGTGCTGAATACGGTCAGCCTGATCCTCATCCTCGGCTCCGCGTTGTTGGTCAGCGGGGCCGTCGTCTACAGCAGTGTAACTGCGCTCCGCGAAGACGGTCAGTCGTCCTCACCTGCGTGAGGCGGGTGCCAGACACTATTGTCTAAATCACACAAAACTTTTTACCGGCAGAACACCACTGTACAGATATATCAATGCCAGACTCGATGCGCGAGCAACTACAACAGGAGATGAAGTGCGAAGGACTACTGGAGTGTTTTCACGGCCTCAAAGAACTCGACAAGGAGTGCTTCCGGGCCCTCGTCACTGCCGGAGAGCCACTCACTGTCGACGAGCTAGCTGAAGCCGTCGATAGAGAACGCTCGACCGCCTACCGGGCGGTACAGCGCCTGCTCGAGACGGACTTCATCCAGAAAGAACAGATCAACTACGACCAGGGTGGCTATTACCACGTCTACCGGCCGACTGATTCCTCGGAGATCACGGGACAGATGCAGCGTATTCTCAATGACTGGTACGCCAAGATGGGACAGCTCATCCAGGAGTTCGAGACGAAGTACGGAGACGAGACCGAGTCGCCACTGCAGATCCAGAGCTAACGCTACTATCTCCTCGACCGGTATCTCGCTGTCGCCGGATTCTCATCTACACATCCGATTGGCGGAGATAGTAATGCATAGAACACCCACAACTATTAAACACTCGTAGTCCGTAGCAGACGATGATGACAGCTGATACTGAGGCGGACGCAGATGCGGAGTCGCCGACACGACCAATCACAGTTGACGACCCGTCGGATCTGGACGACCTCGTCGCGTCCCACGAGGTCGTCCTCGTGGACTTCTACGCCGACTGGTGTGGGCCATGCAAGATGCTCGAACCGATCGTCGAGCGACTGGCCGAGGAAACCGGCGCAACCGTCGCGAAAGTCGACGTCGACGTACACCAGCAACTGGCAAGCGCCTATGGTGTCCGTGGGGTTCCGACACTGATCCTGTTTGCCGACGGTGCGCAGGTCGAAGAGGTCGTCGGCGTCCAGCCCGAAGACCAGCTGCGGTCCCTCGTGGGGTCGTACACGTAGATGAGCGAGCCATACGACCTCGTCATCGCAGGGTCTGGCGTGGCCGGACTGTCTGCTGCGGTGTACGCCGCTCGTGCGGACCTCGCACCGCTCGTGCTCGAAGGCGACGAGCCCGGCGGACAGCTGACCCTGACGACTGACGTCGGGAACTACCTGGGCTTTCCCGACGGTATCGGCGGGATGGAACTGGTCCAGCGTGGGAAAGAACAAGCCAGACGGTTCGGTGCGACGTTCGACCACGGTCGTATCGAGTCTGCCACGCTCGACAGCGATCCTATCGAACTGTCACTCACCTCCGGTGAGACGATACAGACGCAGGCACTCGTTGTGGCGACCGGCGCGAGCGCTCGCTGGGTCGGTGCGGAGAACGAAGAAGAGTTGATGGGCTACGGGCTCTCGACGTGTGCCACCTGCGATGGGGCATTCCACCGGGGACACGATGTTCTGGTGGTCGGCGGCGGGGATTCTGCGATGGAGGAAGCGCTGTTCCTGGCGAAGTTCGCCGACTCCGTTACGATCGTCCACCGGCGCGAAGAGCTTCGCGCATCGGATATCATGGCTCGACGCGCACGCGATCACGATGCTATCAGTTTCCGCTGGAACACAGAACTGACGACCATCCACGGCTCGCAGGCGGACGGTGTGACGGGCGCGACGCTCATCTCCCACCCCGACGGGCATCCCACAGAACGAATAGCTGACGGAGACGATGTCCAGCGCGAGGTCGTCGATATCCAGGGCGTCTTCTACGCTATCGGTCATACGCCAAACACAGAGTTCTTGACCGACACCGCAATCGAACTCGACGCGGCGGGGTACGTCCAGACCAAAACGGATGCAGCAGGTCGGATGACGGCCGAGACTGGTGTCGACGGCGTCTTTGCTGCTGGCGATGTCGCAGATCCTACGTATCGCCAGGCCATAACGGCTGCCGGCACCGGAAGTATGGCAGCACTCGATGCGGAGGCGTTCCTCGATGCACGAACCTCGGAGCGGGCAATCGAACCCGATCAATTAATTCAGTGAGCATGATCGCAAATACAGCAGGTGGGCGTCCGGACCATCGGCCGGCGGCACGGGAGCGCTCTGCCGACCTGCCGAACGCAACTCCGTCCGTCAGCCGCAAGGTCGGCCACACGCTCAATCTCGAACGCCCGGACGCGTAGACTGCTGTCACCCGCGAGTTCGGTGCCGCTCGTCGTTCGGACACCGTCGATCAATTCGGTGATGGGTTCTGACTCTGACGACAATCGCTTCTCGGTTGGTGACAATTCGGTTCAAATTTTATAGTCCTGCTGACGTATCCGAAGACATGACGACTGACCCTCCAGTAGACCGTGGTGACCGATACGGGGGTGAGACGGTTCCCCTGGCGATCGACGCAGAGGGGCTGACAAAGCGGTTCGGCGACCACGTGGCGGTCGACCACCTCGACCTCGCGATTCCACTGGGGAGCGTCTACGGCTTCCTCGGGCCGAACGGGGCCGGCAAGACGACGACGATGCGGATGCTGACGACGCTGCTGCCGCCCTCGGAGGGGGCCGCGACTATCATGGGCACCCCCCTTGCCGACCGCGAACAGGTCACCCGTCACCTCGGGTACCTGCCGGAGACACCACCGCTCTACGAAGAACTCACCGGCCGTGAACAACTGTCGTACGTCGCGTTCCTGCACGATATCGCGGACGACACCGCAGACGACCGGATCGATGCGTTACTGGCGCGGCTGGATATGGTCGACGACGCGGACCGTCCGATCTCGACGTACTCCAAGGGAATGCGACAGAAAATCGGCCTGATCCAGGCGTTGCTCCACGAACCCGCGATTCTCTTTCTTGACGAACCGACCAGCGGCCTCGACCCGCGGGCCGCACGGACGGTGCTGGACGTCATCCAGGACCTGGTCGACGAGGAGACGACCGTATTCCTCTCGACACACATCCTGTCGGTCGTCGACGAACTCGCAGACACCATCGGCGTCCTCCACGAGGGACGACTGGTCGCCGAGGGCTCACCGGCCGATCTCAAGCGCCGAGCCGAGACAGGTGAAGAGCGCACGCTCGAACAGGCGTTCCTCGAGGTGACGGCCGACCACGAAGAAGAGGAAGCGGCCGAGGCACCCACATGAGTGCGCTCGGACACGACCTCCGGC
Source organism: Haloarcula sp. H-hyl2 (assembly GCF_056934385.1). Taxonomy (NCBI): domain Archaea; kingdom Methanobacteriati; phylum Methanobacteriota; class Halobacteria; order Halobacteriales; family Haloarculaceae; genus Haloarcula; species Haloarcula sp. H-hyl2. The sequence goes on along the minus strand of NZ_JBRIIJ010000007.1, from coordinate 69,483 downwards.
ACGGGCTCGGCATCGCACGCGTCGAACTCCGGCGGTCGCTGCGAACGTCTTTCGGGACCCGCAAGCGACAGTTGACGGTCGTCGGGTTCCTCGCGCTGTTCGCTCCGATACTCGTCTTCTGGGGCCGCATCGCGCACTCGGCCGGACGGGACGCCGCGAGTCAGGGAGGTTTCCCGCTCGACGTCCTCGGGATTCAGCTCACATTGCTCGTCGTCGTGTTCGTCGTGATGGGGGCGATTCGTGTCGTCCAGCAGGGACGGCCCGACGGCGACAGCCTCCTGCTGACGGCCACAACGCCGCGGGCCGTCCTCCTCGGAACGACCATCCACACGACGATCCAGCTCGTGGGGTTCGTCTTGTTCCCGACGCTGTTGTTCGCGGGTGGGTTCGCCATCGGAGCCGGGATGCCCGCGATACTCCTGACAGCTGTGCTGGCCGTGGTTCCGCTGTTCACGGCCATCTCGATACTCGGGACCGTTGTCGGGCAGCTAGTCGTTTTGGGACTGTTGCAAAGTCGACGCCTCCGGTCTGTCAGCCGGGCCTTCGGACTCGTCCTGTTGCTCGCGCTGATGGGACTGAGTTATGCTGCGATGGCACCGGTAATGGGTGCGACCGAACCGCTCGAACCCCTGTCGGTGATCGCGCTCCCTGCGACCGAGTATCTCGCGTTCGTCTTCCTCGGGAGTTCGTTCGGCCCAACACTCGACACGGGATCTGTGCTCGTCGGCGCAGCCGTTTTGGCGAGTATTCCCGCGTGCTTCGCCGTCGCGACCCGACTCGCGCCGCGACTCTGGTTCGCCGACGCCACGCCGACGGGACTATTGCAACGAGACACTGTGACGAACCCTGCTAGCATGGCGACCCCCGAGGCGGGCGCCACCCACCGGCCCGAACGGCCGTTTCCGCCACGTGCTGGGCCGCGTCCGCTGTCGGTCGCACTCGGCCTCTGGGTGCGCTGGCTGCGGCTTCCCGTGCGGTTCACCGCGCTGTTCCCGCTGGTCATCGTCGTCGCCGCTGCGGTGTTCGGTACTCTCAACGACCCGGAATCGCTACCGGTGGTCGTCGGCGGTGTGCTCGTCTTCGCCGGCGTCTACGTCTCCGGTGCGATCTTCGGGTTGAACCCGCTCGGTGAAGCGGGTGAGATGCGCACCGTCGAATTCCTCTCTCCGACCGTACCCCGGACGCTCGTGCTGGGCCACGTGAGCGCCGGTCTCATCGCCGGAGCGCCCCTGGCAATCGCCGGCGCCATCGTCCTTGGCATCACAGCGGGCGTCCCCATCCCGACGATCGTCGTCGGGGCGACACTCGCCACCGTTGTGACCGTCACGGGTGCCAGCGTCGCGGTCGGCATCGGATCGCTGCTCCCGTCGACGGACACCGACCGGACCTACCGGGGCTACGAGGTGGCGACACCGAGTCAGTGGGCGCTGATCGCGTACATGGTCGCGGCCGTGCTGCTGGTGGCCCTCGCTGCGATCGGAGCGCTGCTCGTCCTGCTCTCCAGTGACCCTGGTACCGCCTCACCACTCTTTGTCGGTGGCGCCGCAGTCGTGGCGCTCGGTCTCCTGGCCGTCGGCTATGCCGGTTATCGCGTCGCAATCGATCGGTTCGCTTCGCCGCCGTCCAGGGGCGGAACTGATGACACCGGGGACACTCGGTCGGCCGGAGGAGACAGCGACGATTCGGCCGCTCCGGGCTCGCTTCGGGCGTCGTCTCTCACGCGCACCCAGCAGGTTAGGGGCCTCGTCCTCCTCGGGGCATTCGTCGTCCTCCGTGCAGTGCTCGCCCGTGCCTGGGACCGGTACTTCCCCGGTGGCTACAGCACGGACCGGGTCTTCCTCGCGTTCCTAGGCGGGATCTTCCTGCTGCTCTCGGTCGGGCTGGTCTACCTCGGGTTCACTCGCTGGGTGGGTGTCGACCTCCGCGCGTGGTGGGTCGACCGGGGCCGGTTCCGCGGGGACCTGCTCTGGGGAGTCGCCGGGATCGTTCTGGTGCTCGTCGCCACGCTCGGCGGCACCCTCGCGCTCACCGCGCTGTTCCCCGGACTCGCACCCGTTGGAGCGGCCGGCGCGGACCCATCCCCGACCGTTGCGACGGAGGCCGGGACAGGGCTCGCGGTGAACCTGTTGCTCGGGTGGTTCTTCGGGTTCGCAATCGCCGCCTTCCAGGAGGAGACGCTGTTCCGTGGGTTCCTCCAGGGCCTCCTGCAGGATCGGTACGGACGGCTCGTCGCGATCGTGGGCCAGGCGGCCGTCTTCGCGCTCGCCCACCTCGGATACTACCCCGTCTCGGCCTGGCCGCTCCTCCTCGTCGTGTTCCTCGTCGGTATCGTTACCGGCTGGCTCGTCGACCGCCGCGGGACCCTCCTCGCCGCAGGCATCGCGCACGGATTCGTCGGGTGAATTCGAGGTCATGACTACCGAGCCACGTCCGCACGGCGACTCGGCGACCGAGGGAGACACAGGGGCCGACGGTGACGCCGTGCGGGCCTTCGCGTTCTTCGTCGGGGGGACACTCGCGTTCTCGTGGGGCCTCTGGGCGCTCCTGTTCGTGGGCTTCGTCCCGTCGTCGGCGCTGGGTATTCTCGCCAGAGTCGGCGGGTTCGGCCCGCTCGTCGGCGCGCTCGTCGCACTCTCCGCGACTGGACGGAGCAGCCGCGAGTGGGCCCGCTCGAACCTCCGGATCCGGACCCCTGCACGGTGGTTCGGTTGGGCGCTCGTCCTGCCGCCGGTGTTCATCGGTCTCGCCGGTCTCGTTCACGTCGTCGTCTTCGGCGCGAGCATCGATCTCGACGCGATCAACCCGCTGTGGTTCTATCCCATCGCGGTCGTCGTCGTATTCTTCGTCGGCGGTGGCCAGGAGGAACTTGGCTGGCGAGGGTTCGCACTCCCCGCGCTCCAGCAGCGTTTCTCGGCGGTAGTCGCCAGTATCGGTGTCGGCCTCGTCTGGACGCTCTGGCACGCACCCCTCTTTTTCCTCCCCGGGAGTGCGCAGAGCGAGCTGCCACTGGTGCCGTACGTCGTCGCCTTGCTGTTCACGTCGATCGTTCTCACGTGGCTCTACAACTCCTCGGGGAGTGTGCTCGTCCCGATGCTGTACCACGGTGGTATCAACCCGATCGCCGCCTACTTCCCGACCGGCGGGGTCGAGGCGGTCGGCACCGTCACGGGCTACGGGTCCTATACCCTGGTTCTCGTCGCCGCCGGTAGCGTCCTCCTCGGCGTCTACGGTCCCCGACAGCTGTCGAACTCGCCGCGAGTGACACTCCCGACACCGCCAGATACGAAGTCCCAGCAGGACAGTTGACGCCTCGGACTATCGTCGGGCGGGAATGTCACCGACGTTACCAATATCGACACGGAGGACCACTTCGGCTTCGCGCTTCAGTACGGGACCAGGGACACAGTGGATCACCAGTCGTGATTTGTTCATCAGCGAGGAAGCGATCGTGTGCCACACACGCTGCGATGCCAAACAGCGCGGCGACGATTCCGACGACGCCAAAGGAAGAGAGCACGAGTTCACTCCGCCCCGTCAGGAACACCGACGTGAAGACACCAAGGACGAACGATCCATGAAAAAACGTCGCGGCGAGTACCGACTGGGCCCGGACAGTCAGGTAGGTGTAGATCGGCGACAACGCCACGGTCGCGAGAGTCATCGTGACGACGCCGACCACTGGGTCGCCCGGGAACTGGAGTCCGAGCAAGACGAGTGGGGTATGCCAGATACCCCAGACGACGCCCGTCCAGAGCGACAGTCTCCAGAATCCGAGCGGCGCCAACTCCGTGAGCAACAGCCCCCGCCAGCCGAGTTCTTCACCGAAGGCGGCGAGCGCGAAGAGCGTTGCCCCGAGAACGAGTCCCAGACCGGTCAAGAGAACGGCTACCGGCACGCCGGTCGCCGCCAGTGCTGCGATCGTCGCACCGGCTTCTCTCTCTGTGAAACCGAGTTCGAGCAAGAACACTGAATAGTCGATCGTAAACGTCGTGCCCGGGAGCGTGAGACCGACACCGATCATCGCGGCGGTTAGCCCACCCGGTGCGACCCAAGCGAGGATAATCCACCGAATATGCCCTCGGTACAGTCCGGTTCGCTTCTGAATGGCTGCTCGGCGACCCCGGAGGAGTATGACCGTCGCGATGGCAGGGGAACCCATGAAGAGAATAGAGCCAAGGCCCTGTCCGGTACTACGTCCGAGATCGACACCGATCAAATGGAGCACGGTCAGACCACCCCACGAGATGGCGAACGCGAGGACGAGGAACTCCGATACCACTCGGATGTCTACCGAGGCGTGTCGCTCCATCCTTTCTGACCTGTAGCTATGTCCGCTCAGTGGAATAATGGCCAGGTATCTCAGGCGGAGTAGGGAACGACTACCACACCACTGTTGTGGACAGACGGCTTCTGTATTCCGGACACCGTACTGTCGTCCGTAGAGAGGCGCAACAGAGTCATCGCAACGATGTTACCCGTACACGAGGACGGCGAGTCCGAGGACGCTCGCGAGGTTGACGGTCGCGTGGACGACCGTACTCGCGGTCGTTCCCCATCGGTCCCGGACGTACCCGAGAACAACCGCGAGCAGTAGGACTGACGGGACCCGGGCGAGCGACGCGTCGAGCACCGCGTGTTTGGCTGTGAACAGCAGCGCAGTGACGGTGATACCCAGGACTCTCCCCTGTGCCTCGACCAGTGCCGACTGGACGACGCCACGCCAGGCCAGTTCCTCCGCCACCGGCGCAACGATGCCGTGAGCGATCGCGAACAGCAGGAGTACCCACACCCCTGCTTCGAGGTCGGCAAGCAGGAAGCCGAAGGTAGCGATTGCTGCGTCTGCGCCGCCGACAGCCACGACGATGCGTCCGGTACCCTGCACGGCGACGGCGGTCACGATACCCAGACCGAGTCCCAGGCCCACGGTCCGGCCGGTCGTCCGGTACCCCCAATCGTCCCGACCCATGCCGACGCGGCGAGCGTACCGGTCCGCGAATAGTGCGGCCATCGGGAAGCCGACGACCGTCGCGACGAGACTGCCGGCGAACGTGTTGTCGAGGGTTGTCCCCACCGTCGACGCGAGACCCAGTCCGAACAGGAGTTCGATCGCTGTCCAGCCACCAGCCACGGCCAGCCCGGCGCGAGCAAGTGCTGAGAGCTGCGGCGGTGACAGCCTGCGGGCGACGTAAGGACGAGCGCCGATCCAGCCACCCCCGAGCGCGCCGCCGAGAGCGACGGTAGCGCCCACGGGGCCGAACAGCAATGGATACGATATCGGATTCCCCTGTGCGAGAAAGAGCAGACCGCGGAGGAAGAGGAACATACCGGTGAGTCCGCCTGCGACGAGTGCCGGCCAGGGCCACTGCTCGGGATAACGAACGCCCAGTGCGATCCCGGTCGGGAACGCGACGACGCCGACGGCACCGATAGTTCCGACATCGACGGTCGAATCAACGAGGACGCTCGTCACGCTCGCAGCTGCGACGATCGTGACGACGATGCAGACGACACCTGCGGCGAGTCCCGTACCGACGAGGCGAATAGGGCTGCTGACAGCACTGCCTGAGTCGACCTCACTTCGTCGCTCGGGTCCCATCGGCGGTCACAGTCGCCGCTACGGCCACCTCTTTCAAAAACCCCTTACGCGAATTCGACGAAGCGGAAGCGCGGTCGTGTGCCGGCGGTCGCCGCTCGAACCGGTCGGTGAAGTATGATGAAAGTCAGGGATTTCGAACCACTCCTCTGGGCCGGTAGTCAGCTGAACTACTCCGACTCCGTCGCTCTCGGTGCGTCTCCCGCCTCCCCGTCTCGCCTCGTATCGGTGACGGGTACCGCGAGATCCAATCCACCGTCCGGGAGCGGATTCGGGGACAGCCGGTCGGTATCGTATCGCCAGATCAGCACTGCGACGACCGTCCAGACGACGGCGAGCAACGCGACCTGCGAAGCCACCTCGTCACCGATGACGCCGCCAGCCGTGGTCACCGATACGGCGTTCGAGAGCGTATGGAAGACGATGGCGACGAGCGTCCGGCCTCCCGCCGCGTTGTAGAGCCACGTCGTGATGACGCTGATCCCGACGACGGCAGCGGCGTACAGCGCGAACGGTGTCCCGGCCTGGGAACTCCCTGGCAGCAGGAACAGGGGAACGTGCCAGAGTGCCCAGACGATGCCGATGACGAGACTCGCCTGGAACGCCCCGACCCGTCGCTGGAGGACCGGAAGGGCGAGTCCACGCCAGCCAGGTTCCTCCAGTCCACCGCGGACGAGCGTCGCGAACGCGATGGCCGGGATCGCCGCGGCTGGCAGGACGCCAGCACGGTCGAACCCGCCGCCGAAGACGACGAACACTACGAGCGCGCCGACGTAGAGGACGACCGGGACCAGAACTGCGGCGACCCAGACGGCAAGTGGCGCCCGCACGTCGACGAGGGTCCCCAGCCACGAGCGGATGTCGCCACCTGCAGCGGCGACGAGGATAGCTGCGAGGAAGGGACCGAATCCCCCGAGCAGGATGAGCGGTGTCACGAACGACGAGCGCCCGGTCCGGAGGTCGAGAGCGACGACCCCCCACGGTATCCACGTCAGGACGAACGTGAGGAGGACGAACACAGCGAAGCGGTGTCGGCGGACGAAGGGGCGCACAGATACCATTGCTGGTCACAGATGAGTGTTCGACTCAATATCATTTAATAGTAGACGACGGCTCTCGCCGGACGGGAACGGGAGTTCGGGAGCCGTCTGTACTATCAGTCGGAGCGACTTGGGAGTCAGTGTACGTCCAAAACGAGAGGGAAGCGCACAGCCATCGCAGGGGCAGCGGTGTCTCACCTGTGGTACCCGAGCAACCGGAGACCGTTCAGCGAGACCAGGACCGTCGATCCCTCGTGACCGACCACCGCGAGCGGCAGCGGGATCCCCCTGAGGAGGATCGTGCCGACCATGAGCCCGATCGCGCCGAAGGCGATCGCGAGATTGACGAGGAGCGTCCGGCGGGTCTTTTGCCCGAGTCCGAGGACATAGGGGATCTTGCTGAGGTCGTCGCCCATCAACACGACGTCGGCGGTTTCGAGTGCCACGTCGGTCCCCGCACCACCCATCGCGACACCGAGACTCGCCGTGGCGAGCGCCGGAGCGTCGTTGACACCGTCGCCGACCATCGCCACGTTCTCGTAGCGGTCGACGAGGTCCTCGATGGTGGTCACCTTCTCCTCGGGGAGCAGTTCGGCCTGGACCTCGTCGATGCCGACCTCGTCGGCGATTCGCTGTGCGACGCGCTCGTTGTCGCCCGTGAGCATCACGATATGTTCGACCCCCAGCGAGCGGATGTCGGCGATCATCTCGGCCGCGCCGGGACGGACCGTGTCGGTGAACGCGAGCCATCCCAGGACAGTAACGCCGCCGTCGTGTTCCCGAGCGACCAGCACGCTCGTCTTGCCCTCCGACTCCAGGGTCCGGAGTCGCTCGACCCCGGTCTCGAACCCGTCGATCTGTTCGTTCGCGAGCACGGTCCGGAAGTAGCTCCGGTTCCCGATGTGGATGGTCGCCCCCTCGACGTCCGCGCGGACCCCCTTTCCGGCGACCGACTGAAACCGCTGAGCGCTGGGTACCGTCAGCGAGCGTTCGTCTGCGGCCGTGACGGTCGCCCGGGCGAGATGATGCTCCGAGCGAGCCTGGACCGCGGCCGCAATAGCGAGCAATTCGTCGTCGGTCGGTGCATCGTCGCCCGCGCCCTCGCGCACGAACACGTCGGTCAACTGCGTGTCCCCCTGCGTGAGCGTTCCGGTCTTGTCGAAGGCGACGGCGTCGATGTTGGCCGCCGTCTCGACGTGTTCGCCGCCCTTGAACAGGACTCCCTGCCGTCCGCCGGAGGCGATCGCCGAGAGGACAGCCGCAGGCGTCGAGATGATGACCGCACACGGCGAGGCCGCGACCATGAGCGTCATCGCTCGGTAGAACGTGCTGGTGAACTCACTGCCGAGCGCGAGCGGAATCCCGATCGCTGCGATCGTGAGTGCGAACACCCCGAGCACGTAGGGCTGTTCGAGGCGGTCGATGAGTCGCTGGGTCGGGGCTTTCTCGCTCTGGGCGCGTTCGACCATGTGGATGAGGCGGCTGATCGCCGACTCGTGGGCCTGCCGCGTGACCTCGATTTCGAGGCTCCCGCTCTCGTTGATCGTGCCGCCGAACACCTCGTCACCGGGCTCTTTGGGCACGGGCACTGACTCGCCGGTGAGCGAGGCTTGATCGACCGTTCCCTCGCCGGACGAAACGACGCCATCGAGCGGAATCTTGTCGCCTGGGCGGACGACGAACACGTCGCCGACCGCGACCTCGTCGATCGGGACGGTGACCTCCGCGCCGTCACGCAGGACCTGTGCCTCGTCGGGCCGCATCTCGACGAGGGACTTGATCGCACGACGGGACCGACCGATAGCGTAGTGCTGGAGCGTGTTCGACAGCGAGAACAGAAAGAGGAGCATCGCACCCTCGAACGGCGCGCCGATCGACAACGCCCCGAGTGCGGCGACGATCATCAGCAGATCGATGTCGACGGCGCGGTGGCGGAGGGTCTCGATGGCGCCTTTCAGGCCGTACCAACCACCGAAGACGTACGCGACGCCGTAGCCGGTCCACAGCAGTGACTGTGGACCGTCGAGCCACCCTGTCGCCAAGCCAGTCACCATGCCGAGGAGCGTCAGACCGACGAACATCGCCTCCCGCCTGAGTTCCGAGCGGGTGCTCACGCCGTCGGTCGCCGACTCGGTCTCCGCCTGCAGTGAGACGTTCCGGCCACGGACCGCCTGTCTAATCGTTGCCTCGGAGGTGACACCCTCGTCGTAGGCGACCCAAACGCTCCCGGTTCGGAACGAGACGTCGACCTCGTGAACCCCAGGCGTGTTCTGCAACCGTCGTTCGAGTGCGCGCGCTCCCGCCTCGCCACGGCCACCTCGTCGTTCGATCTGGATCGTACACGTCGAGCGCTGGGCTGGTTCAGTCGCTGCCACGGCTCCCCTGCCTCCGGGTCGAGTCGCTAGTGTCTGCCGGGGACATCATGCGATGACTGCCACCGGAATCTGTGCGCGGCGGGTGACCCGCTCGGCGACGCTCCCGAGGAGTGCCCGGTCGAGCCCCGACCGGCCGTGGCTGCCGACGACGATCTGGTCGACGGCGTTGTCGTCGGCATAGTCCAGAATCGCCGTCGCTGGCCGCCCGATTTCGGTGACGGTCTCGAGGTCGGTGTCGTGTTCTGCTGCGAGAGCCGTCGCCGTCGCGTGAATCGAGTTCGCTCGGTCCTGAGCGGTGTCGTACCACTCTTCGGCCACCGGGAGGCCCCCGGCCTCCACGTCGATGATCGAGTCGACTGGGTCGATGACGTAGATCGACGTGATGGCCGCGTCCGGAAAGGTCTCGAGCGCGTATCTGAGCGCGCGCTCGGAGAGGGGGGAGCCGTCGACGGCGACGAGCACGTTGTCTGGCATACGACTGCTTTCGACGATGACGGAAATGAACGTGGCGGTCAGCGGGACCGCTCGGTCAGCGCAGCGCGACCTGAACGAGCGAAAGCACGATGAGTGGCACGTGGAACGAGGCGTGCGCTACCATCGCGGCTTCGAGACTGCGTCGCCAGTAGAGCCAGCCGAACAGAACCCCGGCGACCGCGTTGAGCAGCACCGTCCGAACGATCAGGGCTGGAGTGAGTGTGACGGCCTGCGCGAGCGCCGGAAGGTGACCCAGGCCGAACAGCACGGCGGATACGACGATCGCAGCCCAGACGACGGCGGGTCCAGGGCCATCTGCGCGGCGCCCGGTGACGCGCCAGCCGACGAACACGAGGACCGACATGAGCCCGAACCGCAACATGAGTTCCTCGGTGATCCCGCCGTAGAGAAACCGAACGGGCGCGTACCCCAGAACGGTCAGTATCGTCGGTCTCGTCGCGCCGATCACCGACTGTGGGAGGTCCTGAGCGACGAACGGCAGCAGCACCGCGTCGAGAAGGACGATCAGGATACCTCCGGCGATACCCACCCCGACCGCCAGTCCGGCGTCGGCACGGAGGTGTGTCCAGCGACTCTCGTCGGAGCCACCGCCCTCGATGACGTACGAGCGCAGCCCGACGCGGGGCGCGGCGTACGCGCCGAGCAGACAGGCGATGGCCAGGAGGAGCAGGGGGTTGACAGCCGAGAGGACAGCGAGAAGCGGCCGCGACAGCCCGGGTGGAATGGCGGTCGGCGGCGTCGTGAAGTAGATGTACCCGACGAGCGCCACGATTCCGGGGAGGCCCAGCAGCAGGGCGATACCGAACCGACGGCCGAACGAGGCCCGCTCCGCAGTCGACATTGGTTGGTCGTCTCCCGGCGTCGAGAAAGGAGTTGTGGCACTGTCGTCGGTCCCCGTCATTGGACCTCCGACCTGGGACTGGCAGTCGGCGCCGTTGTCCCGGAGTCGGCCTCGTACCCGAACTGACCCCGGGTGCCGACGAACAGCACGGCGACGACCGCCCAGATAGCGACCGTCGTGACGACGAGGATCGTCGTTGAATCGCCGGCACTGATGACGTCGAGCGGGAGCGGGACGAGCGTGCTGTTTGCCGTGTTGAACCCAGTATGTGCCAGGATAGCGAGCAGGACGCTGCCGGTCTCGTTGTAGATCCACGTCAGGACGAACGCGACGCCGACGATGTTCAGGAGTCGAACCCCGATGGAGGGCGCGAGGGCGGCGAGATCAGCGAGACCGTGGAACGGCGTGGGACCGGTCGCCAGCAACGGGAGGTGCCAGAGCGCCCAGACCACGCCGAGAACGAGGGTCGCCGGCACCGGGGCGTATCGCTCCTGGAGTTTCGGCAGCGCCAACCCTCGCCAGCCCGGTTCCTCGTTGCCGCCGCCGACGAGCGCGATGCTGACGAAGGACACGAGGACGAGCGAGATCCGGCCGGGAAGGAGTCCAGGGTCGACGGCCATACCGACGAGTACGAGCCCCACGCTCGTCAGTACGACGAGCAAGAGCGGGGTAGTGAGTGCGGCCACGTACCACCGCGGTGCGACGCGCCAGTCGACGATTTGGCCTGCCCATGCACGGACCGAATCGCTCCCCACCCACACGACGAGGAGGGCGGCGAGTGCTGGGCCATAGCCGCCGACGATGAACCCGAGGGTGGCGACTGGTTCGGCCAGTCCGAGAACTGGACCGAGCCAGGCCACCCAGGAGAGAGCGTAAGCGAGCACGAAGAACGCCGCAACCGGATGGGCGTCGACGATCCCGCGAAGCTGCTGGTTCATGGTTCGATACTCCGACGGTCGGTCGGTGGGTCTGGAATCATGGTTCTGGAGTGGATGCTACAGGGGCAGGATTCGGAGCAGGGATAGTTGCCAGGCGAACAGGAGAGCGAGCGCCGTCACTAGCGCGTAGTGCAGTCGGGCCCAGCGCCCCCAATAACCGTCGCGCCATGCGACCCCGGTCGCGACGACGGCACCGACGGTCCCCCCGAGCGCGACGTACCGGAGGATCTTGCCGGCCTGGAGTGCCAGCGACGGTGAGGCAGCCTCCGCGTTGAAGTTGATCCAGGCCAGCAGGAAGATCACCAGCACTGCCAGCCACAGCAGGCTCACCGTTCCCAGGAGCCAGCGAGCGGCCCGTTCGCGCGCTGTCGGCGCTGCCCGGCCGCGCCATCGGCGCCACACCGGGGCACCGAGCGAGAGCCCGATCACGGAAAGGAACGCCAGGACACCCGCGCCGAGGATCCCCTGGAGAACAGCCAGGCTCTCGTACCACGGGACGCGTTCGTACGTGGCCGGCCCGAAGGCGTGTCGGAACACGTGTGTCGCGTCACCGGTCTCGTCGAAGCGGAAGACCAGCAGATCACTCCCGCCCACTTCCTCGTAGACCCCGGGGCGTCGTTCGACCCAGGTCTGTGTCTCCGCGCCGAGTCGGTCGGTCGTCAGATACCCCTCGTCGGTTGCTCGGACGGTGTACGTTCGCGTCATCACGCCGAGGACGCGCTCCCAGGACGACTCGGAGACCGTCAGCGAGCGGTAGTCACCCGTCAGTTCCCGGGCTCGCTCGGCGGCCCCGGCTGGCGGTTCGACGACCGGCGTCTCCGAGTCCGGGTAGTACCGATCCGTGAAGGCGTCGAGGAGTTCGAACCGCGCACGGCCCCCGCCCGGACTGTTGTAGACGACGAACAGCCCCGTGTCACGTTCGGGGTAGAGAGCGAGCAGGCTCGTGAACCGTGGCGTGTCGCCCCAGTGGCCGACGATCCGCTCGTCGTTGCGGTCCATCTCGATGAAGCCGTAGGCCATCCCGTTCAACTCCGGTACCGTCTCGGATTTCGTGAACTGGCGAGCGTGCATCTCACGGACGGTCTGCGCTTCGAGGATGCGTTCCGAGCCGTACGTCCCCTCGTTCAGGTGTGCGAGCATGAACCGGCTCATGTCCGTCGCGGTCGTGCGAAGGGAGCCCCCTTCCGGCGGGAGCGTCCAGATCACGGGGTCGTGTGACTGGTACGCGCCGTTCTGGTAGGTGTAGCCGAGAGCGCGGCGTGATTCCAGACCGGCTGGGAGCGGCTGGGCGTAGGTCGTATCGTCCATCGCTAGCGGCGTGAAGATGCGGTCGTCGACGTGCTCGGTGAACGGCGTGTCGTACTGTTCAGCCACCACGTGTCCAGCCAGGGCCGTCCCGTAGTTCGAGTAGGCAACGAACTCGCCAGGGGGCCTGACACGGGCCGGCTGGTGGGCGGCGAGCGTTTCTTCCATCGGCCGTATATCGTCGGGATCGTCGGCGACCATTCCCGCGAAGCTGTCCTCGAACCCCGCCGAGTGGGTCCCGAGATGATTCAGCGTGATGGGCTCGGGGTACGTGTTCGGGACCGAGACCGCCGAGTCGGTGAGATAGTCGGTGACATCACGGTCACGGTCGAGTCGCCCCGCCTCGAAGCCCTGCATCACGGCCGTCCAGGTCACGAGTTTGCCGGTCGAACCGACGCTCCAGACGGTCTCGTCGGCGTCGACGGGGCGCTGCGATTCGAGGTCCGCGTATCCGTAGCCCTTCGCGAGAACCACCTCGCCGTCGCTGACGACGACGACAGCCGCACCGGGGACGTTGTGTGTTTCGAGCTGTTGGGCCATCGTCTCGTCGAGCCAGGCCTCGGTCGCAGTCCGATCATGTAGGTCTGCCTGGACAGGGATTGGCTCGGTGGAGGTGTCGGTAGGGGGTGCTGTCGCTCCGATCGGTGCGCTCACGAGCGCGACGATCAGGGCGAGCACGACGGTGGAATGGATGTATCGGTGTTGCACGGTATCTCGGTGGGCAGTGGTCAGTCGGCGGGCGATACAGGGACCAGGCGAGTACAGGCCGCGTAGCACCGACATCGCGGCGGCGGGAGGGCCTGGAGACGGGCCTCAGGCTGGCTGTCGGACGTCGCTCGGACGGTCACCCTTCCCGAGCAGGTAGCCGCCGAAGGCGATCAGCCAGAGCATCACGGGGTAGACGATCATCCGCTCGGTGCCGCCGTGACCGATCGGGCCGAAGGCAGCGGCGTTGCCCGCGTCACCGAGTGCCATCAAGACGACGAAGACGAGGCCGAGTCCACCGGCGAGGACGGACAGGGCTCGCATTCCGCCACCGAGTCGGGTCCCGCTCCCGATGGCCTGCACGTTGAAGAACACGAACGCGAGCAACGCTGCGAGACCGTGGAGGCCGCCAGTGTCGAGCGGGAACAGTCCAGTACCGATGGCGCCGATGCCTGCTATCGAGAAGACCGCCAGCAACCAGCGCTTTCCGTGGATCCGGTAGAAGAAGTACCCACCGGCGAGGTTCAGGAGGCCGACGACGACCAGGGAGACGTTGAACAGCAGCGCCGTCTCGGGGAACACCCCGAGGTCACTGATGGCGCCCCCGCGGAAGTCGTAGCCGGGAACCATCGCCGCTGCGAGCATGATGACGGTCATGAACTGTGCAGCGAGCGCGAAGAAGCAGACACCCGCCAGTGTCCGGGGCGCGAACGTCACTCCCCGAATCGAGAATGCCGTATCCGCGGTGGATTCGAGTTGACTCATCTGTCTTTCACCGCGTTACTGTTCTCTAGATAACAGTATAAATCGAGCGGGTGGTTCTCGTTCGACGAGAATGAAATCCGGATATTCGGGCCGTATGGATGGGTGAGTGTGCCAATTAGCTATACCGCTCTACGAACGTCGAGACCGTCCGTCGGATCTCGTCACCGTGCCCGAACACGAGATGTCCGCCGGTCTCGTACTGCAGGAACTCGACGTTCGGAAGCCGTCGTACCATCCGCCTGGCGGCCTCGAACGAGGCCAGTGGATCGTCTTCCGCGTGGACGACGAGCGTGGGGACGTCCAGTGTTTCCAGCGGGTACTCGTCGGAGCGCTCGATCATCGCTCTGTTCGTCACGGACTCGTCGGCGAGGATGCCGGGAACACGGGGTTCGACAGGGAGGATCGTCTCGAGCAGTTCCGCGACGCGCCGCCGTGCCACAGGCGAGGCTGTGCGGTATTCGCCGCGGTCGATTCCGAACAGCCTGTGCAGAACCCACGGCACGTAGGTCACGAGGGCCCAGAACACTGGATCTCGCAGCATCGCGTGCGGCGGTCCCGTCGGGCCCCCGACAGGGTGGTCGCTCGGTGCGGCGGAGCCGATCAGTACCAGGCCGTGAGTCCTGTCGGGATAGTCGAGCGCGAACCTGATCGCTGCCGGACCGCCTGCCGACGTCCCGACGACGACAGCCGCCTCGATAGCGAGTTCGTCCAGCAGATCGACATATGCCTGTGCCTGGGCCTCTGGTGTTGGCTCCGCCGGTCGTTCCGATCCCAGATACCCGAAGCGAGAGACGCCGAGGATTGTCGTGTCGGCATCGAGGAGGTGGGCTCCCGTCTGGAGGGCCTGATCGAAGCCTCCGACGATCCCGTGTGCGACCAGTACCGGAACGCCCCTGCCCACAGTCTGATACTGAATCCGCCCGACTGACGTCTCGGCGACAGACGTGGGGGCATGCTCGATGGCGGCGTAGGCTGCCTCCATGTCCGATTGGTAGCGTCGATTCAGTCGCAGTCCAGCCACGACCGGGACGGCGATACCGCCAGCGGTTGCAGCCTCACGCAGCAGTCGGCTGGACCTCATCGTGAGATCTCCGCGCCGAGACGCTCGACCTGGGTGATCGCCGACGCGACACGCAGATCGCCCTCACGCCACCTGACCCACAGGGCGACGAGTCCGAGCCCGAGACCGGCCGCTACCAGGCCGATGACGCCGGCTTCCGGGCCGAAGCTCCCGCCAGTGAGCACCACTGGACCGGCCTGTTCGGTGGCGACGAGCGCGACACCGCCGTTCGTTCCGCTGACCGGGAACCCGTAGACCGGCCCCTGGAAGAAGTTCCACGTGATGTGGATGCCGATTGGAATCGCGAGTTCGCCGGTGAGGACGTAGCCGCCCGCCAGCATGAGTGCAGCGACGACGATGCCGGCCGTGCTCGCCAGCGTCGCGTTCGGATTCCCGGCGTGGGCGACGCCGAAAAAGAGCGAGGTCACGAGCACTGCGATGGCGACCGCACCAGTCCGCCCGACGCGCTCGAACCACGTGAATCCCTCCGCCAGGTTCGTGATCAGGTAGCCGCGAAAGAGGAGTTCCTCGTAGATACCCACGGCGACGAACGAGACGAGTCCCCAGAGGAACCACGGCCAGAACGGGGAGCCACTGCGGGAGACGAAAAAGAGGTCCCGAACAGTGATCCACCCGACAGCCAGCTCGAACAGGAAGACAGCCGTCATCAGGATGGCGCCGAGTGCGAGTCCGAAGCCGAGGTCCACCCACCACCCTCGGTCGACGTGGAAGCCGAAATCCCGAAACGCTCGCCGGTCGAGGAACCGCCCGGCGACGTAGACGCTCCCGATCATCACCACGAGCTGTGAGATCAGGAAGACGACGTTGAGAACGGCGTTCAACGCCCTGTCGGCAGACAACCCGGGCGTGACGACCACGAGCAGGGGCTGGACCGACGGGCTCCGAATCCACACGATGACGAGTTGTGCGACCAGTCCGAGGACGACGAGCACCACCAACCACACGAACAATCGCCAGGGGAGCCTGAGACGGTCCGTGTCGTCGTTCCAGAGCAGGCGAGTGAGGGACGCGTTCATCGGGAATCGACGATATGTTCGTAGGGCGTGGTGAAATATCGTGTGGGTTTTCTCACACTTTGGGGAGACGAACAGTCGGTCACAGGACCGCGGGCAAGACCATGATCATGAGGACGTTGATGACGCCGTGTGTGAGCATGCAGGCTACGACATTACGAGACCACACGTAGACGCCCACGAGGACGAGTGTGAACACCGCCTGTGGGATCGCACCGACCAGTCCCCAGGCCGGAAAGTGGACAGCGAGGAAGACAGTCCCGCTGACCGCAGCGCCGATCCAGATACGTCCGGTCACCTCGCTCAGGCGCTCGATGGGGTAGCCCCGCCAGAGGATCTCCTCGGCGACGACGGCCGTCCCGACGATCACCAACTGGACGGGTATCGAGAGTTGGCTCAGAGCCGAGAGCGTCTCCGGTTGTTCCAGTTGCAGGGCGACGACGGCTACCCCGGTCACGAACAGACCGAGGACGACCGCGAGCAGCCCCGCACCGACCCCGACTACCGTCTCCCTGCGAGTGGGGGTCTGCAACCCGATCGAACGCAGCGGTCGTCGTTCGCCGTACCGGACGATCAGGAACACCAGGCCGACGAGGAGCCAACTCGACAGCGAGTTCGCCAGGAAGGACCGTGTCGCGGTCGCGTCTACCCAGTGTAGCAGATCGATCCACCCGAGCAGTGTGGCCCCGAACAACGAGACGAGCAGCCCCACGATGACGGGGACAGAGACGTCCCGCCGCGAGTCCTGCGGGTTGTCAGTGGTCGTCGAGGGCATACCTGGAAAATGATCACGAGATCACATATATGGGTCGGGCTGTAGTCACGCACCGAGAACGCCGACAGCGATGTGGATTCTCACCTGCCGAGAGTGTTAGTCAATTTTCATTACCTCTGCGGTCCTCTCACTACGTATGCGACCGCACAACGAGTGGTTCAAACCCGAACAGTTGCGCCGCTACTACTTCACCTACGAGGCGATCACGGTCGTGATCGTTCTCGCGGTCGTCGGAATCCTGGCCGCCACAGGCATCCTGACGGCGATGAACCCGTTGGTTCCGCTGATCGGCGGCGCGGTCGTCCTGGCCGTCTTTGGCTATCTGACGTGGTGGATTCCAGCGTTCTACCGGACCGCTGGCTACCGCTTCACCGACGACGAGGTCGAGTACCGCCGCGGCGTCTTCTTCCAGCAGAAGACGACTGTCCCCTACAACCGTATCACGAACGTGGGCATCTCGCAGGGGCCCATCGAGCGCCTCGTAAACGCCGGCGCCGTCGGCATCCATACCGCTGGGTACGGTGGCCAGATGGGTGCGGAACTGACCATCGGTGGCGTCAGTGACTTCGAGGACATCCAGGAACAGATCCTGGGACGAGTCAGAGAGCGGCCGCCGAAGGCGACCGAGGGAGAGGATATCGCGGAACCGGTCGTCGTTCCGGACGACGACGCGGAGTCCAGCGAGATGCTCGGCGAACTGCGACGGATCCGCGAACTGCTAGAACAGGGTCGGACAGTCTAGCCTCGTCGAACGCTACGTTTCACGACCAAAGGCAGATCGCGGTTCCGGGACCAGATACGATCAGGGTCGTCCAGACGCGGATGCGCTGGTGATCACACCGTGGACAGGTCGACTCCGTCCAACGAGGTTGGTATCAGCCCTGCGTGATGCTGATGAACTCCAGCACGAACTCCTGTGGGAGGAGGCCACCGTGATAGAACCGCGCGTCACCGACGCCCTGTTTGCTGAATCGCTTGAGTGGGCTGGCGAAGATACTCACCGTGGCATCGAGATACCCGAGCCGCGCACTCGAGTCGAGAAGGACGCCCGGTGAGGCATCGTCGACCTCCTCGCCGGCGATCCAGCGACGGGCAGCGTCGCTCGCTTCTGCCGGTCGGGATATCTTTTCGGTACTCGCGCTGGGGGGCAACAGGACGAACCCGTGATCTGTCAGGACGTAGGCCTGATCCCACTCGCCCTGTTCGAGTTTGTCGCCGATGAACTCGGCGAGCGTCTCGACGCGCTGGTCGAGTTTCGATTCGAGTTGGCTGAGTTCCGTTTCGCCCATATCGTCGATGTCGTTCTTGAAGTAGGCAACACGCGTCGACTGCCAGCCATCCTCTTCGTCACGTGTTACCGTCCAGCCGTCGCCGTCGAGCAGGCTATTTCGGCGGTTCGTCGTGACGTGTGTTCCGTTACGACGAGGTTGCAGGTCGCCGTCGACGAGCGAGATATCGAACATCTGGACCTCGCCGGGCGTGAGGGCAGCTTTCCCGAACTCCGTCTCGGAGGGGAGCGCCCCCACCCAGACGCTCTCTTCGACACTGAACTCGGGCGCCTCCGCAGGCAGCATTCCGACGTGTTCACGCAACTCGTCCGCGAGCTGTCGAGCGAGGTCGAGACGGAGGGCATCGATAACGAACAGTGCGACGGTCTGTCCGCTCTCCAGCCCGGCAGACTCCTTGCTGAAGAACTGGTACGCGTGGTCGTTGTCCACGAACGGAGCACCCGCTTCGACGGCCTCTGTGACGAGATCGCCTAGATCTTCGAGATACTGCAGGTACTCCGACTCCAGATGCGAGCGCAGCGAAGCGAGCGACTCTGTCGCTGGATGGTCGCTCGGAAGATCGGTTTCGGGTTCGCCGGAGACGACGAGATTGAGCACAGCGTTGTCGATCTGCCACGTGCCGTCGTCTGTATCGGCATACAGTGACACGACATCGTCGGTGTTGCCCTCGTCCCACGTGTCGAGGCGGTGAGCGAGCCGGGCGACCTCGGCTGCCTGCTCCCACGTCTTCGTCCACGCGTTGTCCCGGCCATACGCTCCCCTGTACGTCCCGTGGTACCCCTCGCTTCCCCGAAGTGCCTCGAAGCGAGTACGGGCGCGGTCGAGACACACCTCGTAGTTCCCGGCTTCGAACGAGTCGTGCCACTCGTCCCAGAGCCGGTGTTCCAGCGCCCCGTCGACGAGACAGTCCGCGAGTTCCCACGGGTCGGCCACGTCGCTGACGACTCCAGGCCAGCCCTCCGATCCGAGATATCTGTCGGCAATCCGGCCGGCGGTCGCGGTGTTGTTCAACACGGACTTGAGTTTCGGCAGGTCGTGTGCCCCGGCGGTCTCGGCCCGGTACTCCGGCGGGAATTGGGCAGCATCCACGCCGGCGTGAATCAGCCACTCGGCGACGGCCCACCGACGCGTGACCGTCACGATTCCGTTCGGTTCTGACTCGTCTGCGACGGCATCGATCCCCTCGTCCGTCAGCAACGTCTTTATCTCGTCGACCTTGCTCCGGTCGATGTCCGCCCAGCCGTTCTCCAGGAGGAACGCCACGGGGTCGGTGTGTCCGCCGGTCACGATCCGTGTACGGAGTTGTTCGAGTGTCAGGCGACGCGTTCCGGTGAGTCCGTCGCGGAGAATCCGCGCGACCTCACGGCGGCGTTCGGGGTCGTCCGCCGCTGTGACGTTCTTGAGTTCCCACGCCTGCAGTGTCTCGCCGCCGAACACCTCGACAGTGAGGTCTTCGATGCTCTTCTCTACTTCACCGCCGGTGTGTTCGATATCCCGAAACCAGTCGAACTCGCCCGCGACGTCGTCCGGCGCTTTCGCGTGTGGGACGTACCAGACCTGCTTGCCCTCTCGGGGGGCGTCCCGGAGTTCTAACGGTGTGCTCTCGGCGATCTTCGGCGCAGGGAGGCCGAGGTCCGCACACGCCTGCTCGATGATGTCTTCGAGGTAATTGCCGTCGTCCCACCAGAGAACAATCGGGGAGTCAGATTCGGCCCTGTCGAACTCGCGCTGGATGACGTCTTTCGCGGCGTCGGGGAGGGGTTTGCTAGCTTGCATGAATATATCGAAGCGTGGAACTGTGGCTGTCAAACAACTCTGGGGCATAGATTGTAATAGCTTCGTCAGCTACCTGTTGATACGGTGACATTTGATGCCCCAACCGTCGAAGAGGTTGCCGAGGCCACCGGGCAGGACTTCGAACAGGTGGCCAGAGACTTCTACGCCGCCGCGAAAGCGACTGACGTGGCTGCCGACGACACGGACGGGGCATCGCCTGCCGACGATTGACACCGTATTGGCCTTGTTGAACGTGACCTCTTTGATGGTGGCGTGGTCAGGAACCTGGCGGTGGTGACTTCTCCCACTTCAGCAACTACTGTGAAGTCGTGGGCTTTCTCCTCGGTTTTGTGTAACTCGCTGAACACCGGCCACTTCCGCTTCCATTCGGGGAGTTTGTTGTTCTGGTCGTACTCACTCGGCTTATCGTCCTCTGGGCTGTTCTCGTAGTCCCAGCGGACGTGGTTGTGAACCGCCTCGGGGTCAAGCCCCGAGGCACTCGGCCTGTTCCGCCTGTAGAGTTGGCGATGGACGTCGAGGTGGTCTTCCAGTCCGTCCGCTACCTCTTCGGTGGGGTAGGCTTGGTAGCGGTGACTGTGTTCCATCGCTGTCTCTTGATTATCGATGTGTTCAATTAATGGTTTGTTTCCCTGCGTGTCGGCTTCATCCCCGAGGTCAAGCCTCGGAGTATTCGCCTTGTCCGCTGATAAACATGGGCTTACGTCATGTTGTATAATCATAACAAAGGTGATCTGTAGAGTGGTGAGAAGTTATATAGCTGACTTCCACCGGAACCACTTCAGAGAATTCGAATCCGATCTCAACGACTGGTGTCGGCGGACGCTCCAAAACTAGAGTACTGTATCCTCGACGATCTCGGGGACGACACGGTGCTCGGCGAGTGGGGTGATATTGATCGCAACCCCGTGTTTGTGGGTGGGCTGGTAGCCGGCGGTCGTGATCTCCGAGAGCGCCCGGTCCGCCCAATTGCTGGGGATATCTGTCGCGATTTCGTCACAGTCGTCGGAGATATCGGTGGCCAATTGCGTGTACTCGTCGACGTTGGCGGCGAGTTCCGAGAGCAGTCGTTGTCGTTCGGAGACGCCAGCATCGCCGATCTGTGTCTGGCCGGCGTCCTCGAACTGGTCGAAGTAGTACGTCATGAACAGAATACCGTTGCTCGCGTAGTGAGACGAGCCGACGAGATCGTCGTAGTACTCGAAGAGGTCGTAGAGATGCGCCTCGACCGGTTCGGAACCATCCGCGGCGTATGCCTCGAAGGCAGTCTGCAGGTCCGCGAGCGCGTCGATCCACTCGCCCTTGTTCTCCTGTACAGTCTCGTAGAACGAGGGACTGAACAGGGACTCCATATCCACGTCCTCCAGATTGGCGAGTGTGTCGAGCGTCTCCAGCCGTGATGCTGTCCGCTCACGGAACTCCGCCACGCGGTCGGCTGCCTCGGCGGCGCGTTCCCGCCGCTGTTCGGGCCACTCGCGGGGGGTGGTCTCGGCGAGTTCGCCAAGCTGTTCTTCAGCCACGCTGAGCTGTTCGAGCCCGCTCTCGCACCGTTCGTACGCCGCCGTAGCCTCGGCCCGCTCCGAGGGAGAGAGCGAGTCATCGGTACGACGGCTGTTTGCCGCGGCCCGTCGTTCACGGAGAGAGGTCCGTCGCGGTTCGAGATACTGGTTCTGCAGGCGGTCGAAGAAGCTTGCGTCGAGCTGGTGGTAGTCGACGAGACAGCCGAATCCTTCGCCGGCTGGGTCAGAGACGAGCCGTTCGGTCGAGAACCGCCAGAGGATCGGCGTCCGGTCGAACGTCGAGACGTGATACTCGAACAGATCGTCTTCGAGCCACGCGCGGAGGTTCGGGTACGCCTCTTCGCTCGCGCTCTGGGTTCCAAGTATCTCGTCGACTTCCGCCAGCCGGTCGGTTGCGTGCTCGCCCCAGACCCGCTGGAATTCCGCCTCGATGTGGGTCAGGAGGTCGTCCTTGCCCTCGATGTCGGCGAGCGGGATGATGCCGTCGTCGGCCTCGTGGATCGCTCGGAGCGTGAAGTGGAGTACGAGATCCTTGACCTGTTCCGGGAAGTCCTCCGAGGGTTCTGTGACGGCTGCAGGATCGTACTCCGTCTGCTCGCGTGGATCCTCGATCGTTCGGAGAGCAATCTCCTGCAGTACCGTTTCGCGCTGTGCAGCGGAGATACCGAAGCAGTCGAACACGGCATCGTCGATGTCGTCCGCGCATGACTGGAGGTTTTGCTCGACGCGCTCAAGATGCTTTGCAGCCTCCGTCCCGAGTTCTTTAAGTGAATCAGATGGTTCTCCCGCTTCTGAAGGGGTCGTCAGTTCAAGTTCCTCCCGGAGTTCTCGGTGAGGATGGACATACTGCGGGAGAGGATCATCATCACCCAAAGCATCCAGTAGAACTGGGCCATTATAGTGAGGAGAAATAAAGTCGTACTGACGCTTCGAAATGAGGTGGCCTACGGCTTCTTTGGAGAGTGTTTCGAGGGCATCTATTCCTTCCAGTTCTTCACGCCAAGGCGTCTTGGACACCTGCCCGGCTTCCCACATTCGCTCGGCAGTCTGTGCGAGCATTAAATAGGTGAATAATCGGCTATTGGTGTACGATAGTGAGGCCCATTTTTCTCTCTTTGGAAACACTACAGGGCCCTTGTCTCCAAATATCGATCCAGAATGGAAATAACCGAAACGTCTCCCAGAACGCTTTACCCGATTAAACGTTATCCCCTCCTGTAGATAGAAATCCATATTACGGGGATAGGAACCTGCATATCGACGTACCTCCTTTCCGTCGTTTGACCAGTTAACAACTGCTTTAACTCTCGGAAGTAACCAAGAGTCCTGACCACCTTTTGCCAGCGGAAGCCATCCTTCTTCCTCCCGCTCCCAAAATGCACGCGTGAAACGGCTGTCGTCACCGGTCTGTAACCCAATTTTTATCGATCCCAGGCTTTGCCTGTCTAAGCCTGCATTCTCTGAATCGAGGACTGTTTCGGATTCGTATAGCTGCCGAAGTTCTTTTGGTACCCAGTAGGAGAGCGGCGTTCCGGGAATCATCTCGAACTCCGCCAAGTCCCGCAAATATAGCCGCTTCACATCGGTGCTTTGCTTGAATGCAGCATCAAGGAAGGCTGACTCTTTCTCTCCCTTCTCTACGTCTGGGAGGCGAATGAACGTCCCCGTCTGCCCACTTTCACTTTCTGACCGCACGACAGTTCCAACAGTTCCGACCGTTGCGTTATCGAGGATGTCATAACCGAACTCAGAAAAGAAGTCGAACGCACCCCGGCTTCCAACGAAGTCCTCACGAAAAGATTGGAAGGACTTGTTGAACATAAATGAATGCGGCACAAGCATCCCAATACGACCATCAACTTGAGCGAGACGGTCACACGCTTCGAAGAAGTTGATATAATATTCTGTCGTGTACTCGTAGTTCTCTTCTACGTACTCTTGAACAGCGTCAGGCATCCGACCACGGGCCCCATACGGCGGGTTCATCAGCGCGACGTCGTACTCCTGGCTCAGTACCACCAACAGATTCAGGAAGCTCTTGAGGTTCTGTTCGCCAAACGAATCCGACGAGCGTTCGTCAACTGCCTCTCGAAGTGCCTTCAGGAACGAATTCAGCGACTGATGCGTCCCGTCACCCCAGTCCGAGAGACCCGTCTGCCCACTCTCGAACACGTCCGCGAGCGTCCCGCTCACGTCAAGCAGACTCCCGAGGGCCTCGGTATGCTGGAAGGTGTCGATAATCTCACGCAGCGCATCGCGTAGATCAGTCCCTTCGCCGGTGATCTCGTCCAGCACTTCGGCGCCCTCCTCGACCTCCGCTACGCGGGCGTCCGCACAGACGATATCGACGTTGGGCATCTCGAACGTGCCGTCTTCCTTCTCTGTACGCATCCGAGCCTTCAGATACAGATTGAAGGCCGCGAGCTGACACGAGCGCAGGTCGATGTCGACGCCGTAGAGGTTGTGCTCCAGCACCTTCGCCGGAATCTCGGCGCGGCCGAGATCGGTTTCAGCCCACCAGATGCGTTCCAGTACGTCGAACGCATAGAGCAGGAAATGCCCGCTCCCGCAGGCCGGATCGATAACTCGCAGTTCCGAAGGGTGGTCGAACGCCGGCGCATCCCCGGCCTCCTCGTCCGGGATGAGGTACGTACAGAGTTCGGGAACGGTGGCGCTGTGCTCGGGCGTGACCACGCGTTCCTTGCGCTCCGCGGGACTGCGGGCCTCCGGCGCCGGTATTGCAGATTCCTGTCCGGTTGCTTCGAGATAGAGCTTTCCGAGCGAGTTGTCGGTGAGCATCCGCACGACCCAGT
Source organism: Haloarcula sp. H-hyl2 (assembly GCF_056934385.1). Lineage (NCBI taxonomy): Archaea > Methanobacteriati > Methanobacteriota > Halobacteria > Halobacteriales > Haloarculaceae > Haloarcula > Haloarcula sp. H-hyl2. Next base: position 45,141 of record NZ_JBRIIJ010000007.1, on the reverse strand, counting down.
GAGGGGTGTAGAACTGGTTCGCCGGCCCCACGTCCGCCGGTTCGAGCGCGTTCTTCGCGTCGAGTGCCTCGACAACAGGACGGTTGTAGTACTCGTAGACCCAGCCAAGGACGTCGTCGGCGCGCCAGACCTCGTCGGGCACCTCGTCGAGCATCCCACAGAGGTCCTCGTAGGTGTCGTCGTCGGGGTCGATGAGGCTGTAGGCCGTCGAGCGGTCGAAGAGGATCTCGATCTCCTCGGCGAGGTCGTCACAGGCGTTCCGGTAGGCTTCGAGGACGGCCTCTTCTTCGAGCATGAACTCCTCCGTGACCAATCGGTCAGCCGCCGGCGTGAGTCCGTCCTCGCGGAAGACCGTCACCTCGTCGTCGACGAAATCCCGGACTTCCATACAGCGGAGCGCGGCCAGCCGATTGACGATGGTGTACCCCACACCGGTGATGAACTGTTCGTACCCCTCCTCCCAGTCGTTCCCGTCGACGACTTCGAGTTCGATGGCTTCGACGAGTGCCGCTTTCTCGTCGCCGAGGGACGCGTCCTCGTGCGGACGGACTTCGAGGTCGTGTGCTTCCAGTTGATAGCGAACGTTCGCCTCACACCGCTCGCGCATTTCGGTGACGATAGCTTCGAGATGCTCGCGTTCGTCCGTGTCGAGCTGGGCCGTCCGTGGGGCAGCAGCATTCCCGTCCATATGAGAGTCAGCGATGTTTCGTTGCGTCCCACCGAGATGTCTTGAAGATTTTCACCTCTCTGACGGATGCCCGAGTTGCCGGCGGACGGGGTGCCGAACGAAGTTACGATTCGTCTCGGTTCTTTCCGACCTCCCGCACCATCTGTCCGACGCCGGAACCGAGTGCGAACCTGGCGTCGTCCGCCGCGTCGAGGAGGTGCTCGCGTCGCTTTCCGGTGTATTCGGTAGCCATCTCCTCCAGTTCGACGAGTACCGCCTCGATCGTCTCCTGGTCTTCGAGTGCGTCGTACGTCCGAAAGACATCCTGTAATCCCTGCTGGGCAGACTGTCTGACCCGGCCGTCCTCGTCAGTCATCGCTTCGAGGAAGAACCCACAGAGTGTGTCGGTCTGATCGTGGATTTCCGTCCCGACGTCGCTCGCTGACTGCTCGTCCAGGAAATTGACTGCGGCTGCCAGTCCGGGTGCGAGTCGGTCCGCGAGGCGGACACACGATTGCCGGACGTAGCCGTCGTCGCTCTCTACATACAGTGCGGCCAGCCCGTCGAAGCAGTTGTCGAACGCGTCGACCCGATCGCCGATATCCATCGCCTCGACCTCGTCGATGACACTGTTGACCCGGTCGGAATCGCCAGAGCGAATCTCAGGGTCGAATTCGTCCCATCGGTGCATACGTGAGGTGTGAGCCGCGACCCCCATAGTTGACGGGTTCGTACAGATGACCGCGATGAAATTTCAGTCTTCGTCACCACTGAGAATCCGTCGCGCTGCTTTGGCGACAGCACTGACATCGAACTCCTGATCCGGTTTGCAGGTGATTCGAACACCACTGCGACCGCTTCCCCGCATATCCGCTTCGATTGCGACGACATCCGGCGAGACACCGAGCACAGTGGCGATACTCTCGCCATTCAGCCCATCTGGATCGACATCGTACAGGTCGACGTGGAAGAGCGTTCGCTTCGTCCGAATCGCGATCCGGCGTTTGCGGCCCTGCTTGAACGAGACGTAGTGTTTCTGGCCCCAGTCGGGCCCATCGAGAAACTCCAGTTCCTGTAGTGCCGACGTAACCTCCTCCAGCAGTTCAGCAGTATCCTCGTCGGATCTTTCGTTGAGATGCCAGCTCTGTCCGTCTTCCTTCCACGGCTCTTCTGACGTATCGGGACTCACGTCGGTTACTGTGTGTTCTGGCGTCGGAATCGTCTGTTCGGCATCGAGATAGAGGCGGTCGTCGTCCTCAAGTAGCTGAAATTCGATGACGGTGATGTCGATCGTTCTGTCACTGAGCCACCGAAGAACGATATCAAGCCGTTCCCGCACGGACTCACCAACGAAGACGATTCGCTGGTCCTGGTTCAGGGTGTAATCCTCGTTGCAAAAGTCATCAAGGACTTCGGTGAACGTCGTTTCGCCCGCATACATCTCGTTGCCCCATCTGGTAGATTTGAACTTCTCGAACTGCTCTTTAAGTCGTGCGTAGTCCCAGTGCGAAGAGTACGCAGCGTACTTCAACCCCTGAAAGTCGACTTCCGGTTTGAGGGCACCCCGTTTGAGTTCGATAGCAACGACGTTTCCATCCCTGTCGATCGCTAGCAGATCGATAGCATCTCCGATATGCTTGACTGACACTTCTCTTCCGAGCAACAGGAAATCCTCCCCGAGGATGCTCTCTGGACTATTGATGATCCATTCTCGGAGGTCGTCTTCACGAAACCCCTTCTCTTGGAGTGATACCGGTGTGAGCCTGGAAATATCTTCTTTTGCCCCGACTCTGAGCATGAGTATCGAATCACTATCTGCGAGGTGACAAATTGTTTGGGGTGGTTCGTCGTACTGCTACCAGCTCATCTTAGTGTTGGTTCGAGACCGGTTGGGTCACTATCTAATCTAGTTCCTCGACCAACACGACCGAACCGTCCTCCAGTTCGTCCATCGTCTCCTGAATCCGCCGCAGTTGCCTCCCCCCGCTGTCGAGCAGTCGCTCGGCCGCCTCGATCAGTTCGCCCACGCGTTCGTCGCTCGGTGGACTATCACTCTCGACAGCGGCCACGACGTCGGCAGTCGTCTCGTGGTCGGGATATTCGGCCTGCAGTTCGTCGGCGAGCGCAGCCAATCGCTCCGCAAGTGTGAACGGGTCTTCGGCCGCTTCGAGAAGCCGCTGTACTTCGTCGACAGCCGGTGGCTGTGAGCGACCGAGCGTCTCCTGGACGTCGCTCGTCGTCGGGTGCGTCGGATACTCCTCGTCCAGTCGTTTCGACGCGTCCCGAAGCTGTGACCACAGGCTCGCGCTCCCGTCGGTGGAGTCGAGCAGGCGTCGAGCCGTCGCGTATCGCTCGGCCTGCTGGACGACCGTCGGGTCGACGAGATCGGCCTCGGTGAACGATCCGCCGTCCCACGCTGTCTCGAAGAGCTCGTACAGGTCGTCGATGTTCACACCCTCGAACTCGACGGCGACTCGGTCGGCAATCTCCTTGCTACTGCCGTCGTGCGCGAAGAGCCAGGTCCCGAGACTGGAGACGATACGTTCGGGCTCGTCGTCGGCCGGCGCCTCGCCAGTGATGCGCTCGTACTGGCTCCTGACGACCGCTGCTCGATGCTGCTCTGCCGCGTCGAGCTTCGACCGAAGCGTCGCCGGCTCGGGAACCTCCGGACCACCAACGAACTGTTCCATCTCCCCTTTCACCGCTGCGCCGGGGTACAGCCGCTCCATCTCTTTCGTCCGCGCTGTGAACTGTTCCCAGAGCGTCTCGCCCTCGCCGTTCGGCTCGAACAGCGCGACCGCGCGGGCGAATCGCTCGGCCTGTTTCTCGACTGTTTCGGTCGCGAAGTCCTCTGTGTCGAGGGCCTCTCCAGCAAGCGCGGGTTCGAGTGCGTCCGCCAGGGCATCCAGCGAGGTATCGAACGCTCTGCTGACGCCCCGGATCACTTGTTTCACGAGCACGCTGTTCTCCCCGACCCAGTCGGCAAGTTCCGAGAGCCACGCGTCCGGATCGCTCCCCGAGGGCGACTCACCGATGAGCGTCGCCACGGTCTCCCGAATCTGGTCGGGGTCGATGCCATCCAGCGATTCGAACCGAATCTGGATATCGGTCAGGTTCGTCTTGTTCCGCACCGCTCGCCCGATCTCACCAGGGTCGGTGATGTAATCGTCGTCACGCCGGAGTGCGATCTCGTTGGCCGTCGCGAGCGTTATCAGCAGGGCCGAGATGGACTCGTGGGGCGTTCCCCGGTAGGCACCGCCACGCTGGACGGTCTGGGCCAGCAGGTCTTCGGCACGGAGCGACTGCCGCCCGTCGTATCTGTCGAGGAACTCCCGACACCAGCCGTCGGTGAGTTCGGCCGTCTCCGGATCGACGCCGAGCATACCCGCGTCGGCTGTCGAGAGCGGCCACTCGGCGACACCGCGGAAGAACTGCGCCAGCTGCTTTGCGTCGGTGACCTGCGTGATACCACTGGTCAGGACGTATCGCGAGTTCGCGAAGACCGACTGGACCTCTTCGACCACGATTCGCTCGAAGACGTCGCCGTACCGGCCGTTCGAGCCACCAGTCCGGACGTACACGTCCGCGTCGGCCAGTTCCTCTCGAACGGACGATTCGAGTGCTCGCTGTTCGTCACGGTGATCGGCTTCGAGATCCGGATAGGTCTCCGTCTCCTCCGAGAGGATTTCACCCATCCCCATCATCTCTCGGAGCCGTTCGACGACCGAGGTCGGAATCTCCACTGCGACGAGGACGTGTTCGCCGCCGTCGCGCCCGTCGGTGGTCGATTGCCACGTGTCGACGTGCTCGTTCAGTGGCTCCGACTCGTCGGCGACGAGCCGTACCCGGATGGCGTCGAACTCCGGTGTCGGTGCTCGCGCGATGGAGTCGAGGACGGAGTAGTGAAACCGAAGTGGCACCCGGCGTTCCCCGTCGAGATCGACCTCGTGACGGCTGCCCGCCGAGAGCAGTTTGTCACTGCTGTCCTGCAGATATGTCTCGAGTTTGGCTGCGAGCCGGTGTGAGGAGATCTGTTGGGCACGCGTCTGTGCACGAGTCAGGATGTCCTCCTGTTCCTCCGAGACGAGCAGGTACTCCTCGTCACCGTGGTCGTTTGTCTCCGTCAGGACGTATCGATCCTCGACGAGGCCGTCATCCGGATCGGTCAGCGCGGCTTCCACGTCGTCGACGACGGCGTCGACGGACGCGTCGGCTGAATCGACCAGCAGCCGTGCGAGGTTCTCCGGTGTCGACGGCACGTCCGACTGCACCTGATTGAGCAGGTAGAGCGCCTTGGCGACCGACACACGCGAGAGCCCCTCGTTGCTTCCGGCGTCGATCTTGTCGACCATCTCCTGCACCCAGAGCGGGACGTAGGTCGTCTCTTCGACGAGCAGATCGAACAACTCGTCCCACGTCACGAGAGCGCCGACGAAACGTTCGCCCCAGTCGAAGCGCGTGAACAGCGACCGCACGAGGATCAGAAGCGCCCGCCCTTGGACGTACTCCTCTTCGGTCACTCGTCCACCTGGCATGAGTTGTTGAATCACCGAGCGCAAGAGTCCCAGATCGTACTCACGGAACGGATACGACTCGACCGCGTCGGGATCGGCACCGGTGATATCCGCGTATGTGTCGAGTGTGAGGTCGGGGAGGTCCCGAATCGCGGATTCGACCGCGTTCGTCCCGTCTACATGCTTCTGGAGCCACCGTTTCCGAACGATGATCTCGGTGTCCGCCCCTTCGAGTGGCTCCTGTGCCCCATACCACGGTTCGACATCGACCTCCGAGTCTTCGAATTCGCCGTGAATCTTGTCCAGCGGATACTGCCCGGTCCCGATGATCGGCGGGTTCGGGCCGGTCGCTACGTCGGTCAGCGCCGTCATCGTCTCCTGAAACTCGCGGTACCGACGCCGACCATCACCGATGAAGAGTGCGACCTCGTCGAGGCCGAGGAGTAGCTCGGTCTCTCGCTCCGACGTACTCAACGCGTCCTGTGCTTCCTCGATACGGTCGACGAGCTGGTCTGGACCGAAGTCGTCGGGGTCGACTTGCTCGATAGCCTCGTCGATAGACGCTTTCACCGCTCCTGCGGAATCGTACGGGGAGTCGTCCAGTTTCGGGACGGCCTCGTAGAGCCAGCTACGGAGCGACGCACGCTCGGCGTGTACCTCGTCGAAGGTCTTGCCACCGTGTTCGGTCTCCTGTAACTGCGCCCAGCAGTCCCCGTGCCCCATGTCCTGTTGCCAGGCCCATTCCAGCAGCCAGTTCGGATCGGTCGGATAGCCGAGTTCACGACCGATCGCTTCGTAGATGAGATACGGCAGTGGCGGCTCTTGTGATGCGTCTCGGTTGAGGAGGTTGAGGAAAACCGGCTTCAGACGGTCGACGTGGGAATCCGCGACGCTCTGGCGGAACTGGAGGAAACCCGGCCAATCACCGGCGAGCGCTTCCCCGAGATCGGCAAACTCCGACTCCGTATCGGCGGCGAATCCGATCAGCTTCAGGAGGTGCGTCTTCCCCGACCCGAACGTCGCGGAGATATAGAGGAAGCGTGGGTCTTCGTGCGGGTACTTGTCGACGAGATCGCCGAGCGTCGTCAGGACGTTCCGTGCGCTCTCTGTCTCGTAGAACTCGCGAACGTCGTTTTCAGCCCGCGCTCGTGCGTTGACCTTCTGGACTTCTTCGAGAGCACGCGTCGGTGACTGCTGGAAGATGTCGTCGAGACGTGTCTCCGTCATTGGTCGGGCCTCCGTTCGATCCGCCCGGGGATTTGATGGGCCGGATAGTAGTTGCGCGACTCTTCGCCGAAGAAACTCAGCTTCCCGCCGACGATCTCGCCCGGGAAGGGAATACCGACAGTCGATTGGACGTTGTGACGGTCGAGTTCGTCGAGTAACTCCGAGGCACGCGTGAACGGATAGAGGCTCCCCAGATGCGTCAGGAGGACGACGTGGTGTTGTTTGGCAGGTGCGTCTATCTCGGTGAGCATCGCTCCCACGAGTTCTTCGGCTAATCGGTCTTGCATCGTATCTGTCACCGTTTCTGGGTCGGCGTGTTCCCCGAGATCGACTGCGAGAGTGAATACATCTGTCTCGGAGAGGAGTTCATCCAGCCGGAGGATCTGGACACTCCCTTCGTCCGGGAAGCCACCTGTCTGGGCTGGACGCTCGGCCCAGCTGCCGAGGTGTTCGGCTACCCGTCGCTCGTACTTCGGCTGGACGGGGACGATAACGAACGGATTCCGAATCCCCCGCCGTCCGTCGGCGAACTGAGCCAATCGTTCTTTGAACTCCTGCAAGGGTCGGTCGGACGTCATCGAACGACCGCCCCCGTTTCCGTTCGCTCGATATCGAGATCACGCCGCTCGGCCAGCCGTTCGAGTTCGGAATCCAGCGACTCGCGGTCCGACGGCAGGACACCGACAGCTGTCACATCCGATGGCGACCGCTCGCCGACGATCTCCCGTAACTCGTCGAACAGCGCCCGTAGTTCGCTCACGTCGCTGCCAGCAGCGACTGCAAGGGGAGACGTGTCGCTGATGGTGTTCGTCGCTCGGATGAACTCGTCTGCTTCCTGCCTCGTCATCCCGCCGGTGATGGTTTCGACTGCCGCCCCAATACTCCCGTACCAGGAGGTGATTCGATAGAGTGGCTTGATGTATTTGCCCTCGAATGCAGGCCGCACGTTCGACTCGAACTCACTCAGCGGGCGAACCCACGGATGGGACTGCAGTTCGTCGACGAGCGAATCGATATCCGTCGACTCGTGGAATTCGTCCCACGCGTCCTCGATGGCGTCACTCAGCGACGGCGAAGCAGTCCGAACGTCGTTGAATCTATCCCACCCGTCGTGTGTCCACCATTCGCCGGAGTAGTCGTCAAGACGGTTGCTGAGCGTCTGGCTGGCCGTCTCACACTCGTCGGTCAGCCAGTCGTACGCCTGCGTGGCGAGTACCAGAGATGCGTCTAGCTGTGTCAGCGCCGGCAAACGCAGGTTCCACACTTCCATGACATCCCCGTACCACGTCTGTGCGTCGGTCGTGTCTGCGACGGTTTGTTCCCAATCCGTATCACCTGACTTAATGGCCTCCTGACGTTGCAGTGCCGCCTGTTGTTCGGATTCGAGGGCCTCCACGAACGAGTCGAGCAGCGTTCGTATCTCCGGTGTCTCGATGTCACTCTGGGCGACCAGCGCCGCGTCCTCGGCGAGGCTCCCCAGACGGCCCGCGAGCGTCTCGTTTGCCTGCTGGAGTGTCACCAGTCCGTCGGGTACTGTCTCGGTCGTTTCGAGGAAGCCGCCGCTTTCGAGGGCCTCACGGACACCGTTCCGTGGCGCGATTTTCAATCGTGTCCGTGCCAGCCTGTCCATGTCGATCACGTCGTCCAGTGCCACCGAATCCCCGGTTTCGTCGACGGGGCGGAAGTCCCCTTTCCGACAGAGTCCCCAGATTATCGCACAGAGCGCGGGCCGAGTCTCTCCGTAGATCGGCTTGCGGTCGATAATATCGTCGAGGATGGTGCCCATCGAGAGGTGACCGCCGCGTTGTTGCAGTTGCTGTCCGGTGAACGCGCGAACGTTGTTCTGGATCGACCCACCGTGGGTTTCCGGGTCTTCTGTCGCGACCTCGATCTGCTGTGCCCACTCCGGAAGTGTGTCCTGTGCGTCGAGGTGCTGCAGTTCCTGTAGGTGTTGCTCGTCGATCTGGAGCATCAGGGGATGGAAATCGGCCGGATACCGTACGTCGAGGAACTCCGTGACGGCAGCCGTCATCCCCCTGATGTCCGTTCGGTCTTTCACGGAGAAGGTCCCGCTCCTGAGTGCCTCGGCGAGTTTGCTTCTGACACGGCTCGCGCGATCGGAAAGATCACGGCCGACAGACTGTGGGAGGCCCGTTTCCCCGACAGCCGATCTGAGTGCCCACCACTCGATGAGAGTGTCCCGAAGATCATCGAGCCCATCGGCACCGATCTCCCACTCCAATGGGTTGTGGCTACTGTCTGCTACCGTCGCTGTGGGCGACAGTCCACTGATAGCGATATCGACGTCGAGTGCGTCGTCGGCGTCGACCGTTGTCTCGAGGGCAATCCCATCGAGGGAAAACTCGTAGCGAACCGGATACTGGTCGCCAGTGTCACCGTACTCTGCAGACGTGGGCAACGAGAGGTCTCGAACGATATCACTCCAGAGATATCGATCGAGCGTCCCGATGATCGAATCCCACTGTGGATCTGCGAGTTTCGATTCGGTCTCCTCGTAGATCTCGCGTTCGATCTGATTGGCGAAGGTATATCTCGGGCCGGTTTCGTCGTGCGTTGGTCGGACGAACTTGCGGAGACGCTCCAGGGACTCTTCGACCCGATTCTCCATCTGGAACTGTGTCGGGCCGTCCAGATCACAGAGTATAGCCACGGCGAGATTCCGCTCGGTCATCGGGATCTGCTCCGGGACGTGCTGTAGCAGCAACACGGCCTTGGCTACCGCAACGTCCGTTTCGGTTAGCTCCCCGGCGTCGTGCCTCGAATTGATCTCCTCGATGACCTCCACGTCTCTGGGGGTGATGTCATCGAGTTCGGGCTCGATGAGATCGTAGAAGTCGACCAGAGAGATGACGTGCGCCACCTCGTCTTTCTCGAGCCAGTTCTGCAAGAGGCCGTGAACGAGCGCAAGAATCGCCCGCGCCGTCCCCGAGAAGATCGATTTTGCAGGGTCGTTCGACTTCTCCCGGAGGTTGGACAGGATTTCGAGGAACAGCGCCGGCTGATACGGAAGGAACGGATAGAAATCGGCGAGACGCTCGCGGTCGATCTCGTCGAGCGGTGGATCAGTGTTCTGCTCGATGCCGGAATACACTACCAGCGTCTCCGGTTCGTTGCTCGTGCGATCGAGGACACGTTCGATCGCGTCCGTGCCCGCGGGCGTCTTGGTCAACAACCGTTGCGTGGAGATCTCGCCGACGTGTCTGCTCGGCAGTCCGAACCGATGCGGGAACCGATCCTTGACGATACTGAAATCGGCACCGTGAGCCGCGAACTGTGGCTGGACGTCCTCGATCTTGGCCTGTGCAGTAGCCACCAGTTGAATATTCCCGTCGCCGATTTCGTCGACGCTTTCCGCGAGCGTCTGGAGTTCGGTGAGGCGGTCGAAATCGGTCCCGATGAACAGGCTCACTTCGTCGAGGAGGAGGACGACTTTGACTTGCTTCCCGATCTGTGCCGCTCTGTCTCGTCGCAACTGTTCGAGACGACGAACCATCGCCTCCGGGTCGATATCTGAGGGAGTGAGGTCGTCCAACCCGTCAGCCGTCCCAGTCTGCTCTTCGAACAGCGTCGGGAGCACTACGTCAGCGAGTGCATTGTACTGCTGGATGTCAGTCCAATCGTACGCCTCGGGAGAATCGACGAGACTCTCGAGTGCCGATCGAGCATGTTCTGTCCGGCTGTCCCACGCGTCTGTCGTTCGATACCAGTCTTCGAAGTAGGCTACGTCGAGTTGAGACGAGAGCCCTCCTTCGACACCCGTGAGATGGTCGGTGGTGTGTGCCGCACGGAGGACGATTTCACTGAAACTCCGGGTCTTCTGTCCCTGATACTTGAGCAAGTTCACCGAAATCGGGATGACTTCGTACTCCTCGTGGATCGACTCCCACGTCCCTTGCATTGTCGAAAATTCCTGTCCATCGGTGAGCGCACTCCAGGCGTCGTTCCGTCCGCGGAGCCACTGGCTGTCCATCAGGCCCCGGAGCACACTCAACAGGTGGCTCTTCCCGCTCCCGTAGTACCCGTAGAGCCAGTAGTTTGCGCCCGACCGCATGTCCTCGGAGCGACCCCGTAACCGAGCGAAAAAGTCACGCAGGAAGTTCTCGGCTTCATCAGTCACGTGGTAGGTGTCGATGGACTCCAGGCGATGATCTCGACCGTTGTCTGTGCGATCGATACGAACGGACTCTTCGAAGTCCGCCCCGACATCGGCTGTGAACCACGTGTTACGCGTCATGCGATCTCCTCCGCCGGCTCAGCCCACCCATACGTCTCCTCGACGGGGCGCAACCGGAGCTCGCCGTGCATACCGCTCGCTTCCCAGCTCTGGTGTTGGCCGACACGTTCTGCCAGCGAATCCCAGTATTGGTCTGGCTGGAACAGATACAGCCATCCGAGCGGCTGTGTGAGCCATTCCGTCCCGTTTTTCTCCCACGAATATCCCGACGCGACAAGTAGCGGTACGGTACCGAGGGGTGGGGCCTGTCCCTCGACCGCTTGTTGGGATTCGAGGACGCCGATGTCACGGAAGACACTCCTGATACCCTCGCCCCATCGTGTCGTCGTAGATGCTGCATAGTCGTACTTCTCGCCGTCTGCGAAGTGGAATCTGGTGAGAATCGATTCGACGACATCCTGTGCAAAGTCGAGTGCAGCTACACCTCTGTCCTGCAGTCGCCGAACGTACTCGTGGACGAGGTACTTCACGAGCGCATCGTCCTCCAGGAGATAGAAGTAGAGTACCTGCGCCTTGTCTCGGTCCATCTCACACTGGTCGAAGACCGATGGGAGGCGAGAGATCGACGGGAGAGCGCTGTCCGCCGTCTTGAACCGTGAACTCAGAACTCGGTAGACCTTCCGGGAACTCCCGCGCGTACTGCGGTCGTCCATTCGTTCCTCGAACCAGCGGTCTTCGACTGTAGTCCAGTCTCTGTGGGTCGCATAGAGGCTCGCCATCTCCTCGGCACGGTCGACGAGAAGCCCGCACATAGTGAGATCCATCGAAACCTCGTCGTGTGAGAACGACGAATCAAGTGAAGGTACGGGGTTCGCCCCCCCGTCTCCGCGTATGCTCATACACCCAGTCGAGTCAGCGCGGATACTTATTTGATATGGTGAGCGGAGTGCAGACGCCGCGTGTTTCCGAACCACCGTCGTGAGCGTATCTGTAGCAGTCGGCGCTGCGGAACACCAGCCCCGAATTTCGTCGGTACGCTTCACGCCCGCGACCGTCGGCGTGCCGTTCCGACGATGTCTCGGAGTCTCTGTGCGCCACGGTCGGTACGATCGCCCAGCGCTGACCGTCTGCGATGTCGACGAGGCGAGCCAGATTTATTTAGCTCTCAATCACAGTGGTGAATGTGGTCCCCCAATGCTAGCAAGTTCCCTCTCCGGGAAACAGGTGATGAGTACAGACGGTCAACAGGTTGGCACGCTCCATAATCTGACGATGGATCCCGACACCGGTGCGCTGGAGTCGGTCATCGTCGAGACCGAGCGGACCGAGATCTTCGGTATCGAGTCCGGACCCGAAGGGCGTGTTCGCCTCCCGGCAGGTGTCCTCGAATCGGTTCGCGATCACGTGATTATCACGCCGCCTGCGACCCCACAGCAGGGCTGATAGATCAGCTCCAGACCCTGTCTGCGATACTGAACGCAGTGGTCGAAGAATCGTGCGAGAACACATTCATCGACGCGCCGGCTGGGTACCTGTCGATACAGGAGAACCCACAAGTCGTTCCTCTGTCTCACCCCGACGTGTGCTGGCTATGCAACGTGTTTCTCGATGAGACGATCGTATTCGAAGGGCGAGCGGCGGATCGGATAGCAACTGTCAGCTACGACAGCCAGTCGTACCGACATCCGAACCACAGAGTATGTAACGTTGTTCCACATACGTACAGCTATAGTCTGATTGTACCTCAGATGGCTACCCGTCCAGATCCTTCGGGCACGAATCCAGAGTAGCTTCCGCATGACACGGTGATCGCTGATGATACGGACACTCCCCCAGTTACTACTGGTCGGTGGCTCTGTGAGCGCCGGCGGAGTCGCGCTATACCTCCTGTACTATCTCTATCAGCATCGGGCAAAGCCCGGTGCCAGGTGGTTCATGGGAAATATCGCGGCTGTTGCGATCTTCTGCTTCGCATATGGGGTTGGTTTGGTTGTGTATCAGCCGTTCCCGAGAGAGGTTCTCGAGGGCATCGCCTTCGTCGCACTGTGCTTCATGGGGCCGTTCTTTCTCGCGTTTGGCCTCGAATACACTGGCCGCGGTGCGTTTCTGCGAACACCACTATCTGTGGTAGTCGCAACTGTGCCGGCTGTGACGACGCTGCTGGTCGCTACGAACGCGCTCCACGGGCTCGTGTGGCACCGCTTCAGATTCGTCCCGGTCTTCGGAGCCGCGACTGTCCAGTATACACTCCAACCGTGGGCCGTGTCCGCGGTCGTGGTCAGTGTAGTCACCGGCGGTATCGGGTCGCTGGTGTTGATCGACGCAATCGTTAGCTACGGACGACTCTACCGCCGGGAAGCGACTGCAGTCGCTCTCAGCACAGTTCCGGTGATTACGGGCGTCTTGCTGTGGCTGTTCGAAGCCGGACCGGTGCCACAGCTCCATCTGACGTCGGTGCTCATGCTCGGCCATCTGGCCTGTGACAGTTACGCGTTCGTGGGAACACACATGTTCGAGACTAGTCCGGCAACCCAGCGTGTAGCGGAACGCAGTGCCCTCGACGGCCTCAACGAACCACTACTCGTACTGGATTCCTCCGGTGCTGTCGTGAATCTCAACGCCCGTGCTAGGGAACTGTTCGGATGGGATGATTCACAGACGTTCCCGATATCGATAGCGAACCTGACCGGAGTTGGTCGGACAGAGCTCCTCAAGACAGCAGAACTCACTCTCAATGGCCAACTATTCGCTGTCTCGCAAACACCGTTAACCGACCGGTTCAGTGGATCTGTCGGCGAGCTTCTCGTGTTGTACGATATTACAGAGCAACGCCAGCGAGAGCAACAACTCTCCGTACTGAATCGGGTCCTGCGACACAATCTCCGCAACGAGATGAACGTTATCCAGGGGCGTGCCGAGGTCATTCGAGGGGAGACGGAGGCCGATCCCGTACCGAACGCCGATTCGATCGTCGCTGCGAGCGATCGCTTGCTCTCGATCGTCGGGAACATCCGCGAATCCGAGCGTGTACTCGATGGAGAACCAGAGTCGATCACTGTCGATCTCCCGTCAGTCATCGAGGAAGTCTGTGCGGATCTGACCGACAGCTATCCAGCGGCGTCCATCGATCTCGTGGCGACACTGTCCGACAGCCAGGTCACGACCGATCCGGAGACACTCAAACTCGCCTTGCAGAACGTCGTCGAGAACGCCATCGTCCATGCCGAGTCCGAGACGCCGACAGTGTCGATCACACTTACTGATAGAGAGGCAGACAGGTACTGCATTACAATCAAGGACAACAATGCCCAGATCCCCAACATCGAGCAGGCATCGTTGGAGGCCGACGAGGAACTACCGCTCCAGCACGGGGCAGGGCTGGGTCTCTGGACAGTCAGCCGGTGTGTCGCTGCACTGGACGGGGAGCTGCAGTTCCAGTACGACGACGGCAACCAGATAACGCTCACCTTCCAGAGAGAGTCGGCCCCGTAGCGGAGTCGACTTCGATCGGGCGGGGAAATAGGTCGGGAAACGACTCAGCGCTGGCGATACAGGAGCAGCAGGGCTCCCAAGAGTGCCAGTATCGTGAGGTGGGGTGTGAACCCTGGCCCGCTCCCGTCCGTGGTTGTCAGCGTTCCAGCAGATCGGGTGGGAGTGGCTGTAGTGTCGCTGAGTGCCGTCACGACGGTCGTTTCGGTATTCGTCGTCAGGTCTGTCGACGCTGTCGTAGGCTGTGAACTGACTGTAACGGTCCCGAGGGATTCGTCTCCGACTGTAACAGCGTACTCACCGGGGGCCAAGAACGTTTGTGCCACGGTGACCGTCCGACGCTGGCTGGGCTGGAGGGAAATCGTTCTATTCTGTACGGGTTCACCATCGACGCGCAGTGTGACGGAGTAGTTCCCCCACTGATCACCGACGGTTCCGAGGGTGATCGTCGCTGTGACGGTGTCACCTACGTGAACGCTCGTCGCCGAGAGGGACGTCTCCTGTACGACCACTGTCGGCTCAGTGCTGTCACCTCGGCTGTCGTCTGTCCCACCGAGTACAGCGTCACTGTCACTGTCTCCGGACCCGCCCCCACCGTCGTCTTCGTCGTCATCCCCGTCGTCGCCGTCAGACGGTGCCTCTGGCGGCGTCGATGTGGGGGTGACCGAGGGTGTTGGCGTTGGCGTGGGCGTAGCGGTTGGTGTGACCGACGGCGTGGGCGTCGAAGTCGAAGGTGGTGTTGCTGTCGGTGTTGGCGTCGCCGGTTCTATCGGCGTCGGTGTCGGTGTTGCTGTCGGTTTCGGAGTCGCCGTTACTGTCGGCGTCGGCGTCGGTGTCGGTGTCGCCGTTACTGTCGGCGTCGGCGTCGGTGTCGGTGTCGCCGTTACTGTCGGTTTCGGAGTCGGTGTTGGCGTCGGCGTCGGTGTTGGCGTCGGTGTCGGTGTCGGCGTCGGTGTTGGCGTCGGTGTCAGTGTTGCTGTCGGTGTTGGCGTCGGTGTTGGCGTCGGTGTCGGCGTCGGTGTCAGTGTTGCTGTCGGTGTCGGCGTCGGTGTTGGCGTCGGTGTCGGTGTTGCTGTCGGTTTCGGAGTCGCCGTTACTGTCGGCGTCGGTGTAGCCGTCGGTGTCGCCGTTGCTGTCGGC
The DNA here is from genome assembly GCF_056934385.1 of Haloarcula sp. H-hyl2. Taxonomy (NCBI): domain Archaea; kingdom Methanobacteriati; phylum Methanobacteriota; class Halobacteria; order Halobacteriales; family Haloarculaceae; genus Haloarcula; species Haloarcula sp. H-hyl2. The sequence continues at coordinate 29,909 of NZ_JBRIIJ010000007.1, read as the reverse complement.
GTCGGAGTCGGTGTAGCCGTTGGTGTTGCTGTCGGTTTCGGAGTCGCCGTTACTGTCGGCGTCGGTGTAGCCGTCGGTGTCGCCGTTGCTGTCGGCGTCGGAGTCGGTGTAGCCGTTGGTGTTGCTGTCGGTTTCGGAGTCGCCGTTACTGTCGGCGTCGGTGTAGCCGTCGGTGTCGCCGTTGCTGTCGGCGTCGGAGTCGGTGTAGCCGTTGGTGTTGCTGTCGGTTTCGGAGTCGCCGTTGCCGTCGGTTTCGGAGTCGGTGTAGCCGTCGGCGTCGGAGTTGGTGATGGTGTCACTGACTGGCCGGTATCGTAGAGGTCGACCCTGTAACTCCCACTCGGGACCGAAATCGTCAGCGAGCCATCGTCGGCGACCGTTGCGCGGTCGAGTTCGGTCTGGCTTCCCGCGTCGGCAGCCACGACGGTTTCCCCACTGGCGAGACCAGTCGATTCGACGACGACCGTCACGGTTTCCGTGGCCGCAACTGCCACGTCGGCGCCGTCGTCGCTGGCCGCATAGACTGGGTCGCGATAGGAGAACGCCGAGACGTCCGACTCGATCACGATCGGCTCAGCGCCACTGAGGTCGACTGTGACTGGGTTCTCGCTCGCGTCGATGGATCCGATACAGGCACGGTCACCGTTCGCATCGTCGACACGAGCCTCCGCGTTACCGGCCGCCGAGAGCGTGAGATCACCGAAGGTGACGGAATTGCCAGCTGCACCGAAGGTCCCGTAATACACGTCCGGATCGTTCTCGAAAGCAGTCAGTCCCGAGCCGGTGACGTACGTTGCACCGCCCGGATCCCCGACACACGAGAGGCCAACACCCTGGTTGCCAGCCGCTGCGACACCGAATCCGGCGAAGAGTCCTCCCGAAACCGTGGTGAACACGAGGAGTGCGACAGCGTACACCGCACCGAGTTTGTATGCTGTGTCCGTCATGCTTCCTCCGGATCGTCCCGTCCATCGTCCACATTGGCACTCGTCCGGTCCAGGACGGCCGAAGCGGCGAATGCGACGCCCGTATCGGCGCTCTCCATCCGCAGGTCCGTGCCTGCAAACAGTCTCCGGTCGTCGTGGGTGTCCCGTGGTGTTGGACCCGTGTGTAGTCGGCTCATCCGAGTCGGTCGATGGTGAGATACGTCTCTGTCCGACCGGCGTACACAGTCCCACCGCCGTCGACGTGTGCAGTGACGGTGTCGCCTACCGAGAGCTGGAGGGATTTGGTCAGAATGGGCGGTTCCCCGTTCACGCGCTCGGAGCCGTTGACGTGGATCGACACCAGATGTGCATCCGTGTACGCTTTGAACGTGACCGCATAGTAGCCGTCTGCCGGGACGGTGTACGATCCGTTCGTGTTGTCGAAGTCAGTTCCCGTATCGAAGACCACGCCATCGAGCCCCACTTTCGTCTCGCCAGTCGTGTTCTGGTCGGTGGTCAGATAGGCCGAGGCACCGTCGTATGCCGTCCCACTGGGCCCACCGCCGGCAGCGTCGAGTTCGTCGTTGGTGGTATCGACGGTGAGGTTCTCACCGGCGATAGCGTCGAGATCGAGGCCGATCTCGCCGCCGACGAGTTCGAGACCCGTGGCGACGTCGGCCGTCAGGGCATCGCCGACAACCGTGAGGCCGTCCCCCTGCAGGTTCGTCACGGCGTCGTCGGTGATCGGGCCATCGAGCTTCCGGGTGTACAGTGCCTTGAGGGGCTGACTACTCGTCCCGACCTGGCCTTGCGGGGAGACGTTCTGTACAGTCGGGGAGTTGGCGTTCATCCGGGCCGTGGCAGCCCCCGTTCCGAAGCCGGCAACTCCGAGCAGACCGGCACTCGTGAGCGTCCGGCGGTCGAGCAGTCGCTCGACGGCTCTGTCGTCGAGACCCGTCTGGTCCCCTGTCGCCTCGTCGTTGGTCTCGGTCACCGGCGTGTCCTGATCTCTGGGTACGTCCGCGGTCGTTTCCAGATCTGCCAGTCGTTCGCGTTGCTGGTCGATCGTTGCCTGCTGGGCCTCGATCGTCTCCTGCTGGGACTCTACGAGCGATTCGAGCCGTTCGAGACGCTCTTCGACGTCGTCAGTCATCGCGAGTATCACCCGCTGGCCGTGTAGCGTCGCACTCGGTCGTCAGTCCCACCCCGGGTTCCTCCGGTCGGGACTGTGTGGTTCGGGACATCAGGATCGACTCGGGTAAACTCCCTGGAGAGCGATGCAGTAGTTGACCGTCTGGTACGGAGGTCTGTTCTCGTGTCCCCGGTCTCCGCCGGTCGCCGTCACGCTCCCGGTGACATCCATCGACCCGTCGGTACTCCCACTGGTGTAGGTGGGGTCCGTACCACGGGCGTCCGGCTGTGCTGCCAGCGCGTTGCCGTCCGGGTTGGTCGCCTCACCCTCAGCAGTGCTCACGGGGAGGTTCAGCGTCTGACCGTGGCTGTGGGCGGGCAACTGGTTTTCAGAGAGCGATACCGTCGCGCTCCCACCAGTGGCTCCCATGTAATACTGGTTTCCCTCAGGACCCTGGCCCCTGTGGATCGGAACTCGCCCTTGCAGGTTCGGGAGTTTGAACGTCGACCGCCCGTCCCCACCGTAGTAGGTCCCGAGCAACGAGAAGAGAGCTTGGTTGTTGGCGATCGGCAATGTCTGACCGTTGCACTTGGCCCAGCCCTGCGGTGCGAAGTCGAATCCGAAGAGTCCAATCGTTCCGAGATACGGGCTCGATCCGGCCGCACTCGCGACGCCGACCGGTCCAGAGGACCCGTCGCCGAACAGGTCACCGAGCAGACTCCAGCCGGCAGCAGCACCGAGGAGCGAGCCGAGTATCCCCCGTCGCGAGATTCGTGGCCCACGCCCGCTCGCGTTCTCGCTCTCCTGCCGATTTCGGTTGATAATTCCCTCGTACACCACTGCCTGTGGGTCTAGGTCGGTCGTCGGTGTCGGCGACAGCGTCACGTCGAACCCCGACAGCCTCGGGTGGGTGATCCGGTAGAGGTCCTGTCCGATGTGGTCGCCATCGACTGGTCCGAATCGGAGCGTGAACCGCTCCCACTCTGTACCGGCATTCTGTGGTCTGTCCACTGTCAGCAGTTCCAACTCCACGTCGTCGCCATCCTCGCGGCGAACGGTGAACGTCTCCCCCTCGGCTAGCAGAAGCTCGTCTACTTCGGGTACAGGCTCGAGCTCTCTCATCCGTCGTCCGCCACTCCTACCCGATCCGTTCTCGCTCTTCCCCCGTCTGGACTCGAGTCCCTCGTCCGAATCCGTAGATTGCTCGGCGTGTGCCGATCTCTCGAAGTACTGTTCATCTCTCTCCCCCGAACCCTGCCACCATCATTGTCAGGTCCACCACCGGATAGTGACCTAAAGGTACACCCAGCATATGCTAGAGACCGGTTCCGACAGGGCGGTGTGGTCGGGTGACAGTGCTCTCAGGTTCAGTGTAGCGGCGTGGACCAAACAGTCAACGGACCCTGTGTGGGGTTTTAGTGTATGGACTCAGTGACAGACGAATGATGACAGCCCAGTCCCAGTCGACAGCGGATGTGGGTCACTCGCTGGACCGCGTAACGGTCCTCCTCATCGACGACGACGAGACCTGGGCACGAGTGACTGGCCGACTCCTTGAGACGAACAACGACGCACTGGACGTGACGATAGCGAACAGCCTGGCGGAGGGACGGACGACGTTCGAGCGTCTCGACCCCGACTGTGTCGTCTGTGACTATCAGCTCGGTGACGGCACCGGCCTGGCGCTACTTGAGACGGTCCGCCTGGTGGATTCCGAGCGACCGTTTCTGCTCGTGACTGGCCGCGGTGACGAAGGCGTAGCCAGTGAGGCAATCGGCCAGCGTGTCACCGACTATATCCGCAAAGAGCAGGACGACGACGAAGCCGGGTTACTGGCCAGTCGTATCAAGGGGGCCGTTCGGTCGTACCGAGCCGAGCGTGCGCTCGAACGCGAACGACGGAGCAAGACTGCGCTGCTCGATATCCTGACTGGCACGACAGCACAGGCGGACCTCTCCCAGGAGTTCTGTGCGCGCCTCGTCACAGAGCGCGACTACGCCTGTGCCGTCATCGCTCGCGAGACCAGTGCCAGCCCACCGGTGCCAGACGCGTTTGCCGGTCAGGAGTCGTACTACGACGCGGTATACGCGCCGGGGGAGCCGTTGCCGTCGGGTGAACCTGCACGCAGGGCGCTCGACCGAAACGAGAGCGTTCTCACACGACTCGATGGGGCGGCGTACCGGGAGTCAGCTGCCAGGACGGAGTGGGAATCACTGGCCACCGACCACGGCTTCGAGGGGGCGGTCGCCGTCCCGATCCGTCACGACGGTGTCCGGTTCGGAGTGCTCGCTGCCTACACGGACGACGGGTCCGTGCTGGACGGCGAAGAACAGGCGGCCATCGAAGCGTACGCCGAGACGGTCGGGTATGCACTCACCAACGCCGAGCGCAAACGGTCCCTGATGTCGCCTCGGCCAGTCGAGGTCCGGGTCGACATCGACAGCGACGCCGTGCCACTGGGCGTGCTCTCTGAGGCGCTCTCTGACGCTGTTGCCGTCGACGTGCTCTCGGTCGTTCCACGGGACAACGGGACGACACTCTACGTTACGACAGTCGATGGCGTCTCCGGACGTGGGTTCGAGGCCGCTGTGGCCGAAGCTGATGGGATCCGATCGCTCTCGGTCGACAGGTCGACATCACCGACCCGCTGCGAACTCGTCGCGGACGCACCGACGCCCGAGAGTTGCCTCGCCGACCATGGTGTGGTCGTCGAGGGGACGACACTCGCTACTGACACGACGACGCTCGACCTCTCGGTTCCCGACGGCGAGCTGGTCTCGACGGTACAGGACGTTCTCCGTGCCGAATTCGAGGACGCCACCGTCTCGACGGTCTGGACACGACAGGGCCAGGACTCGTCAGTCACGGACCGAGAAGTCGCGGCTCCGTTGACGGACCGCCAACGCGAAGTCCTTCGCCACGCACTCGAGGTCGGCTACTTCCAGCGGCCGCGGGAGACGACTGCGACCGAGCTCGCTGCCCACTTCGACCGATCGCGAGCGACGATCAGCCAGCATCTCCGCACTGCCCAGCGGAAGGTCTTTACTCGACTGTTTGACGAGCGCTGCGAGGACTGACGAGTCCCCAGGAAACGACTAGGTTTATCTGCCTGGTTGACATGCAGTTGCACCAGAAGCGGACGCAACCGCGTGGCCGCTGGTGGGCACGGGAGCTATCGCGGGGTTCGATACAGCCGTTCGACCTGGCGCAAATCTACAGAACGAGCACAGACGACAATGTACGATATCGCAGTGTTCGCGGTCGTCCTCTCGGTCGTCGCCGGTGGCACCGCTGCACTCTGGTTGCTAACCCGTCACGACCCGGCCAGTTCGGCGTTCGCGTTCGGTCTGTTCCTCCTAGTCATCACGTTCTGGGCGGCCACGCATCTGGGAACGTTGTTCTCGGCACGTCTGCAGTGGCTCTTGCTGTTCACACAACTCTCGTACGTGGGGGTTGTCGCAACGCCCATCGCCTGGCTCGTGTTCGCAGTCCGCTACGTCGACCGTGGCGAGTGGCTCTCGTCCCGCCGTCTCGTCCTCCTGTCGGTTGTGCCAGCGGTGACGCTCGTGATGGTGTTCACTGCACAGCACCACTCACTGTTCTACACGACGATCGACGTGGTGACCGTGGGTGCCCAGCCACTCCTGCAGACAACCGCAGGGCCGTGGCACATCGTGAACGTGGTCTACTCCTATTCGCTCCTGCTGGCCGGGACAGGATTGCTTTTCGCGGCCGCGCTTTCCGATAGCCGGCTCTACCGGTATCAATCTGCTATCTTGATCGTCTGTGTCACAGTTCCCTGGCTCGTGAATATGAGCTATCACCTCGCCAGAATACCGTTTCCGTGGTTCGACTCGACGCCGATCGCGTTCATCGCGACCGGAATCCCACTGGGTGCGATTGTCGTCCGGACGGATCTGACGTCCTTTCTCCCGGTCGCTCACGAGCGGGTCGTTCGCTCGCTCGACGATCCACTCCTTATCGTCTCGCCTGGTGACGAGATAATCGACGCCAACGAGGCCGCCCAGCGGGCCCTCGACGCGCCCGGTCGGCTAGAGGGGTCGCCAGTCACTGAGGTGTTGCCGGCCACGCTGCTCGATGGACAGACGCTCGGCACGCTGGCCGACGGAGACCGTGTCGAGATCGCCATCGACCACGATGGAGACGATCGACAGTACCTCGTCCGCCAACAGCAGGTCGAACCTGGCCGCGAGGCCGTCTCTCGCGGGACGGTCCTCACGATGGTCGACATCACCGAACGAAAACAACGTGAGCGGCGACTCGAACAGCTCTCCGCCCAGACCCAACGGAAAAACGAGCAACTGGAGCGCATGGCTGGTGTCATCTCCCACGACTTGGCAGCACCGCTGTCGACTGCTGAAAAGACACTTTCTCTCCTCCGTGCTGACCTCGGTGATACAGACGAATCCGTCGAACAGTCACTCAGGGACCTGGAGACGGTTCACGACCGATTACGGGGGTTCGCAGATCACCTCCCCCGACTGGCTCGTGAGAGCATCGACGTCGAGACGACCGAAGAATGTGACCTCGCGACCGTCGCACAGGCAGCCTGGCACACCATCGACACCGGCACGCTCGACCTGACGATCACCGATACACGAGCCCTTCACGCCGACAGGCGACGGCTCCAGCAGGTGTTCGAGAATATCTTCCGGAACACCGTCCAGCACGGGACCACGGACGGGTGTGCCCACGCGAGTGAGCCGGGAACGCTACAAGAACAGTCGAGTGCAAACACCGTTCGTGTCGGTCCCTGTCAGCGTGGGCTGTTCATCGAAGACGATGGCCCGGGAATCAGTCTCGACCAGCGTGACACTGTCTTCGAATACGGAATGAGTACCACCGACAGTTCCGGGTTCGGTCTGGCCATCGTCAGAACCATTATCGAAGCACATGGGTGGGAGATCGATCTCGTCGACCGCGATACTGACGGCACCCGCTTCGAGATAACGATCACAGAACGACCGAACGGACGATAGCAACGCCGAGTCTGGGGTCAGTGTGGACGAGGAGAGGAGTTCCGGCTGGGTGGCACAGCCGGGGGTCTGGAGGACTTGTCCTCTGGATTCCAACCGCAGGAACGAGGAGTAGCCTGCAAACGGCAATATTCCTATTGCGGTCGGGATTCCGCCGCCGTCAGGCGCAAGAGGATGTCACTTTTGAATCTATAGTAACAATTGAAACGGTTTACACACCGATCGCACGACGGCAGTGCGATCGGGTGTGCATTGACTTTCAATGGCTACTATCGTAGTGAGGCTGTTGTACCACTCTCGGGAGGCGATTTACGCGAACTCTATTTATAATATTAGATTGAATGAGTCACAATGACCCGATTCCGGTCGGTGGGAAACAGTGGGTCGGAGGATCCACTCCGATGGTGTTGTAGTACAGTGTCTGCAGCTGCGCTTTCGGAGGCCGGGTAATGGGCGCCTGGCCGTGCGAGAAGACACTTGCTTACCGCCTCTTCGTACACATTTTCGCGCTCGTAGTTCTCGCAGTCTTGCTCGGGGGACCCGCCAGCGGGGCCGTTGCTGCTGATTCCGCTGCGTGTCTATCGGAACACCAGTCACCGTTCCAGGAAACTGGTGGCCAGATTTCCGCCGAGACAGACGCCGCTTGCCTCGCGAACTCCACTGGAGCGAGCGATTCTGCCCCGAATACGACCGCTGCCGAAGTTGCCGTCGTCGACACGACGGTTGAAGATCACGAAATGCTCGCGCGTGTCGCCCGTGAGGGTGGCATGGACGTGGTGTACGTCTCCAGCGCCGCGGGGATGCAGGCGGCGCTGGACGGGCGCTCGAACCTGTCGGCGGTTCACGTCCTCTCGCACGGGACCATCGGGACAGTCCAGATCGGCGACGACACGCTCCAGCGCGGGACGCTCGACCAGTACAGCGGCCTGACGAGCGCGCTCGATTCGAGTCTCGCGCCCGACGGCGACGTGTTGCTCTATGGATGTCGGGTGGCCCAGAACGGCACCGGACGGGCGTTCGTCGGCGACGTGGCGAACGCGACCGGTGGTGACGTGGCGGCCTCTGACGATTTGACCGGGAGCGCGAGTCGGGGTGGGGACTGGAATCTAGAATATTCCACTGGGATGCAAACTTCAAGCTCAAATGCTGTCACGTCTGTGTTTACTGCGACGGACACCATAGACAGCTACGACGGTGTTTTGACATCGACGTTCGATTTCTCGACAGCCTCAGATGGCACTGATGTCACTGAAACCGTGAATGGAGTTACAGTAATAGCCACAGATGCGGACCCTGGTGGAACTAACGTCGATGTATTTGGAAGTGTCAGCGGTAAGAGTGATGTTGTAGCGGTTAGTTCTCAGGTATATAACTATAAATTCACATTTGATCAGCCAGTCGATATCTCAAATGCTGATTTTTTGTTGAGTAGTAGCAGTGAATCCGCTCCAGCGACGTTTACTGTGACCCCGAATACGGGTTCTTCTGTCTCATTGAGTTATAGCTCATGTTGCACCTGGAAGAATGATGTTTCACTTGGTTTCTCTGGAGTGACAAGCTTCACAATAACGGACGATGACTCAAGCCCTCGAGATCCACACCTATTTGCCGTGGATAATATCGATTTTTCTCTCGCAAACAACGCCCCAGCCTTCGACAACGGCGCTTCGACGACGATCACCGTCGAAGAAGACAGCAGCGCCAACGACATCACGTCAGCGCTCGCTGTGACGGACAGCGACAGCGGCGACACCCTGACCTGGTCGGTCAGCAGCCCCCCGGATAACGGCGGCTCGACCGGCGGCTTCCCGGATTCCAGGACCGCTGGCACCAGCGTTACCCCCTCCGGTTTGACCTACTCGCCAGGCCCGGACCTCAGCGGTACCTCGGTGGAATCGTTCGACGTGCAGGTCAGCGATGGGACAGCCACGGACACCATCACGGTAACCGCCTCGATCACCGGCGTCAATGACGAGCCGACACTGACGGCGACTGGCGACGATCCGACGTTCACCGAGGGCGGGAGTGCAGCGGGGCTCTACAGTGGGACGGCGGCCAGTACTGTCGAGAGCGGCCAGACGTTCAAGGGGTTCACGATGACAGTGAGTAACGTCGACGACCCCACCAACGAGATTCTCCAGATCGACGGCTCGGACGTGGCGTTGAGTCACGGGAACACCCTCACGACGGCGACCAACGGCCTGACTGTGAGCGTGACGGTCGTCGGGTCGACGGCGACCATCGCGGTAACGGACGGGACGCTCTCGGCTGCGCAACTCCAGACGGTACTCGACGGGGCGACCTACCGTCACACCGGTGACGACCCGACGACGACCAATCGCGTCGTCACTCTCACCTCCGTTCAGGACAGCGGTGGGACGGCCAACGGCGGCGACGACACCGCAGCACTCGCGATACAGAGCACCGTCTCGGTCGTCGGCGTCAACGACGAACCGACGCTAACGGGGACTGGGGACGATCCGACGTTCAGTGAAGACGGGAGTCCGGCTACCGTCTACAGTTCCTCGTCGGCCGACACCATCGAGAGTGGCCAGACCGTCTCGGGATTCACGCTAACGGTCTCGGATATCGCCGAACCGAGCCAGGAGCAACTCCTGATCGATGGATCGACAGTGACGCTGACGAACGCGAACACCCTGACGACCGCGACAAACAGCCTGGGTGTGAGCGTGTCGGTCGTCGGAACGACGGCGACGGTTTCGGCCACTGGTGGCACGCTCTCGACAGCGGCAGTCGAGACGCTGTTCGACAACGTGGCCTACCAACACACCGGTAATACACCGACGGTCGGGAACCGTGAGGTCACCATCACGTCGCTGCGAGACAGCGGCGGAACGGCAAACGGTGGCGACGACACTGCCTCACTCGCCATCACCAGCTACGTCTCGGTGACGCCGGCCAACGACGAACCCACGCTGACGGCGACCGGTGACGACCCGACGTTCACGGAAGGTGGGAGTCCGGCTGGCCTCTACAGTTCCTCGTCGGCCGACACCATCGAGAGCGGGCAGACCTTCGAGGCATTTACCCTGACGGTGACCAACGTCGACGAACCGTCCTCGGAGGTTCTGACTGTCGACGGCTCGGACGTGACGCTGAGTAACGGGAACACCCTCACGACGGCGACCAACTCCCTCGACGTTTCGGTTGCCACGGCCGGGTCGACAGCGACTGTCTCGGTAACGTCGGGAGTACTCTCGCCAGCGGCTCTCGAGTCGGTACTCGATGGGCTGACCTATCGTAACACCGGCGACGCGCCCACTGATTCCGGCGACCGTGTGGTCACGATCACCTCGCTGACAGACAGCGGCGGGACGGCGAACGGTGGCGACGACACAGCACCCCTCGCCATCGGGAGTACCGTCTCGCTGGTCGGCGTCAACGACGAACCGACGCTGACCGCGACCGGCGCCGACCCGACCTATACGGAGGGCGGGAGTCCGGCTGGCCTCTACAGTTCGTCCTCGGCGTCCGCCGTCGAGGGCGGGCAGACCTTCGAAGGGTTCACGCTGACGGTGTCCAACGTCGCCGAACCGAGCCAGGAGCAACTCGTCGTCGACGGATCGGCCGTGACGCTGACGAACGCGAACACCCTGACGACCGCGGACAACAGTCTGAGTGTCAGCGTCGCCGTCATCGGATCGACGGCCACCGTCGCCGTCTCGTCCGGGACGCTCTCGGCTGCGCAACTCCAGACGGTACTCGACGGGACGACGTATCGACACACGGGCGACACGCCGAGTACGGGAGTCGACCGCGTGGTCACGATCACGTCGCTGACCGACAGCGGCGGGACGGCAAACGGTGGCGACGACACCGCAGCACTCTCGATAACCAGTACCGTCTCGCTGACTGCAACCAACGACGAGCCGACGCTAACGGCGACCGGAACGGACCCGACCTACACGGAGGGTGAGAGTGGGGCTTCCCTCTACAGTTCGTCCGCTGCATCCACCGTCGAGAGCGGCCAGCAGCTCACGGATTTCACAGTGACCGTGACGGACGTCGCCGAGTCTGGCCAGGAGCAACTCACCATCGACGGGTCTGCCGTGGCGCTGACGAACGGGAACACCCTGACGACCGCGGACAACAGTCTGAGTGTCGCCGTCGCTGTCGCCGGATCGACGGCCACGGTCTCCGTCAGCGAGCCGAGCGGCGTCACGTCGGCGACGCTGCAGACGGTCCTCGATGGACTAACCTACCGCCACACGGGCGACGATCCGAGCACCGGCAGCGACCGGGTCGTTACGATCACCTCGCTCGGCGACGACGGCGGGACTGCCAACGGCGGGGACGACACCGCATCGCTCTCGATTCCCAGCACGGTGTCGCTGACGCCGGTCAACGACGAGCCGACGCTGACGGCGACCGGAACGGACCCGACCTACACCGAAGGAGGGAGTCCGGTCGGTCTCTACACGTCCGCCTCGGCGTCCACCGTCGAGGGCGGCCAGACCTTCGAAGGGTTCACCATGACTGTGACGAACGTCGCCGAACCGAGCCAGGAACACCTCACTATCGACGGGTCGGCCGTGGTGCTGACGAACGCGAACACCCTGACGACCGCGGACAACAGTCTCAGTGTCTCCGTCGCTGCCATCGGATCGACGGCAACCGTCACTGTCTCGGGTGGATCGCTCTCAGCCGCGCAACTCCAGACACTCTTCGATGGGGCGACGTACCGCCATACTGGGGACACGCCCACTACTGGAATCGACCGTGTGGTGACGATCACGTCGCTGCAGGATAGCGGTGGCACGGCCACCGGTGGGGACGACACCGCGGCACTCTCGGTTCTCAGCACGGTCTCGCTGGCGGCAGCCAACGACGCCCCGACAGCAATCACCCTGACGAGTACGAGCGTCGTGCAATCCAGTGGGACCGACGCCGCGGTCGGCACGCTCGGTGCAACCGATCCCGACGACGGGAGCCACACGTTCTCGCTGGTCGGTGGGGCTGGTGACGGGGACAACGGGGAGTTCTCTGTCGACGGGACGACGCTCCGGGCCGACGACGCGGCCTCGCTCGCCGAAGGCGAGTACGATATCCGCCTGCAGGCCGACGACGGCAACGGCGGCACCGTCCAGACGGCAGTGACGATCTCCGTCGTCGACGACGTGGCCCCCACGCTTTCCAGTAGCGATCCGGCCGACGACGGGACCGGACACCCACCGACAGACGACATCACGCTGACGTTCAGCGAACCGGTCGGCTTCGGGAGCGGCACGATCACCCTGAAGAATGTCGACAGTGGAACCACCGCCGAGAGCTTCGACGTCGGAACCGACGTCGGGAGCGGCGACGGGACAGTCTCGGTCTCGGGGTCGACACTCCGGATCGATCCCACCGCCGATCTCCAGTCGGTGACGGAGTACGCCGTCCGGATCGATAGCACTGCGGTCGAGGACACCGCGAACTCACCCACGCAGTTCGCCGGTATCGCCACGGACGATACACTCGATTTCACCACGGCTGACACGACCGCACCGACCGTCACGTCGATTACGCGGGCCGCACCCACGACCGCAGCAACCAACGCTGGCAGTGTCTCCTGGAGCGTGGGCTTTTCGGAGGGTGTCACGAACGTCTCGCCCGACGACTTCGACACGAACGGCCCGGCAGCGGCCACCATCGCCAGTGTGAGCAGTTCGAGCGGAGCGACGATCACAGTCACCGCTGACGGTGTCGGCGGCGACGGCACGCTCGGTCTGGATCTCGCGAGCGGAGACATTACCGACAGCACTGGCAACGCGTTGGACACGACCGAGCCAGGCATCGACGAAACGTTCTCGGTCGACACGACAGCCCCAGCGGTCAGTGGGGTGACGATTAGCGACCAGACGGACGGAAACGGCGTCGTTCGAGCCGGTGAGACGGTCCAGGTCACGGCGACGGTGACCGACGCAACCGGTGTCGCATCGGTGACGGCGACGACTGGCGGGTTCGACGCGGGCTCGGTCGTGCTGGCGGACGACGGGCCCAACTCCGCGAGCGGCGACGACCAGTACAGCGCCACGTTCAGTGTCGGGCAGTCACCAACGGCTGGTGCCCAGTCTCTGACCGTCGATTCGGTCGACACGCTCGGCAACGGTGGCAGCCAGGCTGTCGCGTCGCCAGCGCTGACCGTCGACGCCCAGACACCGTCGGCCGATGCAGGCTCCGATCGGGTCGTCTCGGAGGACACTGCCGTCACCTTCGATGGAAGCGACTCCGCGGACGATCAAAATATCGCGAGCTACGAGTGGGACTGGACCGCCGACGGAAGCTACGATACTACCGGCGAAACAGCGAGCCACACCTTCGACGAACCAGGCACCTACACTGTTCGACTCCGTGTGACTGACGGGAGTGGCAACTCCGACACTGATACGGTCCAGATAACCGTCGAAGATACAACAGATCCTGTCGCTGATGTGTCTGTAACTCGGTCGGTCCAGGTGGGCGAGTCGGTCGTCCTCGACGGACGCGGGTCGACCGACAACGTCGGTATCAGTCAGTACGCCTGGGACATCGATGGTGACGGCGTCTACGAGAAGGGCGGCAGCACCACCACGAACGCCTGGTCGACAGCTGGGACAAAACAGGTGACGCTCCGGGTGACAGATGCAGCAGGCCACACTGATACAGAGACGCGTGCCGTCTCTGTCGAGGCGACGAGTACACCCGCGCCAACTCCGACTCCAACGCCAACCCCGACACCGACGCCCGGTAGCCCGGCGTTCTCGGTTGTCTCAGTAGAACTTCCCTCGACTGTCACCGGTGGGGAGATCCAACAGCTCGTCGTGACCGTTCGGAATCAGGGTGCCAAGAACGGGACCTACGAGGCATCAGTGACGGTCAACGGGAATACTGTCGCCGAGGAACCGATAGCGGTCGATGCCGGCGAAACGGAAACCCGCGTAGTCCAGGTGACCTTCGAAGGGGCCGGAACCCGGACCGTCGCAGTCGGTCCCGTGTCACAGACAATCACTGTCGAATCCCCGGCACAGCCGTCGGTCGTGAGTGTCTACCGCAGTGACGACGGCGAGGTCACACCCGAAGAGGTCATGGAAGCGATCAATATCTACGACAGCGGTCGAGAACTACAGAGCTACGGCCGACTGTCTGCTGCTGACGTGATGGCCGTGATTGCCGCTGCGAACGAGGACACCTCGTAGCCGCGTTCCTCCCCGAACAGGAGACCGAGACCGACAGCGATCCGGAAGGACTCGTCGACAGCAGCGGACCTCATCGATGCGGGGGAGAGATAGTTGTCCATCGATTGCGAGAAAACGACCGAAGAGAGTTTTATCGGCCGAATATCCGACCTACGAGGTGAGCGTTCAGCCAGATCAGGGTCTCTCCATTCTCGCTTGGAAGGTGTTTTTATCGTAAAATATAGTTTCACCTCAAAGAACATGTTATGTCAGGCGTAGTGGATATCCCACGAGACCGTATCCAGCATAGACAACCGACCCGGCGTCACGGAAAACGAGACAGGGCAAACGCATGAATCCCGACCGACGTGTCACGACGAGTCTCTTCTACACTGCCGAGGGAGACCGTGTGGCTATCGAGCCGCACTCTCGGAGCGACATCGCTGATCTGGTGGACGCGAAGACTGAGCGGACGACCAACTGAGCCGATGCCTGTCGGCTTCCGTTTCAGCTCGCGTCGCTGCAGTCCTCGACCGACCAGTAGTACGCGCTCGCCAGTGACAAACAGGTGCCGGCAGACGCGCCGGCCCTATAGCACTCTGTCCGCGACGATCTCCGGGACGACGCGGTGCTCGGCGAGCGGCGTGATATTGATCGCAACCCCGTGTTTGTGGATGGGCTGATAGCCGGCGGTCGTGATCTCCGAGAGCGCCCGGTCCGCCCAGTCCGAGGGAAGACGCCCGTCGATGGTCTGGCAGCGGTCCTCGATCTCCTCGGCGAGTTGTTTGAACTCCGCCAGCCCATCGCCGTCGACAGCGCCGTCGAGGACGGACGCGTCGTCCAGCCCCGTCGCCAGCGAGGCGAGCAGTCGCTCGTCGTCGGTCAGAGTGTCGTGTGGTTCGCCGTCGTCGTCCAGTAGGTCGCCCCCCTCGCGCTCGAAGTAGTAGGTCATGAACAGAATCCCCGTGCTGGAGTAGTGATCCGAGCCCTTGAGCCGCCAGGTGAAGTAGTCGAAGAGGTCGGCCAGATGCGCCTCGACGGGGTCGTCGCTGGGCTTGGCGTACTCCTCGCAGGCGTGTTCGAGTTCCGCGAGGGCGTCGAGCCACTCCTCGCGCCACTCGTCGACCTTGTCCCAGAACCCATCCGAGAAGGTGTCCTGGAACCACTCCGCACCGTTCTCCGCCCGCAACGCTTCCAGCGTCTCGATACGCTCGGCGGTCTCCTCGCGGAACGCGGCCACCTTCGGGGCGAGCGTCGCGGCCAGTTCGCGGTCGTCGGCGTCGAAGTCCCGCTCGCGCACGCTGCCGAGGTCCTGCAGTACGTCCTCGAACTCGGCGATCTGTTCCAGCGCGCTCGTACAGAACTCGAAGGTCTCGGTGGCGTCGGCCCGGTCGCCCGTCGACAGCGACTCGTCGTTGCGACGCTGATTGGCCGCCGACCGCCGCTCGCGCAGTTCGGCCTTCCGGGGTTCGAGGTAGGTGTTGCTCAGGCGGTCGAAGAGACTGGCGTCGAGCGAGTGGTAGTCGACGAAGCACGCGAAGCCCTCGCCCGCGGCGTCGGCCAGCAGGCGCTCTGTGCTGAGTTTCCAGAGGATGGGCGTGTTCTCCATCCGCTCGACGTGGTAGGCGAACAGGTCGTCCTCGACGAAGGCCCGGAGGTTGGGATAGGCTTCGTCGGCGGCGGACTCGGTCCCGAGGATGTCGTCGACCTCGACGAGGCGATTCTCGGCGTACTCGCCGTACGCGTCCTCGAACCGCTCGACGATCCGGTCGAGCATATCGGCCTGCTCGTCCGCGCCGTCGAGTGGGATGATGCCATCCGACTCCTCGCGGACGGCCGCCATCGCGAAGTGGTGGACGAGGTCTTTGACCTGCTCGTCGATGTTGTCGGGTACCTCGGGGACAGATTCCGGGTCTGGGACTTCGCGGTCTTCGGGGTCTTCAGCGGTTCTGAGGAAGATTTCATTTCGAATCTCATATTTAGTCTGGTCAGAGATTCCAACCTCTTGATATACAATTTGCTCGACCTCATCAGAAAGTTGTTCAAGACGATTCGCTCTTTTGCGTTTCTGGATTTCACTCTGTCGCGCAAGCTCGTTGATGCTGCTATCGAGGTTTGATCTTCCTATTGTGATTTCTGATCTGGAATCTTCATTATGTGGGTGGTTATGAAAGAAGCTAGAGTTATATTCTCTCGGTAGAAGTGGTGAACCTACATAATAGGGGCTGATCGGATTATCAAATTGAAGCTTTGTCTTGGTTTCGAACTG
The DNA here is from genome assembly GCF_056934385.1 of Haloarcula sp. H-hyl2. Taxonomy (NCBI): domain Archaea; kingdom Methanobacteriati; phylum Methanobacteriota; class Halobacteria; order Halobacteriales; family Haloarculaceae; genus Haloarcula; species Haloarcula sp. H-hyl2. The sequence goes on along the minus strand of NZ_JBRIIJ010000007.1, from coordinate 13,428 downwards.
TTCTTTTGCAAGGGCGTCAAGCTTCTCTGCATTTTCAAGTTCGGATAACCAAGGTAGGCTTCCAACCTCACCTGCGTTCCAGAATCGGTCAGTTGTTTGAGAGAGAAACAGGGTATGATAGAGGTTTGAATTTAGAGCAGACATGAGAGTCCAAAGTGACGTAGATGCGTCGTCCTTCAGGAACATCATCGCGCCTGCGTGCCCAAATAGACCTCCGGGATAGTAACCAAACCTCCTTCCAGTGGCTTTCACATATGTCCAAGTAAGGCCGGGTGTATCGTAGAATTCTTCATTCCGTATCCTGACAGATTTGGCAGACCGGCGTATTGCTTTTCCATTCTCGTCCCACTCAACAGTCTCCTTGATAGTAGGCAACAACCATGCGTCTTCTCCACCCTTGGAGATCGGCTGAAATGTGGTGTTGTCGTTTGATTCCCAATGGAACCTTGCAAATCTGTCATCATTAGAGGTCTGTAGCCCCGGCACTGCAGTACAGAGAGATTTGCCTTCTGTCTCCGCCTGTTCGGCATCCAGTTTAATATCCCTCTCATGTAGTTGTCTAACTTCAGCGGGAGTTGAGTAACAAATAGGACTGGAGGGTGCCTCCAAGAATTCCTCCAGTTCGACTCGGAAAAGTCGGTCTTGGTCTGCTGCTTGTTTCGTTACTACATTTAAAAATGCAGACTCCTTCTCAGAACCCTCAAGATCATGTAATCGAATAAAATCCCCCGCTGGAGACTGCGCCGCTCCAGACTGAACAACAGTCCCTACAGTTCGAACAGTTGCATTATCCAGAACCCCAAGACCGAATTCGGCTAAGAAATCAAAACTCCCTTTCTCGCCTATGAAGTCTCTCCTGAAATCTTTATAGCGTCGCTTAAACATGAATGTTCGAGGAACTAACATACCGATTCTACCTTGTGACTTGCAAACTTCGTCACAAACTTCGAAGAAATTCACATAATATTCAGCTGAATATTCATATCTCGAATTGACATACTGCTGGACGACATTCGGCATCCGTCCTTTTGAACCATACGGCGGATTCATCAGTGCCACGTCGTAGTCCTGCGCCAGCAGGTCGAGCAACCGAACGAAACTCCGCAAGTCCTGCGCGAGGAACGAATCGTCGTCGCGGTGCTGATCCACGGCCTCCCGAAGACTGTGGAGAATCTGGCCGAGCGTATGATCCTCGCGGGGGTCGTCCTCCAGCGTGATCTGGACGCTCTCCTGATCGACCTCGTCGTCGAACAGGTCGCCGAGCGTCCCACGCACGTCGAGCAGGCTCCCGAGGCCGTGGACTTCCTCGAAGGCGTCGAGAATCCGCCGGAGGGCGTCCTCCACGTCGTCCTTGCCGTCGGCCACCTCGTCGAAGACCGCCTCGACCCCCTCCACGTCGGCGACCTTCGCATCGGCACAGACGATGCCGACCTCGGGCATCTCGAAGCCGCTGGCACCCTCGGCCTCGGCACGCGTGCGCCCCTTCAGATAGAGGTTGAACGCCGCAAGCTGGCAGGCCCGCATGTCCAGATCGACGCCGTAGAGGTTGTGTCGCAGAATCTCGCGGGGAATCGCTGCTGGGTCCAGGTCCGTTTCGGCCCGCCAGATTCGTTCCAGCACGTCGAACGCATAGAGCAGGAAGTGGCCGCTACCACAGGCGGGATCGATGACCCGGATGTCCTCGGGGCCGTCGAACGCGGGGGCCTCGCCTTCCTCTTCGGCGGGTACGAGATAGGTACAGAAATCGGCGATATCCGGCGACTCGTCTGGCGAGAGCGGGCGGTTCTTGCGCTCGTCCGGCGAGAGGGCATCCTGTCGCTCGACGGCGTCCTGTAGCTCGCCGCGGTCTTCGAGATAGAGCTTCCCGAGCGAGTTGTCGGTGAGCATCCGCACGACCCAGTGGGGGGTGTAGAACTGATTGGCGGGCGGCACGTCGTCCGGTTCCAGCCCCTCGCGGTCGCCCTTCCGCCGGAGGTCGTCGAGCAGCTTGACGTTGTAGTACTCGTAGACCCAGCCAAGGACGTCGTCGGCGCGCCAGACCTCGTCGGGCACCTCGTCGAGCATCCCACAGAGGTCTTCGTAGGTGTCGTCGTCGGGGTCGATGAGGCTGTAGGCCGTCGAGCGGTCGAAGAGGATCTCGATCTCCTCGGCGAGGTCGTCACAGGCGTTCCGGTAGGCTTCGAGGACGGCCTCTTCTTCGAGCATGAACTCCTCCGTGACCAGCCGGTCGGCGGCGGGGGTCAGACCGTCCTCGCGGAAGACCGTCACCTCGTCGTCGACGAAGTCCCGGACTTCCATACAGCGGAGGGCGGCCAGCCGATTGACGATGGTGTACCCCACACCGGTGACGTACTGTTCGTACCCCTCTTCCCAGTCGTTCCCGTCGACGGCTTCCAGTTCGATTGCCTCGACGAGGGCTTCCTCGTCGTCGCTCAGAGACACGTCCTCGTGCGGACGGTCTTCGAGATCGTGTGCTTCGAGCTGGTAGCGAACGTTCGCCTCACACCGCTCGCGCATTTCGGTGACGATAGCTTCGAGATGCTCGCGTTCGTCCTTGTCGAGCTGGGCCGTCCGTGGGGCAGCAGCATTCCCGTCCATATGAGAGTCAGCGATGTGTCGTTCAATCCCACGCACTGTATTGAAGATTGTCAATACAGAGGCCGCGTCCCTTGCATGCAATATCTGGCGGTCCACTCCCTTTCTCGCTCCCCCACAGTCAGTGGCCCCCGTCGGTTGCCGTCACCAGCGGCCACCAGTGATCGAATCCTCCGCAGACCTGTCACCTTCTCAGCCCTGAAGGGCAGAGCTTGTCGGTGGACTCCCGTTCTGACCACTAGATGGTGGTAGGCGTGACGACGATTTCTGGCCGTCGAGAACGGTAGCCAAGGGCATCATTATACACTGAACAGGCGCGGAGGATGTCAATGTCAGCAGCCTAGTCATCCTCGTGGGAGTCGCTGCGATGGCCGGTATTCTCTGACCGGTCGAAGCCGATCTGTGGACTGTCTGATACAATTTCAGCAACCGAATCCGTGGCCGAACACTCGACGTACTGTACTATGCGTCTGCATCTATCGTCTGTAACTATCGTCTGTAACTATCGTCTGTAACTATCGTCTGTAACTATCGTCTGCAACAATCGTCTGGAATTACACATCGATGACGGGGGGTAGTAGAAATTTCGGTACGATTTGTCACCGCTCTCCTTTGTAGTCTTCACCGTGATGAAGTCCCCACTTGGAACATCGTCGTAATCTTCGGAATCGGTCGAGGATTTGTCGCGAACTTGCAGAGACACAGATGCCGGAGTTGATATCGGTGCTTGCTCTATGACCATCTGGCGTCACTCGAAGCACGACGGTATCGAAAATTTGCACTCGGTAACACCGAACTGAAACACACCACTATTTCCGGAGCTACACACCACTGTTTCCGAAGCTTTTGACGACAGGGATTCAAGATGACTCCGGGAGTGTCAGTCAGAGAGACAGCGAGCACTCAGTAATTCGAGAGATTGGTCTGCAGCAAGTTGTTGTCTTCAGCCGTCGACTGGATGATATTCGCGACGTCTTCGAATCGCGAGGTCGACAGCAAGACATCGAGAACGGCTTTGAGTGGGACATCGAGTTCGTATTCGTGATAGCGGCCAGCCGACAGCCCTTCGTTGCGCTCGTACACGCTGATGAGTCCGAGCATATTCATATCCGACAAATGATCACGCACACGCCGCTCACTCACGCTGTCGGCATCCAGCCGGTCGCATATTTTGATGTACCGATCGTAGAGGTCACGAGAGCGGACCGGTACTTCAGCAAGTGCTTGGTGGTATGCCAGCGCACACAGGACAGCGTGTCCCTGTGTCGTGAGTTCTTGCATGCCTTCGTACAGTTGGTTCTTTTCGAGTTCGTCCTGGGCATCGCGAACAAAATCACCCGTCACGGTATCAGCTTCTTCTGCCTGCGTGATTTCACCCGCTTCACGTAAAAGCCGAATCGCCTGTCTTGCTGAACCGGTGTCTTGAGCGGCGAACGCTGCACAGAGCGGGACGACATCCTCCTCGATTACGTCATCGTGAAACGCTTTTTCAGCCCGGGGCTGGAGAATCGATCGTAACTGATTGGCATCGTACGGTGGGAACAAGATCTCCTTCTCCGCAAGTGTGTCCTTGACCTTCGGCGAAAGGTTCTCCCGGAACTGGAAATCGTTGCTGATGCCGACAATAACGGGACGAACGTCGTCGACGTAATCGTTCGACCGAGCGCGCGGCAGTCCATAGAGGATATCATCTGATTGCCCAATGTTGTCGATTTCGTCGAGTACGATCACGACAGTGCCACCTAGAGAATCCAATTCGTCGTAGAGGAGATCGAATACTCGTTGCTGTGAATAGCCAGTCGTACTGATCCGATCTTTCCCTTGCCCACGACGCAGTTCGTTCACGAGTGCAACAGCCACTTGGTAGGATGAAGAGAGGTTCTCACAACTCACCCAGATAGTCGACAGGTCGACGTCGTCGTAAGCTGCGGCGTCAGACTCGAGATGGGATAACATAAACTTCGTCGCGACGGTTTTGCCAGTCCCGGTCTTGCCGTAGAGAAAGATGTTGGATGTCGGCCGGTTATCAATAATCGGTTGGAGTGCCCGTTGATACTTTTCTAGCTCATCATCCCGTTCCCGGATATCTTCAGGTTCGTAAGAGTCGTCGAGGGGAGCTGCATTAGCAAACACTTGCTGATCCCGTTCAAACATCCCCATGTGAAATCCACTCACAGCATGATATCATAAAACCACCGGTTCCTAAGCTTCCGGAGCGTCCGGAGCTAACGAGTATATAAACACTTCCCACACCATGGTTTCCTAAGCTCGATAGTTTATATAACACACAGACACCACTATTTCCGAAGCTACACGATATCAGCATGGGTGAGGTATTCTATTCTAGTGTATAACTACAAAAGATTTATTTATTAAGGTGGTTAACCTAACCCGTAGTACAGTATAATATAGTATAACAGAAATATCAGCATTCCAGAAAAGCTAGGGAAACAGAGAAAAGCTAGAGAAGCAGGTGTCTATAGAGACTAGATCTTACAGAACTAGGCAATTGCTGCTGCAACCTATCCCCTCCCCCCCACACATTTGTCCGATAGCTTCGGAAACAGTGGTGTGAGGGTAGGTCTGAAGGTAGCTCAACTTCCGGGCTACAATAGCTTCGGAAACGGTGGAGGGTTCTCCACCCCCGTCACCGGTGACGACACGTCCTGACTCTCTCACCCTACAATCTCCATATTTCAGGATCCTGCTGATCACGACAGCCCCATTTACAGAGATCCGAGGAGATGGCTGGCCGTTTCGGGCCAGAGTGAATCCGACACTTCCGAACCTCAATGCGGTCGAAAGCTTCGGAAACAGTGGTGTGTCTCACCCGGTCAAATCCACAATTTCCGATGTAATTGATTTCCCCTTCTCTACCCTTCTCAGCCGAAATGAGCTCTATTTACTCCGGAAATTGTGGTGTGTGGATGGGACATCTATCTCCGGTTGAATCGAGGTGGGTGAATGTGATAATAGCTCACTCCAATTGAGAGCGAAAGCTTCGGAAACAGTGGTGTGTGGTACCCCCCAAATTAAGGGAATTCCTTAAGCCGATGATCATCGGAACCCGATGTGCATCGGTGCACTGGCTAACTGAATTTAACCAACAGTTGGCGGACTACGTTGGTTAATACATACCACCTCTTCCATTGCTGGCTCTCTTGTGACATGGACGGCTTCTCGTTTGCTTGTGTCGACTACGACGCTGTCGAAGCCATTCTTGGGCGGGAAGAAGCAATGCGATTGAACTATCTCCCAGATTCAATTGACCGGACACCAGCTACTACAAACTCGAAGACGATCGCCCGAGCGATGATGACTGCTATGAGCGCGAGATCTCCGAGTGGACGGATCAGGCGCATCCGACTCACCGGATGACGAGCCCGGTGTCTAAACCGACATCAATCTGCATGAAAATCCGCAGGGAGTGTGATAGTAGCGACATTTCCTCCGTCGTACTGGAAATCAAGCCGTCCACCGACTGCCGTGACGGACCAGTCGACGATCCACAAGCCAATGCTGCGACCATGTTGCAGCGGCTGTTCCTCATCTGTACCCAGTGCTTCCAGCTCTATCTCGGGGATCTGGTCGTTGGTATCACGAACTTCGAAGACGATCGTCTCGCGGTCATCAGAAGCAACACAGGACAATTCGACGGTTGGAACGCCGTCGTCGGAATGCCGAATCGCATTCTCAGCAAGACTGCGCACCGCGAGCGAGAGGACTGTCGGATCGGTCCGAATGTACTTGGGAGCCGAGTCGGCCACGACGGTCACACTCGACTCGGGATATGTGTCCCGGATTTCTACCTGGACGGTGTCCAGAAAGTCCCGACAGTCGATCTCCTGCTGTTGAAGATCACCGTCTACGATCTGTTCGAACTCTCGCATCTGCTCGGCAATCGAAAGTAATCGGTCGCTCGCTCCGATGATAGAATTCATCTGTGTGACCAGTTGTTGCTCGGTCCACCTCGATTGTACCGAGTCGGCATGGCCTCTGATGACGGTCATTTCGTTTCTGAGGTTGTGCCGCAACACCCGATTGAGTACAGACAATTGCTGTCGTTGCCTCCGTTCTGTCGTGATATCGTACAGAACAACGATTCCCCCGACACAGCCGATATCGGCAGTTTCCAATGGCGTATACGAGACGCCATAGGTTCGCGAGTTGAATGAGAGGTCACCGTCGTTCCGGAGTGACGTCAACTCGGTGCCGACGAGGGACGAAAATCCGCACGGGAGCTGATCTCCCGACGTCTCGAAAAGGTCCCGAGCGCTGTCATTGAGCTTCACAACGCGATCCTCAGTATCGACTACCAGAAGCGGGTCATCCAAGTCATCCACAGCACTGCGTTCGGCTGCTCGCCGTGTCACCGGATTGGTCTCGAATATCGACGTGCTCGAGAACGCATACGCGTCGAGTACAACGTGTGTGAGCAACAGTGCAGGCGTGAGATTGAGTTGGGGGTATGGACCGATCTGTCCGAGCCAGACGAGCAGCGGTACCGACGCTGGGATGGGACTGAGGACGATGGCAACGGTCTCACGGCGATAGAGTTTCCCGTATGCCAGCATGGTCTCGACGAGGAGGAGCACACCAATGCCCGCCATCGCGAGACTCAGGCTGACCGTCACGTATCCCAGTGGTTGAATCGAGTACAGGACCGTGGCTAGATCGAATACCGGTGCAAACTGGAAGTCTCGCCAGAGCAAGGTATGGAGTGGCTGTGTTGCCCCGAGTGTCAGCGTCGCCACCGGGGAGAGAAGCAGTACAGGGAGCCACCGACTCCGTGTCAATGTACTCCGTCCGGTATACTCGAGTGCGAAGGCGAGAAAGAACGGCCCTGTACAGTTCATCCCTACCCAGGCAACCGCTTCGAGGGCCGCTCGGAGCTCAGGCTCAGTCAGTGTGAGGCCGATCCCGTAGGCGACTGCCCAGATACCCTGTGCGGTCAACGAGATCATGAACCACGTTCCACCAGGTTGCCCACGGTGTCTGGATAGATACACCGCTAACCCGCCACTCACAAGACCTGATACGATTGATAGCCCAACAAGGCTGCCGCCAATCAGCCCTACCACAGTCAGTGACCGAAGTTCGGAATTGAGATATATAATTTCCGTGCTCACACTATTCGATTTGATACTGAAAGGTACAGCAGGCAAGCCGATAGCCCCCCCACTATCGATGTGTAAATACGCCATACGAACGCGATACCGGCCGAAATCAGCGGCCTTCCACGATTTTCTGTCACAGAGACGTAAGGAGGAAGTCCACGACTTCAGTCGTGGGTAACTGACCCGCTGAGTCAGATCTCGGTATCAGTCATCCACTGAAGCTTCGAGACCTGCCTTGTCGAGGTCGATTCTGGCTTCGGTCAGATCACTGTTTTGCCACGTGCCACGACGGTACCAGGCGTAGGTGATAATCGCTCCGGCCACGTTCGAGAGTCCGAACGACAGCCAGATACCCGGTTCTCCGAGCGGGCCAGCAGTGAGCCATGCAATCGGGAAGCGGACCAGACCGAGCGTGACCACGGAGATGGCGGCGGCAGTGAGCGTCTTCCCAGCACCTCGGAAACTACCGGTGTATGCCCGCATGATTCCCATGAATCCGAACGTGAGCGCGACGTACCGGATGAACTCCGCTCCGATCTCGACCACCTGAGCGGCGTTTGGTTGGTCCGCACTGACGAAGGCCGAGACGATGGGGTCCGGAAACAGGAAGGCGACGATGCCAGCAAGTGTGAGAAGACAGAAGAGGGCTTTCGCCGCCAACCGTGCTGCCTGTTCAGCACGCTCTGGCTTATCCGCCCCCATGTTTTGGCCGGTCATCGTCTCAACGCCACGGGCAACTGCGAGAGCAGGGAGGAACGCAACCGAAAAGACACGCGTCCCGATTCCGTAGGCAGCAACGACAGTATCGGGGAACATCGCGACGATAACCAACAAGAGGTTCATCGAGACTGCCCGTCCAGTTCCTTCGACAGATGCTGGGAGACCGATGCGGACCAGACGGCGGAGATACGAAAGATTCGGGACCATGTCATGGAGATGGATCTGAACGCCGCGGTTACCGCGGAACATAATCACGACGCCGACCAGGAGAGCGAGGCCACGCGAGATCACCGTAGCGATGGCCGCGCCCTGGATACCGAGTTCGGGGAACGCGAGTGTCCCCACGAGCGGTGCGTTCTCCACGACGGTCCACCCGAAGATGAGGAACGGGTCGATGACGATATTGAACACGACCGACCCGAACATCACGAGCATCGGCGTGATCGTATCGCCGTACCCGCGCATCAGCGCGATGAAGACGAGAAAGCCGAACATGAACAGCAAGCCCAGCGAGATGACCTCCATGTAACTCGTCGCCATCGGCAAGACGTCCTGCGACGCGCCCAGCAGTGTCAGGAGCGATTCGACACTGAAGTAGCCCACGACGCCGAGACCGACCGACACGATGACGGCGAACATCATCGTCTGTGAGGCGGCGTATTCGGCTTCGCGTTCCTCGTCGGCTCCGGTAAACTGTGCGACGAGCACGCTGCCCGCGACGGAGATGCCCATCCCCAGCGAGATGAGCAGGAAGACCATCGGAAACGCGAAGCTGATCGCTGCCAGGGCATCAGTGCTGTACTGGCCGAGCCAGAACGTGTCCGCGAGGTTGTACGCCGTCTGGAAGAGATTCGTCACGACGATGGGCATCGCCAGGAAGAACAGTGGCTTTCCGATGTCACCCGAAGTCAAGTCGAATTCTTCGGGGCCCTTGAACAGGGAGCGGATGCGGGCTCGAACGCCCATCAGTGAGTCGCCTCCGAGAACTCGTCTGCGAGGAGGTAGCTCTCATTGTACCGTGCCATCGTCTCGTGGAGGTGGGCATCTGAATGGTCAAGGGCGATACGGCGGATATGGGAGCCGATGATGGCCGTCACGATGAACTCGGCAACAGCGTCTGGGTCGATCCGCTCGTCGAACTCGCCCGTCTGGACGCCAGCAGCGATGATCTCTCTCACTCGCTCGGAGAGTACGGTTTCGAAGTCATCGAGTCGAGCTTGGATTGCATCGTTGTACGGCGCTTGCGCTGTTACTTCGAGTAGTACCGTGCGAAAGTCTCGGTCGTGGGATTCCGCCTGGTCAATGTAGGCTGTCTCCAGGAGCGCATCGAGTTGTTCATGAGGTGTTCCACCGTCTACTGCCGGAAGCTGTGCAGTGTAGCGTTCGTAGAGATAGTCGAGAAATTCGACGTAGAGGTTCTGTTTGCTGTCGTAGTAGTAGTAGATAGATGCTTTGCTCCGCCCTGCTTCGTCAGCGATGTTTGCGATAGTGAGATCTGCGTACCCGTGCTGACAGAGGGCCCGATACGTCGCCTCCAAAATTTTCGTTGCTGTATCATCGTCCATCTCGGTTACTACCCTAACTTACTAACTAGTTAGTTAAGAACCTGTCGGAAGCACTGACTGTCTATCAAATCTCTGATTGTGAGGGGAATTGAGCGTTCAATAGCTAACTAACTAATTGATTAGTATGGGAAAATTCGTCAGCCGGGTCACAAACGTTATCCAAGCATAGCTAAAACCGACACCTAATGGACGAGCCATCGGACCGGACGTTCTCGGGCCCAGACGAGGCGATCATGGAGGCAACCTACCGTGCCCTCCGCGAACACGGATACGCTGAACTCACGATACAGCGGATCGCCGACGAATACGGGAAATCCACGGCTGCAGTGCACTACTACTACGATACGAAAGACGAACTACTCGCTGCATTCCTCGACTACCTGTTAGAACAGTTCGTCACTTCGATACGCGACGTGGAGACGACTGACCCGGAAGAACGTCTGGATTTGCTGCTCGACGAACTCCTCGTCAAACCACAGGAGAACCCCGACCTCTCGATAGCGTTGTTGGAGATGCGGAGCCAGGCCCCCTACAAGGAGGCGTTCAGCGAACGCTTCCAGCAGAACGACGAGTACATTCGATATATGCTCAAAGCAGTGGTCAATCACGGGATAGACGAGGGCGTGTTCAACGAGGTCGACGCTGACCACGTAACTCGATCACTGATGACAATCGTCGATGGCGCACGAACCAGAGCAGTTGCGCTGGATGATCTCGGGGCCCTCGAAACGGCACGGCGGACGGCCAGTGAGTACGTCGATGCAGTACTTCGGTGAGCGGCTACCGACCTGAGGCCGCTCGAAGTCGAACCTCGATCCCATCCGGGTCAGTCACTGCGATATGGTCGCTCTTCTCCGAAACCGAGATTCCATGGTCTGTAAGCCGTTCTCGGACTGCCTCGAGGATACTGGACTCGGGGACAACTATCTCGAACCATGACAGTCCACGTCCACTGCTCGGTGTAGTCCGGTGATGCCACGTGTTGGCCCCGAGATGGTGGTGATACCCGCCTGCAGACACGAAGGATGCAGCAGGCAGGGCTGTCTGTACCTCGAATCCCAGGGCATCCACGTAGAACTCTCTAAACGAGTCCAGCGAGGAGACCTCGAGGTGGACGTGTCCGACATCAGTTCCGGGCGGCACCTGACTCCCACCTGTGGCAGCGGCTTCGATGCTGTCGAGATCGAGCGGTTCGGTGCTGATCCGAACACGACCGTCGTCAGCGAGCGGCCACTCCTCGCGGGGGTAATCCCGATAGATCTCGATGCCGTTCCCCTCCGGATCTGTGAGATACAGCGCCTCGCTAACCCAGTGATCGGAGGCACCACCGAGTTGCCAGTGCTCTCGGATTCGCTCAAGCGCATCACCGAGGGCCTCGCGTGAGGGGACCCGGAACGCGTTGTGATACAGTCCGGCCCCTGATCGGTGTCGGTCGGGAGCATCTTCAGCGGCCTCCAGCACGAGGAGTGGTGTCTCCGCAGCTCCCAGTACGGACCTTGTGTCTGCTGTGCGTAGCACTTCGAGGCCGACGACGTTCTGGTAGAACTCCGTCAGCTCGTCGAGGTCGGCGACACGGAGTGCGGTCCGGCCGATGTGGGTCTCTTTAGGGAGTACGTCTGAGTTCATTAGTGTCATTTCAATCCATTCCTGCAGTGGTTACACGTCTGTACCGCTCGAGTGAGAGTCAGCGGGATGGTCCCCTTGATCGAACAGCGCACGTTCTATGGAGAGCGGTCCCGGACCACTCACAAGAAGTGCGAGCGCAATCAGGGCAAGCGTGAGCGTCAATTCGATACCACCACTAGTGGCCGGGTACCCGTTAGGGAGGTGGTATAGGACCGTCGCGACGAGCATGTCGATAGCGATCAATGCTGCCGTAATACGAACGGCCAAGCCGACCAGCAGTAAGATGCCGCCGACAAGTTCCACAACTCCGACACCCAGCGCCGCAACCGAAGGAAGTGGAACGCCAAGGCTCGTCAAGAATCCCGCGAAGCCAGAGAGACCCATCGGTTTCGGACCGACTCCGAACACTTTGCCAACACCTGAGATAACCATCGGAATCCCGAGGGCGAGGCGTACGATAGTCGGACTCCACCGTGCAGCCGTTGTGGATGACTGTTCACGTGATGCGGCCTGGGCCATCAGTTCGCCACCTCCTGCTGGCCACCGGTCATCTGGACGGTCTGTCCCCGCACGCCCTCGTTCGAAAGCAGGTGGACTACTTCATCGGTGATCGCCTCGGGCGCGGTCCACTCGGAGAAGTCGGCGTCAGGCATCGCTTCGCGGTTCCCCGGTACGTCGACGAGGAATGGCGCGATCGCATTGACGCGACCCTCGAGTTCGACATCGAGCGATTCAGCCAGCGTCCGGACCGCTCCCTTTCCGACATCGTAGGCGAGCGTGCCACCGACAGGATCGATAGCGCGGTCGGAGCTGAACAGGACGACACCACTACTCGGGCTGAGCTGATCCGCGAAGGCCTTGACGGTCAGAAACGCCGTCGTCGCGTGGCGATCTAACGCTGCTCGGAAGGCATCAGCGTCGGTGTTGCTAACGTTGCCCATCGAGAACCCGCCGGCGAGGCCAACGATGTGATCGACCCGTCCGTGTTCGTTTGCGACCCGCTCCGCAAGGGATTCGGCTGCTGCCTGATCGGTCAGATCGGCCTGGTAGTACGACACCGCATCAGCGTGCTCAGCACTCTCTTCGACTGCGTCTCTCTTAGCGTCGGTGACGTACGTACCGACGACTTCAGCACCGTGTTCAACGAGCGAATCCGTCACGTACGGTCCCACGTTCCCAGTGGCACCGGTTACGAGTACCGTCGCGTTCTGTAGTTCCATTACATTACCTAGTTTGTTCCCAAACCTATTTATAGCTCAGGCAACAATAGTATGACCAAGTAATGCCGACCCAACCACCAACCACTGACACCGGCGAAGAATCCGAGGTTGAGCAGCGGAATGCAGACGTCTGTAATGTCGTCGGTGCTGTCGAGGAGATGGGGGCGAAGTGGAAGCTCATCGTCCTCAACGACTTGCGAGATGGTGAGAAACGGTTCAACGAACTCAAGCGTTCGACTGGGGCCAGCTCGTACACGCTCTCGCGTGTGCTCGACGACCTGGAAGCAGAAGGTTTCGTGGACAACCACAAGGAGTTCGAATCTCCGGTCGCGAGCTACTACGCGCTGACCGAGAAAGGCGACGCCCTCTGTCCAGTGTTCGACGCGCTCGACGATTGGGGCGACGACTGGCTGTAAACTCGGCACTCCCCTCGTGCCAGGAGACGCGAGAGATCAGTTCGGGGCCCGCTCGCCGGTTTGGGCCGTATGATAGCGCAACTGGCACTCCAGCGACAAAATATCGGAATTTGGCAGTGCGGGTCTGTTGAACCCTTGAGACTGATACAATCGGCGTATAAGATACAGA
>NZ_JBRIIJ010000006.1:0-130472 GCF_056934385.1 Haloarcula sp. H-hyl2 | reverse complement strand
AAGCCGGAGGAATCCCGAGCGTTGGGATATTAGGGTTTGCAGTCTCCCTGTTCTCTCGGTGTGAACCGTCCGCTCTCGCGGTCGAACAGGAAGACTCCGGGCTGTGCCAACCAGCCGTTACTCATATCCCCCAACGGGGGACTCTGAGTTATCTTTCTGCGAATGTTCACCGCACCATTCACGTCCGCGTTCAGCGTCGTCTCACACGACGCACAGACGTACAGACCCCGCTCCACACGGTTGCTATCCCGAATCTTCCCGCAACACGAACACGTCTTGCTCGTGTTCTCCTCGTCCACACGGTCAAGGAAGATACTGTGTTCCTCGGCCTTGTATTCAAGCAGACGAGTGAATCGGTCGAACTCCCATCCGTGGAGTTTCTTGTTCCCCGACGCACCCCAGTTCCGCGAATCGCCGTTATCATCCTCACGTATGTCACTGAGGTCGCCAACCGCTATCTTCTCCACCCCTTCTTCGACACACCGCTCAACGATGTGCTTGGAGAGCGTGTGAAGGAAGTGGTCTTTTCGTCGGGAGAGTTTCTGTCGGGCCTTCCGCGCACGACGTGACGGGCCGTTCTCACCTTCTGTGTCGTACTCGTCACGGGTGAAGTAGTGGTTGTCTTCTTTCAGCACGTTCCCCGGATACAACTCAGAGGGGCCGTCTTCGTAGTCGATGGCGAGGTAGTTGCTGATACCTAGGTCGATACCCGCCGTGTTGTCACCGGGGGCGTCTTTGACTGGTATCTCTTTCTTGCAGACGAGGTGGAGTTCCCACTCGTCGCCGTTCCAGACGGCACGCACCTGCTGAATATTCTCCACGATCACGTCGGGACGAGTTTCGTACTCTGCGAGGATGAAATCAGACCGACTCTCCTTCAGGTTGAACCCTTTCGAGAGGCGGAGTTGACCGTATTTGTCGTCGTGCTTGATGGCTCGTTTCTTCCACGTCACGGTGGAGCGCGGGTGATCGTCGCCACGTTTCCGGTAGCCCGGTGGGTTGTTGCCGTCGTCGGAGTTGTACCAGCCAGTGAACGCCTCAGCAAGTTCTTCGAGAACTCGCTGACTTGACTGAGAATGGAGGTCACTGTAGCGTTCGTGGTCTTTCAACTCTGATTTGAGCTCGGCTTCGTCGGGTATCTCGCCGTCGTTGTCCCACCGTTCTTGGATGTAGTAGCGACCGACGTTCCACAGTTTGGATGCCGAGAACCCACACTGGTCGAGGTCGTCACGAACCTGTTGGTGGTTCGTGATGCGTGCGACGTAGGTGCGGGTTGTCTCCAGCATCGTACTGTGTTCATAACACGTTATGAAAGTACGATTATTAAAACCAACGACGAGGGTTGAATGTCCGGTTGGGGTGTCGTCGGTGGTCTGTCGGGTGGAGTGTCGGATTCATCCCGCGCCTGAAGGTGCGGGTATTCTCCTTGAATCTTTATAATGATACTGTGCTAACAGAACAATACGAATGAGTGAGACTATCGACCTCGACGATGGCACGTATACGGCGGTCGTCGACACAATCGAAGATGGGTTCGCGACGGTGTTTTTCGAACGCGATGGATCAGAAGTCGGCCATGCAGTTCTGGAGGCAGCGGGGATGCCCGAGGCTGCGGAACAGGATGCGATCTTCTCTGTGGAAATCGAGTCCGGGTCGATTACGGACTGGGCACACGACGCAGACACGACCGAGTCGCGACAAGATGCTGCGCAGAGCCGGTTCGATCGACTCTCGAGCCGGCCGCCGTCGGACGATGAGACGTGACCAGGAGGTTTCATATTACTAGCTGGGGTTGGGTTTTGACTCTTCACAAGACACTTGAGATATTCGGCAGGCAGTTCCCATATGAAACGCCGTGCCCTCCTTGCAGCTACTGGGACCGCTCTGACCTCGCTTTGTGGCTGTCTCGCGAGCCCGCCTGGTGACACGCCGGCTACTGAGCCGACAGCGACGTCGCAGGACCAGACCACTCAGTCTCCAACATCAACGCCCACCTCAACGGACACACCCATGGACGATCAGCCGACGATATCGGATTCCCAGGGACCCGCCCGGGGACAGAGTGCTGCCGATGTGTCGACCGAGGTCGTCGAGACCGACGAGAACGTCGAGTACATTCCTGAGAACGATACCGTTCGGTACGTTGCTGTCTGGAAGCACACGAACCACGACGAAGTCCAGGAGGGTGCCAAGCCGGAACACAAACCGGTGTATGAGACGACTCCATTCGACGAGTGGGCGCGGACAGAAGCGTTCGTGGCCGCCGCCAAAGCTGCTGCCGAGCACGCCAACACCGAACTTGGGGTCGACGAGGTCGGGGGTGGGATTACGAGCACCATCGACGGGAAGGAGTTGGCCCCCATCGTCTCAGTGCAGACGGTTCTGGACCGGGAGGGGGAAGTCGTCAGTGAGGCGTCTGTCTCGTTTGAGGAGCTCGTGGCAGTGACGCCCGCGAGTGTCGACGTGACATATCGGCTCAGCGACCAAGGGGTGCAATTGGCGGCACCGGTCTACGCTCGGTATACCGTGGTCCAGCAGGAATAGGTGACAGTGTCGGTCCCTCATGGACCCTTCGAAGCGTTGTGTTGGCGGTCTCAACACCCCAGCATCGGTACGACCGTCTGCCACTGATGTTTGACTGTAGATTCCGGAATTCACAGGCGGTACGAGGCGGATGCCCCGACCCTTGAGGTCGGGGAGGAAGCCGACACTCGATGAAACTCACCAAGCTCGATAGCAGGGACGACTCCCCCACTCTACACGTAAACCTTTATTAGGCAACAAGCGTAAATGTGAACCACGGATGGACGACGCGCCACGACGCACCGTTCCCATCAAACTCGATGTGCCCGAAGAGCGTCGTGGCTACCTCCATCAAACCAAAACCCAATTTCTGCACTGCGCCAACCGTACCAGCGAATGGGCGTGGCGCTACGACGACCTCTGTATCACCAGCAAGAGCAAGGCCGAAAACGCTCTATACGACGAGTTGCGCGATGAAACCGAGCTCACCGCCAACCTCGTCCAGAAAGGCATCCGCCGAGCCATCGAAGCCGTTGATGCAGGAGTCGAGAAACTGAAGCAAGGCGAACAGACGAGTCAACCCGAGTTCGATTCGTGGAGCGTCGTGTACGACAAACGCTCTGCGACGTTCAATGACGACCAAGCCACACTCTCCACGCCGAACGGCAGAGTCACTACTGAATACGTTCTTCCGCCCGAGGACGAACGAGAAAACACGCCGTTCGGCAGGTACTACGAGAGCGAGGCGTGGGATGCCTCAAGCGCCACGCTCCAATACGACAAGCAGGACGACACGTTCTACCTGCACGTCACGTTGAAGAACCCCGACTACACAGTTGACGGAACGGAACGCCAAGAAGCCAGTCACGATGATGATGGTGCCGAGAACGGAGTGGTTCTCGGTGTTGACCTGAACGTGACTGGCGCGTTCGCCGTCACCTCAACGGGCGAGTTCATCGGCAGTGCAGACTACCTCACCCACAAGCGCAACCAATACGAACAACGCCGCGCCAAACTGCAACAGGCTGGCACTCGTTCCGCGCACCTCACGATTCAGTCCATCGGCAGCCGCTTCTCGGATTGGTCGCTGGACTGGTTGCACAACAGAGCGAACGACCTCATCGCGGAAGCCCAAGACGCGGATGTAGACGGCATTATTTTCGAGAACCTTGACCATATCCGCGAGAACATCGCTAATGGGTCGAAGTTCCAGCAGTGGGCCTACGCGAAGTTCGTGGAACTCGTCGAGTACAAGGTCGAATCCACCGAGTTGTTCGTGGACACGGTGAATCCTGCGTACACGAGTCAGCGGTGTTCGCACTGTGGGTTTACCCACGAGGATAATCGTGACGACAAGGCGTTCGAGTGCCAATCATGTGGGTATGAGGTGAACGCGGATTTCAACGCGGCGAAGAACATCGCCGTCCGATACTGCGGGTATATCCATCGCGGGCAGAAGTCTCGCGGTGGATGGGCCACCAGTCAACTGGCCCTCAAGTCAGGGACGTTGAACGTGAACGGCGACTACACGCCTACCGAGCTACTCGGTTAGAACGGGAGTCCACTGACAAGCCTCGGGGCTTGACCCCGAGGCAGTTGACCGGAAACCCGGTGTGAGCCGATGTGCTGACTCGACACTGTTAACCAACAAAGTGGCCAACAGCAGTGTATTGTTGGTTACAAACCATCGGCTATTGCCAGCGACGAATCCCCTCCGTCGAAGCCGTATCACTCAACTGAACGCAAATATATGAATCCCACAAAGATATATTGCGCTTGGAACCGTAGTAGCGCCTATGACGGAGTTTGACCCGGCGCCGGAGCCATCAGCCACCGAGCGGCGGTGGCAGCAGGGAGAAGATACGTTTACTCGTGTCTACGATGTTGCTATGGGAATTACCTCGCCCACCCCTGCAGCCGAAATTGCAGATATCGCAGGTTGCTCTCCAAACACTGCAAAAAAGCACCTTGACCGGTTGGTAGACATGGGCATCGTCAGTGTGACCCGTACTGGTCGATCCGCGCAGTACGAACGTAACGAGGGATATCTAGAATGGCAAGACGCCAGCCGGATTGCGAACGAACTGACTGTCGAGGAGATTATCGACCGGGTTGGTGAACTTGAAGACGAACGGGCCAATTATGAAGAAGAATTTGAAGCTACCGATCCAGCTGCTGTGAGCGTGTACGATGACGCCAGCCACGAGACGATTCACGACCGGATGGCCGCAGTTAGTGAGTGGCGAGGTGTCATCCGAGACATTCGACTGTACGAACTCGCCCGTCAGCTCGCAGAGAACGATGGGCATCTCATCTCGGCATAGATGGTGCCAGACCCAGCAGATTCGAATCCAGGGTCGCCCGGTCCACCCGACCGACAGACGCTACAACTTCTAGACCGGCACCTTCGAACTGAGACACTCATTGTGGAGACGGAATTCGATCCAGACACCTACGAACCTCGCCTCCTTCATGCCCTATTTGACGCGGAACAGTATCCTGAGGCTGTCGTAGCTGCTCGACTCGATATTCGCTGGTTCACGACAGAGGATTTTTCGTTCCACTACATCGAAACGCACCAGGATGATAGCCACTGGGAGTGTCGCTGGGATCGTCATCCCAATCCACACAATGCACGACTGCACTTTCACCAACCACCAACTGCTGTAGAGGCTACCGACTTATCACTGTCATCGCGCCATCCGCTGGACGTCTATTCTACCGTGCTTGATGCTATTGAGGGACGTGTCAAATCGCTTTGGGAGAATTGAGCTTTCCACGGACTCGCTATCTGTAGTTACCGTCCTGGCACTCAAGCGTCGTTTACCCGCATGGGAGCGCTGGTATCTCGCCACTTCTGGTAATCGAACTGGCGGGGGTGGACCAACAAGTGAGTCCCCGGACTATCGGCAGCGTCGCAACATCGCTGTCGCGTTGGTACTCACCGGTCGAGCTGCTGCCTCAATCGACAGTGATCCCCGGTACAGACAACTCAGGATAGTAGATTCGTGGTTCGTCGGCAACTACGTCATTGGGGACTAAATGTAGCTCGTCTTGACGGGCCGCTACAGCGAGCACAATCGAATCGAGGATATCGTCACGGCGGACCTCTTTGAGCAAGTACTCCTCCCTTGCTGTTTCGTACAGGGCCTGTGCTTGGTCGAAGACTTCACTCAGCCGGTGCATCCGGAGTGCCCGTCCGTGCTCTGAGGACTTCGAGTAGGCGATCGGCTGGTCGTTCAGGGCGGCAAAGCACAGCTCCGGATGGCTCTCCCGGACCAGCCCGTCGTAGTCGTTGCCGACGACAGCAGAAACCTCACGAATCTTCGCGCGGAGATGGAACGCCTGTTGGGAGAGCCCGTGGCCGACGGTTTCCTTGTGGATTCGGTTCGCTTCCTCGTAGTCGTCTTCCATGATTGCCTGTTCGCTTGGCGGCCAGAAGACCGATGAGCCACGGCTTCCGAGGAGGGCTTTCGTGCGCTGGTCACAGCGCCGGCGTTGTGTGGTGGGGAGCCCAATCGGGATATCGACGAGGATGCGGTCGGCGTGGTCGAAGGTGTCGTAGACCGCTTCGAAATCCTCATGCTCGTCGACGGTGCCCTCACCCTGAGTGATCGTGGTCGCGAGCCAGCCGGCGGGATAGGCGTCGACACCGACAACAGTGTCGTCGTTCGACATGGCGTATCAGTTCGACGGTGGGATCAAAAAGACGGGTGTCGACAGTCGTAACGGGATTCTAAACCGAAATTTACGCTTCGGTCCACGTCCGGAGCGTGGCCACATCCCCGCCGCGGGGATCGGAGAACGTCCAGGGCGGATCCGACGGATCCGGTGCGGAGACAACTCGGAGGAGATCGACCCCAAGGACTCCGGCGATCTCACGTGGTTCCAGCGTCGAATAGTCACGAGCGATCGCGGCGAACCGACCCACGTCGTCCCATGAATCGGTCTCAGTCTCATCGAGGAACATCAGGATGACCATATCCAGGGCCGTGGCGCTCTCGTCCGGCGTGGTCGCATAGCAGTATCGTTTGCCATCGACGGACAGTTCCCAGCATACAGTGGCGTCGTCGGCCTGGGTCGAAGAAGTCGGGCTCGACATGGAGTTCATTCTGATGGAAACACCACAGAAGAGGGTACCGGTTTAGCAGGTTTTCACAGTATATCTAAATATATGATTTAGTATGGGTACATAAAACTGAAAACCCGCTAAACCGCTGGTAGTATATACAGCGATTTCCAACTTCCATTCACCACCGGGTCTATACAGTGGCCCGATTTTGCCGCGATCTATCTGATACAAATACTGATAGTTTCGCAGTTAACCGATAGACTGCAGTAGGACGAACTATTCTGCTAAATAAAACGGAGTTTTTAAATAATCGATACTCCGTGGGTGGTGGTCCTGTGGGTTCTGACGATTCCAACTCCGAGAGACGCTTCACTGTGCAAACGACATCGCTCCCCGACTCGCCGGGGCGGGTGCTGCTTCGGGAATCGTTCGATCGGCTGTCCGACGAGGACGTTGGTGGAGTCGTGTTAGCGCTGGTGCGAGACTGCCCGGCGATCGGCGTCTCGGTCTGGAATGCAGAGGTCGTGGTCGGCGAGTATATTGATCTGAAGCTGCCGTCGAAGACGCTGCGAATCTTGCCGTACTGCCGTGGGTTCGGCGAGGTATCGTGGGAACGGATTCAGGAAGATGCCAGCGCACTGCCCGCGGGTCCCGAGTGGTTGATCGTGACGACGCGGCCGCTGTCCGAGCGGGCCAAGACCGAGATCGACGAGTGTGTCTACCGGGACCGGATGCACTATATTACAATCCGACGGGAGACAGGGTGGGTGTGATTGCAGCGCAGCTTATCCCTCAAATTTATATTTTATTTAAAATTTCCCAGGTCGGCACTACTGGTGTTGAATTAGGTTTGTGAGTCGATTATCGGTGGCACAGTATCAGCGAGGAACTGTAACTGTTTTTCACTCCATCCCCTCCAGGCAAGGTGGTGTGATAGAGTGATAACAGTTGAATTCGGCCACTCTTGCATATCGGCGACATAAATCTTAATTTCGGGCTTTTCAGGCTGGCTATACGTATGTGGTGAGTCATCGCGCGACTGTGCATCAAACCCTAAATGGTCGCATAGCTCTGTTGCTGTCTGGTGGCCACCCTTGAAGCCCACAACGACATTGGGGCTCCCGATCTGAAGCATGTCACGGACACTGGAGCGACAGAACTCTTCGTATGCTTGCCGATGAGATGTTGACATCGAATCTAGCAATTCACTATGATCATGTCCGTCATCCGTTCGTAAGAAATGTAGATTCATCTCGATTGCGTGGTCCAAGAGATCTTGATGACCAGCGAAAAGTCGGCTTCGAATCCGTGGAGGGGCATCAGAACTGGTTGGGTTATTCTCTCGAGCATATTGCCCCTCCCCGGCAGTTGGCACGCCGAACTCCGGGTTTTCGCCAAGACGAGGGCGCATATACTTGTGATATTCGCCGTTATCTGATCCGTCGCCTGGATTTAATCCGATAATAGCCGCTTGGACATTTGATGGATCCTCAGGGACCTGAGTTGCAATTTCGTATCCAGGCTTATAATCCGGGCCCGGCTCTTTCTCCCAGAGTTTATGCATCTTCCGCTGAACATCAGTTGCCCAACTGTTGAGCGTAACATCATCTGGTAGATCCCCGGGATGACTGTAGTTGGGGAGGTCAGGTAATGAACTCACAGTCTTACCATTAGTGTGTCAAAATAAAAATCTAATCCGATTCGATAAGATCTCGGACGGCGTGGCAAGGCCATCGTCCGTAGCCGTATTAACCAACAAAATATGCGAAGCACCCAATTGTTAGTTAAAGACTTGACGCTGGCACTCACTGGGACATCCAGGCGACCGCGGAGACGGTCGAGCAGCCAAACGCCAGCGCGAGATAGCCGCCGAGCAGGACCTCAGGACCAGGCTGGGCGAGCTTCGCGAGGGCGGCGCCGGCGAAGCAGACCTTCGCGACGACGACGGTCGCGATCGCGAGGATGCGATGCTGGTCGGTATTCATCGGACGACTCCGTCGGGTGGGGTGTCGGTCGTGTGCATAGCTGTCGCTGGTGGCCCCCGATTGCCCGGCACCGATAGACACACAGGCGCCCGGTGTGAACGGGCGTGTGTCCGTCGGCAGCCGGCACACCCCGGTGGCCGATGGGTGTTCCTGGTGTCCGCCTGTGGCGGTGGACAGGCACGGCGGACACTGGTTCGACGCTCGCGAGCGATAGCGATGGCTCTCGACGGCGTGGTCCGGCGAGGACAGGGCGCTGGCGGGCAACAGCTCGCCGCTCGCGGGGAGCGTCTATCAGATAGGGTCGGGTGGGTCCGGCAAAAACGTTGCCACCCGGCCACCCAGCAATCGGCGTAAACGTGCAATCAACGCGAAAACTGCTCATCCAGGCGTCTGGTCGGACTTGAGCACAGCTCGACAACCCTTTTCCGAGTAGCCTGGCCCCGGCGGTGGAGAAATCATAAAAAGGAGTCGCTCATCCGTAGCACATTGTTGATTTCACAGCGTTGCTTGAACAGCATGTTTGAGAGCGTCTCGGCCGGGTTTCCGAAACAGCTCTCGGCGTAGCTGAAACGCTCTAAGATACTGTGTTAGCTTGTCTTTGGAGATTCCTCGGTGGGGCGAGAGCCACCGTCGCACCTGCGACGCGTGGCTCTCGCAGGTGTTGACGTGCACCTCGTCGTCGGCGTATTCACCGTCGCCATGGACGACGTATTCGCGGTTGAATGCGTCGTCGTCTTCCAGCGGTTCGTACGCTCGAAAGCCGTCGGTATAGACGGTGAGCGACTCCTGCTGGCGATCGGCCAGCAGGAGTCGAATCGTCGACTCATCTGCGGCTTTCGACGGGATCACGTACCGCTGTCCGGTACCACGATCGGCGATGATGAAGATCGGTGGCTTGTCGCCGCTATACGAACCACGCCCGCGCGTGGACAGGCCACGCGAGCGCGACTCTCGGTCGCGCTCGCGGCCTTTCTTCCCCGCAGAAACGTACACTTCGTCGATTTCGACGGGTCCGACAAGATCGAGAGAAGGCGCATCGAGCGCTCTGGCGAAGCGCTCGATGCGCCGGTGCATCGTTTTGTGTGTCACCCCGATTTCGCACTGTAGTTGGCGGAGACTCCTGTTAAACCGGAGGAACGCGTAAATTGAGAACAACCACCGACGGAGCGCAATCTTCGAATGAGCGAAGATTGTGCCAGTCTTGTCGTTGAACGTTCGGTCGCAATTCTTACAGAGATACCGTTGAAACTCTCTGTAGCTGCCGTTTCTGACCGTCCGGTCAGAACGGCAGCGAGGACAGGTAACACCGTCACGCCAGCGAACCTGTTCCAGCAGGTCCGCTGCGACCGATTCCGACCCAAACACATCTAGCGGAATCATTCGTGTCGGGCACCGCTGACGCGGTGCCCTTGTCCTCTTCGACTCCGCAGCTACCGCTCTCCAGTATCAACAATCTCCTACGCAAGAGCGAAAGGAGTTTACTATGTTCTGGATGGGTATATTGCGGGTCTAAAGATTGCTGTCGATCAGTGTTTCATTTGGAGGCCCTCGAGTTGGATGATGAGAATCTCGATCACTACTTGGGTTACAACAAAGCTGAGAAACTAGCCGTCAAATACGGCAGCAGTAGACACTGACACTGCCTGTGGTCGCACGCTTCAATTCGTCAGTTCCGGAGTCACACGGGGCGGCACCTCGTTGTGGATGAACCGCGTGAACTCGACGGTCCCCATGTCTTTGGAATCGTAAATCGCGAGCCAGCCACTCTTCGAGCGGACAATCAAGCGATTTCCACCCCAGTCGACGCCCAGATACGAAGCCATGCACATTCTTTCAGCCATCTCAGTGGTGAATGACAGGATAGATAATGATTCCAAAAAGACATATCCCCTGCTGCTGTCGTTCCGCTGTGCGTTGGTCCCGAATCGTTACGTGTGTCCTTGTGGCCGCAATCGTGTCGATAACGCTTGGCCTGCTGCCGGGCACCGTCGCGGGACAGTCGTCACTGGATGGGGTCGTTATCGAACTGTCCGACTCGACAGCAGCTGACAAACGAAGTGCGGTTTCAGCGGCTGTCCCGGCTGGCCAGCCCGTGCCAGACCGTGCTGCGTTGTTCATCGCCGATAACGGCGCGGAGTACGTGGTGTTGACCGACGAGCGCGGCAGGACAGCGCGGGCGACCATCGCGGGCCAAGTCCTCGTACCCCCGCCAGGGAATGCTCGAGGCGTCCTTCTCGCAGAGGAGTTTACCTATCAGGACCCTCAGCAGGTCACATTCGGAGAGTTTGTTGCCGACCAGCCGGCCTACCGTGATCAGTACATCGCGACGGCGGCAACCGTGCGGCAGGTTCCCTACACTACTGACGTGGCGAACCAGTACGTCGATCAGCGAGCAACGACAACACTGGCTCCACACGGTTCGGCCACCACGTTCCGGTCGCCAGGCCGCTTTGCTCGGCGTGTCGTGACGGAACTCTCTGGAGACACGAGCGGTGGTGAGGTCAATCTCTCACTCCAACCAGAGACACGATATATCGGCACCTCGCGAGACGGGCGGCAGTGGGCTGTCACTGGAAACGCCACCGTCGAGACAGTGCCCCGTGTCGCGGAGGGTTCTGTCGGTGTGATCGGGACCGTATCTCCTGCTGCAACGAGTGTCAGTTCTGTTCAACAACTCGACTCACACCGTGGTGACGTGGTTCAGGTAGAGTTGTCTGCTGTTGGAACACGCATCTCGGCACAGGAGACGTTGCTCTCCGTCGCGAAGTGTGGCCCCAGCAGTGTGACCGTCCCCGGCGCTGGCTGTATCCCGATCCCTGGGGATACGGTCGTCCACGTTGGTGTCGGGCTGGCATCTAGTGGTGAGGCTGGGGAAGAGTCCGTTACGTATATCGGGCTCAGCAATACCAAGCAGTCCGAGGCGATCGTACCCGAAGCTGGTCGCTATCGTGTGGTCGGTCGGGTTGTCGAGGCGTCGACCGTCGACCCACGACTCTCCGGGACAGCGCTAGTCGTGTACGATCGGGAGCGGCTCGGTGGCGCTGGCCTGTCCGAAACGGCGCGAGCGGACGCTGAAGAGACTGTGGACCAGTACCGAGGGTACATCCGCGAGCAGCTGACGAGCAACGCCAGCGAATGGCAGGCGACAGCTACGGCGGCTGAGAAGACCCCGACGCCGACAGCAACCCCGCCCCCGACACCCACGCCAACGGCTACCACGACGGCGTCTGGGACGACGACACCGACATCAACGTCGACCGGGACCACTGGACCAGCGCCCACGACGCAGCAACCGACAGTGAGCGACGAAGCATCGACCCCGACTCGGACGACCAGGTCGGTCCTGACGACTGAGAACCCACCTCGGATGAATATCCCCTGGGTCACATACGGACTGCTACTACTGTTCGGAACCATCGCGATAACTGGGTTCGTGTTTGGCGCGATCCTCACGTCGTCTCGAACGACAACTGTCTCTCAGGATGGCGAATCAGATGTGAGCGAAACACAAGAGAATGCGTTGTGGGCTGTTGGAGTCGTCGGGGCGCTCCTCGCACTGGCAGTCGTTGAGCCTCAGTTGGCCGTTATTGTGGCCGGTCTCGTGGGGGTCGTCGTTGTACTCGCTCTCGGTGTGAAGATACTGCTCGGGTGAGTGGCTTTCCGGAGCTGAGATTATCGATGGTCACGACGACGCCAGCAGACACCAAGGAGCCGGACAATTGGCTCGATAACGGCCCACCGAACGATTCGCTGCCGGGTATCGCCGCGTGCAATCCAGTCGGCGATCGGCGGGCTGAGCCGATAGTATGTCCTGATGAACCACTTACCGGTGACTGTTCCGTCGAGGGCCTCGTCACGGAAGTCGCGTAGCCTGTCAATCTCGGTCGCGTGGGGAGTCCCGTAGGCGGCGGTCGCGATGAAACAGCCGCTATCGCTACTGGAGCGCTGAAACCCCATCTCCTGGGCGAGATACTCGGAGGTCTCCCACCCATCGGGGCGGGTAAACGAGTCATCCGTGAGCGTCAGCCAGTTGATCCGGGTCGGGCGGAAGATGCGAATCTCGTCGCGGTAGGAGTCGTGCCCGACGACGTATTGGATCCCTTCGTGCATCGCCATCCCGTACGGATCGAGTTCACGGACACGGGTCCCGCTGGAAGAGCTGTATTCCATTCGGACTCGTTGTTGCTCGCGGATCGCCGTGTTGAGCTTCACTTTCGTCGGGTGTTCGGCAGCGTGGCAATCCCGGCAGATCGTCGTCAGGTTCGCGAGGTCGTGTGAGCCGCCTTCCGAGATCGGTGTCTCGTGGTGAACCTGCAGGACGGTCTCGGTCGCGCCGCACTCCTGGCACTGGTAGTCGTCGCGCTTGAGCACCTGCTTGCGCCGATCGTCCCAGTCATTGGGGTACTCTCCAGTGCGCATGGGTCAGATGAGTGGGGAGGAGTACTGTAAAACTCGCTGTTGGAGATAAATTCGAGAGTGGTTCTCTTACTCTGGTCAACGAGCTTTCCATTCAAGAAAGAGGGTGTCATAGAACTCTTCTCACACCGTGATGATCGTACTTCCTGGATTGTCTCCGCGTTCGTAGTTGGTGATAGCGATGACGAGGCGAAGGCATAGAGCGAGGAACACCTGCGCTCGTGCGTGGACGCGGCCTCGGGCGTGCGTTCGCCCGAGGCCGCAGTCCTTCACTGATTCGTTGGTTCGTTCGACTCCAGTACGGCGGTTGTACGTCTCATCCAACGTGGACTGCTTCAGCTGGACATCCTCGCTGTGTTGTTCGATGCGGTCTTCGACCCTGTACTCGATGTCTTTCGGGTCGTCGGTGTTTCGCGCGTTGTACGGAGCGACTGGCACGACCCCTGCGGCCAGCAGGTGGTCGTGCCAGTCGAGCGTGTCGTAGGCGCTGTCACCGACCATCCAGATCGGTGTGGCGACGGCGAGCGCGTCACGCGTGACGCGCATCGCCGTCTCCTCTGGCGCTTGCTTACTCTCGGTGAACTCGGCTGCAATCGGGATCTTTTGCCCGGTCGAGACGATCGTGCAACCGTAGCCGTAGTAGTACTCGTCGTCGGTTGGATCATAGCACTTCGAGGCGTCTTGATCGGCGGGCATCGCTCTCACGTCAGTTGAATCGATACAGTAGGTCAAGTCGAGCAGGCCGCGCCGGGCGGCCTGCTCGACGAGTCGGTCGAAGACCTCGTCGACAACATGTTCGAGGTCGGTGAGAAAGCGATCGACCGCGTCTCTTGACGGCGGTCGATCGAAGCCACAGCTCAGCCAAACGATTGTGTTCCGAAGCTCTCGTTCAACGGGACGGATCCCGTAGATATCGTGGTAGTAGCAATGGAGGAATCCACGCATCAACTCTGGTGGTTCGTGTTCTCGTGTTCGCCCCGTCTGCGCCGGGGCGAACACGTTGAACTCTTCGAGAAATCCGAAGGAAAGGTGCTCGAACAACGCTAATGTCTCGGTCTCCGCGACATTGAAGAACGTCTCTACCGAAGGATCATCTTGCAGGGTCGCTGAGGCCATACCATCTCAGCATTCACCCTGCTCTTTGGTGTGGTAATCGTTCTATGACACCCTCTTCAAGAAAGGCAGACTGATCAATCCCTCCGTCACAGTGTCCCTGATGTCCGTGAAACGCAGCAGTGCTGAAAAACGTCTCACCGCACTCACATGGTATTTTTCCGCACATCATCTCGTACTCCACGGGCGACTTCGGTTCTGTGATGCGAACCATGTCCAACCGGACGGGTGGCTGATACTTCAGTGGGTCGGGGGGAGGGGGTGTTTCACGGCGAAACATAGCGGGTTTCGTTCTACCGGGAACGCCCGAAGATGGCTGATATCAATGCGGCTGTCGCAGCAAACCAGAATATCGATCCTAATCCACCAGCCAAGTACTGGGGGAAAGATTCGATAGTCAGAGGCGTACCGTTCAGAACAAGCAACAGTAACGTAAGGGGGCCAAAGAGGAACGCCCCGACGAGCGTCATGCCACCACCTCTTTGATCGCTCGGTTGCCGGCCGACGCCAGGATTCCCAGACACCCCAGCAGCGTCGCGACGATCGCCACGAGTAGCACCCACCCGATGAGACTACTAGAGACCGGGAGAATCCCGCCAGCCTCGTACGCCAGATACGAGATGGCAGTGATGAGCAACCCACCGACGACGAGATCGCCCAAAATGGTGGGGCCCTGATAGAAGCAGTCTCCGAT
Organism: Haloarcula sp. H-hyl2; assembly: GCF_056934385.1. NCBI lineage: Archaea > Methanobacteriati > Methanobacteriota > Halobacteria > Halobacteriales > Haloarculaceae > Haloarcula > Haloarcula sp. H-hyl2. The sequence goes on along the minus strand of NZ_JBRIIJ010000006.1, from coordinate 115,669 downwards.
GCTGGTATCGAGGACAATGCTCTCGTACGGTCTTCGGACGTACCGCGAATCAGGGAGATCACCATCGTCATCGCGGAGATTATCGAGAATCCGCTGTTCTTCATTCGTCAGCAATCGGGTATCGCGTGGGAAGTCCTCGGGAAGTGAGCCGTCCTCAGCTCTGACAGCATCTAGGAGCTGTCGCTCGTGGTCGGTGAGAAGTTCAGCATCGGGCGGGGCCATCCACTCTGTCCCGTCGACGTTGCGGTAATACAGTCGAGTCGGCTTGTCCGCATACGGGTTGAACGGTTTGTCGCGGATTTTGTTCTCTGCAGCCAGTTCTTCCAGACGCGTTTTGATTGTCGGCCGCGACGTATCGTATGGAAGCCGATGTTCAAGCGTCGAGAGTGCGACGTAGGGGACCTCGCTCTCCTCGAGGATTCGAACAATTTCTTCCCGTTGTTTCGCCGGGCTTGGAGCGTCGGACCGCGTCTCATACTCGGGATCGGTGTTTCCGTTCTGATCCATGCGCCATCCATCTCCTGGAAGGAGTATATAAATAGCCAGTCGTTCAGAATTCTGCAGAAGTCCAAACGCCCGTTTTGAGGTCTCCAAAGCCGTGCTGAGAGAGGGGTCATACCCCGGCTTTACACAGATCGATGTTCTTCGATAGGATATGCCCGAGACTGGTCGATCAACTGAGTTCGAATGCCAGAATCCAGACTGTGATTTGGATATCTGCATTGAGTTTCTCCTCCCAGAAGACCTCCCTGGCTGGGCAGTCTGTGAGTGTGGGTACGGATACGTCCTGAGCAGCTCAACAGATCAGATTCACATCTACGACAAAGAAGGAACTCTGGAGTTTGAGGGAGAGCCCCAATTCCAGATGCACCTCAATATTCAGATAACCGACACTGCGGTAGTAGACGACTCAATTGGAGGACAAGTGATTGGGTGGGAACAGCGGAATGAGGCGCTCGCGAATAGTGCATCGCATCTTGCGACTGTCTCCGGACATCTTCTACTTCCAGAGGACGTTGCAGAGTCTTTTGGGCTGGGGCCACTGGGGGGCGTTGTGATCAGTGTCGGGAAACAAGCCGCCCCACCAGCACTGCGATCGATTGCTGAATACTACTCTCAAGAAGTCGAGAAAGTGATCGATGAAATTGAGCCCAGAGAGAATTCCAGCTAAGTAACCAGCACAGGTGGGTATGGGCCGTAGCCCAATCAGGAGACAGTCGGTGTGTAGAACGAGTCGCTACTGACAGCTGACCACGACAGTTCCATCGGTCGCCCGAATGGGATCGTCGCGATCGTCCAGCGGCACCCGCACCACACGTGTCTCGGTGACCACGTAGCCGACGTCCAGCCAGTGATCGCCATGGATGCCCGAGGCGTAGTGTGTGGCCCCGAAATCGCTCAGTCGGAGCAGATACCCGCGCGCCGTGTGGTTCACGCTTCGGACCTCCGCGCTGGCGGTGACCTTCGTCAGCGTTTGCTCGTCGTCGCCGGCGGCGCCGGCGACCAGTTCGTTCCGGAAGTACGCCGTCTCGAAGGCGTGTGTCCAGTTCACCACGCTCGAGCGAGTCACCGTGTCCGGTGGTTCCGGGTAGGTCGCGGGAGAGACCTCGTTGACATGATCGGGGCGTGGCACGGTAGCCGTCCCACACGCCGCGGGGGAAGGGAGCGATTCCACCGGCGCTGGCGTTGCCGTGGGTGTCGGCTCGTCTGCGCTGGGTGATGGAGGGCTGGCAGGGCCGCTACAGCCCGCGAGCAGGACGGTCGCTGCGAGGACAGCAGTGCGGAGGGCTCGGGTGTGCATGGCTGTCTGGTCGTCTCGTCAGCAGGTCCGGGTAATAGTTTTCTGGAGGGTCAAAACCGCGCTGCGCGATAATATAGATATTAACCAACAAAATGGGGTAGATCGATTAGCTGTTGGTTAATCTTCCGCCAACCCACCCCACACCCCCCACAGGCAAGACAGACATCGCTTCAATCTGTGGCAAGCAAGCGACCGACTGACATCAAACCACCAAGTCCCCTCTAACCAGTCTCATCTATATCTTTATATGGCTAGAAGCGTGAGTTTCTCTTGGATTAGGACGGGTCCCAGTGTTGCTGGGTACCCTGTTCTCAAACCCTTGAGCAACTGTTTTAGCGTTACATATACTGATGCACGCCCTGAGCAGCGTAGTTGATTTCATCCATGTCGGCAAGGAGCTCATCAAGTCGACGGAGATCTCCCATTGGGATGTGCCACGCCTGATATGGTGACTCTTCGTTGAGTCTGTGTTTTGGTTCGACTCTATGTCCGGTAGCAGCTTCAGTTAATGCCGGAAGAATCTCTTTCCAGAAATGGACGAACCACCGGAAATCTTTGTTTATCATATTCCCAGTGGACATAGCCCGAATGGTGGGTGCGTGCTCTCTTTCGCCGTGTTTTGCTTCGTGGCAGCGCCGACAGAGCGTTCCGAGATTACTGAGCGTGTTCGCTCCTCCAACCCCTTCTGGAACGATGTGATCCGCATCCAGATGGGATGCATCGTCTGCGTCGAATCCCGCTCGACAGTTGCGGCACCGGTACCTGTCGCGCCGATGGACTATGAGCTTGGCCTGATAGCCGTGGCTCACAATCTCGCTGGGTTCGTCTGCACTGCTTTCTTCCTCCGATTCGTTCGTGTTGTGTGTGTTTGAGTCGTCTGGCGTACTCATGTCTAATCGAGGGTTGCATTGAACCTGAGAGAACCTCGTGGATTAGGACGGGCCCCAGGTCAATACACGTGTTGTAGTTCGCTACTGTGCTTCTGGCAGCAGATATGTATTTATCGATACAGAATACCTTTGCTTTCACCCCCTTGCCCGGCCAGAGTCCGTGTAGGTGGATTAGGACGGGTACTGACCATTATACCCCGGCCTACGCCGTTGCAATGTATAAACCCAAGGGCGGGAAATATATCGAAAATAAATATCTAAATCCAGAAAATTTTCAGGAGGCGTCTCACGTAGAATATTTCTAAAGTACGTTTAAAATTGGGGCAGAAAGAACGTACTACCGGTCGCCCTCCTGCAGAACCGTCTCTCCGTTGGAGTTGTAGTTTCCGAGCGCCCACTGACCGCCTTCGATATTTGGTGTATCGCCTGCACCGAACTCTCTCCACAGCTCGTCAAGAATCTGTTCAAGATCGCTAATCACTTGCTGATCACCGATCTGCAGCGTGGCATACTCCGTGGTGTACCGGTCAGTATCGATAGTCTTCGGGGATCTGTGGAGACTGCTGCCTATGTCGTTCGGGGTTACCAGTCTGACGTCGCTGGCGTCAAGAAGAGAGATACATGCGAATGCGGTGCCGGAGAAACCCATCTCCGACAGATCTTCGACCGTATTCCTTGCCGCCAGTACAATGGACGCGTCAAGGCCTAAACCTACATTTTTTTGAATGAAACCCTGTAACCAGATTTCGTCGTGTTTCTCGTGGAAGGCGTCAGCGGAAGCTGTTTCGTACAGGCCGTCATTCTGAAGGACGGCATAAGAGTGGTGTTCAGTACCGGAACCACCGCTACCGTATGAAATCGTGTACTTGCCCTTTGGTTCGCCGTAGGAAGTCAGTCTCTCAAACAGGACAGACGGTTCCGGGATACTCCCTGACTGGGTTTTGTTCTTCGACAGCACGCCGTTCGGGATGATATGGAGGACGACAGCAGGACCTTCAATCAGTTCGCTTGCATACCCTTCCCGGGCCTGGATATCCTCTATTTGATTCTCCAGAATTTCGTTTATGTCCTCGATGTGGTCGTGGTTCTTCTGCAGGTCGACGTCGAAAAAGACCTCGGCTAAGTCCCGGCTGTTCTGTCTGACCTCTCCGAGGATCTCTTCCCGGTGGTGAATCCTCAGTTTCCAACCGTACTTGTCCTGGATCTCGTCCTCCATATCCAGTTCCTGCCTGCCTCCGACATCCTGGTTGGTGACGAAGACAAAGAGATCGTAGTCTTCTCCTCGCTCCTCCTCCAGATCCTCTACTTTCTCTGCATCACTCCGGAGCTTCTGTCTCCACGTTTCCTGGACGCTGGCGTGAGCGATACCTTCCCTACCACCTAGTTCGATTTGGCCATCCCATCCTCCGTCAGGGCCTGACCTGCCACTCTCATGAACATCGTAGCCTTGCTCCCGTAGATACGCCATAGCAAAATTTTCGAAAGGGTGGCCTCGGATACTTGCCAAAGCGTACTCCAGTTCGTCCATACACTTTGATTGCGCTTTCTGTGACAAAATGGTTCACAACCCACTGGTTAATGACAGAGAAAAAGAAGGTTGCCGCTGCTATTGTGAGAGTTCCTATCTCAGGCAGTTGGATGCTGTAAGTTCACAGCTTCTGTATGCGCGCTCTCTATTCAGCAAGCCAATCTAAGTGGTACGATAACTGATAGAAATTCGGGTATCGAATTAGCGAGGATACAAAACACGTGCCAATCTCTCCTCTCAAACTCAGATCCGCCGCATCGTCGTCACCACCTCTCGCCCGGTGACCCGCCACCGACACCCGCTCCAGACCACTCGTAGATGAACTCTTCCACAACGGCGATGGACTGAGTCATTTAGTCATCGCGCTGACGACCTGTCCCATTGCCTGAAAGCCGAAAGGTATCGCTGAAATAATCGAACCCCATCATAATCCTCCTATCAAATCAAAAGTTTTAAGTGTATTCAGACATTATATTATCATACGAATCGGGTAGGTAGTCCCAGTCTCTGGGACTGGGGTTCGAATCCCCATCCCGACTTCAATGCGCCGGCGAGCAGCTCTGGAGCCTCGGTATGCAGGCGGTTCGTCGTCTTCAAGACGACTGGAAGTCGAAGTTTCGCGGACTGATCAAAGAGGTGATCAGCAGTACGATAATGAATGTAGTGATCGCAGTGATCATCGGAATGGTCACATCAGATTGCAGTAGTATCGAAACACAACTGATCGCGGCTTTATTCTCCGCCGGCGCTACCCGGTGAGCGTCAGCTATTTGTTCAAACAGGCTACGTCAATGCGCTATAGTGTCGCCGTTACGTGCTGAAACTCACCTTGCGACGGCGTCGGCTGCAAGGTCAACCCACCCAGCGCCAGCTCACGCAAGACTGCAGGTGGCACCCCCTCGGAATCCTGAAGTACTGCATCCAGCGTCCACGTATCGTACTGACTTGCATTCGGTGCAACCACATCGACGGCAACGACCGGAACTATCTCTCTGATAGCTCGCGCAGCACGACGGACTTGTTTGCGCTGCTCAACGGTGCAGGTCATGCCTCGACCTCGCAAACGAGCTGCCCGACCAGCGACTCATCGAGCCGCACCTCGGCCCAACCACCACAGTCAGCGGCCCATGCGTCGACCCACGCCCGCGGAGAGGTCGCACTGTATGACTCTCCGTCATACGTCACTGGTTCCAGAACTCCCTCGGTAGCGAGCGCGTCGAGATCATGGACCTCCAGGACTTCGCCGCCGCCACAGATGAAGACACGACGATCGGTTACACCACCAGCGAAGCGGTGCTCGTGCCCGTTGGTATCGATCCCGATGAGTGCGGTCCCATACGGGAAGCCGGTACGTTCTTGTGAAGTGGATTGCGTAGTTGCCATTGGTTCTTCCACGGAACCACGCGCCTCGGTGTCCTACCACCGGGGCGATTTCGTGAGAAATCGACCAGCGGCGCGTGTGTTCCTATTCCATATTATATATCTGGACCACCATAAAACCTTTTGCACGTGCAAAATAAAGTGGCTATACGATGGCCCAGGGTGAGAAGACAGTCGCAGACTCTGAAATCGTCCAGTGGATGCGTGAATCGCCCGAACCCGCGTTTACAACTGCAGAGGTAGCGCAGCACTTCGAAATGACTGCAGAAGGTATGCGCGGACGGTTAGAGGATTTACAGCAGAGGAACGCTGTTTACAGAAAGAAACCGACATCGAGAACAGTGATTTGGTGGGTCGACTCAGATCACGATGATTCAGCGTTGTCGGCATAGAACTGCTTTCCAGCGTCGGTAATCCAGTAGATCACAACGCGGGAACTGGGCTTCTTCCGTGCGAGAAGGCCCTCCTCAACTAATCGTTCCATCTGATGACGAGCTCCTTCTTTTGTCACGTCGAGCTTGTCAGCGATTTCTTTGGGAACGAACGCAGGCTCTGGTGACACCACGAAGTGATGGAGTATATCGACCGGCTCGATCTCGGGATCTGGGCCGCGAGGCACACATCACAAGACCAGAGCGCCGGTAATCAAGCCTATCATGACTTTCTTTATGCACGTACCAAAAGTTAAGTGCAGACAGTGTTTCATCTGGCAGTAGGCGACGCACCGAATCCGACTGCGTCGCACCGAACCCATGAGAACGACCACGCCCACCCACGACGAGAGGCATCGCTCGCGACCGCTCCCGTTCACGGTCGAAACCACCAGACAGCGCGGCTCCCGTTCACTCCCGTTCATCTCCCGTTCATCGGCCGCACGGCCCACGAACCATCCACAGCGACCCACAGACGAGAACCTCACTCCGAAAATCCGCTCCCGTTCACACCGCCGCCTCAGAGTTATCCTAGCCACCGCCGACCCCTCGTTCGTGGGTGAGCACGCATGACGACCTACCACGAACTCACGGGCTTCCAGCGGGATCTCTTGACGGCCATCGCCGGCGTGGCGGACGAGCCCTACGGCCTCGCACTCAAGGACTACCTCGACGAGCGCTATCCGTCGCCGATCAACCACAGTCGCCTCTACCAGAACCTCGACGACCTGGTCGAGGCCGGGCTCGTCAGCCGGGAGTCCCTGGACGAGCGCACGAACGCCTATCGCCTGACCGACGCCGGGACACAGCTGCTCCGGGCCCAGGCCGAAACGCTCGCGAGCGTCTGTGACACCCGCCAGGTCGTCGCCGACGGTGGTGACCGGCAATGAGCCGCCACAGTCGGCACTCGGCAGAACAGAACCGGGACCCGGATGGATGTTGTCAGAGGCGAACTGCCACCGAACAGGTGGCGAACCGGGTCCCTGCGCAGTCCTACGTGGGAACCCAGCATAACTACCGCTGTGAGAACCGCTGTCGTATGTCTCTGTGCGACAGCTGGCCCCATCGACCCAGGCGACGAGGCCAGTCGTCACGTGCCTCTGACAATCGTGCCGGACAAAGCGGTCCTTGCTACGCCGGCACCATTCCCTACGCTGTCGGTTGTAGATGTAATTGTTGCATCACGATGCTACCAACACACATGGTATTGGATTCGGCTACAGCTGCAAGCCAGAACTGGAGCCCCGGTGCGAGTGTGGCGAGTACTCACGGGGAAGAGAGCGAGGGTATCCAGGGCCCCACGAAACTCCCCACACGGCTGCCTTATAAACGGTGGTCCGATATCAGGCGCTGTACTGCGGTTCTCCCTCGGTCTACTGTGCCTGGGACCACACTCACGCTCGTGCAAAAACGGGGCCCTGGGGCAATTGATGGGTCAGTGCTCAGGAGCGAGCACGGGGTCAAACAGGGCCCCACCGAGTGGGTAGGGCAGTGTCTAGATAAACCGTCGGTCGATATCGAGCGCTGTACTGCGATCTTCACCTCTTTAGGAGGTGGTTCCTGATGGGTATCGTCGACAACTCGTCTGGACTCACACACCCATTTGTCCTTACACGCCTGGGTGAGCACCTACCTGGACCTCGAAAGCGAAGGCTTCCGCACCGAGAGTCATCCCTACCAAACATACTGGAAACCCAAAGAGGGGTCGCCGACCCGCGGGGCACCATGTCAGACCCGCGGTCGGCGCTGAAACAGGTGGGCAATCGGGCCCCGGTGGATGCGCTTGGGGCAAGTGAGAGGGGACTGCGAAGCGGGAACCGGGACTCACTCGGTCGGTGTGGGCAGGCCCGGAATAAGCTTTCTGGACCGCCCGAGGGCGGCCCCGTCGGAGGTGGCCGATGAGTCGCCTGCCCGAACTGGGCGAGTGCATCACACTCGCCGACTACGACAGCGACCCCTGGCTGTTAGTCACCGAAGTCCGCGAAGAGTCTCTCCGAGCGGTCCTCTGTGCGGAGTTACCACCCATGTACCAGCGACGCCTGCGAGAGACTGCGGGTGACCCAGCGGGACGACGGGAGCTCGTCCACGCACTCCGCCAGACTGACTTGCAGGTCTTAGCGATCCCACGACAGGCAATCGAGCGAGGCGCCCGGGAGGAATGGAGCTGTGCGCCACAGTGAGTCTGAGCAAGATTATGCGGGGGTTGGAACGTTTCCGATCTTGGTCGAGCTCCCGTCGCCGCTGCTGGCCCAAAGCGGGGCTCCTCCAATGATGGTCCCGTCTCGTCCCAGCAGTGCGCGACCACCGAATCCACGCATAGGCAGGTAGTTACCACCCGCGCAGTGGTGAGGGCCAGCGCAGCGACCGCTCGTGAGCTACAGCCATGTCGCGATGCCTGTTCCGAGGTCGGTTCGTCCCGGTTCGAGTCCGGGGACGGGTCTGCAGATGCCCGAACAGATGTTCCACAGCACGCAGTCGGATCGACACCACACCAGTCCCCGAGACACCTCGAATTCGCCGGGGGTGAGGACCGATGTGTGAGGACTGCCTGACCCGCGAGGAGGTCGCGGAGATTGTCGCCGAGGAGACTGCCGAGCTGCGAGCAGCACTTGAGGCGGAACGCGAGCAACGCAAAGCAGCCGAGGCCGAGCGCGATCGCCTCCAAGAGCGTGTCGACGAGCTCGAAGCCCGAGCCCACATCGAGTGGGACGGCGGCGATCAGCGCGATATCTGGGTCATCGCGAACGACGGCACCCGCTTCCCACTCGGGCGAGCGGTGAAAGCGAAAGTCGCAGAGACCGACCTTCAGGAGCGCCTCGACGACCTCGCTGAGACGGAGCCGGCGCCGGCGTCACCGACGATCGAGACCGAGACCCCACTGGAGGACATCGTCGCCTTGCCCGATCCCGTCGCCGAATCCGAGCTCTCGGCCAACCAGCAGCGAGCCAGATTCATCGCGAGCGACGTTCGCGACTACGCCGACAAAGCGCCAGCCGGGTGGTGTCTCACTGCCGGCCAGGTCGGGACAGTGTTGAAAGCCGGCTTGGACATCACGCCACACAGCGAGACCGTCCGACGAGTGCTCCAGATCCTCGAGGATCTTGGCGACGACGCAGCGACCGTCCGGAAGCGACGCGGCGAGAAACGCATCGTCTTCGACGAGGAGCTGGTCCGACGCCTCGAACGACAGGAAGCTCACGATGGTGTGAGGACGGCACCGGCATAGGAGTGTGAGCAACGCCCCGATTCCGCCAGGACCCTGGCCAGGCTGAAACTATCCACTGATCGCACCGTCGTGCTCTCCCCCTCTCGGTAGCAGCAGCACCCGGGAACCGCTCGTGATGGACAGTCGTATCAGCGACTGTTCGCACAGAATTCGTCGGTTTGGGTGGGGTCATTCCCTCACATCAGTGTGAGGCGGCAGAGGTGGTCAAACAGATCACCCGGGTCTTAGCGTGGTAACGGTTCGTCATCGCCACCACCAGACGGTAGCCAGTCGTCGGTCAAAAACCCGTTCATCGAGCGCTCGGGGTACAGGGTTGGGGTGACGACCAACGGCAGTCGAAACCCGCCGATCGGGGCTATACTTCCGGTTCTGGAACCGGTGTGCGGAACGACGGCGGTTCCTCTTGTGGCTCGGTCAGTATCGCACTGTAGTCCAGATAAGCACGGAACTCCTTGATCTTCCCGTCGTCGTCGAAGCGCATGATGTCCACGAGTCCGATACCTTCGAAGGAACGACCTTCGACCGTTTCCCCGTCTAACGTTCCCTCACAGACGACCACGTTACCGTCCTCGTGGAAGGCCTCCATGACGTGTTCGCCGCCAGTGAAGAAGTCGGCGTTCGCGTCGTAGAACGCCTCGATATCGTCTTTCCCGCGGATGGTCCCCTTCCGAGGTGAGCGGAGGACGGCATCGTCCGCGTACAGATCGAGCACCTCGTCGATTCCTGCGTCGGGATCGTCCATCAGTTCGAAGTACCGTTTGGCTGTGTCAACGTTCATCGACGTGTGAACGTGTCACCTCCTCTCCCTACTGGGTTCCCTGAAACATGGATGGTCTTTTATTACCGACGCTCGATGTTGGCACAGACGTTCTTGACCTGTGTGTAGCCCTCGACGGCTTCCAGGCCCTTCTCTCGGCCGAAGCCACTCTGTTTGAACCCGCCGAACGGTGTCTCCTCGCCGCCGGCGAACCACTCGTTGATGAATATCTGCCCGGCGTCGACGTCGCGGGCAAAGCGGTGAGCGCGCCCGACGTCCTCGGTGTGGATGCCAGCGACCAGCCCGTAATCGACGGCGTTGGCGAGTTCGATAGCTTCGTCCTCGTCGCTGAATTCCACGACTGACAACACTGGACCGAATATCTCCTCCTGCGCGATTCGCATGTCGTTGTCGACATCATCGAATATGGTCGGCTCGACGAAATATCCGTCGCGGTCCAGCGCCTCCCCACCGGTCACCGGTTCGCCGACCTCGTCACGGCCGAGTTCGATGTAGTTGGTCACTTTCTCGAAGTGTTCTTCGGAGACCAGTGGTCCCATATCGTGCTCGTCGATACCTGGGCCCACACTGAGTGACGCTGCCCTGTCTGCGAGATCTGCGACGAATTCGTCGTGGATGTCTTCGTGTACCAGCAGTCGCGAGCCTGCTGAACAGACCTGTCCGGCGTTGGCGAAGATGCCGGTCATGGTGCTATCGAGTGCTGTCTCCCAGTCCGCATCGGGGAAGACGACGTTCGGACTCTTCCCACCGAGCTCGAGGTGGACGTTGGTGATGTTGTCCATCGCCGTCTTCCCGACTTCGATGCCCGTCGGTACCGACCCCGTGAAGCTGATTGCATCGATTCCGTCGTGTCCCGAGAGGGCGGCGCCGGCTTCACTACCGAACCCTGGCACGACGTTGAGAACGCCATCCGGGAGACCGACATCCAGCGCCAGTTTCGCGATCTCGACAGCCGTGATCGAGGTCTGTTCGGCGGGCTTGACGACAGCGACGTTACCGGTCGCGAGTGCCGGTGCGACGCTTCGCCCGAAGATGTTCGTGGGGAGGTTCCAGGGGATGATCTGGGCCGTAACGCCGAGCGGCTCACGGATTGTATAGTCCGCGTATTCCTGGGTGAGTGGGATACTGTCACCGTGGACCTTGTCGGCGATGCCGGCGTAGTACTCGAAGTAGCGGGCACAGGTTTCGACGTCTGCGTGCGCGTGTGGAAGCGGCTTACCGTTGTCGAGTGTCTCCAGCCGAGCCAGTCGGTCCGCGTTGTCCCTGATAGCGCCGGCGAGGTCGTTCAACAACCGACCGCGTTCTTGCGGAGCGAGGGCGTCCCACTCGTCGAACGCCGACCCCGCAGCAGCGACAGCGGCGTCGACATCCGCCGCCGTTCCCGCCGCAATCTCTGCCAGAGGATTCCCGGTTGCCGGGTCGACTGCTGTGAATCGGTTACCGGTCGCTGGGGGGCGGACCTCGCCGCCGACGACCGTGTCGTATCGTTCCTCGAGTCCAGTCTCTGTGGCCTGTGACATGTGAAAATCACCAGTCCAGGTACCGATAGCGTCTTTGTCGGACATAGTCGTGCTATCATAACCCCACGTTGTATCGGCACCTCGGTGATCTGTCCAGAACACTCTATAGCATTCGCGTGAGAGTGGGGGTATGCTGATCGTGAAGATACGAGTGCGGTACGAAGACGACTGGACGGCGGAACTGTCCACGTACGACGTGTTCGCGAAGTTCGTCGCCACCACGTTCCACTACCGGGAGTACCTCGGATTGGTCGCCATCGTCGTTGACGACGACGAGTTCGATGAGGTCGTGGACGTCATCAGATCACACGATTACACCACTGCTGTCGAGGTGACCGAGCGGTACAGCGCTCCTGAACCGGGACGGACCGCGGCAACGCTCGTCGTCCGTGGGGAGTATCTGGAGTATACCCCCCTACAGATCCTGCTCCACGAGGGGTATTTCCCACACGGCGGGTTCGGCGAACTCACTGACGGGTATATGGAATACGATATCCTCATGGAGGATCGCGAGGAGCTCTCCGATACGGTCGCGCTGCTCGAACACTTCGGGTCCGTCCAGATAGAGCACATCTCAGCCGACTTCCAGCGCCGCATCACGCCCAGCACGAGCGAGTGGAGCGAATTGTTTCATTCGTTGCCCGATCGGCAACGCCACATTCTGAGCGTCGCTCACGAAGAGGGGTATTTCAGACAACCGAGAGAGATCACGCACCAAGAACTGGCCGACGAGATCGGCATCGCCAAGACAACTGTCTCGCACCACCTCCGGCAGGCAGAGGAGTCGATCATGTCGTTCCTGGTCCCATATCTCGCTCTCGCACAGACAGGCGACGAATAACGTCCGCTCTAGAGTGCGATGAACATGACAGCAAGGGCGGCGAGCCCGAGACCGACTGCATCCGTCGTTCCGAGTGTATTTCCGAGTACGACGATATCGAGTAGTGCTGCCACTACGAAGTAGAGTGCAGCAATGGTCGTGACTGCAGTTGTATCACCGAACTGGAGTCCACGATAGTACGTCAGTGTTCCGACGCCCATGATCGCACCGGTCGCCAGGGCGAACCCGAATGCGCTTCCGACGGGGGGCATCTCGATAGGTTCCGGCCTGAACAGTAGATAGCCCGAAAAGAGGACGGCACCGGTCGAATACGTAATGAGTGCGACGACCTCTGGTGCGAGCGTCCGCGTCGCCAGCTCTGCACCGATTGCCCAGAGAGCGTACGCGAACATCGCGACGAGTGCAAACAGGAGTCCTGAACTAGCCATCTCGTAGTGATCACCAGATTAGCGGTCCGTAACGCGTCGCATAGACGTTTGGGTGAACATAGTCACTGACAGTTTACCCCTGTTGTAGTCCGGTGCTATAGTTGATCGGCAACTGACATCCTCTCCCTCGAAATGGTGCGCCTATCGGGACCAGAACGGCTTAGCAACCCGCCGGTCAAAAAGCTATGCAGGCTAACCAATCTAACCTACATAATAAATGGGCTGCTATGTTCAAGCGAAACACTACCACACAGAACGCTGCTTCTCCACCTATGCCACGGAATGAGACTCGGCGATCCTTCCTCGCAAGAGGTGGCGCGACGGCAGCGACCATCGCAACGACGTCACTGGCCGGCTGTGGAATGCTTGGGGGCGGTGGCGGCACCGTCAAGGTGAGTTCCAAGCGGTTCACCGAGCAGAAGATTCTCGGCTACATGGCGTACCACGCGCTCAAGGAGAACACCGATCTCAAGCTCGTCGACGAGACTGGACTTGGCGGATCGACACAGAACTTCCAGGCAGTCAAGAACGGCGAGGTCGATATGTACTGGGAGTACACCGGTACTGCGTGGTACACGGTGCCACCCCAGCACGACGAGCCCGTCGGGAACCCGAAGGAACTGTACCAGAAGGTGAAATCGGAGTTCGAATCTGAACACGGACTCACGTACTTGGAACGAGCGCCGCTGAACAACACGTTCGTCCTGATGGCGAATCCCGACTGGTCCGAAAAGACTGGCGTCGAGACACTGTCGGATCTGGCGGCGTACATCAACGACGGGAACACTGATATCGACATCGTTCTCACGACGGAGTACATCGACCGACCCGACGGCTGGAAGGGGACGGCCGAACACTACGGCTTCGGCGACAAGCTCGACGCACTCTCGGACTCGGTACAGGAGACCGGTATCGGACTGAGCTACCAGATCGTCGGCAAGGGGGAAGCCGACGTCGGGCTCGGCTACAACACCAACCCGCAGATCGTCAAGTGGGACCTGCAGGTCCTCGAAGACGACAAACAGTTCTTCCCGATCTACAACCCGGCACCGCTCATCAACGGCGATACCTACGAGAGCCACGGCGAGGCGATGGCACAACCGCTCAACGAGATCGGCCCCAAACTCGACACCGAGACGATGCGTGGGCTGAACAAGGCCGTCTCGGTAGACGGGAAGAAAGCAGAAGATGTCGCGACGAACTTCCTCTCTTCGGAGGGAATCATCTAACGTCATGTCTGGAGTGATCGTACAGACCGGGAGCCTCACGCCTATACTACTGGCCGGGCTGGGCAGTTATCTGGAGTTCGCACAGTCGTACGGGGGTGATCTGCTCAAGCTGGTCGTCGAACACATCCAGATTACGGCGTACACGATCGTGATCGCCGTTCCACTGGGAGTCGCTGTCGGGACGCTTATCACCCAGTACGAGCAGGCGGCCGAACCGATCCTCTGGCTCGCCAGTATCATGCAGACGGTCCCGAGTGTCGCGCTCTTTGGCATCCTGATCCCGTTCCTCGGCATCGGGACGCCACCGGTGGTACTCGCCCTGGTGTTGTACTCGCAGTTGCCGGTCATCAGGAACACGTACATCGGGATCACCGAGGTTGACGAGGCGGCCGTCGAGGCCAGTGAAGGCCTCGGAATGACCACCTGGGAGCGACTCCGTCGCGTCCAGTTACCGATGGCACTGCCTGTCATCATGGCTGGTGTCCGCAACGCCGTCGTCATCCTCATCGGCATCGCCGCGATCGGCGCGTTCATCGGGGCCGGTGGCCTCGGAGACTTCCTCTTTCAGGGGATCCGCAAGCGTAACGTCGAGATGATCGTCGTGACGACGATCCTGCTGTCCGCGCTCGCCTTGGCATTCGACTACGTGTTCGGGGTGGGCGAGCAACTGCTGCGCGTGCGCAACGGTGAAGAGATCGACCCGGCGGGACTGACCCGCCTCCTACAGAAGGTGATGACATGATCGAATTCGACAACGTAACCAAGGAGTATCCGGACGGGACAGTCGCGATCGACGACGTCTCTTTCACCGTCGAACGGGGGACGACGACGGTCCTCGTGGGGCCCTCCGGCTGTGGCAAGACGACGACGATGAAACTGGTTAATCGGCTGGAAGACCCGACTTCCGGGTGTGTCCGGTTCGATGGCACCGACGTCCAGGACCTCGACAAGATCGACCTGCGCCGGGACATCGGGTACGTGATCCAGGAGATCGGGCTCTTCGACCACATGACTGTCCGAGACAACGTCGCAACAGTCCCGGAACTGAAAGGCTGGGACACAGACAGGATCGACGACCGGGTCGACGAACTCCTCGAGTTGATGGACCTACCGCCTGCGACGTACCGTGACCAGTATCCCACCGAACTCTCGGGTGGGCAGCGACAGCGGATCGGCGTCGCCCGTGCACTGGCGGCCGATCCGGACGTGATGTTGATGGACGAGCCGTTCGGTGCGCTCGATCCGATCACCCGGGAGGATCTCCAGAACGAGTTCCTCGACATCCAGTCAGAACTTGACGTAACCATCCTCTTTGTCACCCACAGCATCGACGAGGCGCTGAAGATGGGGGACAAGATCGCTATCTACGACGTCGGAGAGGTGGTCCAGTACGACACGCCCGCGGAGATCCTCCGCTCGCCGGCTAACGAGTTCGTCGAGGACTTCATCGGCGCCGATCGGGCCCTCAAACAGCTCCAGGTACGCCAGGTCGGCGACCTGATGGAGGGGTCCAAACCCGATGGAGCCAGCCTCCGGTCGGATGGCCGTGTCGATCTCCCGTCGACGAACGGCGCCGGCGTCCAGCCCCTCTCCCCGTCGTCGTCGATGCAGGTCGCCCTCTCGCGGATGATTCAGCACGACGTCGACGTGATGCCGGTCGGCGACAGCGGTACAGTCGAGGGCTGGATCTCCCGTGACGCGATCCAGCGCGAGACGCGTGTCGAGACGGAGGTGCGGTCCTGATGGGACTGCTCATCGATTCGATCCAGTACCTGTTCGACAACAGCGGCGAGTTCCTGACACTCCTCCAGGAACACCTATTCATGGTGGTTATCGCGGAGGTCGGTGCGATTCTCGTCGCCGTCCCTCTCGCTATCGTCGCCGTCCAGTTCGACCGCACACGACGGCTCGTGATGGGATTCGGGAACGTCGCACAGACGATTCCGACACTCGGAGTCATCGCACTCGTCTACCCCATGCTCGGCATCGGGTTCGCACCAGCCGTCTTCGGCATCTGGCTCTACGCGTTGTTTCCCATCATCACGAACACAATCACCGGACTAGAAGACGTCGACGAGGAGACCGTCAGGGCTGCCGAAGGGATGGGAATGACCCAGCGGGAGATTCTTCGGAAGGTCCAACTGCCACTCGCGATTCCGGTCATCTTCGCGGGTATCAGGACCAGTTCGGTCCTCAACGTCGGGACAGCCTACCTCGCGTTCTTCATCGGCGGCGGCGGCCTCGGTGTCTGGGTCATCAGCGGGATCACCCAGTTCGACAACCCGCAGATCCTCGCCGGTGCGATCCCGGGAGCGCTGCTGGCGATCCTGGCAGACCGACTGTTCGCGGCGATAGAGACCCGACTCACGCAGACCGTCAGCGCAGACACAGGAGCGACCACCGCATGACAATGACGAACGGCAAAGTCGTATACGTACCAGAACCGGACGAGATCGAACTCCGAACGCACGAGGTCCCGGACCCCGAACACGGTGCCGTGGTAACGACTGTCGAGCGATCGAACGTCTGTGGCTCTGACCATCATATCGTCGAGGGTCGACTCGGTGATCCGTTCATGGATATGGTCCTCGGACACGAGGCCCTCTGTCGTATCGCAGAACTCGGTGACGGCGTCGAGACCGACTCGGCGGGTCGACCGGTCGAGACTGGAGACCTCATTGCACCGGTCTACTACCGAACGTGCCAGCGCTGTCACGCGTGCGCCCGTGGCGAGTACTACAACTGTGAGAACTCCTACAGCCACAAGACGAAACCGCTCGACGAGTTCCCGCACTTTCACGGGACTTACAGCACCCACTACTACATCCATCCCGACCAGCATTTCTACAAGATTCCCGAAGCACTCGA
This sequence comes from Haloarcula sp. H-hyl2, assembly GCF_056934385.1. NCBI lineage: Archaea > Methanobacteriati > Methanobacteriota > Halobacteria > Halobacteriales > Haloarculaceae > Haloarcula > Haloarcula sp. H-hyl2. The sequence continues at coordinate 98,749 of NZ_JBRIIJ010000006.1, read as the reverse complement.
ATCCAGCCCCGGCGTGGCTGCCGCGGCAAACTGTGCACTCTCACAGGTCATGTTCGGACTTGACCAGATCGGTGTCGAGTACGACGAATGGGTCGTCATTCAGGGTGCCGGCGGTCTCGGCCTGAACGCCACTGCGTACGCCCGTGAACAGGGCGCGAAGACGATCGTCGTCGAGGGACGACCGGAGCGTATCGAACGCGCACGGTCGTTCGGTGCCGACCACGTCGTCGACATGCGCGAGTACGATACTGTCGACGCCAGAATCGACCGGGTCCACGATCTGACCGACGGAGGGGCTGACGTCGGTGTCGAGGTGGCCGGTGTCCCGAGTGCGTTCACCGAGGGCGTGGAGCTTCTCCGGGAGGGCGGTCGGTACCTCGAACTCGGGAACATTAATCCCGGTTCGGAGACAGCCTTCGATCCCGGCCGTATCACCAGACGATCGATCGAAGTGACCGCACTCGTCCAGTACGATCCAGGGTATCTCGACCGCGCGCTCGAATTCCTCGCGCAGACGATCGAGGACTATCCCTACGACGAACTCGTCGATGCGGTCTACACGCTCGACGAAGTGGAAGAAGCACTCGACGAGGCAGCGAACGGTGATCTCTCCCGCCCCTCTATCGCACCACACCAATGACACTCGATACGATCCTCGTGGCGGTCGGACAGGACGACGCGCCACCTGGCGACCTCGTTGAGACGGTCGTCGAAGTCGCGGCACCGGCGGATGCGACCGTCGAACTCCTCCACGTATACTCCCGGTCGGAGTTCGAAACTGCTCGTGACGAACTCGATTACGAGGGGACACCGCCGTCGCCGAACGAGGTTGCCAAACGCTACCGCACGTCGAAAGATATCGCCGCCGAACTTGCCGACTCGGCGATCGAGACGAGCACGCACGGGGTCGTCGGCGACTACGCGGAGAAGATACTCTCGATGGCGGTAGATCTGGACGCCGACCGCATCGTCATCTGTGGGAGTGGCCGATCGCCGGCCGGGAAAGCGGTCTTCGGCAGCACAGCACAGTCGGTCCTGTTGAACAGCCCCTGTCCGGTCACGTACGTCGGACGCGAAGTGAGCTGAGGCGGACGTTCTCGATTTTTACCGTTCCGAGATGTAGTCATCTACCTGCCCTATTTATACTGACGACCATGTTCCAGTATAGACCCAATGTGAGTGTCGTGTGAGGTTGTAACTGTCATGGAATACACCACACTCGGAACGACGGGCGTCGAAGTCAGCCGCCTCTGCCTGGGGTGCATGGGCTTTGGATCGAGCGATTGGCGGGAGTGGGTTCTCGACGAGGACGAGAGCCGCGAAATACTCGACCGGGCCGTCGACCTGGGGATTAATTTCTTCGACACGGCCAACATGTATTCGCGGGGTGAATCCGAGCGTATCCTCGGTGAGGCGCTGGCAGGCCACCGTGAGAAGAGTGTCGTCTCGACGAAATGCTACTACGAGATGGACGGGGACAACCCCCAGTCACAGGGACTGTCGCGAAAGACGATAGAACAGGAATTATCGGCGAGTCTGGATCGACTCGGGATGGAGACGGTCGATCTCTTTTTTGCTCACCGGTGGGACGAGAACACGCCGATCGATGTTACACTCAGCGCGCTCGACGATGCCGTCCGACGCGGTGACACCCGCTATCTCGGTGCGTCGTCGATGTGGACCTACCAGTTCGCGGAGGCTCTCCGAGTGAGTGGACGGGACGGGTACGAGCGGTTCGACGTGATGCAGAACCACTACAACCTGCTCTACCGCGAAGAAGAACGGGAGATGCTCCCGTACTGTGAGCGTCGGGACGTCGCAGTCATGACCTACAGTCCGCTGGCACGCGGGAACCTTGCTGTCCCGTTCGACGAGTACGAGACGACTGACCGCGGTGCAACTGACGACTGGGCCCACCAGTATCCATACCGCGATGGCGGGGGCGAGACGATCATCAGACGTGTCGAGGAACTCGCCGACGAGAAGGACGCGACGATGGCACAGATCTCGCTGGCCTGGTTGTTCTCGAAGAACCCTGTGACGACGCCGATCATCGGCGTCGACTCGATACGTCACCTCGAACAGGCTGTCGAAGCGCTCGAAATTGACATCTCGGACAGTGACGTCGAGTGGCTCGAGGAACCGTACGAACCGCTCCCGGTTGCTGGCCACTCGTAATAACAGCCCGAATCTGCCACATGAGAGAGAGCTGAGACACGGAGGCTCTCGCTTCGGGCGAGTTACTCGGTCACGATCTGTCGCCCTTCGCAGGGACACGAATCTCTGTCTGACCAGTGTCCGGTGCATCTATTACTAGAAACTGGGTCTCAGCGGGGAAGGCCCAGTATCTATTGATAGATTCTTTCAGCGTTTCGAAGCTGACTCAGGGTTGGTCATCCCCGCGAAGGGCTGGGGATGTCTTCTCAATGGCCCTGACGAACTCCTCCGGGCGTTGGGAGCCAATCATCATCGTACGTCCATCCGTCCGCTCGATCCAGACGCCACGATTCCCGCTGACGTTGTATGCGATCTTCCCAGGAACCCACCGAATGCCCCAGCCACCGAACTCACCGATCGGGCTGTACTCTGTCGACTCATATGACTCGATTTCCGCCCACGAAATTTGACGGAACGACCGGTGTAGCGGCCACATCTCGATATAGATGCCGTCGGCTCTCACTTCGGTCTGGAGACGGAGACTGTAGATCAGGCCAGCGGCCAGGATGAGGATTACGAGGCCGGCCCAGGAAATTGGGCCTAATACGAGCAGCAACAAAGCCGCGCCCCCGAGCAACGCCCAGAGCCACGGCTGGCGAAATCGCTGTACCTCCTGAAAGACTGGCTCTTGCTCCATACGTACGTTGTACTGACGGTGCGCTACTGAGTAATTGTTTCTCCGGACAGGGTGGTTCGGTTGAGCCAACTACACGCTGCGCATACCCTGTCCTGTCATCATATAGCACACCGCCGATACTCTGAATGCAAGTGCTGTGCGATATACTCCTGGAACCAACTATGTCGTTCCGCAAACGGTTCTGGTACCCCGCATTTGTGGTGCCATCGGTTCCCTGGCTCTCCAAGTGGAGGTAACTAAGATGGGACTCTTCGATACGGTCAGACTGCACGACGATGTCCATCTCCCCGAGTACCCGGATGGAGTCGCGCCTGCCGAGACGATCGACTGGCAGACGAAGGGGATTGCTCGACCCAGCATGACGACCTTCCAAATCACAGCTGATGGGCGACTGCTCGAAGAGGAGTGGCACGCCGAGTCAGTCCCCCCAGACGATCGCCCCTTTGCCAGTCGAGATGATATCGAACCCGGCGATTTCCGCTATCTCGTCGGTGCCAGAAAGCGAGTCCACGAGGGGTGGACAGAACGCGATGCGTTCCATGGGCGATTCGTCATCTCGCACTTACCCGACGAGATGGAGTCACTGCTGAAGTATCGAGTAACGTTCACGCATGGGCGGCTTGAGGGCTTCGAGCGCGTGTAATTGGGGCTAGTTACGCATCGCTGGGCGATATCTGGCTGTCTAGACCGGCCAGGTGGGAATCGAGGGCGTGCCAGTCTCCCAGCGAATCGCCTTTAGCGCCGCTGGAAGTTGCTGCAGACGGGTATTGAGACGGAGGGTGGGTGCGCGTCGAGAAACGTCGCGTCATGCCGGTTGACGCGCGTGTCTTCGTAATTGAGTTGGATATGACAGGGCCCGAGCTCCGGATGGTCAGCGTTCTGGTGGAAACCGAGCATCAGGTTCCGGTTCGGTTCGATCCAATTGATACGGTAGTATTCGTGGTCGACGCCGGCGGGATACCAGAAGCGAATCTCCAGTCGTGCGGTCGTCGCGTCGTACGAGTTACCCAGGAATGTTGTCTGATCGACATCCTCGATGACGTACCGGGGCCGGCGTCGAGACGGGCGATAGCGCACGTCCTCACACCCAGCCCCTGTCCTAACAGCTGCGCCTACAACAAGTGGAGGTTGCATCAGGCTAGATGATCCCGCCGATAACGAGGAGGCCGAACACGAGCAGCAGCGTCGCGACCACGCTACCGCTGGCTAGCCATTTGTTCTCCATGGCCTTCTCGTGGAGTGGCATGGCGGCGTACTCCTTGCGGAACGCCTCGAGGTTCTGTTCGTCGTAGAAGTACTTCGTCTTCAGCGCGAACCGTTCGGTCACCGCACAGCCCGTACAGATCGGCTCCCCTTCGAGCCGTTCGGTCTTGCTGTGGCTGTCGCAGGCGATCGCCCCGCAGTTCGGACAGTACGTGTACGTCTCGTCGACGCCCCTCGTGTCACAGTGGACGCACTGATGGATGCCGTCCTCTTCAGTCACTCTGGACGGGCCCGCGGCGTAGTACTCATAGGAATAGGTGTACTCTTCGAGGTCGGTTGTCTGTCGAACCTCGGGGAGGTACACCGGTTCGATCGACTGGACGGAGATGTCCGAGCGATTCGGTTCGCAGGTCTTCTCGTACGTGACGTTGTTATCGCCGGTGTAGGTCACCGTCGTCGTGTGATAGTCCTGGAGCCGGTCGACGGCCCACTCCTTGTACTCCGTCTGGGTCTGGCCGAACCGGCGTTCCTCGACGTCGTCGAATGTCGCCCCGAACTGGTCGACATCAAGATCAACCGTCGCATGGAGGTTCTCGGTGACCAGTGTTGCGACGGTGTCGTCGGCGACCTGTGGGTGCCCACGTTCGGCGTGGACGACGAACCCCGTGCGGTCGTCGATTCGGTGGATGACGCCGACGGATGTCTCGAAGACGGCGTCGGTATCGGCGGTGATCGCAACTACTGGGCGGAAGGTCACCTGCGAGTGAGGCCTCGGAATATCCGTAGCCTCGATGTTCTCGATGTCGCGAAACGCCTCCTGAACCGGTGCGTCGACATCTGTGGCCGGGTCGTACGGTCGCAGGGTCTCGTCACAGAGGATCTCGATGCGGCCGTTGTAGAGGTCCAGCCCGATCTCGTCGGCGATCTCCCGAAGGTCCTCTCCGTCAAGCAACTCGATGGGATATGGATCGTCGTTCCGCCGGAGTCGGTCTGCGTACTCTTCGGCAGGGCTCGTGAACCGGCCGGTCGTCACCACCATCCCTCGCTTCGGACCATCGAAGTCGAACGTCGCGATAGCCGAGTGCAGCTTCTGGACGACCGGGCGGCCGACAGTTCCCGTGTGTTTGCACTCGACGACGATCGCCCGCCGTGTACCGTCGACGACCTCTTCCATCAGGACGTCTCGGCCCTCGTCGGCTGTCCGCTCTGCCTGCCGGACGTTCTCGTAGCCGAGGTTGCGGAACACGTCTTCCATCAAGTCCTCGAACTCGAATCCTGAGAGGTCGTCCAGTACAGCCATCCGAATGTAATTGGACTGTATTTTGCAACACCCAAATACGTTACCGCGCCCAGCGACAAATCCGTGTGAGATCGCCTTGTGGCAACACTACTTTCATCAGATGGGGGTGCCATAGGATGACAATGGACTGCCCTGCTTGTGGCACCCCAGTTACCCTTGAGATTGGGCCAGAGCGGCCGATTTCAATGTCTCTCCCCGACGCGATTCTTGGGGCGGAGGAAGACGAGTGCATCGAGATTACAACGGACTGCTGGAACTGCGGGTGGCATGAAACACGGGAGCTTCGAGTCGAATCGATCGATACAACCGCTGGCGACGTGGCTGATATCGAGCGAGCCTCACTCGTTGACGAGATAATCAATGAAATCGCGGGAATCGAAGACTTGGCGACACTTGAAGATGTGCTCGCTGAGATTCGCCAGCACCACGGCTCTGGAGGACCAGCCAACGATACGAACGATAGTTCCAGGGAGTAACACTGGATTGACTCTACTGTCAAATAGGTTTAACACCAAGTGAGAGAGTAGTATCAATCACAGAGGTACGCAGGGACCCGTCCTGCACATCGGATTCATGACAGAAACAGAAAACCACCGCGCTCATAACAGCGATTCGCTCCGGGAAGAACACCCATCAGGGTGGCTCGTGCTCACAAAAAACGAGAGTGCGTCGAAGATTATCGATGCGCTGCTGGATCTCCCGCCCCACCGAGAGGTCAACCAGTCCGAACTCGCCGAGGAGGCAGAGGTTAGCCGGCAGTCTGTCAATCGGCATTTAGACCTTCTCCTCGAAATCGATATTATTGAACCAGTTAGCAACACCCGGCCACAGCGGTATCGATTCAATCCTGAGAGTGACGTCAGTCAGGCGATCATCCAGCTCGACGCTGCGATGAACGCGGCTGGCCCTGAAGCCTGAGCCTCTACTTCACAGAAATTCAAGGCGGATGCCACGGGGCTTGACCCCGAGGTTGTTGACCTATGCCGGTCTCTCTAAGGGGTTGCTCACATCCGTCACTACCCACTAGCCAGCTATTGCTGACGTCAATTTTTCGCACCCTTAGGGGGTGAGGGGCGCTCCACAGAGAGCGTTCCGTTCCAGAACGATGTCCGATGACGACTCTCCAGCCCGTGTTGCACAGCAGCCGGACCCCGAGGCGATCGTCAAGTTCGGCGACGTCGACGCGGAGTTCCGCCAGTTCGTCGCCGAAACGCTCGACATATCCGAGTCTCTCAGTACCGAGCTACTCGGCGGGGACGATCCAGTCCTGGTCGTTGAGGAGGTCGGTCAAGATCGCTGATTACCCACTGTTCGTAAAACAAAATCCAAAAGCATATTTATATGTCTTGGGATTCAAATATACATACATGATTTCGAGGGCTGGCCTCAGCATTGTCGACGCGCTCAGTACTGGCCAGCAAGCGACGCCAGCCGAACTCGCAACAGAGACCGAGTACTCGCAGGCCCATATCTACGATGTCCTAGATGCACTGGTGGCTGCGGGATTGCTCTCTGAATCACGTGGCAATAAAAACCAACGGCAAGTGCAGGTTACGGATCACCCGGTCATCGAAACGTACCGCACCCTACGTACAAAACTGAGCCACGTCGACTGGATTGAGCTTCTGTCACCTGCCGCACTCCGGGTGTGTTGGTATCTCGACGAACCACGGCGTGTCACCGACATCGCAGACCGGCTGTCGATCACCCGCCAGGGTGTTCATAACGCCCTCTCACCGCTTAAGAATCGAGCAATGCTATCACCGTCAGGACCGGACTATGCATTACATGATGACCTTTCACCCTTACTGGCGTTCGCTCGTGCAGTGGTGATTCACGAGCACCGTTCTCGGGTACGGGCGGTTGCACCGAGTGCGACCGTCGAGTGGTGTGACCCAAAGCGCGCACTTGTCCGGGTCCAGACAGGTGCGGATACGGATGCACTACACAACTCCAGTGAGTGGCAACTGACTGGACTTGCTCAATTTGAAGCGTACGGGCTGCAGTTTTTCCTCGCTGGCGAACCCGCGTTCTGGTATGCCCCTGACGAGGAGCTCACACCTGCTGAGGTGGTCTGCCACACACTCGTCCTCGACAGTGGGTCCCGTCGTGTCAGCTATGCGATGCTCTTGATCGAGAAGGTAGATATCGACCGAGAGAAACTCGCTTCGACTGCGAGATGGTACGAGCTGGAGCGTGAAATTACTGCGATGTATCGACCACTGCAAGGTGAGTTCAATATCTCAGAGGAAGTTCCGGTTGCCCTTCCAAGTGAAACAGAATTTACGGCGCTCAAAGAGCAGTATGGAGTCTCATGACTGTGTTCACAGGCGGTGAGGCCATTGAGGCGTTTCTTGAGGAATTCGACGGTTGGCTCTCAGAATCGGTTACCGTGTATCTCCTCGGCGGCTCTGCGATGACCGTCCGTGGACTGAAAGACCAGACGGAGGATATCGATCTTGCCCTGGGTGTGGTCTCCGAGTTTGAACATGTATATGAAGCGCTCAAGATACAGGGATTCGTAGTTGTTGACGAGCCAACCGAGTCGTTCGAGGGTGTCGGAAAAACCATCGAATTACATCACGAAGAGCGCGGCTTCCAGATCGACCTGTTCGAACAGCAAGTCGTCGGGAAAGTGTGGATTACGGAGCGGGTACGCGATCGTGCCGAAGTGTTCTGGTCTGGCGATCACGCGACGGCGTTGGTCCTCTCGGATGAGGATATGTTCTTGCTGAAAGCAGTCTCCGGTGGGGACTTGGCAAGCGGTCGTCGACGCGATATTGAAGATATGCGAACGTACGCTCAGCGCGGCATCGACTACGAAGTGGTCCTGACTGAAATCGATCAGCAGCGACCGTTCAATACCGGTCAGACTGAAGCCCAACACATCCGTAACCGCTCTCACCCGCTATTCACCATCGAGATGGCGGTGACATCACTTTCAGGGCTTCCGGATACATTCACGTCTCAGATCGAAGCTTTTGCGACGGAATTCGAAGTTGAGTATACCATCTTGGGAGCTGTCGACGATGGGCTAACCGATATCAAGTCGATCCGGGAGCGCGTTGTCACCAATGTACGGGCGCTTTCAGCCGACCAAGGAGATGCTGTTGACGAGGCAATCGACCGACTAACTGTCAAGCAGATTCTCGAATTCGATGGGGACACAGTTCGACTCCGGTAACAAACTCTCCGCCTGAATTGTTTTCTCTTGTCCGGCAAAGACTACGCCAAGGACGTCGACGGCGTCGTCCCCGTGGTCAATCCCGACGCCCACGAGCAGTTGCAGAAAACCGAACGCTGAGTGATCAGCGCAACGGATGAATACTCAGATAGCGTATTCTCTGTGATGGACGGATCACGTCGGTTTGAAGTCGTTGAGCACTTGTCGAACGCGGAGCTGGACCAAGCGATCGATGACGCCCAGAAGGCGGACGAGACGCATCTCGTCCGGCGACTCTGCTTCGTGAAGAACCTCTATGAAGGCAAGACCCAACAGCAGGCTGGAGCAGCTGTCGGCGTCTCTCAGCCGACGAGTAGTCGCTGGGCACGCGCGTGGAATCATAACGGGATCGAGGGGCTACGCCCACGCTTCGGCGGCGGTCGGCCGCCGAAGCTCACCCCGGCACAGTGGGACGAGTTCTGCGCAGTCCTTGAACAGGGCCAACCGTGGACGCCACGCGAGATTCACGCACTCATCGAACACCGCTACGGCGTTACCTACCACCCGACCCATCTCGCCCGAAAACTGCGGGCCTCGGGCATGCACTACGCCAAACCACGGCCGATGGACCCCCGCAGTCCCGACGATGCAGAGGCGATTCTCGCCGAGCGCCTGTCCGAGGCGCTCGGCGAGGACACAGACAAAGACGAAAAGGAGGACGAAGACCCTGTCGTGCTGGGATTTTTTCGATGAGGCGTGGCCACAGCCGTTCGAGAACTCTCAGCGGATGTGGTCGTACGACCGCACCGTCCAGATAGAGAAACCGTTAGTAACGGTGCCGTGGCGGTCGATTGGCTTCTATGCGTTGACTGGCCGGAGCGTGATCACGTACAAAGAGCGGTTAATCAAGGAAACGATCGTTGAGGCGCTTGAAGAGATCCGCGAGCAGAATCCGCGGGGTCGGATTCTGCTCGTGGCCGATAACTACGGCTCGCACCACGCGAAGCTCACGCAGAAACGGGCCGACGAACTCGGCATCGAGTTCGTCTTCATCCCGCCGTACTCACCGACGCTGAACGCGATCGAACCGCTGTGGAAAGACCTCAAGCGCGAGATTTCACCAACCATCTTCGAGGGGAAAGACCACTTCAGAGAGTTCGTCACCGAGACGTTCCTTCGGCTGAGTCACAAGCTTAGCTTCGCTGTTGACTGGATCGAGACGTTTCTTCCCAACAATATTCAGAGGTTACAGTGATCACTCAGCGTTCGGTTTTCTGCACCCCCGGAGGGTGAGGGGTTTCCCGATATGAGCACTGAGCACCAAGCCGTCGACGAACAGCCGCCAGAACACACCACCGACGACGTCGACATCGACGCCGAACACCAGGAGGCACAGGCAACCGGCGAGGTCTTCGAGGGCCAGCAGCGGGGAGGGCGGTAAGATGGTCTGTCCGGACTGCGAGCGTCCGTACCCATCGTCGTCGACGGCGTGCGTCGGCAAGCGCTACCAGATCGGCGGAGCGAGCTACGATCCGATCCCGTGGGGCGAGGAAGCACAGTTCCGAACCTACGAGGAGCAGGTCACCACACTCGAAACGGAGGTCCTCTCCGGAGGCCGGGGCCGTCTCTCGAAAGCCGACGTCCGCCAAGAACTCGAGTACTTCGTCGCGACGACCGACCCCGAGACCTGGAACAACCGCTCCTGTCCCGCCTGTGGCGTCGAGCAAGGCGAGACCCATCATCATCTCTGTGACTACGAGGAGTGTCCCGCCTGCGGCGGACAGCCCCTGATCTGTCCCTGTGAGATCGACATCGAGGTCCCTGATCGCGAGCAGGTCCAGGCCGACGCCAGCAACGAGGGACGCCTGGCCAAGATCTTGGGGCAGCTGGGGTAGCTGACGCCTTTGCCCGACTCAAGACTGATGCTGATCAGGTGCGGGTATCGTCGGTATCCTGATCGGGATCGGCCAGGTATCGCACCCGCTTCAGAGACACGTCGTCAACGTATGCTGTGCCTGGCCCCGAGCCGTAATAGACCCACACTTCTGCCGATTTGACTGGTTGATCGTCGTCGAAATCGGAGATGACACACCGATCACGGTATTCAGTCCAGTCCACCTGGTAGGTCGCTTTTTCGATCGGCGTGACTCCTGACGGATCCGGAACATCGTAATACTGAATCCCGATATAGACGGACCCGTCGGGGTCGGTTACCTTCGATCGAGCACACATTCGATACGGCGTTCCGGACTGGATACTGGACGTGATATTTTGTCCCACGAAGCCGGGTGTACCGTCGATTTTGAGCGCGTACGAACCGCTGTAGGGCTCTTGGGTGGTAATCGTGTCACTACTGGCAGTCAGATCGGTATTGAATCCGTCCTCCCAGGCACCATCGTAGCCGTCTTCGAAGCCGCCATTTCTGGTGAGTTCACTCCCAACTGGAATGGGTTTCTCGTTCGTGTCGATCGAATCGTACGTGAGCACGACAAGCGCCCCGCTGATTGTCGCGACGAGGACCACAGCTATCGCGACCATCAAAACGTTTCCAATGACTGGTGAGACACCACGATCAGTGTCCATTACGCTGGGATTGGTGAGCACGGTGATAATAGCAACGAGAGAGTGCCAGGCTGGCGAGGTCCGGCTATGTGCCTCTAACAATTTATGACACAGAGTCCCCTGAGCGTGCGGTGTAGCCTGCTGCCAGATGGGGGGCGGGCCCCAATCGGACGGTACCCCATCGCACTGGCGTCCAGGGACCGCCGCCCAGATCGTACCACTGGAGAGTCTCGGAATACGCTTTGTGGCAGTCGTTTTTATGCAGAGATCCCAACCAGGCTCCTAGAATCGCCCGCCTGGCGTGGCTTTCTGCATCCCCGGCGGGTGAGGGACTATGCCAGAGGACACCTGCCCACGCGAGGGGTGCAACGCCGAAATCGTCGACAGCGAAATCGCCACGGTCGGGACGCTCGACCCGCGCGCTCGCGATCCATGAACCGAACCCGTCGTCACCTGCGCGGCGGGCCACCAGCGGGTCGTCTAGGCCCGCTGGTCCGTTCTCGGGGGAGGTTTCGATATCGTGAGCTGGAGCATTCGCTTTCCGGAGCGTCCCAGAGGTTGTCTCAGTACTCCCCAATAGTAAAATATTTTATTGTTGCACAAATATGTGCAACTATAGGGAAAGTGATGTTCGAGCCCTGCAATGAAAAAGCGCTCAAGACACTCCTGGCAATCGAGTCCGGTGACTCGATCTCGGGAGTCGCTCGTAAAATTGATGAGAACCGGGAGACGATTCGCCGTGTCGTCAATTCACTCGAAGAGGGGGGCTACGTGGAATATGACCAGGGGCTTTCCGTTGTCTTCCCAGCTGTCCGTGAGGCGGCACTCTCGTTCTTGGCGGCATCGGCAGCGGTGTCCCCACCGTCGATTCCCGAGGCGTACATCCTCCCGCACTTCGCTGGTCTGGACTTCGCATACACCTCGATTGATGCCGTCTACGTCTGGACGCGCGGGGGATATCAGGTCGCCCGCGAACCTGCGGACTATCCGCTGTTCATCGCCGTCGATGAGTCTGATCTCGAGGAGTGGGAACGGTTCTTCGATCGATTCGGAATCCCAGTCGGACAGGAGCGTCAACTACCAGAGGAGATCGCCGGACCGATTCAGTACGTCTTGGAAGCTCGTGAGACAGTCGAGGCCGACTCCGTCGACGGTCGCCCAGTCATCTCGCTTGATGAGACGCTTTCGTTCGCGCGGGATCACTACGCGACGTTCCAGCCGGCGCTCGATATGCTTGACCGGATGTACGACGATGTCGAAACTACTGCTGACTATCGAAGGGATTCTTTCTGAAGATCACGCGTATCAGACGACTATATTGGCGTTGACAGTCGGTCGCTCTCAGGGTGGGGCAGACGGCCGGGTGAAGCGGCCCGGCTCTCCGATGGAAACCGGCGTGGGGCTGGCGAGCTGGCTGGGAGGCCGAGAGCAGAGCGTGTGTCGGCGTGGGACTGACAGGCGGGGCTGGATGGGGCCGATGGCTGGGTGTCGCCTGCTGGCTGCGCAGCCGCCGCTGGGCGGCTGTCTGTCTGTCGCTGGCGCCGGTTGGGTGGGTGTGGTCGGTGTAGGGGCGGGTGGGTGTCTCGGCTGGGGTGGTCTCGACGGGATCGGATCTGGTAGTACGAGGGACTCTCGTGGCACTGCTGGGTCTGCCGGGACTCCTGTGGATGGGACGATCCTCACTCCTGATGCTGGTGGGACTGCTGGGACTACTACAGGAGCCATGACCTCCAGGACGACAGTGACGCGGGAGTCGGCCCAGCACATCTTGAAAGCCCCACGCCGCTGGCAGTAGAGCAGCTGGTGTCGTATCGGGTCTGGCGCCACTATTGGTATGGAGACCAATAGAGTTATTCCATTGGCCTATAAACCAATGGTTGAGGATGGGCTCGCTGACCGATGATGACCTCGATGGCATAAGCAAGGGGCAGAAGTACCCTGACGGGACTGTCGTCCGGGTGTTCTGCATGCGGACTGACCGTGATGCGTACCCGTCTGGGTGGGCCTACAAGCTCCATTACGGTGCAACAGAGCCAGATCCGCCCCGTACGCTTGAGGACGGTACGATTCGTCGGTACGACAACTCGCACGAGGACACAAAAGGCCACGAACTCCACGTCGCACCCGAGACAGAACCAGAGATAATCGAATTCCCAGGAATGGTCGAACTCTGGGACCGATTCTGGAGCGAAATTCCGAAATCCGAAATCGAGGTCAAGTGAGGCCATTACCCCGTGATACCCATGAACGAATCAACGCCACCGCTGCATCCGATGGAACGCGAACAGCTTCGGGCTGCGTCGACGCTCGTCGTGACAGTCAACTCGTCCGACGAGTTCCACGACGACGTTACCGAGGACGTCGAGTCGCTGGAACACGGTGATTCAGTGGACGCAACGCCGACGCTGTCGTTCACCAGCTACGACGACCTCATGGAGACGCTGACACCGCGTGTCCTCGAGCTCATTGAGGCTATTCGCCGGGAAGAGCCATCCAGCATCAATGAGACTGCGCGAGTTGTGGATCGGGACGTAAAGAATGTACACGAGGAACTTAGTCGACTTGCGCAGCTAGGAATCATCTTCTTCGAGGAAGACGGACAGAGCAAGCGCCCGGTCGTCTGGTTCGACGAACTCGTCATCAATCTCCCGTTTGATCCCGAATCAGGCGATACAGCGGCCGCAGCGCCATAGGAGTACGACTGGGGCTTGATACGACGGTTGCAGCAGCGCTCACCAAGCACACTCTGTCTCGCAGCGAGGAGGTGGAAGAGGCTGGCCGAATAGGAACCGCCGTGGGGCTGGCAGCCGAGTACAGAGGCCGAGAGAAGGGCGTGTGTCGGCGTGGGACTGACGGGCCGGGCTGGGAAGGCGGCTGGCTGGGTGTGGCCTGCTGGCCGCGCAGCCGCCGCTGGGCGGCTGTCTGTCTGTCGCCGGCGGCGGTAGGATGATCGAGGCCGGTGTAGGGATGATCGGGAACGACGGAGAGTGTGATCCAGGCGGGACCGGGACTGCTGGCACGAGGAACGCTCGTGGCACTGCTGGGTCTGTCGGGACGACTGCTGGGGACGGGACAGCTCTCACTCCTGGTGCTGGTGGGACTGTCGGGACTACTGCAGTGGTCAGGTCCTCCAGGACGACGTCGACGAGGGAGTCGGGCCAGCACTCCTTGAAAGCCCCACGCCGCTGGCGGTCGCTCAGCGACATATCGCGCAAACCGCGCGCGATAGGGGTCGCTGACCCGACCACAGCAAGCGCCAGCGGCGTGCCCCTTTCAGTCCCACCCGACCGCAACAGCAGAGCACAGCGGAGACGGCGCGCGCGTTTCTCGCGCACGGTTCTGAACGAGGAACCCGCTTGGCCTGCGCTCCCTCGCCGGAACGAGCACGTCGCGGCGGAGAGTCTTGCTTACGACGGCAGGCCGCCGATCCGCCGGCGGCTGACCGGAGTCAGCCTTGGCGGCATCGTCGCCCTGCCGCCGACGCTGGCGACTCTCTGTTGCTCCTCCGTTCGCGGGCATGTGGCGCTCTCTCAGCACCGCCCGAGCGCCATTCCGGGCTTTCGGCATCCGGCACTCGCTTGGCCGCGCGGGATGTTCGCTCAACCGCAACCGCACGGGATATCCCCCGCCCGCCGGGATGTCAACCACGCGCCGATCATTTATATCCTATTCGAGACGAAACGAATAGGATGATTAGAAACAGAAAATGTCGCTCGAATCTCAGTCATCTCTGTATTCTTTGATTTTCTCTTGACCGTACTTGTCTTCTGGATAGGGCTCTCGATTCTCATCTATCACGACGAAATCTCTCGAATGCGGCTGTAGGAAGCCACTCCATTGGTTGAGTGGATAGTAAGCGATTACCGTCCAAGGATTCGTCTGGGTGATTACCTGATATTGGAGTTGAGGGTCCTCTACCTCTGAACCTGGGTGGTCGAGAACGTCTGTCGCTCTTATGCAAAGCTGCGGAAAGACCGTATTGTTACACTGAGCCGACGCTAATGTGGTGATATGGCTTCTGCTCAGCCAGCGTTCGGTGGGATGTTTCGACAGCTGATTGAGCTGGGCGTCGTCGAGGTTGATACGGAGCCGCTCGATGCCCGCATGGAGCGGCGACTCAAGGAATTTTGGGAGAACACGTCTTGTCCACGGTGCGGTCACCAGAGCATCGTGACGTGGGAGAGTATCGACCGAATCTGGTGCCGTGACTGCAATTTCAAGCCGGTTTTCACCTACGGAACGCCGTTCCACGAGAAGCACCTCACCGCTGGAGAGGTGCTTCTCGCGTTCACGCTGTACGCCGATACGTTGCTCAGTATCAACCAGATCGCGCCGTTGCTCAGTCGGGCCTACAAAACCGTTCACACGGCGATTCGGGAGGTGGAAGTCGCGATCCATCGCGGCTTCCCCGTCGTCTGGAAGCTACTCGATCAGACAATCGATGGACCGACGCAAGTCGACGAATCTGGCGAGGTCGCCACGGTGATCAGCTGACGCTCGTCGCGGCGTGCCGCGACTCGCTTCGCGTGATCCGTGGCCAGCTCGGCATCGACTTCAGCGGCGATCTTGAACCGGTGATTCAGGAGGCTGAAGACCTCTCCCAGCCGCTGGGAGAGGTCTGGACCGACGGACTCCAAGCAGATGGACTTTGACCACCGAACGGTCGTCCACAAAGAGCGATATGTTTCGCCTGAGGGCGTCCATATTAACCAGGCTGAGTGCCTGTTTTCGCTCGTCCAGCCATGGTTGCGGAAGTTTCGCGGCCTGTCCAAGCAGGGCTTGGAGCAGGCCGCTCACACCTTCGGTATCGTTCGGTCACTCAACCTAGCGGGTGAATCCGCCGAGTCAATCGTTGATTGTCTCGTTATCGGGGCTTTCCGCAATTCTACATAAGAGCGTCTCGTGTTAACCAACACGGCCCACGAATCCATAGTTTTGTTGGTTAAGACGATGGAGACGACTCTCGTGCCTGCTGACTGTAACACTACTCGAAACTTCTTTATATGCAAGTTTCGTACTATGTTACACCGTGCTTCGGCGCATCGAACTCGAGGTCCTCGCTACGGTCGACCGCGGCGACACGATCTCCGAGCTCGCGGCGAAGCTCGACCACAGCGAGAGTTACCTCTCTCGTGCCGTCGCCGACCTCGTCGAAAAGGGGCTCGTCTACACGGAACGCGACGGCCGCCGAAAACGAGTCGTCCCATCGGATGCTCGTGCCGTCGAACTCTACCAGGACCTCGTTCGCCAGCATTCCCACAGCGAGTTCTCCGAGCTGCTGACCGGCAAGGCACTCGAGGTGCTGTACTACCTCGACCAGCCGCGAACCGTCTCTGAGATCGCCGACCGGAGCGAAAACTACCGCAACACGGTCAACCGCGTCCTCAAGCGGTTTCGCGACCGGGGTTTCGTCGGGACGGTCGACGGCCACTACGAGTTCAACGCCGACTTTGACCGCCTCCACGAGTTCGCCCGTGAACTCGTACGCCATCTGCATCGCCAGCGCCTCGAATCCGTTGCCCCGAAGGGCACGATTCTCTGGGAGGACTACGACGAATTTCTCGCCCAGGCCGAAGCGGAGATCGACGCGGAGGCGTTCCACGAAACCGGCCTCGCTCGATTCGCCGCCTTCGACCTCCAGTTCCCACTCACCGGCCACCGCTACTACGTCTACTCCGAGGAGCTCGACGCAGTCTCGCCGGCGGAGCTCTGCTGTCACACCCTCTTGATCGACGACGGCAGCCGTCACCGCTCGTACTGTCTCCTCCTGCTCAACCACGTCGATGTCGACGAGGAAGATCTCCGAGAGCAGGCGGCGACGTATGGCCTCGAAGCCGAGATCGACGCCTTGCTGCGCTACCTCGAGATGCACGGCGAGGTCGATGACGACCGGCTCCCGGAATGGGACGAGTTCCAGGAGTTGGCGGCTGACTACAAGATGCGACTATCCTGAGACCGATCATGGTCACCAGCCGTGTCGTCTGCCAGCGTCAGTTCGGATCGTAGGGATTCGTTGCTGTCTCGAGCCGATAGACGTCCTCGACAGCGTCAAAATCGTCGTCAAACGCATACAGGTAGCCGAGCCCCTCGGTTTGCATATACGCGATAATGCAGGCGTCGACGAAGGAGAGCGGTTCGTGTTGGCGAAAGAGGGCCTTCCCTGTCGCGAGGGCGTCGGTGGTGAGTGAGTCAATGTGGAAGCGGGCGTTTTCTTCGATGCGATCAAGGAGATCGACGGCTGCGTCGTGGCCGGCGTGGGTCGTGAGACCGTTGAGCGTTTCCGCGAGCACGTAGTCGAGGACGACTGCCTCCGGGAGCGCTCCATTGTCGATGCCCTGGAGCACGGGAAGCGCGGTATCGTGGGATCCATCTCGCCGGTATGCGGCGGCAAAGAGGACTGTCGTATCGATGAGTGCACGAGGCATTTACTCGACATCGACGCCCCAGGCGTCATGATCGCTCGTGACATCGGTCGACTCCTCACCAGCGTAGCCGTCAAAATCGGCGAACGTGCCCGTTTGCTGTTGGATCACGTGGACCCGAATACTCCCATCGTCTTCGAGATGCCAACGGAGCTGATCACCATCGTCGATATTGAGTTCCCGCCGAATCCGAGCAGGAATATTTGCTTGGTTTCCAGACACCTTGCTTTCGGCGTCAATTCTGTCGCTGCTCATACTTCCCGATATGTGGCCGGCCGTGAAAAGCCTAGTGTGCCGCCACACTACCCAGTATCAGAAGAGTGATTCCGACAGAGAAGATGGTAATATACTCTGGGGTCGTGGGAGCCGGCCGTCTGGTCGGGGAACAGGGCCTCGTTTGATCTCGTGATCGACGCGAGGCAGGTGCTTGCAGCCGCCTTCGGGTGAACGCTGCTGCCAGTCGGGGCAGGTACACGACTCGTCGATGACGTCGACTTCGTCGGGCACACCTGAGACACCATCGGTCTGACGACCCTGTTGGATTGCTCATGCCGTCGCGACGACAGTCTGGTACTCGCTTTGCGGGGGTGTTGGGCGTAGCGTCAATTCAGCAGACACAAGCTCCTGAAGTATCGTCGGCGGCACGCCTTCATCGTCTCGCAAGATGACATCCAACGTCCAGCGTTCGTACTGACTCTCCGATGGTTCGAGGACGTCGACGTCGAGCGTCGAATCACATTCACGCACCGCCCGTGCGGCCTGGTGGACGCGATCGCGCTCGTCGACAGTACAACTCATCCGTCGATCACGGCGTGTCTCCCGGTCAGTCGCGCCCGGATTGAGGGCCTGTTCGTTACTGAAGGTATTCTGCTGGACCGATGGCGGAAGTTCGTGTTCCAGTGTCGGTCTGTCGCGTGTGTTCTTCCCGAGAACGCTGCACGATGGTCGTACCGCGAACGGCGTGGCACTATGTTGTGAGCAACCCTCTGTTGTATATGAAGTCTGTCACCTATCATTTTCCGAATGTTGTTGCATTTCACACTGCTCGGTGGGGAGACGACACGCTGTGTGCGTATAGTATCGTCTCAGCTACCGGTGGATTCCGATATCAACTATTGAGCTTCAACATGTATAAAACTATTGTCTTGCTACAATATCACAGATGTACGAATCGGCTGAAAACGATCGCTGCGCTACTGCTCAGTGTCGTCGGGAGTCGTGGGATCGAGTCGACGACGCCCGCGATCAGTGAGCCACCAGGCTCTGGCGTTACCGATCTTATCGGACTCGACCAGTTGGTCGGCTTCGAGTCGGTTCAAGCGGTTGGTCACTGCCTGTTGGCTGATACCGGCCATCTCGGCGATCTCTGTCGTGCCAAGTGCCGGTTTGTAGGCCATATGCATCGATCTGAGAAGCTCCTCGTCGGAAACGAGTGGGTCCGGGCCAGGTCGGTCGGGCATATCCGTCGAATTGTTGTCTAGACACATACATCTGGCTGTTCCTGAGTGTTGTATCTCAGCAACTATTCTCCAGGCTAGTGTCATCCACACGAACAGTAGCGGTCACTACCACCCGCGGAGCTGTGGAATCCGCTTCGGGACCGAATGTGACATCTCTGTGACAGTGGTCGATGCCTGCACAGCCCCTAGTGTGGTAAGGACTGGAACGACTGTCTCGCCGGGCAGTTGCCGCTGGAGTACCCACGCGTAATATGCGGTCTGGAGTTCGTAGCGGGTTCGGACCCCATCGCTTGGGGCCGCGAACAGCACCTTCAGGTCGTCGACATACCAGGTGCCGTCCGGAGCAAACGAGACGATGTCGGCATGGTTGTGGCTCTCGATTGTGAGGCCGTCGACGTCGAGGAGCGTATCCAGTGGCTCTTCGGTGTAGAGTTCCTGGGCACGCTGGAAACGCGCCCACGTCTCCGTCGTGGCGACCTGCGGTGCGATCGTCTCTTTGATAAACGCACGAATCGCCGTGCGGACCTGGGTGGTGGCATGGCTTGCATGCCTGTCCAGTTGTGTGGCAACCTGCGAGTCCAATCGGTCCGACCATCGGAGTAGCTCGTCGGCCGAGATCCCCGCGTCGACGGCACTCGTGATAACCCCGTGGACGATCGTCCCGATCGTTCCGGCATCGACTGTCTCGGTCGGCAGGTCGAACGCACTCGTAGACGCCGACTCGTCGAGCCGCAGATCCTGGCCGCGGATGAACGCGGGCCAGTGGTCATCGAGTGCCGTCGCAAGCGGGTAGAACGTGCTCCCGCTGAAGAACCGCGGCGTGCGCTGGGTCTCGTTTGGGGCCGGCTGTCGTGTCGCGCGCAGCACCGGCGGCTCAGTCGTTCCGGTATAGTTCGTCCCGAAACTGGCTTCGTTGACCCCGACGGCTATGTCTCGATGCCTAGTCGGCCGCGCCACAGAGAGCTTGTATTGGTCGGTTCCAAGGTCGCCGTCGAATCCGAGCGCCGACTGCAGGGTAGCGGCCCAGCTATCACGGGGTGATTCCCGCGCATCGCTGCGATAGAGCGAACAGACGAGATGGTCACGAGCCCGGGACATCGCGACGTACAACAGGCGCCACCGACCGGCGCGGTGGGCCATCGCCGCAGCGCTCAGTGACGGCGCTCCAGCGATGCGATCGTGGTCCCCGTCCGTAACCCATTCGTTGGTCGCCCATCGCAACGGGTTGCCATCGCTCGAGTTCCCACCTGGATGGTCGCCGCCGGACGAGGTGACGGGCGTCCAGGACTCCGTCGTGGGTGGGGCCAATCCGAGCGTCCCACCGTCGGTGAGAAACCGGTCCTGGTGGGGTCCGCGGAACCCGATGTCGCCGCCCAGGTTTGCGAGGACGACCGCATCGGCTTCGTCGCCCTTCATGTTGTGAATCGTCCGGAACACGACGTCGTAGGCGTCGGTCCCGGCCGCAGGGACTGTCGGCCCATCCTTGGGGGTGTCGACGTACTCGCCGAGGATCGTCGCGAGCTCCCGAACAGAATACTGGTCGGCCCCTTCCCACTGCCGGACGTGCTCACAGAGCGCATCCAGGGCGGTGAGTGCCCGCTGGTCATCGGTGACCTGGTCGAACGGGTCCGTCGATAGCGCCAGCGTATCGATCACATCGGCGAGTAACTCGGCGCCGGGCTGTCGTGTCTGGTGCTGGCGACGGTCTTGGAGGGTCTGCAACCCCGCTACCACCCTCGCCACAGCCGGGGAAAGGTCCGCATCGGCCAGCGCCGCGAGGTCGTCCCGGTATCTGGCGGCGACGTCGGTGTCGGCGGTAGTCCCCTCCACAAGCCCATCGGCCATCGAGTCGAGTGTCTCGAGTAACTGCTCGGTGCGAGCCGGTGCATTCGGGTTGACCAGCCACTCGACGACGGCACACGCCAACTCGACGACGCCGACGGCGAACAGATACTCACTCGCATTCGCCACCCGCAAGCCTCGCGAGCGCAGTTCGGTCGCAAGCGGTTCCATTTGCGAGCGGGACCGCCAGAGGACCGTGACGGTCTCCGGCGAGCCGTCGTCGCAGTGGCAGGTCTCGCCGGCAAGGATACCCTCGATATAGGCCGCCAGCGGCACCGCTTCGGCGTCTTCGACCCATCTGCGCGAGCCGGGCATGCCACTCCCTCTGTAGCCCAGCACGTGCACAGCTGGTCTGGCCCCAGCGGAACGGTCGGGCTCGACCAGTGAGTAGCCGGTCCCGCTTCGTGTTCCACCACCCCGTTCCGGATCATCGAACACATCGGTAAAGACGTGGTCGACAGCCGCGGTGATATCCGGACGCATCCGATAGGTCTTGGCAGCGTCGCGGGTGACGTGGGTGGCCCAGGACCGGCCGAAATACTCGCCGTCGGTGAACGCACGAGCGAACAGCTCTGGACGGGCGTTCCGCCAGGCATAGATGCACTGGTTGGTATCGCCGGCCAGCAAGACCCGCGCATCGTCGGGCACCACCGCCGCCAGTGCGTCGTGCTGGACCACCGAGAGGTCCTGTGCTTCGTCGATGATGAGCGTCTGGAGGTGTGCGCTATGGCGGACGCGAACACGCTCGCGGAAGTCGGCTGCGGGCGCCGCCTCGCCGGCACCGTCGAAAAACGACGCGACCCAGTAGGCGACATCGCGGTGGGCGACGACGTTCCGGTCCCGTGACAGCCCGTCGTATGCCGCCTCGTAGGCGCTGACGAGGTCGGCAAACGCATCGACACAGTCCCGCCACGCCGCATAACAGCGCTGGTCGGCGGCGACGACGGCCTCGTCGGGAGAGTCTGGTGCATACGCTGCGGCCGTCTGGTCGTCGTAGTGGCGCCTGATGTCCCGGACGATATCGTCGAGGCTGTCGGGCGGGCCGTCGGGATAGACGTCGTCGATCGTCTCGTGGAGGCGCTCGCGAAACTCCGCATCTGAGAGCCGTCGATCACGTTTCTCCCGACGGGCGGCTTCGAGCAACGCGTCGACACCCTGTGTGTGGTCGTCGGTGTCGGGATAGGCGGCGTCCAATCGCTCGAAGGCCGCCACGTAATTCTCGTCGGCTCGCAGCTCTGCCAGACAGTCCGCTCGCAGCGACCGCAGAAGGACGTCGTTCCCGACCGTCGGCATTTCTGAAAATCCCAGTTCGCTCGCGATATCGGCGAAGATCCCCCGCAGGATACTGTCGACGGTGCCGATGTAGTCGGTCTGGCGGAGCCGACGATGCAATCGCTCGGCCGTCTGGTCGGCGATGTTCATCCGCGTCCGCTGTGTGTCGTCGGCAAACGCATCGATCACGTCGTGCATCCCCGGTTTCAGTGTCGCTGCATCTTCCTGAGAGAACGAGGCCACACAGACGCCGTCCCCGACCCCGGGTCCCGTCGCGTCTAGGCGGGCCAGACACTCGGCGCCGACCTGCTCGACGGTCGTCGACTTGCCGAACCCGGCCGTACACTCCAGCACGAACAATCCCGACGATGCGTTGATGAACCGGTCTCTGATCGCCGCCTGTGCGCCGTGCAGTTGTGGGATCTGTGTCGTCATCGGTCTTCGGGGTAGTGGGTATCGGTCGAATCGGTCGAGTCGGGTGCGTGTGTACGACAGTGCTGCTGGAGTGGATCGGGCATCGCCGCCGTGGGATCCCGCAATGCGCGAACCTGTGTGCGGTCCAGTCTGGTGGGTGTCCACCCCTCGAGGAACGGCGATGGCTGGTACTGGATCCCTTCGACGTCTTCGGTAAAGCGTGTCAGGACCAGACACCGTGTCGCCGCCGAGACGGTATCGATGAAGTGGTCGTACCCGCGGGCTTCGGTCCAGGACTCTCGCACAGCCACCTGCCGCGCCGCTGGGGAGTCGCCGGCGGCGATCGCACGGCGTACGGGCGCCGGCAGGGCGCCAGCGGGCCGCTGTGGCCAGCCGCTATCGACCAGCCCCATCGCGATCACGAACGGATACGAGCGGAGCCACATGTCCGTCCCCGCAAGCACGTCGATCCGTTCGGCGTTGGCATGCTCACGCCGACCCGGTCGTGTCTCGGCCAGACCCGTCAGGACGCGTTCAACAGCCGCCCACGAGCGATCGACATGGTCGCGCTCGAGCCAGTCGGCGTATTTCGCACGCGTCTCCCGCAGGAGGTGGTCGTCACCGCTCCCGCCGGCAACCCGCTCGAGTGCGCGGGCGGTCCGTGCGGTAGCCATGTGCTCTGTCGCCCCGGTCTCGACGCGTGGTTGGAACACCACCTCGTCGAAGGCCGCGATCGTGGGTTCGAGGACGTCAGTCACATCCGCGGGTGTCGGCGCCGTCGGTTGCGCACGACACCAGTTCAGCCACCCCATCGCTCGCCTGCGTGCCGACTCGGCCGTGTCCATGCTGGCGATCCGTCGCTGCCATGCAGCGAGCGACGCCGTCGTCTCGGGATCGACCTGCTGCCAGACGGGGTCGGTCGTCGGCGGCGGACCCGCCGACTCACTCTCAGGGGAGATCCACTGGAGACGCAGTGGCCGGGCGACGGTGACTGCCGCGACGTCACCATCGCCGTCGGTGTCACCATCGCCGTCGGTCGTCTCTGCGGCGATGGCCGCCAACATGGCAATCACGGCGTGGACGAGTTGGAACGGCTGTGTCTGCGTGAGTGAAAGCTGTGTCCAGACTGAGGGCTGGCGGCCATATGTGGCCAACGCCCGCCTGAGCGGCTGTTCGTAGGGAGTAACGTCACGCGCAACGACCGCGATATCGGTCGGCGGGACGCCGGCCTGCAACAGGCTGTTGATGAGTGCGGCGACCGTCCGGGCTTCGTCGTGGCGGGTCCGGGTGACCACCTCCAGAACGTCGGCGCTGGTGGCGTCGGCGACCGTCGGCGACGGCGATGCCACGGGATTGGTGGTCGTCCGGCCGCCCAGCCGTGCGTCGAGACGGCGTGCGATCCGTGGGCCGCTGCCGGCCCGGAGATGGAGGTGCGAGTCGACCCCGGCCGCCGCTGTGAGTGTCGTGAGGAACGACAGCAGCGGCGCGCCGACCATACTCACGCCGGCCAGGTGGACCCGCTCAACAGCAGGGTACACCTCTCGCCAGCAGGCCCCGTCGGTTTGCGTGACCGCGTCGGCGGCCGCCGCCAGTCGCGTGGCCGCATCGATGTGGGCCTCGGTACGGCGCTCCAGACACCGGGTGAGCGCCCCAGTGCCAGCCCGGATATCCCGTAGGTCCGCCGCTGCATGTGCAGGCAGGACATCACACAGGTGATCGAGGGCTCGGTTGTCGCTGGATCGGTGGCCGGCGACCAGTCGCAGTTCCCGCCGTGCCGCTTCGATCTCTTCCGTATTCTCGACGAGGGGTGCCCCGTAGACGGTTTCCAACGGTGCTATCGCCGCCGGGCGATCGGTCAGAATCTCTCGCAGCAACTGGAGCCGATCCAGGCGGTCAAGTGTGGCCGGCGTACTCTCGGCGTGGGTGTCCAAGAGTGTCGACGCTACCTGGTCGGGTGTGGTCAGGGCCAGGGCTGATCGGGGC
Organism: Haloarcula sp. H-hyl2; assembly: GCF_056934385.1. NCBI lineage: Archaea > Methanobacteriati > Methanobacteriota > Halobacteria > Halobacteriales > Haloarculaceae > Haloarcula > Haloarcula sp. H-hyl2. Next base: position 74,274 of record NZ_JBRIIJ010000006.1, on the reverse strand, counting down.
CTATCACGGGCGGCGAGTGCCCGTTTGATGTTGCGCTGGTGGAGCCGCTCCGGTGCGATGATGAGGTCGGTCGGTTGACGCGCCCGCCCACTCAGTTCGAGGAGGCGCGACGGGTCGTGGATATGGACCGTCTTCGATGACCATGTCGCCTCCGAAGACGACGGAGATAGTGGTGAACTCATTACATCGAGCTGTGGACATATTATCGAGGGGGATATAAAGACATCCGCCCCACGGTGAAAGTGGTAACCGCTGTCAAAATCTAGACCAGCGGTGGAAACAGGCCGTTTGGTAGGGTTGTGGCGTCAGAATTTGTGTCCAGGGCCGGGAGAATATCTGTCTCGACGTATGTCGTCATCCGGTGTTGTCCTCCGCTGTGCCTTTGCCGCGTGTCAACTCCCCATCAGCATCTTCGTTCGCCTGCTCTCGCGCTTCGTTGCTGAGTTGTTCTGCTGACTGCCCCTCGAATGCGTCGCCAGCTGCTTCACGGATGGCCTCAAGCGGATTTTCGTCAATGGTGATGAGTTCGAGACGTTCTTCATATTCCACTACATGAAAATTCTCGCCGTACTTTTTCCGCAGTTCTGACGGCAGGTATAGTCGCCCATGTGAATCCGTTTTCAGTGACACACTGTATTATATTGAGAAAAAGAAAAATCTATCCCAAAATATAGCTATCGGTGGCAAAAGATGGTGAACAGCGAGTCAAAACGTGATCCGGACGGGCGGCGTCTGCAAGGAACTCTCGAGCACCCTCGTTGTACTGCCCGCCATAGTTTTTATTATTAATATTATTTCTTTATTATATTGTACTATTTGATGGATTGCTGCCGATGCCCTTGTGAATGTCCAGCGTTCTCACTCTGTTGGTCCGCCGGTCTTCTTTGACTTCGCACACTTGACTGATCAGTATTCGACCGGTTTTACTCGCAGCTCACCGAAGCCGTACTTTGAGTGACTGCCAACCCGGAGGATACCGCTCTTCGCGGTCTTGATTGGCCGGTCGCCCTCGTACTTCACGACCTGTCCGTGGTCAACGGTCTGGAGCTCAAAGACCTCTCGTTGCTCTACAATCTTCTCCTCTCGCTCACGGAGATCCCGACGGCCCTCCTTCCACCACCACGGAACATCCTGGTCGGCAGCCTCGGGATACTCCGACTCCAACACGAACGGCGTCGTCACTTCCACAACGAAGGTGCTGCCCTTCCTGAGCCGGGAGTAGTCTAAGTCCTTGAGGTCAACAACCTGCGTGTCCTTCAGTCGCGTGATTCCGTACCCGTAGTTTCGCTTCCCGCCGAACTGCAGGTCATCAAGCATGTCCTGGCTCAGCGGGAGCCTATCGGGGTCATCGGCGTGCAGATAGGCGGTTATGTACCACTTTGTGGTCTGCTGTTGCTTGCGCGCGCTCGCCGGTTTACCCATGATTGTCTCGTGAGACAGAGCAGGGTGGCCGCTCTGTGGGCGGATATCATGGGAGTTCAGCGCGTCTCGCGGACGGGCGTCGAGGAGCCAGCGATGGGCCGGATTCCGCATTAGGAACAGATCATCGTAGCTTTCAACGTCCGGGAGTCCGCTTCCGAGATACGTACGAATCCCGCTTTGTGAATGTTCTTCAGGAAATCTCCCGAACTGGCCGGGGACGAACATCCCGTGGCTGGCGTGTAGATCCTGGTGGATACTGTGTGGGACGTGCGGGCCGAGTGCGTGGAGGATGGCATTCCCCGAGACGTAGTAGGGGTGCCCGATGTAATCCATCTCAAGCTCCCAGTGCACTTGCTGAATTCTTGTCATTTAATTCGATGTCTTCAGTGAATTGTTAACCCAGGTTTCGAAGTCCTCGAGGTACTGGAGCGCGGTGGACCACGCGCCGATTCGCCGAAGGTTCGCATCGAGTACCATATCGTACCTGTCGTGTCCCGTCTCCAGGGGGTGTGTCTTCAACCGGCTCCACGCCGCCGCCCACGACCGCCATGGACGACTCCCGAGTCGGGCTGACGGCTGACCACGATCGTCGCCGTCGATCCGCAGGGCAAACTCCGCGCCAGCATACACCGTCCGGTGGGGCACGAGCACGTCGGCCTCGTCGACAACCAACCGAAGATCGGCAAACTCGTGGCCATCGCAGTAATTGTCGAGGAGTGCTGCTACGAGCAGCGTATGATATTTCAGACTTGTGTAGGGGTAATAGACGCTCTCGGTGAACGCAGAGACAACATTGCTCTCAAGCCACGACCGATGCATGGCTTCTGGGTCGTCTTCGGTCAGGAGTTCTCTTACGGTACTCTCGACGCTGTTGCGAGTAAACGCCTCTGAATCGTATCGGCTCTCGCCCTCAATGAGTGACAGCCGATAGAACGTATCGTGATTCTCGACGGTCTGCTCAGGCTGACCGCTAGGTCTGCTGAGGGCGGACGCATCGCCGTCTGCGCCGTGAGGGACCGTCTGGTTTACGGGCACTCCGGCGAACGTTTCGGGGGCGTGCCTGTGGGCATGGCCATTCATTTTGTGCGCATCGTGGCGGTAGCAATTGATGAGAACCTGGCCTCTTGATTCAGTCATTGGTTTGTTACCCTCTGCTCAAGGACGTCGACGAACGCGGGACGGTACTCCTCGGCCCACTGGTCATCTTTCTCGTCCATCGCGTTCGTATTGCCCTTTCCCCGATCGAAGACACGCTTCAGTTCACGCTCCACATAGAGCGGGTTGATAAGCTCGCAGTCGACAATCCCCGCGCCGAAATTACGGGCACCGCCCAGCTGATGAATGAATTCCGTCTGGTTTCTCTCAAGGAATTCGATCGCTTCGAGCAGCAGCCCAAGGAACTCCGGTTCCAACTCCCTGAAGGAAAGATGCCAGCACCCATCGAGGTTGGCGACAGCGTCGATCTCCACGTTCCGCAATGGTTCCCGATTGTCCTCTCGGTTGCGGGAGACGACGTTCCGGTTGAGTCGGCGGTAGTGGCCCTCTGCTTGCCCCCGCGTGTAATCCACGCTGGAGCGAACAGGTTTGAACTTGATCGGTCGTCGCATTATCTTGCCGGGGATACCACCGAAACCACCGAAGAGGTCGAAGATGATGCAACCCTCGTCTTCTTTTGGGTCGTCGGTACATGCGCCCTTCTCGTGGTAACCGGCGTCGAGATCACGCTCGTAGACGCCCTCCTTTCTGAAGTTCGCGTTAGCCTCACCGGGGTGGCAGGCCGTCCCGTCGTACTCCTGTACTGTCTTTTCCATCCCGTGGCGAAGCCATCCCGAAAGCGGGAAGGCGGGGATGATACCGCCAATCTGGTTCTGGGGATCATCATCCTCATAATTGCCGTTGCTGGCGTGATGCCGGTCGGTCATGATGCTGTCTCCGACCACCAGAAGGTCGGTCTGAATCCGTACGAATACGTCGCGATCGATGCCTTCTATCATTGGTTTGTGGGGGAGGGTGTCATAGAACGATTACCACACCAAAGAGCAGGGTGAATGCTGAGATGGTATGGCCTCAGCGACCCTGCAAGATGATCCTTCGGTAGAGACGTTCTTCAATGTCGCGGAGACCGAGACATTAGCGTTGTTCGAGCACCTTTCCTTCGGATTTCTCGAAGAGTTCAACGTGTTCGCCCCGGCGCAGACGGGGCGAACACGAGAACACGAACCACCAGAGTTGATGCGTGGATTCCTCCATTGCTACTACCACGATATCTACGGGATCCGTCCCGTTGAACGAGAGCTTCGGAACACAATCGTTTGGCTGAGCTGTGGCTTCGATCGACCGCCGTCAAGAGACGCGGTCGATCGCTTTCTCACCGACCTCGAACATGTTGTCGACGAGGTCTTCGACCGACTCGTCGAGCAGGCCGCCCGGCGCGGCCTGCTCGACTTGACCTACTGTATCGATTCAACTGACGTGAGAGCGATGCCCGCCGATCAAGACGCCTCGAAGTGCTATGATCCAACCGACGACGAGTACTACTACGGCTACGGTTGCACGATCGTCTCGACCGGGCAAAAGATCCCGATTGCAGCCGAGTTCACCGAGAGTAAGCAAGCGCCAGAGGAGACGGCGATGCGCGTCACGCGTGACGCGCTCGCCGTCGCCACACCGATCTGGATGGTCGGTGACAGCGCCTACGACACGCTCGACTGGCACGACCACCTGCTGGCCGCAGGGGTCGTGCCAGTCGCTCCGTACAACGCGCGAAACACCGACGACCCGAAAGACATCGAGTACAGGGTCGAAGACCGCATCGAACAACACAGCGAGGATGTCCAGCTGAAGCAGTCCACGTTGGATGAGACGTACAACCGCCGTACTGGAGTCGAACGAACCAACGAATCAGTGAAGGACTGCGGCCTCGGGCGAACGCACGCCCGAGGCCGCGTCCACGCACGAGCGCAGGTGTTCCTCGCTCTATGCCTTCGCCTCGTCATCGCTATCACCAACTACGAACGCGGAGACAATCCAGGAAGTACGATCATCACGGTGTGAGAAGAGTTCTATGACACCCTCTTGTGGGGAGTAACATGAACATGCTTCGAGTGCCGCTTCGACCGTTTTCAGCCGAGGCGTATCGCTCGAATCCGTGTCTTTCTTGCCGCCCTTTGGGCGGATACAAGCGAGGCGAGACCTACATCAGCAAATCGACACGATGCAACGTTTCATCGCTACCTTCGGACCTCGCACCCATCAGAACAGACAAATTTCGGGTGTCGAACCGCGTTCAGAGGTCGAGGACTTCCACGCTGCCGTCGCTTTGAATCTCGTCGGGCGCGACTGCCGCTTCCGACTCGTCCGTGTCAGCGTCGTCGTCCTTGCTGGCGTGGTCGAACGCCGTCGCCTCGCCCGACGCGCCCGCCGGCTCGATGTCGGCCTGCTCGGACGCCGCGCTTAGGTCTGCCAACGCGTGGTCCGGGCACGCTTGCGCCTTGCCACCCATGTGGGCGACGACCGAATCCACGTTCACGTGGGTGAACTCACAGCCATCGACCGGGCAGGCGTACTCGCCAGCCGCGTTCTGGAACAGCGTTCGCGACGGCTTGTTGCGCTGTGCGCTTCGCGCGTCGTCGTCCTCGAACGCCAGGACCTCCGGGCCCGAATCCGGCATGGGCGAGTCGTCGCTGAGGACCTTCGGTGGGACCTTCTCGTCGTCGTAGTGGGACTCGCGCAGCCGGCGCACCTCGCGCTCCAGCCGGGCCTGCCACCCAGCGGTGTGCGCGATGGCTGCCGACACCTCGACCGCGTTGTCGGTCTGAGTGTCCCAGGAGACGGCACGCGCCTTGCCGACCGACTCGTTGTCGCTGGTAAGCCCGGAGAAGACGCGAATCTCGACGTGCTCGGCGTGGAGATGCCCGCTGACCACGCCCAGCACCTCGTCGGCCGCGCCGAGTTCGGTCGCGTCGATGACGGCGACCTCCGCCCCGTGGTCGGGCCAGTCGAAGGTCCGCGAGCCCAGCTTGGGCCCGTAGTCGGTGTGCTCGGTCTCGAACCGCTGAAGCACTGCCTCGAACTGCTCGACGGTGGCCTCTGCGTCGGGCAGCTGGTCGGATTCCTCGCCGATGAACGCCTCTGCGCCGGGCACGCTCGCCCACTCGGGGACGGGGACGACCCACTCCATCGGGCAGTTCTGCTCGGCCATCGGCCGGCCGACGCGCGTGTTCTTGCCTTCCTCGGGCGGGCCCTGCTTGAAGGTGCGCTCCGGCGGCCGGTAGCGCTTCTGGGCCAGCCGGGGCACGTCGTCGTCGGCCTCGACCCTCGGGAAGGCGTACTTGCCCTTGCCCCGCGTGGGCTTCTGGGCAGTCCCCGTCGGGGAGTTCGTGATGGCGTCGTTGCCCGACCGGGTGACCGGCGCGTTGTTGCTGGCGTGGTTGATGTGGAAGGAGGTGTCGAACGCCGCTGCGAGGGTGAGTCGGCCGGCGTAGCTACTCGGCTTGGCGTTGCGAATCGTGACGATGTCGCCTTCCGAGAGCAGCGTGTCGACTTCGGACGCCTTCCAGATGGTCAGCTTCGCCGAGCCCAGTTGCTCGCTACTGTTCAGTTCTGGCGCGGCGTCGGTCACGTCCAGGACCTGCTGCTGGCTCGCGTGGTTGGGCTTGTACGCTCGTTCGACGCGCACCTGGACCGAGCAGGCGGGCCACTCGGGGTCAACCTCGTCGAGCGCGTACGTCGTCGGATGCCACGCGCGGGCCTGGGCCGGCTGGAACGCCTGGAGCGGGTCTTCGCCGCGCCCGGCCAGTTCGCGCTCGAACGCGTTCCGGAGCGCTCGCAGCGACGGCACGGTGTGCGCCGCTGCGCCGCCGCTCGCCGCGATGGAGCCATCGGGCGCGACGTCGACGTTCACGTGTTCGTCCGCGGGATGCTCGCTGCCCTCGGCGGGTGCGAAGAACGTCTCTTCGGCGTCGCGACCGGCGCACTCGACGTTGCGGTCGTACAGGTTCATGACGTCCCGTTCGAGGTCTGCGAGCGTGCTGGCCGAGAGCGTCTGTTCTTTGGCTCGCGCTGCGATGTTCTCCAGCTGCTCGCTCCGCGTTCGGACGGTCGGCGTGGTTGCCACCTCGACGCGCTTGCCGCCGATGGTTCGCATTTCAGTCTCGCGCTGGTCCGGTGCCCATCGCGGATCGTAGGTGCCATCGGGAGTTCGGCGCTTCATGTGTCGGGCGTGGACTGGCCGGTAGTCCCTCGAATCGGTTCGTGCCTGGCGTGCCTCGACGCTCGTGTTTCCGTTCTCGTTCCAGGTGTCGAACGCCGGCTGCCACGTGTTCGTCACCGGGTTCTCGCGAAGGCCCTGCCGGATGGTCTCTGCGCGGTGCGCCACGGCCGCCTTGGTGTGTTCCTGGGCCTGCTCCCACGCTTCGTGCGAGGTCGCTGCGCCCTCGGGCTCGCGCTCTGGCTCGGGCTCGACGTCGAACGTGGACGTTATTTCGGCGGCCATCGTCGGGTCGATGTCCTCGGTGAGCCACTCGTCTTCGGTCCCGGCGTAGGGAGAGTCCATGTCGGCGCTCTCCGTGTCAGCGTCGTCGTCTGCGCCCTGCTGCTCGTGGAACGCCTCGACGACGCGCTCGCGGTCCGGGTACTGCGCTCGGCGCTGCTCGCGCAGGCGCTGCTCGCCTGCACGCCCTTCAAGCCGCGCTGCCGACGAGCCTGAGAACGGCAGGCCCTTGTGGGACATCTGCACTTCGAGCTTCTGGGCCTTCGACATGCTCCTGTTCCAGCCCTTGCCGACGACGACGCCCCAGCCGTCGGGCGTGTTCTGGAAGTTGCCCTGCTTCTCCTGGGACGCGCTGCTCCGCATGTCGGGGCCGTCGTCACCCGAACTGCCCATCGAGGTCTCGACGGTGGACTCGGTGCGCGGGACGACGTTTTCGTAGTTGCCCAGCGTGGGCCCCCAGGAGGGATGCCACGCCCGGCCGTGGACGACGAGGCTGAACGCCCGCCCGAGGACCGAGAGGTCGTAGTCGGCGTTCTCGTTCTTCTCGGGGGCCGGCTCGTCGCGTTCGGCGTTGTTCGACTGGCTCCGCGTTGCACGGGAATCGTCCGCAGTGTTGTTCGAGTTGCAGTACTCCTCAAGGGTCGGAATTTCGTGTTCGGACATAGTGAATCTCTCTCCAATCGCCGCAGGCTCCACCCTACGGCCGCTGAAACCGCAGTTTCGGTAGTCAGCAACAATGTCTGCTCCAGTTCGGCACGGCCGACCAATCCACCGCGACAACTCCGACAGGACAGCGACCGGGCTACTCCCGATGTCGCTCTCCAGGCTGTCTCCGGTGTCCATGACTACCGGTTCTGGTGGTCAGCAACAATGTCTGCCTCACCTGCACCACTGCTCGTCCGGTCCAGGCTGTCCATTCCACCGCCACAGCCGGTGGTCCGGCTGGCGGACCAGTCCACGTTCCAGGTTCCGCCGGCTCACCGGGCTGAGGTCACCTATCAGGGAAGATAAACCGGGCTGGCGTACCGGTGGTCAAGCAATGCACTACTCAGTGTTCCGGAGAGAGATGGCGTGCAAGAAACCGGGGGAGGTGTGAGGTGCCTGTGCTGCGGATCTCGCAAAAAGGGGCGCGTGTCAGGCTGCGTCCGTACCTTCGTCGTAGGCGAGCTCGACGAGGGCGTGGGCTTCGTCTTCGGTAAGTTCGCCGACGCAGGTGTCCACGAGCGTCTCGTTGAGTGCCTTCCTGGCGTTGGCCTTCCGGCACTGCGTGTCGGCATTGCGCTGGTGGTTCGCTGCGGCGAGGAGGTATGTGCAGGCGATCGCGATGATCTGCCGGTGGACCTCGTTGTGGAACGGCACCGGCAGGTTGGTGTCCCAGTCGTCGTGGCCGTCCACCGAGAGTAGTGGGCCGTAAATGTCGGTCGATGCGTCGACGGCGACGGTCTCGATGTCGGAGTCCGTCGATGGGGACTCGTGGAACCAGGCGTCGAACCGCTCTTCGAAGTAGTCCGACAGCGCCGACGCGAGCCGGCCCAGGTGGACATGGCTGGGCGAGTTGCCATTGCCGGCTTCGCGATGGACGGTCGAGAGAGCCGCCCGAGCGCCGCTGATGACCTCGCTGGCGACGAACCGGTGGCCTCGGTGCTCGAAGCCGTTCCAGTTGCCCAGGTCGTCGATGCCCGTGACGGCCGCCGTTGGTGCCGGCACACTATAGTCGTCGGTCCGCGATGCGTACTCGACGGGCGTCTGGCACTCCGTCTCGAAGAACCACTCGCGACAGAGGTCCTCTCGGTCGGCCTCCGGCGTGAGGTCCGTCTGCACTGTCTCGTCGCCTGCGTCTGCCGCCTCCTCGTCCGGGGCGACCTCGCTGGTCGGCGTCACTGGTCGCCCCCCATCGCGTCGAGGAGGTCGGCGACGTCCTTCCCGCCCATGTCGGTGTCGATGTCGGCGAGGCCGGTGTCGCGTTTTTCCGTGCAAACGGTACCATCTGGTCGAACGGTGTAGGTATCGAAACTCATGTCAGGTCTCTCTCCACGGTCTCCGGGACCGCTACCCATCATGGCAAACAAATTTTCCGCGTAGCCCCGCTGAACAGACCATATACGGCGTCTCTGTGAGACAGTCGAGTCTCGGTCGGGCAATGCACTACTCTGCGTTTCTGTATAGCCGGGTCTGAAACAAAGCGGCGACAGGCCACGGCTGAGGCACAGCAAAAAAGGGGGCGTGAGTGTGTTACTCGAGGACGGGGTCTTCGGCGAGGTACACCGCCGGGAGAACGCGCCTGCCGATGGCCGCCAGGAGTGCTTCGCGCACTTCCTCGCGGAACAGGTCATAATGATGGGAGAACTCGACGAACAGCTTGCCGGGCTCGCTGCGTGCTCGCGTCGCGGTGACGGTGCCGATCGTCTTGGTGCCGGCCTTGACGAGCAGCGGAACGCCGGTGTCCAGGCGAGCGGCGAAGGCTTCAGCGGTTGCGAAGTCCTCTGCTGGCTCGGCCGTGACGGTTGGCGTTGCATCTGGGCCGACCGCGGTGCCGACGTCGTCTCGGACCTCGACGGTGTCGGCGGCTTCGAGCTGGTCCGGCCTCGGTGCGTCTGGTCCGTCGGCCCGACCACCGTTTCGTGGCTCGGGCATCGAATCAGGGTTCTGCTGGCTGGCGGCACTCTCGAATGCGTTGCTGTCGTGGACGTGCTTGTTGAACATGGTGTTCACCGAGGTCTCTCTCTCTCCGAAGACCTCGTCTCTGGTTGGGAGCAACAATGGCTGCCTCCTGTGTCTGCATTGGCTGCGGTGCCACGATCGCGTTCGTCTGGCAGCCACTCTCTCCGCTGGGTGGAGCAATGCATTACTCTGCGTTTCTGTTCAGCCGGGTCTGAAACAAAGCTGCCACTGGCCACGGTGAGCTCGCCTGCGAAACAGTGGGTGTCTGCCGTGATCCGGGCCCCGGATCGGGTCGACCGAAGGGAGACGCCACCGACTGTCGGAGCGACAGCGACGACAGCGCTCCGTCGCTGTGCGGTTCACAAAAAAGGGGCCCGAGTGGTGTTCAGCCCTGGAGGGTGCCCGCCATCGCGTGCCAGCGAAGTTCCTTCTCGGGGGCGATGTCCATGCCTTCCAGGTCGCGTGCGACCCAGCGGGCCCGCTTGAGGTTGACGACGGCCGCCTCGGGGTGCCGTTCGGCCAGCGTGCCAGCCGAACTTGCCGTGCCTTTGACTGCCAGTGCGTCGAGGCCGCTCATGTACTCGATTGCGATGAAACCGTCCAGGGACGCCTGGAGTGCTTCGGCAACCAGGGAGTCGGCCGAGGGACCGTTGCCGTTGACGCGAGCGACGAGGTCCGAGGTGCTCAGGCCGCCCGTCTTGGTCTCGACACCGGCGAAGGCCGATTCGTGCTTGGTCGTAGTGACTGCGCCACTGCTCGTGAAGGTGCGTTCTTTCGAAGACATCGTTGGTAGTGCTCCGAGGTCTCTCTCCGAAGACCTCGTCTCCGGTGGGTGGCAACAATGTCTGCCCCGTTCCTGCATTGGCTGCGGTGCCACGATCGCGTTCGGTTCCCTTCCATCTGTGTCGGCTGGTGATGCAATGCACTACTCTGCGTTTCTGTTCAGCCGGGCCTGAAACAAAGCTGCCACTGGCCACGGTGAGCTCGCCTGCGAAACAGTGGAGTATCTGCCGTGGTCCGGGTCCCGGTCGGGTCGACCGCAGGGAGACGCCACCGACTGTCGGAGCGACAGCGACGACAGCGCTCCGTCGCTGTGCGGACAACAAAAAAAGGACCCGAGGGGGGTCTAGAGCTGGTCGGCGTAGTGGGCGATGACTTCGCCGTGGCAGTGGTCGGCGCGTTCGTCCTGGCCAGGCGTCTCGTCTTCGGCCTGGCACCAGCAGCCGAGCGTGTCGCCCTTGAGGTTGGCGACTGCGTCGCGGAACTCGGCGTCGGTCTTGAGCTTCGTCTCGAAGGCGACCTTGAATCGCGCGATGGCTTCAGCGCGGCCGCCGTCGCATTCGTCGACCGAGAACGGGTTACCGAGCCAGCCGTGCTCTCCGATTTCGGCGTCGCCGAGAGCCTCGCCGTCGTAGCCACGACCCACGTAGGTGTCGCAGTCGTCGACCTTCCAGTGACCGATGGTGGTCTGCTGACGCTCCTGCTGTGGGTTCAGTTGAGCGTCGATGGCCTCGATGACGGCCTCCTTGGATGCGTCTTGGGAGACACCGAGTTCGAGCGTGGAGGCGAGAGTTTGCAGTTCGTTCCACTCCAGGTCTTCGAGGGCTTCGATTGAGTCGAGGCCGTCGACGGAGATGGTCTTTTCAACTTCGATACCGGCGATGGTGGTAGTGTCGCTTGCCATAGTGCTCACAGGGCTGAAATGCCCCGTTTCTGGTCGGTAGCAACGATGTCTGCCCTGTTTCTGCATTGGCTGCGGTACTACATGGCGAATCTATCTCCTGGTCGTCGGTCTCGGTGTCTGCATTGGCTGCGGTGCCACGATCGCGTTCGGTTCCCTTCCATCTGTGTCGGCTGGTGGAGCAATGCACTACTATGCGTTTCTGTTGAGTCGGGCCTGAAACAAAGCTGTCACTGGCCACGGTTGAGGCACAGCAAAAAAGGGGGCTGATGGCTCACTGGTCAACCGCCGTTGCGTCTGCGTCGAAATCCAGGACTGACGCTGGAGCTGGCTCCCCGCAGTGAGTCGCGTCGTACTTCCAGATGCAGTGGTACTCCCCGTCGGCCGTTGGCCATGCGTAGGCGACGGTCACCGGCAGCAGCGGGTTGTCGTCGTCGATGCCGTCCTCGAGGTCGAAGGTGGCCTGCTCGCCGACCGGCGGCAGCGTTCGACCGTCGCCGACGGCGGTCCGAAGCGTGTCCAGCGGCCGCTCTCGGAGGTAGCCGGCGAACCGGCGGAGTTTCGTGCCGAGCGTGTTGTCCGGCAGCGGTTCGTCTCGCCCGAGGTGAGGGTCGCTGCTCATCGGCCGGCGACCTCCTCGGCGTCGGCTTCCGCGTGGCGACGCCGTTCGGCGGCAGCCCGTTCCTGGAGAACCTCGTCCCGCGACCGGGGCGTCGAATCGACGTCGATGCCTTGCAGTCTCTCGGCGTCGCGTTGGGTCAAGCCGCCGGGAAGACGCGGGTCGCCGGCAGTCACTCGTTCGTACTGTGCGTCGTCGGTCTGCGTTGCGTCCTGAGACATCGTTGGTAGTGCTCCGAGGTCTCTCTCCGAAAGACCTCACCGCCGGTCGGGAGCAACAATGTCTGCCACTTACCGAAGCCGGCCCCGCCCGGCGTCTGCCTCGATTCGCTGCCGGTCACCCCCACCCAGCCCTGCTTGCTGGCCCACCTGCTGTGCGGTGCGGATCTCGTCTGCCAGCTCCTCTCCATCGAAGGCCGACCGACCGGCCGTCTGGTGTCGCCCCATGCTGTGCCACCGTTGCTTCCACCCTGGCAGCCGGCTCTGCCGGCGTCTGCGTCTTCCCCACTGAAGGCCGACCGACCGGCCGTCTGGTGTCGCCCCGTGCCTATTCCACCGTTGCTTCCAGCCTGACAGCCGGCTCTGCCGGCGTCTGCGTCCTCCCCCTGTTTCTCCCGGCTCGACAGCCGACCCTGCGTCGGCGTTTGCGTCCATCTCGTTCCTGCCGGCTCGACAACCGCCTCCCTGGCGGACTGAAAGGGCGAGGTCGTCTCGCGTGCTGTCGGTGCTGTCGTCGAGCGACCGCGAGCGACCGAGGGCTTTCGGGGACCGCTGCCCGACTCGTCCTGCGTCCCATCAAGCCGGCCTCGCCCGGCGTCTGCGTCCTCCCCGCTGCTGATGCGTCTGGTCCTCCTGCGTCTGCCTCGTCTCCCTGGCCCTCCACCTGTGGCCCTGGGGGTATCCCTGTTGTGCGTCTCGCTTCTCGACCACGCCTGCGAAGGCGATGCTGTAGCCACTTTGCGTCTGCTTCGTCTCCTCGGCCCTCCACCTGTGGCCCTGGGGGTGCGTCTGCTGTGCGTTTTGGCTTGTCCCTGCCACTGCGTTACTGCAAGCTCGGCTTCGTCGCTGTTGTGTTGGTGGTGCCTCTCCTCGGGGCCGGCTGCCCCTGGGGAAGCCACCTGCTGAGACTGGTCCAAAGCCCCACTGGTGCGTATGTAAGATTATCCGAGAGGTCCCGCCTAGCTGACTGGCCCATGCTGCTGTCGGTCCACCTGCCAGTCCAAGGCCATCCGGCCGCTGGGAGATGCTGTCGCGATCGGCCATCTCCCCTCCCTGCTCAGCCAGTGCCAGAAGACCCAGGTCATTTCTACCCAGGGGGGTTCCACCCCTCCTCGGTGGTGGGCTGTATCCAGCTGCTGTATCACATTCCCGATACTTGGCCATGTGGCCTGAACCCCCCACCTTCGGGGGTACATGGGGGTCTTCTCTAGAACGCTGGGCCCAAAATCGGGGGGTCCCGAAAACTGTGAAATAAAGTCTGCCAGATTCTCGCTCTTATTCGGGCCCAAGAGCGGCTATTAGTCCCGAATATTGGCATATCGGCGATGAAAAATTCCGAAAGGAGAGAAAAGTTTGTCACACCCTCGCCGTCATGCGATTTTGAGGGGGTGTGACAAACTTCGTATTCGGGGGGCGACCAAAGTTTGTCACACCCCCGCCGTCTGGTTATTTTCAGGTTTTGCGGTGAAACACTCAGAGATATTATGGTTTATAGCGAAATAAAGTGGCCAAGGAAAGTTCGTCACGCCCTTGCAGTCATGCGATTTTGTAGGGGGTGTGACGAACTTTTTTGAGCGGAAATTGAAGTTTGTCACACCCTTGCCGTCTGGTTTTTTTCGCACTTTGGCCATTGACCTCCATCACACCCTGGTTCGGCCAGTGGTATTTCACTGGGAAAGGGGAAAGTTCGGGGTGTGGATGGCTCCAAATAGAATCAATTGAACAATGCACACTACCGTCGTTCGGGCGGCGGGCATGAGCCTGCTGATCGGGACCTCAGAAGAGAAGAAAAACGGTGTGCGTTAGCTTCTATCTTTCTGATAGTTCCAGGTTCAAGATTTCCCTGCCATACTCCGAGAGTTCAAGACCTGCGAACGCCCGGCGTGGTTCACCGTCAAGTCGCACTCTCGATGATTCTGCATCGATATGGTCGTTGGATTTGTGGCCGGCTTTTTGCGGGGTGAGGTCCGTCTCAAGGTCCGGCACCTCTTTGGTGCTGCTCTGTTCGCCGTCCTTTACCTGGATCTTGGCCCACTTGTTGTAGACTTCGCGGAGGTGGTCTTTTCGGAGGTACGTGTCGTCGGCGTCATCGTCGTCGGGCCTCACCACGCAAGCGGTGAGGAACTGCTGGAAGTACGGCTTGGCGAAGCGGCTGTCGCTCTCGGGGTCAGTAAGCGGCATCCCGTACTCGATCGCGGCCTCCTCCAGCGTGAGTGGATCTGCGGTAGTGGCCTCCTCGGTCTCTGCCTTGTCCCCGTCGGCGGCTTGGGTATCGCCGTCGCTCTCGTCGCCGTCGTCACCAGCTGCACGCTTGTCGGCCAGTCGCGGCGGCGTGTATCCCGTCTCCTCTTCGATCGACGCCAGCGTGTCCAGATAGGCGTCACTGGGGAGCTTGGTCGGCGGTTGACCCTCGTCCTGGCTCTCCCAGTGTTGGAGGGCGTCTTCGTCACAGAACCCCTTCTCGATGGCATAGCCGATCAGCCCTCGCGTCGGCACCGGCGTCTCCTCGGGGACCAGCCCCTCGGACTTGGCGTAGTGCCAGAGGTGGAATCGCTCCATATCGCTCAGGTCACCTCTGGGGTTTCTGGCCGACCGGATACCCATATCACACAGCGCGTACAGCTGGAAGTTGTAATTCGCGTCGTACTTGTGGTCGTAGGCCCGGTCCTCGCCCAGCACCACGAAGTAGTTCGGCGAATCGCCGTGATGACCCAGGGGATTGTTCCCTCGCTCGCCTTCGCTCATGCCCAGATCCGAGAGCGTGACCGACCACAGCGGATTGAACTTCCCGGTGAGGTCGCGGTAGTCGCCAGAATCAACTCGTGCCTCCACTTCCTCGGGGTCGAGATCGAGCGAGCCGCCACTGTCGGTACTGCGCCGGCCGGCCGAGCTCCCGGCGGGATGGAGCTTCGGCGTGTAGGTCGGCAGTGGGCCGAACATCGCGAGCGGCGGCACCGTATCCCCACGCAACGCCACACCCGCATCGGCTTTCGCGTCGGCGGGGGTGACGCCACCATCCCGATCCGCCGGCCGGAACGTCCCGCCTTCGAACGCTCGCATGTTCGGTGCGTGGTAGAACGTTTCGCCGTCGACGAGCGACTGATCGGCCGGCCCCAGCACCGCGAACAGCGCTGGCGGGCTGGCCGTATCGAGGAAACTCGTCTCGGGATGGATCGCCCCGGCCCGCCCACCCGTCAGGGGGGTGTCGGCGTCGGCAAGGCCCTCCATCCACGCAGCGGCCGAGAGCGGCGACTGTGGCGCGTCCATGCCGTCGGGGGTTGCATCCCCGATGGACTGGGGCAGCGTCCACGAGAGCGGCGGCGAGAGCGACAGCCAGCCGTTCAGGAGGTAGTCGTCGAGGTCGCGTTTCTCGTCGCCCAGTTGCGGCAGTTCGATGATCCAGACGTTCGTCCCGTCGTGGTCGGATGCCTGGCCGTCGTTCTCGGCGTCGTGCGGGCGCTGAGCGAGATGGAACGAGTCGTCGGCCTCCGTGGAGGGCGTAGCCGGTTCGACCCCTCGTGCGGCGTCTGCGACACGCTCATACCGGTCGGGCAGGTCGTGGATGGTGTCGGCCTCGCCGTTGACGACCTCGTTGCGATAGAGCGCACCCGCCTCCTGGACGACGCCCGTGGCCGTCTCGGACTGTGGGGCGACCTGCGTTTCGAGTTTCCGGCCCATATCGACGGCGCTCTTGATCCCTGATCCGTAGTGGCCGAGGTTCAGCCGCCGGCCGATGGGTCCATTGTCGGGCCCGTCGACGTCGTCGGCCAGCAGGTGGACGGGAATCTCGTCGGCGGTGACTGGCGTT
This sequence comes from Haloarcula sp. H-hyl2, assembly GCF_056934385.1. Classification (NCBI taxonomy): domain Archaea; kingdom Methanobacteriati; phylum Methanobacteriota; class Halobacteria; order Halobacteriales; family Haloarculaceae; genus Haloarcula; species Haloarcula sp. H-hyl2. The sequence continues at coordinate 58,374 of NZ_JBRIIJ010000006.1, read as the reverse complement.
GCTTCGTCGGCGGGCTTGTCCGGGTCACGCGGCGGGGCGACAGTGATGGTCTGGTCGTCTAGGACCGTCGCCAGGTCCCCTTCCTTGTGCTTCTGGACGACTAGCGATTCGGTAAACATCCGGTCGCCGGGGAACTGGCCGGTGCAGAACAGCTTGCGGATCGCCATGTCGCGACGGGCACCGCGCTTGTCGAAGTTGTCGCTCAGGTCGGTGTCGGTCTCGGTGTCGGTGGCCTCGTCGACGAGGGAACTTTCCGGCGGGTCCGAGTCCTGCACGAAGTAGACGTCGGGGATCTCGTTGCGCTCGAGGTAGTCCACCAGCGGCTCGATATGCGAGCTCTTGAACTGCGTCGTGACGGGCGAGATACAGGGAATGTCGAACTGGTGGGCGGTGATGGCGTCCGCAATCCCTTCGGTAACCACGAGTGGCTCGCCGGGCTGGATGGTCTCAGCCCCATAAATCGGCTCGTTGACGATAGTGTAGGACTTCGTGATGGCGAGTTTGACGTACTTGCTCGGCATGAAGTCCTCGGGGTGGGTGCCGTGTTCGGTGTCGAAGTCGGGCTGGCGGAAGATGAAGAACGCGACTCTCCCATGTTCGTCGAAGTACGGGAACGCATAGCGAGCGTAGGGGATGCTCTTGAGCGGGCTCGGGTCGGTGTCGGCCACTGTGTAGTCGACGTAGCCTTCGCCGTCCTCGGGTTCTCGGTAGGCGTCGGGTTGGGTGAACAGGCCGGTCGCGACGAGGGTTTCCTGGTTGAAGCCCAGTTCGATCAGGTGGTCGTACAGGGCTCTGTGGTCGGCGGGGGCCCAGCCAAGGAGTTTGTCGTCGACGGTCTGGTCGGCCCAGCCTCTGGAGTCCTGGCCGAGGTACTGGTGGGGCGTGGTGGTCTCCAGGCAGTCCTCTTCGCTGAGCATGGCGTCCATGCTGCCCTTGGCGACGACGCCCGTTGCCTCGGGGTCGTCGGCGGCCTCAGCGTCGGGGTCGGGTTCGACCTCGATAGCGGGGCTGGCGATCAGGTCGGGCTCGGTGTAGTAGTTGCGTGGCGTCTCGGGCTTGAAGAAGCCGGCGTCCAGACCACTGTCGTCGTTCCAGGCTTTGTTGTGGCCGATCTCGGCGTCGAGGTGGTCGTGGAAGAACTGGGCGGTCGCTTCCAGGCAGGCCTGGACAGCGCGTTCGTCCGGGCGAGGTTTGAGCCGGGCAGTCTCGGCGTCGTCCATTGCGGTGTTGGGCACGGCGACAGGTTCGCCGCCGTCGTTGCGGTGGGCAACGCCGTCGATCGGCGTGTCTGCTTCGGTCGCGTCTGCAAGCGGATTTGCTGTCGTTGCAGGGGCAGGCTGTTCTGTGACGGCCGATTCGGGCTCTTGCGTGGGCGGCGAATCGGTGTCGGGGCCCGCGTGGTCGCCGGACTGCTCGGATTCGGGTTGCTCACTCTCTGAGCGCTTCGATTCGCTGCTGGGCTCGGGCGTGTCCGAGTGTCCGGAGCCCAGAGAGGTCAGGTCGGTCTGTCGACCGGGGCCGTCAGTGTCAGTGTCAGTGTCAGTGTCGGTGTCGGTGTCGGCGTCGGTGTCAGTGGGTGCTTCAGACTCCTCTGGCGCTGGCTCGGGAGTGTCGTCCGAGTCACTGGCCGGCGCGTCTGTCGCCGCGTCGTCTTCTGCCGTAGCGGGTTCCTCCCCCCTCGTATTGCTGTGTAACTGGTCTTCATGGTAGGTGTCGTGAGTCACGAAAATCTGGGTGCACTTAAGGACCCAAGTGCAATTTTGACTCAACGAATTATCATATAAACAATAGCAGGAATATATAATAAATGTACGCCTGTTAGATTTGTTGTTCTGCCTCACTCTCCCACAAGTACGCATTGATAGGGAGAATATAAGTCTCTATTCGCCATATATATTACTAGCTTAGATCTTTTCAGTCCATACATGCTCTAGAAGGACCGTGATAATGTGAGATTCAAAAAAGCGAATTCATAACCCACAATAAGATTGTCAAATCCATCAATATAGTTTTTATTTCAATCATTATTGGTGGACAGTATGCCTAAGGCTTATCGCTCGTGTACTGAGGGACAAATGTGATATCTCGTGTCGTAGACTCTCCCACCCATATCGAGAACGTCAAGTAGAGCTTCTCAATCTCAGGAGCAAGTGAAATGAAGCCATATCGACGAGCCACCCGGCGTAATCGACGGATTTGATTGGAAATTTGAGATCATATCAATTGATTCCACGAGCGTAACTTGATTATCGGGGTTGAGACGATAGAATCTATCTCCGAAAACAGGAGTCATGCACTGAACTAGCTTCAGGACTACCGAACGTCGGGTTTCAAACGGGTTCTTGTTGTCCCTGAAGGTGAGTTTGGCGCTGAAATCGAGTGGGTAGAAGCCAAAGACCAAAGCGCCTTGGAGGGCTCACTTACGGGAGTTCGATGATCCAGACGTTCGTAGCCTCGTAGCCCGATACCAGGTCGTATTGCTCGGATTCGGGAGACTCATTCTTTGAACATCCGATTTGGTGATGGACTCGTCGGTTTCACTCGTCGCCAAAGACGTCGGTGTTGTCCTCAGCGAGTTCGCTGGCTTCGATGTGGGAGTACATCTGGCTCGTCGTCGAGGGATCAGCGTGACGGAGTGTCCGTTGTGCAGCTGCGGCCCCTCGCTCGCGGTAGAGTTTCTCGCCGACACCACGGCGAGCGCCGTGCAGGGTGAGGTACTCGCCGGCGTCGATGTCGAGATCCGGGATATCCGCGTTCTCGCTCCAGCGCTTCAGTAGGGACCGAACCCCGGAGGTTGTGAGCGACGGCGGCACGATACCCTCGTCGACGACGAACTCCCACGGGTCGCCGTCCGGGCGGTCATAGCCTGCCGTCTCGATGGCCTCGTAGAGCGTTGGCGCGTGTCGCGAGGGGAACACGGGCCAGTCCCCATCCGGCGATGACAACAGCGTCTGGAGACGACTCAGCGGTTCCACGGCTTGGGCCGGGAGTGGTGTCGGTTCGACCTGTTGGTTCTTTCCGAGGACGGTGATCGTCCCACCGTCGAGATCGACGTCGCTCCAGGTGATGCCCGTCCGGCGGTGGTCGTGCCGATCGGCGAGGATTTCGGCGCCGCGAACTCCAGTGTAGGCTAAGACAGCCCCCAGCGCTCGATCGCGAACGGGCTCGAAGGTGTCGACGTCGTCGGCGTGGATGGCTTCGCGGGCTCGTTCGTCGAGATAGGCCATCAGTGCCTGCCGTTGTTCGGGTTGCCAGAACTGTCGCTCGTGATCATTCCCCGAGGGCTTCGGTGGCAGTTGGTCCTTCGCTCGGCCTTTGTCGGCGGGGTTCTCGGGAATGTACTCCCACTTGGTCGCCCACGAGAGGAAGGCGGAGATCTGGCTGTAGTACGTCCAGGCCGAGGAGGCCGCGATCCCGTCGTCGGCATCGGCTTGCCCAGCCCGGACGCGACGGGTGAGGTGGTCGGCGTAGCGGGCCATCGTTTGGACCTCCACATCGTCGAGCGTGTGGACGTCGCGATCTGCACACCAGTCGATCCACTTTCCGACGACTCGTTCGAGGTTCGCGGCGTAGTTCGGGCTCTTCCCGTCGACGAACTCCGCAAGAGCGTCTGAGAGTCGGCGTGAACAGCCGGAATCGGTGTGAGACATCTGCTCGGCTGAAAAGAAAGTACCGTCACTACTAAACCCACCGCACGGACCAAAGGCGAGCCGTCCGGATCGTATCTTCACAACACGCTTGATATGCGTTATCCGCCGCTCCTAAGTCCCGCTGGGGACCTGTCTCTGGAGACCATGCTGACAAGGTCTCGTCACCCGGAGTTCCGAAGCCGATCGACGAGGCCAGTGAGACGATCGATCGACTCCCCCGCGAGGACATTGAGCGACTGCTCGCTCCGTCTGTACATCGACTGCAGCGTGTGGATCTTCTCGAGGTCGGCAGGTGTGCGCTCGTCGTCAGCGTCCCTAAGACGGCTCTCGGCGGAGCCCAGACATCGTCAGCACGGCGACGGTGGTGCTACGATGTCGCTTGTCCGTTCGCACGACGCGATATCTGGGCAGCTCAGCGAGTACGAGCAAGCGGGTGTCTCGCCGAACTTCCAGCGTATTAGGGGCTACGAGGGGCCGGGGAGTCTTCACTGGACGAACTGACCACCCGCCAGCGAGAGGTCATCGAAACGGCCGGGGAGATGGGCTACTACGAGGTCCCCAAAGAAGTCTCAGCCGCCGATATCGCTGCCGAGATAGACCTCGAATCCTCGACCGTCAACGAGTACATCCAGCGGGCCGAGCACAACCTGCTCGGTCAATTCCTCTGAGTCCGCCGGCCGACCGTCGTGCTTGGAAGTCTAAAACTCCTCTACGTGTGGCCGAAGATCCAGTTCGAGTGTCCACGCGCTACGGTTCTGCTCGACAAGGTGCCAATAGTTCTCCGCAATCTCGTCGGGATCGAGAAACTCACCCGCGTCGCGCTGTTTGGGCCCCTCCGGTGGGCAGATCTGTCCATCTAGGACTACGTGAGCGACGTGGATTCCGTTCGGACCAAGTTCTCGGGCCATCGATTCGGCCATCCCGCGGCAGGCGAACTTGGCCGCCGAGAACCCGACGGCGTCCTCTCGACCCCGGACCGACGTGGTTGCGCCGGTGAAGATGATCGTCCCGTCCCCGTCGGTCGATTGCATGTCCTCGACGGCCTCCTGCGAGCAGTGTAACGCCGCCCGCGGGCCGACGTGGAGGGCGCGCTGGAACTCCTCGTCGGAGACTGTCCTCAGTCCCTTCCAGGGAGCGGCACTCGCGTGGTTGACGAGGACGTCGACCGGGCCGAACGCGTCCCGTACCTCGGCGAACGCTCGGTGTATCTCGTCCGGTTCGGCGAGGTCACAGGTGACCGCGACGGCATCGCCAGCCGTCGCCCCCAGGTCCGTCGCCAGCGATTCGAGGTAATCGCCGCTCCGTGCAAGCAAGCCGACCGAGAGCCCTTCAGACGCGAATTTCCGTGCGATCGAATCACCGAGTCCGGGGCCGACCCCGGCGATGACGGCCGTACGAGCCATGGTATCGAACGCGACGGCGAGCCCCATATCTCCTCGGTTCGAACTCGACCCCTCTCGCCTACAGTGACGTTCCAGTCACGGGTGAGATCCCGACCTGTTTGCGGACCCGATGTCTGCCACCGGGTTCGTCAGAACGGAGCGTCCGTCACCCCGTCGTTTGCACTGTCCCTGGCCGTCTCCGCTTTCCCGATCAGGACTCTGAACTCGCCGGAGTCGCGCTTGCGGTACTCCCACTGGAACTCCGGCCCTTCCTCGGCCTCGAACTGGTGATAGAGCGGCTTGGGATCGTGGTCGTTCACCAGGACGAACCCCTCACCCGTCTCCAGTCCGTCGTACGCGCCGAAGATCCGTTCGTGCCGCTGTGCCGGCGGGAGGTCCCGAACGTCGAGTTCCTCGGTGACCTCGATGGTCCCGTCGCCTCCGGTCGGGGCCGCGACGTCGTCCTCGGAACCCGACGAGTCGGCCTGCTCGTCGACCGCCTCCCCTTTCGTGATCTGGACGCGACAGCGACCGGGTTCGGACTCAACTACCTCCCAGGTGAACGAGTCGCCGTACTGCTGTCGGAACTCCCTGTGCAGCGGTCGCGGTTCGTGGGGGGCGATAAGCTCAATCGTCCCGCCCTCGGGGATCATTCCGTAACGGTGATGGATTGTGGGATGGCGTTCCTGTTTCGGGATCTCACGGACGTCGTACCGCGTGATGATATCCTCGTCGGCTGCCTCGGAGTCATCGGTCTTGCGTATCTCGACGCGCCACTCACCGGAACCACGGTTCGCGTACTCCCAGTCGATTACGTCGCCGTGCATCGACCGAAGTTCGTGATACAGCGGCTTCGGGTCGTGGTCGTTCACCAGCACGAATCCCTCGCCTGCACTCATAGTATCGAATATCTCGAGGAGCGCCTCGTGTCGCCGCTGGGGTTTCAGGTCGCGGACGTCGATGGTCCCGAATGCTCCGTCGTCGAGTGGTCTTCCAACGGTCACCTGCACCTCTCGTGGTTCCGCGTCGGGGTCTGCGTACTCCCACTCCAGCGTGCGGTCGTGTTCGATCTGATAGCGAACCAGATGGGGGTCGATGTCGTGAGTGGTCACCACTTCGAACGTGTCGCCGACGTCCGCTTCGAGCAACGCATCATCGAGTCGTTCTCGATACTCGTCTTCAGGTCTCTCGCGCAAGTCGAGCGTTCCTGTCATCCCTATAGTTGAGGATGCAGAAGAACGTGGATACCACTTGTGCCGAACGGATTTGTCACCAATCGTCCGTCTGGATCGGTACACGGGAGTATCGTGGCTGTATAGGGAGGAAAGGGAGTACAATCGAATGCCGAGGATCGCTCGGTCAATCAGGATTTCGTCTCAGTCGTCGGTAATTTCGTCTGACTAATCCAGCGCAAGCGGAACGCCTGTACCAGTTCGTAGAGCCAGAGGACGACGAGGATGGTGTATCCGGGGCCGAAGAGAGACACCGACCAGGGCTGGTCCTGATAGAAGAATCCGATGCCCACGAACAGGATCGCGAGGTTCCAGAGCCCGACCATCCACGTCGAGATTACCGACGGGACGTCTCCGCCTGGGAGAAGATCGGTCGTGTCGGCGCGGTCACTGAGAGCCAGTCGGCTTTCGTCCAAAGCGGGGAGATTCCGGAAGTAGAGCGAGAGCCCCGCAAGTGCGATCGGGAGCGCCCATCCGATAAAGAAAAAGTGGAGGGCACCGTCCTCGATGAAGGCCGGATCGACCCACTCGACGCCGAACAGGACGAACGGAGCGAATCCTGCCGGGCCGAGCATCCAGAACTGGGCGGCCAGCACCGATACCCCGATACCCGACCGGGAGTCTGTCGACCGATACGTCTGGACCAGGTTGTATAGATACAGTAGAAATCCCGTCCCAAAGAGGACCAGCCCGCTCGCCGTGACTGTCCGACCCATACCGATCCAGGGGCCGGTGATCAGCGGGAAGATACCGACGACGAAGAACCACGCCGAGTAGGTCCGTAACTTCTCGCTGTAGAGGTCGGTACCGAGCAGGCGTGGAAAGAGGTCGTAGAGCGTACCGATGGCGGCGAGCCCGAGAAAGCCCCATGCGTTAGCGTGGACGTGCGCCTCCCGCAGGCCGAGCCACCCGCCGGGGACCGTCCAGACGTGGGCAAAGAGACCGTACGCGTACGTGATCCCCCACAGGAACACGAAGACGGACACCAGGTAAAGCCCGATCGTGGCGTTCCACCCACGGTCGCTTTGCATCACCATCCGCAGCATCACAACCAGCAATCCGGCGACGAGGAGCCAGACCGCGACGAGTCCGCTATCGAACGCCCAGCTATGCCCCCATCCGCGGCCGTACCACACCAGGAGAAACGCACCGTTCAGCCCGAGGAAATTCAGCCAGTCGTAGGACCTCGGGGGCAACGGTCGCTGGAGTTTCCGAGCCGTGAGCTGGGGGAGCATTCCGAACAGGAGTTGCGTGAACCCGCCGATCGTCACGAAGTGGATGTGGCTCCACGAAACCCACCCGAGCCACGGGACGAGATTGAACTGCGCGAGGCCGTGGTAGACAGCCAATACGAGGCCAGCGAGCAGGAACAGCGCGCCTGCGACGTGAAACGGTGTGAATCGAATCTGGTTGCGGACCATGCGCACACGTACGGGTGCAACCCGAATACCGGTTCACGCGAAGGGTTCAGTGTATAGCTAACATATTCGCAACGACCGTTATTTTGAGTGGCCTGATACAGACGACCACCGCTTATGCCACACGCGAAACTCACGATCGATATCCCGGAACGCACGTGGATCGGGGACATCTCGGCGGCCCATCCGGAGTTGCTGTTCCAGGTCGTGACAAGTATTCCCGGCGAAGGGATCGGGATCGGCCTCGTCAGACTCGTCGCGACCGAGCCGCTCCCGATCATCACCGACATCCAGGACCGCGACGACGTCGAGAACCTCGAATTGCTCTGGAAACACGACGACGAAGCGCTCCTCCAGATACAGACGACGAATCCACTCCCGCTCCGCCCGGTCTGGCGGGCCGGCGTTCCACTCAAGATGCCCTTCGACATCCAGAACGGGGAAGCAACGTGGGAGGTAACGACGTCGACCACTCGTCTCTCGAGCCTCCGCGACCAGCTAGAGGAACACGGAATCAGTTTCTCCATCGAACACGTTCGCGAGATCGATGCAAGTCAGGCGGATCAGTTGCTGACCGACCGCCAGCAAGAGGTACTGAGAGCGGCCGTCGAAGTGGGCTACTACCGCACACCGCGGGAGTCGACGATGGGTGACGTGGCCGACGACCTCGGAGTCGCAAACGCAACCTGCAGCGACATCCTCCACCGCGCCGAGGGACACATCATCCACTGGTTCGTCGAAGAACATCTGGAACTGTGACAGCTCCGCCAACTACGCTATCGCAGGGAGCCGCCTTTCGCGTGTGTACGGACGAACGCCTGTCGAAGGACGGTCAGCAGGACGTACGTTTCGTACTTCTGTGTTCGGCAGTGTTCACAGGGCTGCATGTTCGCGACGATGTCGTCGATGACCTCGTCGTAGTCGTCGGTCAGCGTAGTCAGGGCGTCTTCGATCTGCGGTTGTACCGCGTCGACCATCTCCTCGACCGCAGCATCGGCACTGTCGGGGAGTGAATAGGAGAGTACGATCGTGTTGGCGGCGTAGTACTTCGTGGTGCCCCCGCGACCCTCCTCGAACCGAACGACGTCCACGAGACCAGCGTCCCGCAACTCGTTGATGTGGTGGCGCACGGTGTTCTCCGTCCTCTCGATCCCCCGATCGCCGAGACGTTCGTGGACGTCACCCGCTGTCAACGCCTCGTCAGCCAAGATGTCGAGGATCATCGCCCGCATCGGTTCGTCGATAGCGTCTGAAACCCGTGTGTCGCGGACCGCTATGTCCTTGAGGCGAATGTCAGTACCAGAACTACCCATACAGGAACTGAAGAAGGCATGCGGGAAAAGATAGCGGGAACCGCGTGGAACACCACGTCGACGATTCGTTCTGATACAATCGCGTCTGGAGGAAGCTCTAGATGGCCCGTTTGACTGTTCCAACCACTAGTATATACATTCAAACATATCATATAAAAAATACTTATGCTGGCATAGACGCTACGTAGAACTGCGATGAGTGAAACAACACAGTTCCGTGTCCTGGATTTCGATTGTCCGACATGCGCAAGCACCGTAGAGCGTGCTCTCTCGAACGTCGATGGCGTCGAGGCCGTCGAAGTCCACTACACGACAGGCCGCGTGGAGATCAGGTACGACGACGGCGTCGTCGACTCCGATTCGTTCGTACAGACCATCGAGAACCAGGGTTACACGCTCCAGCACGCATAGGATTATGAAGACACAGGCACTCACACGGCGCTACCGGAACCATCGGAAGGCCATCATTACTGCGACGAGCGGTCTGCTCTACGGTAGCGGGTGGAGCCTCGGGTATCTCACGAGTTTCGATACGGCGAGCGCTGCGATGCTCGTCCTCGCCGCGGGCGTCGGTGGCTACGACATCGCGAAAACTGCCTACCACGAGATCACCAACCAAACGCTGGGCATCAAGACGCTCGTGACACTCGCTGCCATCGGGGCCATCCTCATCGGAGAGTACTGGGAGGCCGCAGCCGTCGTCTTCCTGTTCAGTCTCGGTAGTTACCTCGAAGGGCGGACCATGCGCAAAACACGTACTGCCCTCCAGGGACTGCTGGAGATGACCCCCGACACGGCTACCGTACGCCGCGACGGGACACACCAGGAAATACCCGCTCGCGAAGTCGAAGAGGGCGAGGTCGTCGTCGTCAAGCCAGGCGAGAAGATTCCGGTGGACGGGACCGTCGTCGACGGCGAGACCAGCGTCAACCAGGCGCCGGTTACCGGCGAAAGTGCACCGGTCCACAAGACAGACGGCGACGAGGTGTACGCTGGGACGATCAACCAGGAGGGAGCGCTCGACGTCCGCACGACAGGAGCGGGTTCGGATACGACGCTCGAACGCATCATCCGCCGCGTCGAGGAGGCACAGGAGGCCCAGTCTCCCACGGAGACCCTCATCGACCGGTTCGCGAAGTACTACACTCCTGTCGTCGTCGTGCTGGCCATCGGTGCGTACGCAGTCACACGGAACGCGATACTGTCGCTGACACTGCTTGTCATCGGCTGCCCCGGTGCGCTGGTCATCGGGCCGCCGGTCAGCATCGTCTCCGCCATCGGGAACGCCGCCCGCTCGGGCGTCCTGATGAAAGGCGGCGAACACCTCGAACGCGCTGGCAAGATCGACCTCGTCGCCTTCGACAAGACGGGGACACTCACGAAGGGTGAAACGCTCGTTGCGGACGTCGAAGGATTCGGAACCGATGGCGCTGAGGTACTTGGACTCGCGGCGAAGGCGGAGAGAAAGAGCGAACACCATCTCGCAGACGCTATTGTCGACGCCGCCCCACTGCGCTCACCGACAGCCACCGACGGTGGCATGACAGTGAGTCACGAGAGCGACACGAACCGGACTGCGACGGCTGCCACGATGGAACAGATCCCCGATCCGGACGACTTCGAGATGGTCCCCGGGAAAGGCGTCGTCGCGCACTACGATGACCAGGAGATCGTTGTCGGGAACCGTACGCTGCTCGACGACCGTGGCATCGATGTCCCTGACGACATCGCGGATTACGTCCGTGGCCGCGAATCGAACGGTGAGACGGCCGTCCACGTCGTCCGAGATGGGGATGTCGTTGGCGTAATCGCGATGCGGGACGAACTTCGTGAGGCCGCACCTGGCGTCGTCGCGGTACTCCACGACGCTGGCATCGAGACGGTGATGCTCACCGGGGACAACGAGCGGACGGCGGCCGCTATGGCCGAACAAGTCGGGATCGACGAGTACCGTGCCGAACTCCTCCCCGAGGACAAACAGGCCGCCATCGAGGCATACCAGGACGAGGGCAACGTCGTCGCGATGGTCGGCGACGGCATCAACGACGCACCGTCGCTGGCGACTGCCGACGTGGGTATCGCGATGGGTGCCGCTGGTACGGATACGGCCATCGAGACGGCGGATATGGCACTGATGGCCGACGACCTCGAACGGATACCGTACGCGGTCGCGCTGAGCAAGGCGACCCGGTGGAACGTCCTCGAGAACGTCGGCCTCGCGGCGGTGACCGTAACCATTCTCCTTGCGGGCGTCCTCACGAGCTACGTCACCCTCGCTCTGGGAATGCTGATCCACGAGGCCAGCGTTCTCCTCGTCATCCTCAACGGGATGCGACTACGCCGGTTCTGATCACAGAACACACCGACAGAACGACAATGAGCGAACCCACACCCCATACCGACCGGACGAACTGGTGTATCGACGACGAAACCGCCGAGCCGATCCGCATTCGTGATCCCGTAGCCGAGGCACTGACCGTTCTCGAACCGGGTGAGCCGTTTGTCATCACCTACAGGGACGTCGTGAAGGCAGCCGGCCACTCGTGTCCCACGGCAGCGGGTGCCTATCAGATCACCCAGCTCGGGGTAGACGAACTGTATCCCGACGAGTTCCCCGTTCGGGGCCAGATCGAAGTCACTGTGGGCGGTCCGAAGGACGATCCCACCTACGGCGTGATGTCACGGATCGTCTCGTACGTGACTGGCGCGGCTGAAGAAGATGGGTTCGGCGGGCTCGCGGGTGGCCACGGCGGCAGACAGGATCTCCTCAACTTTCGCGAGTTCGAGGGGAACGACCCCACCTTCGTTTTCGCGAGAACGGGCACTGATAAATCTGTTCGCGTGACCTACCACGTCGCCGACGTACCGGCGGCCGGTCCGGCGACAGGAAGCCTCCAGAAACTGATCATCGGAACGGCGACCCCAGAGGAACGGGATGCGTTCAGCGAAGCGTGGCACGGTCGTGTCGAACGGGTTCTCACCGATGACGACCTCTTCACGGTGGAGAATTCGGCATCGCCCGTGTGATCGGTAACGGTTTCGACAAAGGGCCACCGTCGCCGCAACGAGGACTGACTCCCGAATGTATTCGCAGAAAGTCTCTCGATACTCACGACCGGTCATTCACTGGAATGTCCGAACAGCAACTCGATCTCAGGGAGATACCGCCGCCGAAACGCCATCCAAAGATCTTCGAGGCGTTTGAGGATCTGGAGAGCGGTGAGGCACTGACGCTGGTCAACGATCACGAACCGACACCGCTGTACCATCAGATGGCCGCCGAAATCGAATCGTTCGACGCCGAGGGGTACACTGTCGACCGTGTCGGCCCGAGAGAGTTCGTCGCAACGCTTCCAAAAAAGTAGCCCGTGGGTCAGACGCCGTCAATCGACGACGTACGACCGGTGATCGCCTCGCTTCGTACGTCGACGAAATGGTGCCGGGCTCCGTCGCCGAGGGTCCCGGCGGAGGAACGGGATCCGTCGTCGTCTATCCGTAGCTGCTGACGCAGTGCAATTGCTGTCTTCACCACCACTGGACAGCGAACCCTGAATACCACTCGTTTACAGGCGGTATAGGAGAATGCCCCGGGGCTTGACCCCGAGGCGATTCACAGTGAGAGTCATCGCCTCGTATCCCCGTTGTTAGATGCCTTTGTACAGTCGCGCAGGTCCGAAACCGACGAGTATGACATCGAGAAAGGGTTAATCCGAACATTTTCGGCGGAACAATCAATTCGGTAGCTAACTGTCATACTGTGTGGACACATTAAAATCCGCAATTCCATATCAGGGGGTCTTATTCGGAGTTCTCGGTGGAACACTTGGAATGTTGATTCAGGGACCCGATACTGCAATCCTCTGGTTGATCGTCGGGTATTTTCTCGGCAAAGCAGTACAAAGCATGACGTGGACCATAGCTGGGAAAGGCAGCTAGCTGAGCGGTGGGGTTGTGCTCTTTCTCTCTCTCGATGTGATTGTCGGTGACAGGTCAACTACCCCACCCTACTTCGCTCAGTCTGACGACTTCGCTCGTTGAGGGTAGGGCTTGTCCGTGTCCTCGACCTCGAACCCGTCCGGGTGGGCGGTAAATCCGCCACTCGGCGTCACCGTTCCGGACTGTAGGGCAAGCTGACTGTTGCCCGTACGCCGAGACGACTGTTGGCCTCGGCAGACGTACCGCATACCAATGTTCTTCGCCGTCGCAAAGTCGTCACGCGACTTTGCTGCCCGTCGGATGTAATCCGACGACCGCGTTGTAGTCTGCGTTCGCTTTCGACTCGCATTTCACGCACCGGAAGTCGGTGCGAGTCGGGCGATTCTCCCCTGCCGTGAACCCGCATTCGGCACACCGCTTAGACGTGTACGCTGACCCCACTTGCTTCACCGCGATGCCGACCGCTTCGGCTTTGTACTCCACTTGCTCGTACAGCGTTCGGAACGCCTACTTATGACCCCACGACGCACTCGTGTTCTCCCGGATATGGGTCAGGTCCTCGAACGCTATCACGTCACAGTCATACCGGAGTGCTTCGTCGACGATCGCGTTCGAGGTTCGCGGCGTAGTTCGGGCTCTTCCCGTCGACGAACTCGTCGAGAGCGTCCGATAGTCCCCGACTACCACTGGAATCGGCCTGAGACATCTGGTCGGACGAGAGGAGGGCTGCTTCACGAGTGAACTACCCTACCCTACTCGCTCACGGCTGACGCCGTTCGCTCCTCGAGGGTAGGGCTTCCTGCTTCAACGACGCGCTTTGCAGACACCGAATTGGTATCCACAGGGAGCGCAGTCTCCACAGGCGTTGATTCGGAGTATCCCACTCCTACATCTTCGAGGCCGCGAGAAAGGATGTTCCATGCCGCGTTCGCGTCCCTGTCCGCCTCAAACCCGCAGGCTGGACAGGAGTGTTCACGCACCCACAACGGCTTGTCCGTCGAAACGCCGCACGACGCGCACTCCTTGGTGGTGCCGTCAGGGTCAACCTCCACGAAGTGCGTGCCTTCGCGTTCGCACTTGTATTCGAGCAACGAGATGAACGTGCCCCACGCCGCAGACGCCGTGTTACGGCTGTTGCGCGGCGATTCCAGTATCCCTTTCACGTCGAGGTCTTCGACGGCCACCAGTTCATACTCCCGAGCATAATAGTTCGAGAGCTTGTGCAAGAAGTCGCGGCGCTTCCGTCGGAGGTCGGCGTGACACTCTGCGACCCGCCTCCGTTGTTTCTCGTAGTTGTTCGAGCCGTGCTGTTTGCGCGAGAGTTTCCGTTGCTCGCGCTCCAAGCGCTCGCGTTCGTCGGAGAGGTCGAGTGACCCGACCGCCGTGCCGTCAGTGTCGTGAGCGTACTTGAGAATCCCCACGTCAATGCCGACGCACTTCTCGGGATTCTCAGGCGGTTCGGGCGGCTCACGGTCCATTTCGACACCGAATGTAGCGAACCACTCACCCGTCGGTTCCTTCTTGACCGTGACTTGCTTGAGCGTGGCGTCCTCGGGGATGGCGCGGTGGAGCCGAATCGGTATGTCCGCGAGTTTCGAGAGAGACAGAACAGTCTGACCGCCCTTCTTGTCGAGCTTGAAGCCAGACTGGCTGTACGTGAAACTACGGAACTCCCGTGGCGGCTTCCACTTGAGCTGACCGACGCCGTAGCCGTTCTCCTTGAGTTTGGAGAGTCCTTTGAGGTTGTCGAACAGGCGTTCCACGACGGTTTGGAGAACCTTCGAGTACACGTCTGAGAGGTCATCCCACCACTGTTTGAGGTCGGGCAGTTCCGACCGTAGCGTGGTCATGGACGGCAGTTCGCTGTGTTCATCTTGGTACTCGTTGAGGCGGTAGAGCGTGTGGTTGTAGAGTTGCCTACAAATATCGCGGTGGCGGTCCAGCTCCTCACGGTGGGCGTCAGACGGCTTGAGGCGATACTTGTAGGCGTAGTACATCCGTTACTCTCGTTCTTCGATTAGTTCGTCCAGTTGCTCGCGGACGAACGACGAGAGATTGAGGTGTTGGTCCTCAATCCACTCGTCTTGGTCCTCCCGAATGGTAATCGTCTTCCGTTTCACCGTAATGCACAGTATGCACGTCACACGTATAATGGTTTGGTGAAGCGTTGGCCTGTGGGCCGAGCGTCGAGGACGTTCGAGAACTGTGCGGCGCTGTATCCCCTCCCTGCTCGCTCCCGTTGGTCGCTCCCTGAGGAAGGGGGCTTAGCGCCTCAATCAGCTAAATCCACCGCACGGGCCGATAGTGAGCCGTGGAGTCTGGAGTCATCATCAGACCTTTGCACTCGGTCCCCGATCGTCTGCCGTCTTCGACAGTTGGAGTCTCCCCGAGGATCAATCCGGTCCAGATTTCCTTACTCGAACTGCCGAAACCGATCGATAAGTCCGGTGAGACGATCGATCGACTCACTGGTGAGGAGTTCGATCTACTGATCTTATATTCCCATATAATGGATGTATTAGACAGATGCCAAGATAGTAGGGGCGCAAATCTCAAATATAGGTGTCAATTTACGATATATGAGTTTAAATCACGGTTATTCACCCAATTTATCTGAATTGATGTATTTTCTAGCGTTATATAGCTCATGAAGTATTAAATATGGATATATTGCTACGAAATATGTAAATATACCCGATAAATTGAGAGTGGCTGGCGGACAGTGGCGATACTGCACGTGACACGAAACCCACGGTACCGTCCACCAGGACTGCATTCGCAGCCACGAAACGATATATTGAGGTCGAGTATATGCTTTTTGCTGGTTGGTACCCTCTTGGTGACAACCACTAAGGGGGTGTCAAGATCGGGTAGTGGATTGATCACTCCCATCGGGCCCAGCGGTGACGGCGCTTCCGAGGCGGGGGTCCGTCCGAGCCGACTTCGAAGGGAAACGATTACATTCCTCTCTCGGGTTCTCCTATCCGTGACGGCCCACAGGTGTCAGGTACGACGTCACCCAGCTACCATACAGGAACAACGTCGACCATGAGTTCGACTATGAATGTCACGTGGCGTGCGAGTGTCAGTCTCACTGGCCGGCTGATAAAGTGGCTGTCTGTTCCATTGCTGTTCCCACTCGCACTCTCGCTCTACTATGGCCGGGGTGTCGAGACATTCGTCGTCACGCTGGTCGTCGCGCTGGTCGTCGGTTGGGGACTAGAACGGCTCCACGAAGACCCTGGGAAAGCCCTCGGAGCGCGCGAGGGGTTTCTCATGGTTGCGTTGACGTGGCTCCTTGTCAGTATCGTGGGGGCCGTACCCTACGTCGTCGAAGGCACCATGACGACGTATGGGGCGACGTCGACCCTGCGGTTCCCTGTGAACGCCCTGTTCGAGACGATGAGTGGCTTTACTACCACGGGGTCGACGGTGATGGGTTCCATCTCCTTCGAGACCCATTCGCGGGCACTCATGATGTGGCGTCAGGAGACACAATGGCTCGGCGGGATGGGTATCGTCGTCCTGGCAATCGCAATTCTCCCGGAACTGTCCGTCGGTGGAGCACAACTCATGGATGCCGAGGCGCCGGGACCAGGGATCGAGAAACTCACACCACGGATCGCGGAGACGGCACGGGCCCTGTGGGGATTGTACGTCGGCTTGACAGTCCTCGAGATTGCCGGATTGTACGGCTTTCATCTGCTCGGGATGGCACCGGAGATGACGCTGTACAACGCGGTCGCCCACGGGTTCACGACGATGCCGACCGGCGGCTTCTCGCCGGAGGCGCGATCTATCGAGGCGTTTACCGCTGTGGTCCAGTGGTTTATCATCCCGTTCATGATCGCCGCAGGAATGAACTTCACGCTGTTCTGGCACCTCAGGAACTTGGAGTTCCGGACCGTTCTGAAAGACGTCGAGTTACGGGCGTACCTGGGTGCCAACGGCGTCCTCGCGGCACTAGTCGCCGGCCTCCTGTTCACGGCGGGCGGAACGGAATCGCTGACGGGTGCGGTGGAACCGGCCCTCCGACACGCGGCATTCCAGATCGCCTCGATTGTCACGACCACCGGCTACGCGAGCATGGACTTCAATCTCTGGGGCGAACACGCGAAGTACGTGCTCCTGTTCGGGATGTTCGTCGGCGGGTCCGCGGGCAGTACGGGCGGGAGCATCAAGGTGATTCGGTGGGTCGTTATCCTCAAATCGCTCTTTCGCGAACTGTTCACGACCGTCCATCCAGAGGCAGTCCAGCCAGTGAGGGTCGGCTCGCGGGTGATCGACGAGACTGCCATCCGTGGCATCTACGCCTTCACGTTGCTTTATCTCGTCATCTTCGCGGTTTCGACGCTGGCAATCGTGATCGTCGGTGTCCCCGGCGAGACGATCACGGCCTTTGAGGCGACGAGTGCCGTCGCCGCGACGCTCGGGAACGTCGGCCCAGGCGTCGGCATCGTGGGCCCGATGAACAACTTCCTTCCGTTCCCGCGGAGTTCGAAGCTCCTGATGGTCGGGCTGATGTGGGTCGGTCGGCTGGAGATATTCCCGGTGTTAGTATTACTTACCCGGTCGTACTGGCGGACGTAGCCGGTCACCCTCGGTGGACGATCGCCAGGTCGCAGTCCACGTCGTCGATCCGTTCGTAGGTCGGCGCCGAGACGAACCGTGAGGCGATACTCCGGTCGCTGCTCGCGCCGATGATCGCGAGGTCGTAGTTGGCGGCGGCCCGCTCCAGGAACTCCTCTGCGGAGCCGTGGGCGATCCGGGTCTCGACCGGTCGGGAGAACGGTTCGACGAGGTTCTCGAGGGTGATCTCAGCACCACGGCGGTCCTGTCGCTCAGCGATGCAGGTACAGGCGCTGATCCGACCGAGCGGCGTGACGAGTCGGTGTGCGAAATCGAGCATCGCGTTCGCGACCTCGCCCGGCGACCGTACCATGACGAGTATCTCGTCCCACTCGGTACAGCCGTTCGCCGAGTGGAACGCGACGGCGTCGATCGGGCCGTTCAGTATCCGGTCGACGAGGGCCGTCGGTGCGTCCGCTTCCATCTCGTGTTCGACGACGATCAGATCACAGTTCTCGGCCTCGGCGGTCCGCAGGACGGTCTCACCCGGTGACCCGTCCTCGACAGCGACGACATATTCACACGGGACGTCGACGGTCTCTCGGAGTTCTGATTCGAGGGTTTCGAGCCGATCGAGCACCTGTTCGGTGAGCAGTTCCGCTGCGGTCCACTCACGGTCGGCCCCGACGAGATGCCCGCTGATCGAGGTGGCCCCCTCAGATGATGGGGCGGCGAGTTCCGATTCGGTCTCGTCGATCGTCTCGGGCCGGACCGTCTCCAGTAAGACGACCTTGCCGGCGTCGTGGGCGTCCGCGAGACGCGCGGCAAAGTGGATCAACGACAGGGGCTCATCGCTCTGGACAGGAACGAGGATTTGATCGTCCCCGTTCGTCGACTGGAAGAGGTACCGTGCGCGCTCCTGGTAGAACTCTCTGCGCCAAGCGAGGAAGACACCGGAGATCAGGAGGCTGGCGACGGTGACTCCGGCGACGTAGGTCAACTGTTCGGACCCGGTCACCAAGACCAGCAGACACGAGGAGTACGCGGTCGGGACCTCGGTATCGAACAGCCAGGTCGTGACCCCGGTGAAGAAGATTCCCAGCGCCGCCGCCCCCGCGTGTACCTGGAACTGGGCCGGTGGGACTGTATACCAGAACAGCGCCGTCAGTTCGAGTGCGAGCCACCCGCTGAACGCGCCGAGTGTCATCCCGCCAACGAATCGGCGGGGGTCGGAGTACCGGCCGCCGGGATCAGCAAACAGTGTGTAGGTTCCCGACGCTAGTGGCGGGTACACCAGAAACGACACTGCCGGGGAAACGTTCGAAAGCCAGGTCACGATGCCGAGGAGCAACGGGACGATGACGAGTGCAGAGAGGTGCAATGCGTTCTCCGTATCCTCCAACCATCGACGGAGTGCCCGTATCTCACGTCGTTCGAGGCGTCGAAGACGACTTCGGACAGACCGGATGCGGTGATAAATCGTCTCGATCATGGGTGAGTGTTCTCCGTGGAGCTTGCGGAGCTCCGCCGAGTGAGTGGAGATTCGGGAAGCGAAAGTTTAGTCACTATGGTTTGGCAACGTTTCTGTGATGACCGAAAGCACTGCCGATACAGAGCCGTCTGTCTCGACCGATACGGAGGTCGAGACGGAGTTATCGCGGGACATGAGCCTTTTCGACATCACGTTCATCGGTGTCGGGGCGATGATCGGCGCGGGGGTCTTTGCACTGACGGGCTTTGCCGCGGGGCTGGCGGGCCCCGCGTTGACGGTCGCATTCCTTCTTAACGGATTCGTCGCGCTTTTCACCGCGGTCTCGTACGCGGAACT
Source organism: Haloarcula sp. H-hyl2 (assembly GCF_056934385.1). Lineage (NCBI taxonomy): Archaea > Methanobacteriati > Methanobacteriota > Halobacteria > Halobacteriales > Haloarculaceae > Haloarcula > Haloarcula sp. H-hyl2. The sequence continues at coordinate 39,046 of NZ_JBRIIJ010000006.1, read as the reverse complement.
CGGCGCTGCCTTCCCGGAAGCGGGTGGCGGGTACCTCTGGGTCAAGGAGGCCCTGGTCGACCCCAACGGCTTCTACGCGGGGTGGATGAGCTGGTTCGCCCACGCAGTAGCCTGTTCGCTATATGCGGTGACATTCGGCGTGTTCCTCACCGAGTTCCTGATCTACGGAACCGGGTTGTCTCATAGCTTCACACTGTTTGGGTTCCTGACTCCTAGTCTCCTCGAGAAGGTCCTGGCGGTCCTGATGATCGGACTGTTCGCCTACATCAACTACCGTGGTGCCGAAGAGACGGGGAAAGCAGGGGTCGTCGTGACCGCTATCAAGGTCAGTATCCTCGCGGTGTTCGTCGCCTTCGGGATGCTTGCTACGTTCAACACCCCCCAGTGGCCACAGAAGTTCCTGGCCCATCCGGGCTTCGCACCGAATGGCGCGATCGGTGTCATCGGTGCGATGGGGTTCACCTATATCGCCTTCGAGGGGTACGAGATCATCGTCCAGTCGGGGGAGGAGGTCGTTGACCCCGGTCAGAACGTCCCGAAAGCAGTGTTTTACTCGTTGGCTATCGTCGTTCCGATCTACATTCTGGTTGCCTTCGCCGCCCTCGGTGGGATTGAGGTCGTACCAGAACTGGCCGAACGGGCGGGCATCCCCGAAAGCGCGCCGACCTGGCAACTGCTCGGGAACCTGGGTGAACTGGGAATCATCGAGGCTGCCGGTCAGTTCGTCCCGTATGGTGTCCCGCTCTTGTTGCTCGCAGGGCTGACCGCGACGATGAGCGCACTCAACGCGACAGTCTACTCTTCATCTCGGGTCTCGTTCGCGATGGGGCGAGACCGGGCGCTCCCCGAACTGTTCTCGGAGATCCATCCAGAGAAACGGACCCCACACATCTCGATCCTCCTCTCAGCGGTCCTCATCGGTGTCATGGCGATGACTCTTCCGATAGAGGCCGTCGCTGCCTCGGCGGACATTATGTTCATCCTGCTGTTCGTCCAGGTGAACTGGACAGTCATCAAGATGCGCAAGACCCACCCGGAGTTACCTCGCACCTTCGAGGTTCCGTACATGCCCTGGCCGCCACTGATCGGGATCGTCCTCCAGTTCCTGCTGACGCCGTTTCTCCTCTCCGCGCTTGGACTTAAAGTCGGTCTCGGACCAGACTCACACGGATTCATCGCGCTCGTGACTACGGTCATCTGGATGGGGCTCGGGCTCGCAGTGTACTACGGCTACTCCCAGCGCAAAGAGGCGGAAAAACTGGAGGAAGAGACGCCTACGGTTGTGACCGAACAAGCACCGGCGCCGGAACGGGCCGCCCGCGAAGGGCGTATCTTGGTTCCGATTGCAAACCCCGCTAGCGTTGAGCAGTTGCTGCGGACCGCCTTTGATTTGGCCGAGGAGCGCAACGCAGAAATTGAGGTAATGAGCGTCGTCACGGTTCCCCAGCAAACACCGCTTTCCGAGGGCCGGAGCTTCGTCTCGACTGAGCGGGAGGTGCTCGATGAAGCGCTCGAATTCGCCGCAGAGGAGCGTCCGGAGATCCCGGTTAGCGGTAAACTCAGGATCGGTCACGACGTCTCGAAAGCGATCCTCAATACGGTTGAACAAGACGACGCGGACGTAGTGCTACTTGGATGGCGGGGGCGGTCCCATCGGCGGGACGTCGCCCTCGGAAGCAACGTCGACGAGGTCCTCACCGATGCGCGGTGTGACGTCCTGGTTGAGCGAATCGGACCCTCTAGCGACGGTATCGATTCGATTCTGGTACCGACGGCGGGCGGACCCCACGCTGAGTTCGCTGCCGAAATCGCTCATGCCATCGCCGTGCCGAATGATGCACTCATCGAGGTCCTCTACGTGACTGCCGCTGACGAGGACCAGCAGCGTGTCGACGAACTGGTGGACTCGGCAACGTCAGCCTTGGAGGGAGTCGAAACCGAGGTACGGACGATGACTGGCGATAACATCGTCGACACCATCGTCGAACGGTCTACCGACCACGACATGACGGTCATCGGGGCCACACGTGAGAGTCTTCTCCAACAACTCGTGGTGGGTGCGATTCCGGAGGAAGTCGGTCGGCGTGCGGAGAACACCGTTATCATGGCCAAACGGTATCTCGGCATCAAATCACGCCTCACGCGCTGGTTCCGCGGCTACCGACGCTGACAAGCGTCGCGGGATGGACGTTCCGTCGGTTTTATCTCTGGCCGCTCGAACGCTCTAGCCGAGATGCGTAGACGAGCGTTCGTCCAGACAGCAGCGGGAGCCGCAAGTATCGTTACAGCAGGTCAGACAGCAGCGGGTGTAGCCGCCCAGGAAGAGGGCGGTGGTGGGTCGACTGCTCCAGACTACGGGAGTTGGTTCAGTAACGTCGGGAATTACTCTGGCCCGAGCAGTACGGTGGACGCGACAGGACAGGACACGGCGACTGTCGAGGTCGGGGTGCAGGCTAACGGCGGTGCCTACGGGTTCGGGCCGGCGGCGATCCACGTTGACAACGGTGCGACGGTCCAGTTCGAATGGACCGGGGAGGGTGGTGGCCACAACGTCCTCTCCGATAGCGATGGGCCGCTGGACTCAGGGAGTCCCGTTGCCGAAAGTGGCGTCAACTACGAACACACCTTCGAGGAAGACGGGATCTATAAGTACTACTGCCAGCCCCACGAGGGACTCGGGATGAAAGGAGCCATCGTCGTCGGCAGCGACTATCCGACCCAGACGGTCGGTGGCGGGGGTGTGGAGACCGTCAATCCACACGAGGCGGGTGTCCCGATCCGTCCTCACTACGTGGGATTCGCAGCCGGACTCGCCATATTCCTCCCCCTCATATTCACGTTCTTCACACTGAAGTACGGAGAGTCTCCACACACGAGCGGCGGCAACAACTGAGCTATTAATCGTCGATGACTCGCCCCATGAAGATCCAGTGATAGTTCACAGGGCCATCGGGGTGAGGTTCACGCTTGACGTGGTAGACGAAGGGGCCGTGAGGGCAGTCGTCACAGCCCACTTCACAGGGCTGGCGTTTGACGACCTTCGTATACCCGTTCTCCTCACTCATCTCGACGATCTCTTCGCCAGGGAGCGGTTCGATCTGCTCTGTCGAGACATGGTGATAGCGGAGTAGTTCCTGTGCGTAAACGATCGACTCCCTGAGATCGTGGACAGAAAGGTCCTGCAATATCTCGACAACGTCCTCGGGGAGATCACTCGGCGGAGTCGGGGCTTCGCGGTCAGCGTCCATACTGGCACTCTCTTGTGGACCGTCTTATATCCCGCCCTCTCGACACGAGGTGGGGACGGTGACAACGCCTAAGCGATTGTTACAACAGTCACCCGAACAGCTGGCGCATCATCGGGTGCATCTCCATGAGTTGTTCCTCTGCGATCTCCTCGTAGAGTTTGTACGTGATCGAGACGGTCAGCAACAGGCTCGTCCCACCGACGCCCCCGATTGTGCCGAGCATGTTCGCAAGGACGGCGAGCACACCGACCAATGCACCACCGATGACGGTGACCTGCGGGATGTACCGTTCCAGTACCTTCTCGACGACACTGACGTTCTGGCGGAACCCGGGAATCTGCATCCCGGAGTTGTGGATCTGCTTTGCGGTCGCTTCGGGGCCCATGTCTGCTGTCTCGACCCAGAAGATAGCGAAGATAGCACCGCCAACGAGCATGAACGTCAGGTCGATCCCGACACGGACCAATATCTGCCAGATGGGCTCGCCGGTACTGGCAAGCCACCACATCCAGTCCTGCGGTGACTGGATCGGCGCCAGGAAGTAGAAGAGGCCACTGGTCGGTTGACTACACTGGCTGCCGTACGTTCCGAGTCCAAAGGGAAGCGTCGTCCCGAGCTGTGAACAGAGGATGCGTCCGAGGAACTGCATGTTGGCCTGCAACGCCCGGACGAAGATCATCGGGAGGACACTCGCGTAGATGAGTTTCACTGGGAACCGTCCACGTGCGCCTTTGACACGGGCGTTCGATAGCGGTATCTCTACCCGGACGCTCTCGGCGTACACAACGACACAGAAGATGAGCAGGGTCGTTCCGAGTTGAAGCAGGTGCCCCTGTCCGACCAGAAGCGTCTGGATCCCGTTGGCACTGAGCAGCGGGCCAACCGGAATGTCACCGGTCACCATCCCGATCCACGTTGGGATGAGCCCCAGGCGTTGCCCACCGATCGCTGGGTGGGTCAACAACCCGCCGACGAGGCGCTGGCTGATCCCCGCGACGATGAACAGGCCGATGCCGGAGCCGACGCCCCACTTGGAGATGACCTCGTCCATGAACAGGATGAGGACACCGCCGACGAACACTTGCGCGAAGATGAGGGCTTTGACACCCATCGTCCCGATTCCGAGGGCACTCGCCACTGCCGGATCTGCCGGGAGGAAGTTCCCGGCAAAGACCATCGGCAACCCGGTCAGACAGATCATCACCAGCACCAGGAGCTTCTGGAGACCCTGGTAGAGGATCTGGTCTCGGGGGTCCTCCTGGGTATTCAACCCAAGCAGGTTCGCACCACCGAGCAACTGTAGCACGATACTTGCAGTGACGATCGGACCGATTCCGAGTTGCAGAATCGAACCCTGTCCGGACGCGAGGATTGAACCGAATCGGCCAAACACCGCTTGGTCACGCGTCAGGTCGAGGCCGAACAGCGTCACGTTCGTCAGGAAGAAGTACATGACGAGGACGCCGGTCGTCCAGGTGAATTTCCGCTTGAAGGGAATGTGTGTCTCCGGCTTCCGGACGGCAGGCATCCGAACCAGAAGCGGTTCAGCAGTGTCTTTCCAGCTCATCTGTTCCTCGCTGCCGGAACGGAAACAGTTCTGTGCTGATACGGGCGTACATCAGGTTCGAGTAGGGTAGCGATCATGTCTCGTCCGTCGAGCGGGAGACAACGATGTCTCTCGGGACGGCACACTCCCGGTCCAATAGCTGACATCGTGTCGGTCGCTCTCGTGTCCGACTATCGTTAACGCTCTCTCAAAGAGTTATTGGTTCAGGAGGGTCCGGTAACGGGGCGGCGTCGACGAGTTCGAGGTTCAGTCGGCTACCGGCACGGTCGAAGGCCGCAAACGATTCCTCGTCCCAGGGCGGGACAGCGACGAAGACCACCTCGTGCAGGTCGTCCCGCTTCGTTACCTCCAAGCCACCGCGTGGGTGAGACAGAAACCGGCCCTGGGTCTGTCTGGGCCCGGTCGTCAGATCGATGCCGAACACGGAACTCACCGAATTTGGCCGCTCAGGGAGGTAGAGATGCGTGAAGACCGGTGCCGATTCGTGGAGTTGATTGGAGTCCGAAAGTATCCCTGCAGGGGTGACTGCCAGGGAGACAGACACCGACTCCGGTTCGTGGTCACGAGCCTTATCAAGCAGCGTCTGCCGAAGTCCATCAGTAATATAGACCGTTTCGAGGGCATGGTGTGACCCACCGCTCGCTGCGGGGGACAGCCCCGATGGACAGAGGATCATCTCTCCAAGTATCGCGATCCCGCCAGCGAGTACCCCGAGATACTCCAGTTCGTGGTCGACCGTGCGCCCGAACCCGGAGAGTCCAAGCCCAGATGTCACGTCAAGTAGCTCACTGATCCCTCCACAGACGACGAGACAGACAGCGAGTACGAAGATGAAACGCGATACCGAGGACTCGAACCGAACGCGCGACAGTTCCATACTCCAGATGAACTCAGAGGAGTGCTAATCAGTTTTGCTTTGCAAACGAGGCCAGTATAACAACGGCTTAGTCGTTGTTACTCGGCGTGGTCTGGATGCCAAGTCCCTTCTGAATGAGCTGTCGCGATGCGAGTGAACACAGGAAGTACCAGACAATCCAGGCCGACATCGGCCCGAGTAACGGCTCTTGCCACCCTACAGAGCCAGCTATTGGAACGATCAGACCCTCAGCTGTGCCCAGATGTCCGCCCCGCACCTTCCACCGGAGCCACAGGAACACGGGGATCGTCAGCAGCATGATCCACACCATCGGGCGGAACTGCAACTTGAACATCCCCAGCTGATCGCCAGCAGCGTCAAGTTGTTCCTCTTGGATCTGCTCCAGTGCCTCGTCGTCCCCGCGTTCTTTCGCTTTCTCTCGGCGGTCGCTCAGTCGTTGCATCCTCTCTTGATACTGCTGCAGTTTCTCGTGATCCAACAGTCGGCCCTGGAGGACAGTCGAGTAGAGTCCGGTCGCAACTGCCAACAGCAAGACGACGATGTGGAACGGGAGCATCTCGGTGACTGGCGCCAGGATGAAGTTGTCCACTGACGCGATGGTGTCACGGATGCCAGTGTTCCAGTAGCCGGCAAACAGCGCCAGTGAGCCGACTGCAGCGACCTTATCGTACCACTGCCAGGACGACTCAGGGGTTCCACGCCCTTCGACAGCGTGGCCGTCAGTATCGTCGGTAGATAACTGTCGACGGATCGCCTGTGGGTTCTCGATCGTGAACCCGCTGGTTCCGCCGACCACCACACCCTCCTGGATGAGCCGACCCCACTGCCCGCTGGACAGGGAATCGCTAACGTCGGCCCACTCGATCTCCTCCTCGCCACCGTCGGTCCGTTCCAGGACGACTGTAACCGCCTCCCGGAACGCTGGATTGTCTAATAGCTCTAACTGCTCGGCTGGCATACGGTATGCCGACCTAATAGCGTCTGAATTATCAACTCTTTCGGTCGTCGCCGTGACGCTGGCCCGTCTGTCCCCCCAGGGATTCCCCAGGTTCAGTGCCGGGCAGGGACCTCATCGATGCGAACCGTTTACAACTGCAGCCCCGAAACCCAGTCCTATGAGCGGTGTCGTAGTAGCCGATAGGCTCACGAAACGGTACGACGGGACGACCGCGCTCAACTCGGTCTCGTTGTCGATCAAGGCCGGGGAGGTGTACGCGCTGGTCGGGCCAAACGGTGCCGGCAAAACGACGCTCGTCCAGACCCTGACTGGAACCGTCACCCCGTCTGCAGGACGCGTCGAGTTGTTTGGCGATCCACCACATCTGGCCGAGAAGGCTCGTCTCGGGCTGTTACCGCAATCGTTTACCCCTCCAGAGCGTCTCACGCCACGGGAACTGACCGGCTACTACGCCGGTCTCTACGAGGACACCCAGCAGGTGACGGACGTGCTAGGGGCGGTCGGGATGCAGTCGGCAGCCGACACCCGGTTCACCGACCTCTCCGGCGGGCAGCAACGCCGGACCTGTGTGGGTCTCACGCTCGTGAACGATCCCGACCTGCTGTTCCTAGACGAGCCAACGACGGGAATCGATCCTGCAGGACGGCAGTCAATGTGGAATCTGGTCTCGACACTCTCCGAGCGCGGAACGACAGTCGTGCTCACGACTCACTACATGGAGGAAGCGGAACGACTGGCCGACCGAGTCGCCCTGCTTTCAGACGGTCGTCTGGTCACGACCGGCTCGCCCGCTGATCTAGTCGAGCACTGCGACGTCGAGACCAGGTTGCACGTCAGGACAGCGGCCCCCGAGAACGCACGCCAGAGGCTCCCGTACCCGACCGAACCGACATCCAGCGGCATCCGTGTCGAGGACGTCTCACCGGCGGAACTGGCCGATATCGTCCGGACACTCGACGAGCACGAGGTCCCCTACTCGGGACTGTCCTGGACCGAACCAGATCTGGAGGACGTCTATCTGGAACTGACCGATAGTACGGTGGGGCCCTCGCAGCGACCGGAGGGCGACACCGTCCTGGAGGGGGCGCGATGATCTCGACAGCGCGTCTTCGTGCGGAGGCGCTGGTCGCGATGCGGTCGTTCCTCCGCAGACGGACGGCGGTGTTTTTCACCTTCGGGTTCCCGCTGTTACTGGTGGGAATCTTCGGTGTTGTCGTTCAGTCCGGGACCTCTGGGAGCGGCCTGCTCAGTCGTCCCCCGGGCTACTACCTGGCGGGCTATCTCTCGTTCGTCGTCGTGTTCACTCCGCTGACTCGTATCGGGACGTCGATAGCCAGGTACAGAGCGGGTCGGAGCTTCGAGAAACTGGGGACCACGCCGCTGGAACCGATCGAGTGGCTTCTGGCGCATACGGCGGTCAACGCTGTGGTTGTCCTCGCCGCGAGCGTACCGCTCGTACTCGTGCTGGGCCCGGTCGCAGGTGCATCGGTTTCGCTGTCACCACTGCTCGTCCCGTTCGTCGTCGCCGCCGTGGTCGTCTTCTGTGGTCTGGGGGCGGTACTGGGACGGCTGGCGTCCTCACAGGACGGAATCGTCGCAGCTAGCAACGCGGTCGCGCTCCCGGTGGTCTTCCTCTCGGAGACGTTCGTCCCGGCCGATAGTCTCCCACAGTTCGTCCGTCCGCTCGTCGCAGTGTCGCCCCTCACCTACTTCGCGCGCGGCGTCCGGAACGTCACTTACAACCACTCGCCCGTCGGTCTCGACCTCTTTGTCCTGACGGTGTTCGCGATACCACTGTTCCTGCTGGGCGCGTTCCTCCTGCCACAGCAACAGTGACCGTGGACAGGCGTCAGATGTCGATGTCGAGAACGGTTTCGGTCTGACAGTCGGGGCAGGTCAGCCGATACTGAATGTGCCCCGATCGCGGGTCTGATTCGACGTGTGTCTTCCACTCGCCGCCAAGGACCGCATCGTGGAATCCACATTGGTTACACGTCTCGTCTTTATGAGTGAGGCTCTCGGTGAAAGCCTCGATTCCGTGCTGGTGCTGCTCGGTGAACTTACTCATCGCGGAGAGGTGTAGCGTGACAGAAGGTATAAATCTGACGAGAAAATGTGGTATACTAACATACCACACGAATCTCGTCGGATCGGGTGGTCCCTCAAGACACGATATCCGCGCGGGGAGTATCCGAAACGACTTCCCATTCGGCTGGGGAGAGTTCGTTCCCGTCGATCTGTTCGTGTTCCGGATACGCCGTGAGGACGAGGTACTCTGCTCGTCCCGCGACGTACTCGACGAAAGTCGCGAGGTTGTGCCCCGAGAGTCCACCGAGTCCATCGAGCAACAGCACAGGGACCCGTTCACTGACGTCGAATGCCTCGTGACCGGCCAGTGCGGCGACGAGACCGAGCAGTTCCCGCTCGCCCTCGCTCAACGCATCGAGGCTGACCTCGCGCCCGTCACGGGCGACGACGAGATCAAATGTGCCGGTGAGGCGTGCCGTCTCGAACCCGGTCTCGAACAGTTCGATCAGTTCTTCCATGGCGTCCGTGAACGACTCGCGCATCCGTCGCTTGATCTCGTCTTTACGCCCTCTCAGTTCAGCGATCTCGCTCGTCAGTGTGTCGTACTCTTCCGAGAGTGTCTCTCGACGGTCGGCCCGTGATTCGGCCGTCTCGAGTTCGTCACGTGCGTCCGACAACCGGGCCTCCGTATACTTGATCTCGCTTTCGAGATCGGAGACTCGATCCGTCTCCGCGTCCACTGTCGATTCGAGTTCCTCGATATCGCTCTCGACATCCGCAAGCGCTGCACGCGCTTTTTCGAGTTCCGACCGCTTGCTCGCGAGTTCCGATTCGAGTTCGCTGATACGGTCGGCCAGATCGCGTTTGCGACGCCGCGCCGACTTGATCTCGTCACGGCGGCTTTCGAGCGTCTCGACCTCTTCCCTGTAGCTGTTTGCCTCGTCCTTGAGGTCCGAGATACGTGTACTCATCGCCGCCAGTTGGTCCTCTATCGTCTCGCGTGTCGACTCCTGACCGCAGATCCAGCAGTCGATAGTATCACCCATCAATTCGCGAGAGACGTCCGTGAGTAATGCCGTTCGGCCCTCGTCGAGGACTCGTTTGTTCGCTTCGTATACCGACTGGAGGAGTTCTCGGTCGCGTTCAACCGTTCGTAGCGTCTCACGTACTTCAGACAGTTCCGATTCGATGTCCTGATCATCTGGGACCGTGATGTCCTCGTGGTCCGACCTGGTGTCCACGAGTCGGTCCTCGAATCGTTCGATCGTTGATTCGAGCCGTTCGATACGAGTCTGGAGTTTGTCGCGCTCTGCCCGACGGTCGCTCAGCTCCGATCGCGTCGCATCGTCGCCACTTGCCACCTCCAGATCCTCGCGTTCGGTGCGCAACGCTGTCAGTTCGTCTTCGAGTCCGGTAACACGCTGTTGGAGGTCCGGGAGTCGCTCCGCCGCGCTCTCCGCTCGCTGCAGTTCGGTCTCCACCTGATCTCGCTCTGCTTGCAACGTCCCGATCTGTTCGTCGATATTCTCAAAATCCAGCGGACGGGTGAGCAAGGACTCGAGGTTCTCACCGGTCCGAACTGCCTGTCTAACGTCGTTGTCTTCGTCTAGAAAAGCGAACAGATCGGCACAGACACGATCGTATTCCGAGGTCAGATACGGTGTCCCATCGCGGTGTACCTTCTCTCCATCTCTGGTCAGGGAAACGGTGACCGTCTCGTCGTCAAGATCCAGTGACACCCGTCCCGTGTCAGTGCCGTCTGTCAGGGGCCTCGCTGTTCCGAATGCCGTCTCGATCCCGGCGAGAAAACTCGATTTTCCCTGCCAATTGCTGGCCCGAACGGCGTTGATGCCGGGCTCTAGGCGACCCTCAGCGTGGCGAATCCCTGCAATATTCTCGATAGTAACTGTCCAGGTCATACTTAGAAAGCTGAGAGAGTTGCCGTCTCCAGCAGGAACATCTCTTCGAACAGTAGGGCATTCATCGCTTCCATCGCAGCATAGGGGGCCGCGAGTGACGAGAGCGAGTTCCGCCACCGCTCTCTCGTCGATTCGGTCTCCGACTCCTCCGAGTGGGTCTCGCATATATAGCCACGGTCGAGAGCCTCCTCAAAGGGAATCCGAACCGAACAATCCGGACAGGCCAACTTCACCTGCACCTGGATATCTGCGTCTTCAGCGTTGGGCAACCTTTCTTTTGCCGACAGCGATTTGAGCGCGGATTGTGTTTTCTCCGCAGTTCGCTCGCGCGCTACCTGAACGGTGTTTGCTTCCCAGTTGGTCGCAGCCGTCTGTGTCTCTTTTTCGGCATCCAGACAGCCTTTGAGGTGGTGCCGAAGAGTACTCCAGGAGACGAACTCCGATTCGACTTCCTCGATATCGATTCCGTCTGTTGCGAGGTCGGCCGCGAGTTCGTCGCGGCTGGCCGCCGACTCACCGTCAATCACGTCGTACTCGCGCTCTAGGTGCACCTCTATCGTATCCCGATCATGCGCCTCGTATATCTGTTCGAGTACCCGCTTGTTGAACCACTGTGTGAGAGATTTGTAGCCCTCTGAAGATCTTCCGTCACTCCCCGTCCACCGGGTGACTAAATACTCGTCGACAGAGTCGTACCCAGGGTCAGGAACAGTGATATCGTGGCGTTCCACGAGTGTTTCGACCTTGCATCCCATGGTTGTTGTTCTACCTCTACTAGGGGCTCTCCCACTAATAAGAGTACGTACCTGTCACGCCAACTTCCACGACCATGCCAAAATAGAGACCGGCACGGTTACGCAGTAACCTACCGAAACGTTGGACGCTATCTTCGGTGTCGAGACGCCCGTAGACCCACCACCAAATCCCGTGACCGCTTGATTGGAGCGCGAGTAGTAGCCTCACTGGGTGGAATCAGGACGGACAGTGACCACTGGAACGGGCGCACGCCGAACAACACCTTCAGCGACACTTCCGAGTATCAATCGTTCCAACCCAGTACGGCCGTGGGTACCCAGTACGATGAGATCGACACTGTGTTCACGAGCGTAGCTAATGAGTGTGTCACTGGTTGCTCCTGATGGACTTTTGACTGCCCTTGGTTTGACCTCAATTCCCTCTTCTCGAGCTCTCTCTACTGTATCTTTGAGCGCTCGCTCACGCTCGGCTCTCAATTCTGGATGTTCACCTTCGTCTTCAACTCCGGGTTCGTGTTCGGCTGTGTTCAGCACATACACGACATGTAACGTTGATCCGTATTTGCTAGCTAATTCGACTGCATGTCCGAGAGCGCCTTCTGAGGCTTCAGACCCGTCACTCGCAAGCAGTATCTCGTTATAAGTCATTGAATCTCACCGGTACTGTTAGCGTTTCCGTTGGACACGGTTGGTATCGACGGATGCGGCGGTGCACGGTGTACTTGTAGAGTTTAGAATGGCTATCCCAATACATCTACCGAACCACAGATACGACATTTCTGGTGTCCCTTTCGTATCGTGTTCACAGAGAGAAATCCCACAACGGTTGAGCCATCCAGCAGCCGATTTCGCTGAGATTTACAAGCGGTCTAGGAGAATGCCCCGGGGCTTGACCCGGGGGTTGAATCCGATAGGCAGGGGATACAAACCATTAAGTTAACATATCTCTAATCAAAGGACAGCGATGGAGTACAGTCACCGCTACCCCGCGTACCCGACACAAGAGGTAGCGGCTGAACTGGAACGACACATCGACGTTCATCGCCAAGCGTACAACTACACCCTGTACGAGTACGAGAACGTGGACGCCGACACCATCGGTTCCGCGTACAAACACCACTACCGACTTCCCGACTGGAAAGACGAGTTCCCTGTCTTCTCGGAAGTCAACTCGAAGGCTCTGCAACGAACCGTCACACGGTTCTACCAGAACCTCGACGGCCTCTCCGAGCAGAAACAGAACGGGAATAAGGTGGGAAAGCTCAAGTGGAAGTCGCCACGGGAGTTCCAGAGTGTGACGTACTCGCAGTCCGGCTTCGAACTCAAAAACACGAGTGGCCGACACGCGACACTCTGGCTCTCCAAAATCGGAGACATCAAAATCCGCTACCACCGCGAAATCCCTGACGAAGCGGACATCAAAGAAGTCACGGTCAAAAAAGAGACGACCGGTGACTGGTTCGTCTCGTTCGGTCTCGAAACCGACGACGCTGACTTACCCGAGAAACCCGCGCTGGACGAGTTAGATTCAAGCAACAGCGTGGGTATCGACCTCGGAATCCTCAACTACGTCCACACCAGCGACGGCAAGACGGTGGATTGGCTCGACCTTGAAGACGAGTACGAGCGACTCCGCCGCGAGCAACGCAAGCTCTCACGGAAGCAGAAAGGGTCGAACAACTACGAGAAACAGCGTCGGGAAGTGGCGAAGGTCAAGCGGTACATCAAGCGGAAGGTGCTGGACTACCAGCACAAGATTACGACGTGGCTCGTCCGTGAGTACGACGCGGTGTTTGTCGAGGATTTGGACGTGAAGGAAATGTTGGAACAGTCGCACAACGCTCGCAACAAGCAGGACGCGGCGTGGCGACAGTTCATCACCCTCCTTGATTACAAGGCCGATCTGTACGGTTGTCACGTCGTGCAAGTCGAAGCGCGAGGCACCACCAAAGAATGTGTGTCGTGTGGTGTGGAAACGGCAAATCCTATGTGGGTCAGGGAACACTCCTGTCCGTCGTGCGGATTCGAGACGGACAGAGACGCGAACGCGGCGATGAACGTCCTTCAACGCGGCTTTTCTGAACTAGGGCTGGGATGGCCCGAAGATACGCCCGTGGAGACTGCGCTCCCTACGGACACACCTGAATTTCAGCGTGTGTCTGCAAAGCGCGTCGTGGAAACGGGAAGCCTCGGGGTCGTTCGAAAATCCGAAGGGTTTTCGTGATGACGAGAATCTTCGATTCTCGAACCACTTGACCCCGAGGCGATTCACCAATGCGTGAGCGTGTTCGCACAACACGGACGACACCTAACTCTGACTTGACTACTTCAGATCATCCATCCGCACCGTGAGCACTGGAACGTCGCTGGTCCTGACCACCTTTTCGGTCACACTGCCGAGGAGATAGCGGTCGACGCCGGTCCGTCCGTGGGTCCCCATCACGACGAGGTCCACTCCATTTTGATCAGCATACTCGAGAATCCGCTTGTAGGGATTGCCGCTCCAAACGGCTGTTTCGACCGAAACATCGGCGTTGATTGCGTCAACGGTTTTCTGAACCACCTCCTCGCCGTGTGCGACAATCGCTCCGGCGTCGTCGTGGCTCTGGTTGACTAGTCCGGACGGGTGTTCCTGCTCATGTTCCTCGCCAACCATCTCGGACCGTTGCATATCCTCGTGTTCCTCGCCAACCATACCAGAATGGACGGATCTGGTGTCCGCAACGAACAGGACGTGCAGCGTCGCATCGTACTTGATCGCGTGGTCGACCGCGTGTGCAAGCGCTGCTTTGGCACCGTCGCTCCCGTCGGTCGGGAATAGGATGGTCTCGTACATGAGCCCTCTCCCATCAAATTTGCTGCTATCATATATAAACTTTCGTGAATGTTAACAAGAGAGATATATAACAAAAACAGTCTCCACTCCGTTTGGAACGGCAACACGTACCGGTACATCGACAGGGGCTGTTGGTTACGACACAAAGGTGTGTCTCGGTGTCTCGATTCACAGGAATAGAGTCGATGGTCGAACGCCCCCCGTGTGTCTGGCACTCCTGCTTAGATGGTCGTGGCTTTTACTAGATTGGAGAAACGACTTCCACTATGGATCTACAGGTGACTAACCTGGACGATCTCGAAGAGCGTGTCGAGAATGCGCTGAAACGAATCGGTGAACTGCAAACGGGCACACGAGTGCAGTCTGATGCATTCTTCACGCGGCAATTCATGTGTGACCATACCGGGTTCGACTCGTTTGACGCCTTCTGTGAGCAGAGCCCGTGGCCCGTCGACGATGTCGCCGATGTCCAGACCATCTCTCGTGATCAGCTTAATGACTACATCAGTTCGACAACTGATTTCGAGAGTTGGGAGGGAATGAAAACACAGGCTGCAGAGGAGGAGATAATCGAGCAGATCATCTCGTGACTAAGCGACCCCGGAGATGGCGTTCAAGGTGTGGTACAGTCCGTAGCTGATGATACCCGCACCCACCATTGAGCCAACCCAGGACCCGATCGTGATGCCGACTTTCCGCGGTGAGACGCCGCTCCCGTTTGAGGAACTCGCGGCGAGTCCGCTGCCGACGATACTCGCGATCATCACTTTGTTGAACGAGATCGGAATGCCGAGCACGATCGCGAGTTGAGCGATCAGAAATGCGGGAATCAGGGCAGCGATCGACCGCCGCGGGCCCAGCGAGGCGTACTCGTTCGAGACTGCCTGGACGAGTCGTGGCCCTCTAATCCACGCCCCGAGGAGGATCCCACCACCACCGAGTGCGAGCAAGTAGATCGACGGGAGCTGGAGATCTGTCTCGAACACCGCTTCCAGTGGGCCGGTCGCAAGTCCCACTTGCGTGCCACCACTCGTGAAAACGACGACGAGTCCCAATATGACCAGAAACTGATTGATTCCGGCGGCCTCGTCACGTCGGAGCAGCGCATATGTCCCGACGAGCGCGGCGACGCCACTGATCACGCTCACGCCGACCATTCCGAGCGTGTAGGAGCCACCGACGACCGTCGGAAGGAGTTGAGACGTCCTCGCGAGGTATCGGGCCACGGAGCCCTGTGTGCCACTCGCTGTCGGGATAACCGTCAGCTGGATATTTGCCAGCGCGTATCCGACCGCACCGCCGAGGAGCGGGATGCCAACGATCTCGGGGACCGCGTCACTTCGGAGGCCGCGCGCGAGACCGTACGCGAGAATGCCCTCAACAACAGGTATCGCGAACCAGAACCCCAGGATGACGACGTACTCGTCGACTGCGAACCCACCGCCGAGGGCAATTCCGGCTCCGATCATCGCCCCTGTGACGGTGAACGCTGATGGGATCGGATATCCGTAGGTGTTTCCGATCGTGATGAGGGTTGCAGCGGTCAACAGCGCCGCTGCCGCTGCGAGCGGCGTTATCGCCACGCCGGTCACGAGATCTTTGCCGATTGTTTCTGAGATACTGCCACCCTGGAGGATTGCCCCAAGTCCGGCGACGATGCCAACCAACAGGGCTGCTCGAAGCACTGAAAGCGCGTTCGCTCCGACAGCGGGCGCGACTGGCGCGGAGTTACTGTTCGCTCCGACGGTAAACGACATGAACAACGCCGCCAGCAACGCAATCGAGAGAACGAGCAGTACCGATGCCATACGTTCAACACTCCGTACACAGTCTCTGCTGTTGTGATGTCTTGAAAGTCCCGTAACCGGTGTGCATCCCGAGTTGCCCAAACTGCGTATTACGATACAGAAGAACCTATCGAAATCGTGTGCAAGCACCGGAAGTAAGCTACTATTCTGTTGATAACCCCACCACCGGTAGGCTGACTATCCACCTGATTGTAGGATATGTTCTCAATAGATTGAGATAGCAGCATCCGTGTTCGGTTAGGCGGAGAAACCGACAGGCAGCGCTCTGGTGACGAAGCTATCGTTGTAGACCGCGTGGGGAGAGAATGTGTTCAAGCAACTCTCCCCGAACCTCATACGACGGCGGTTGACTTCCCTGTTTCCAGCCGAGCTAATCGAAGACATCGCGCGCGAGCGCGATGTCGTCCAGCGTGACCGGAAGATTGACATCACAATGCTCGTCTGGACGCTGATCATGGGCTTCGCCGTTGATGGCGAAGCCCGTACCATCGCCGGATTTCAACGTGCATACTCCGCAGCAACCAACCAGACCGTTGCCCGCTCCAGCTTCTACGATCGGTTCACGCCAGCCCTCGCAGCACTGTTGAGCGACCTCCTCGAGCACGCTCTCGAGGGGGTCGCGGTTCCTCACACAATCGCGCCACAGTTCGAATTGTTCCGTGAGGTGCTGATCGCCGATGCAACCGTCTTCCGGTTGCATCGGCTCCTCAGCGAGTTCCCGGCGACTCACTCGGACCAGTCCGGCGCAAAGCTTCACCTCGTGCAGAACGCCACGACGCAGACGATTGAACGGTTCCAGCTCACCGATGAACGCACCACAGAGCAGCCAGCTCCGCACCGGGGAGCTGGCTGGGAGGCCGGCTGTTACTGTTCGATCTGGGCTTCTACAGTTTTCGCCGATTCGCGTTGATTGAAGAAGAACGGCGGCTTCTTTCTGACTGGCTGAAGTCGAACGCGATCCGTTGATCGTCGGCGAGCGACGGAAATGGCGCGGGCGCGCCATTTCCTTGCCGGAGCGTCATCTTCGGGAATGTCCTGGAGATCTCACTCGGGAGATTATCGACGTAACCGTGGAGATCGAGTTCAAACGACGGGCATACGCTGGGAAGCAGTCAATCGATTCGATGGAGTTTCGCGTCGTCGGTGTCCGCAACGAGGACACCGACGACTACCACCTGTACGTGACGAATTTGCCCGATGAGTTCACTCCGAGACAGGTCGGGGCGCTGTACGGGTTGCGGTGGGAAGTGGAGTTGCTGTTCCGGGAGTTGAAGTCGCTGTATGGGCTGGAGAAGTTCCAGACGAGTGATCCAGCAATCGTTCACCTGCTGGTGGTGGCGGCTCTGCTGACGCTAACGGTCAGCAGAGCCTTGCTGGGCGTGTTTCAAGAGCTGTTCCCAGAGACGGTGTTCCCGCGTGAGCGCTGGGCGAAGACCTTCCGGTCTCTCGCCCAGCTCATTCTCGAAGATTTGGCACAGTCGTTCGGCCATCCACCGCCGAACTTGCCGGAGTTGATGTTCCGTGATGCCCGTCAACCAGAGAGATCACGCCTCTTACTCAGCGAACGAGTATCTGAAGCCTTCACGAGGCGATCCAGTGCTTAACCGAACACCGATGGAGATAGCAGTCAATCCTTGGAAATGTTTATACTTTGATTCGGCATTCCCGAGGGCAACTTCATGCTCTTACACACAGCACAGTATCTGCGGAGTCGGTGGAGTGTACGAGAATATAGCCAGAACGCTACAGACAGTCAGTCACACAAACAGACACCACCCTCTCGAATCTGATCTACCACGAATTGATGGACAGCAGTGGCAAGTTCGGTCATTGCGTTTGCTTGTTCCTCTGTCGGCCGACCGCCGCCGTAGTAACTCTCTGTCCGGTTTTCGCTGTAGAGGGCTTTCATTTCCTCTGCAGTCTGTTTCTCGAAGAGCCCGATTTGATGAGCCCGCTGATAACTGAACTGATGATCCTGAAAATCTTGGAGTGTGTCGTTCGTCATTGAGAGAGCATAGGCCTCAATAGATCGTTCAATGGCCCCGAAACAGACCTCGATAACGGCGGTGTAGTACCCGTCTTGTGCCTGGAGTGTGTCGACAACTTCGAGAAGTCGACACGCCTTGGTCAGCTGTGTCTCCCAGTCTGCATCAGCGCTGATCCCTTCCTCAAACTCTGTTCGACCGCGTCCAACCATTTCGAAGGCATCCTGCGCACGCTCGAGTGCTTCGAGGACAGTTGCGGGGTCCGAACCGCTACTCATCATCGCCATCTTCCTCTAAGAGGAGATTTTCGACCGTTTGGAAGTCGTTCGTCTTGTAGACCGGAATGCCAGAGACGACGATTTCCCGGATATCTTCTGTATAGGTCGGAATCGCCTGAACGGCCTCGACATCGATGTCGTAGGCGTATCGGTCCCCCTCAAATTCTGTCTCTTCCAGATCACGGGCAACGGCATTCGCTTCCCGCTGGCTTTCGGCCCGCCCAGAACGTGTGAGCACCCAGAGGTCGATATCGCTTCGTCTGTCAGCATCTCCCCTGGCAACGCTGCCATACAGGATGATACCGACGACATCGCTGATATTCTCACGAAGCTCCGTGACCGCGGCTTTGACCGGCTGGTGATACTCTGTTTGAGGAATTCGGAGGATTGGGTCGTCTGGGATGGACAGGCGTTGTCTGTTAATCTGGACGAGTCGCTGGTTGCTTTCGGGAGATTCGACGATCAGATCATTCGCACCAAGAACGTCCACTGCCCGCCGAACGGATTGAGGTGAATGGCCGACCTGCGCCGCAAGTTCTCGGAGCGAGAAGTTACTAAGTCTGTGATTGATTAAAAACAGCAGGACATCACTTGTCGCTTTGTGCTTGAATAAATCCGGATCTGAAGGGGGTATTGAAAGCGAAATAGATGTCCCCGATCTATTTCCGTTAACCGTCTCGTGGTTCATGTGCCGTTACACGCACTACTAGTATAAATAACTTATATACAATAGCGCCATAGTTTAATAACTAACTTCAGATTCGCAACCCGCCTCGCTGGCCACCTACCCGAGAGGCCACCGGAGTCTCGAGACGGGAACCGAGGCTATCGATGGAAATTCACCGTCGATCTCTGGCTGCCGCAGCGCCTGTACTCTTGTCGACGGTCACCAGGCAGCGAAGACGAGCGGGCAGATGTGTGTTCGCAGGATTTGCGTGAGGGGAAACGTCCCCGTGAGAGGGTTGCGGCGTTCAGGTTTCCCCAAGGGCGGCGACCCTCCCGAATACACAGCACATTATCGCGGTAATGTGCAGTGTATTGGTCACAGCACAGATTACCAGTTTCAGCTCTTCTACACCGCCTATACCGCAATATGCAGAATTATAAACTGTATAGTGCTATATGAAATTGTGGGAGTGGAAGTTGAGACTACAGTGGGTTTAGCGGGGCTGTGATGCGTGGTTTCGGACGAATCGATAGCAGAATCTGCTTCAGATCCCTCTCCAAACGAGCATTCTTGTTGAGATAGAAACCAATTCGGAGTATTTCCGTGGCCTCGGATAGTGTAGCCACTCAGACGCCCCGCTAACCCAGACGGAGTGTCTCTCTACCCGACTCCGGTTTCCTTCTTCAGCAGCGTCAGCGTATTGTCGGCTGTCACAATGGGCGAGTGCTCGTACTCTCCAGTCAACTCCACCTGCACGAGTAGATCGACTGCTCGCCAAATCGAGTACAGCAGACACGCGAACGCGAAGTAGAAGAACCGCAGTCCAAAATCCTTCGACGTCGTGGCGGCCATGAATCGCTTGATCGACTTGTAGCCGCTTTCGATCTCCCACCGGTAGCCATACTCGGTGAGGTGGCCGGTCCCCCCGTTCGTCATAAACACTGAGTACTGCCGGTGGTCGTCGTGCTCTGAGTTCTTTTTCCGGCGATAGATCAGCGTCGTCTCGTGCCACTCGTTCTGTCCGAGATGCAATTTCCGATCAGTTTCGTATCGGTTCTTTCCCCGTTTGAGTAGGCGCTTGGCCTGGGCCTTCTCGCTGGTCTGCATCCGCTTGGGCACGACATACGACAGCCCACGCTGGCTGAGCATCTCTAGGACGTGCTGACTGTCGAACTCTCGGTCCATCAGCACGTTATCAACGTGTACCATCTCCTCAGCAGAATCCAAGAGGTCCTTGACGATTTCTAAGCGGGACTCTCCTTTCCGAACTGGCCGCACGTCCAGTACAATCGGAACTGCATTACCAACTAACTGGATGGTAGCCCACTGGTAGGCATACTCGTCGGTCTTCTCCTTCGTCCCGATTATTTCGTCTTCGTGGCCCGTTCTATCACCGGTGAAGGGGTCAGCTTCAGTGATATCGATTGCAACGATCCCGGCTCGGAAGAACTGCTCCGTCTCCGCGACTTCGCTCAGGAGCTTGTTGACGGCCTGTCGGTACATCTCGCGGATCTCCGCGATTGAGAGATCACGCATCTGTTCGCGATGGGCGTGCCCCAGCGGCGTCCGATCCCGAGTCGATTCGTAGACGAAACTGCGAGCCCCCTCGTTTGCAGCCAGCCGCTCGCGAAGCCCCAGATACGTCTGTAGTCCCCAGTAGGCGTTCTCGTGGATCTCACAGCCGTCACCACGGTTCAGCGAGAATGCTGGGAAGACGATACGGCCGACGTGGTCCCCAATTGAAGCCGCTTCGTCAAGGACCGCCTGATCGTCCGGATCTAGTTCGTTCTCCTCGTCACCGTGAGATGGAAAGTGCTGTTCTAGTTCGCGTGGGACAGAGACACCCGCGTTCTGGGCTTTGTTCAGAATCGTCCGCGCAGCCGTCTCAACGGTTTCACGAAGCTCTGCTGTAAATCGCCTGTGCCAACTGCGCCACAGCGTTGACTGGTCGGGGACTGCTTCTAGATCCAGTTGCTCGCAGAGTGCTGGCCGACACTCGAGGAATTCGATCAGCGCTGTTTCGTGTTCCCAGCCGTGACATTCTTTCAGGATGAAGACACGAAAGAGGGTGTCCATCTCGTAGCGAGACGGCCCTGCGTAACGATCGTGTGCGTCGAATTCGAAATACGCCAGTGGGAGTGAGCAGATGAAGGTCTCGACGGACTCGTGGCGGTCGTGTTTGAACCAAGTCTGCGAGACTGTCCTGACGTCTGAGCCCAGTCCGGCAAGCGAGCTTCGTTCGTACAGCGGCGTCGCATCGTATACTGGCCAGTCAGCGTATGACCGGTGAGCAATCCGTCGAAAGACAGTCCGACGAGATTCACGAGTTGGAGCCACTACAGGAGGGTGGACACGTCTCGCTCAAAAACGCCGCTCTCTCAAGGGGACGTATTAGTCGAGTGACTCGTCGTCTCGATTACGACATCCTGTAGTGTATCACTCGGCTCATCGTTGCGCAGTTGTTTTAGTATAGCGTAGAAGCGCTTCGTCACCGTAATCGGAGAGGTAAACGGCCCTGCTGGCCGAGAGCAACCCATCGAGCTATTTCCCCAATCGCCACTGCATCCGCGTTCTCGGGGCAGTCAGTGTGAACAATCGATCCTCCACACGCACTCCCTGGGTCAGCATTTATACTTGGTCCCCACTAACCATCGCTATGGAAGACCCCGGGAACTCGTCAGATGACGGCCCCTCAGCCACCATCAACACCGAGGACGAGTTTCACGAGGCACTCCAGCACCTCGTAACAGAAGCTGCTGCGAACGGTGTCGACGTTCGAGGTGGTTGGCCGGTGGTCGACGATGGCAACGAGGACTCCTGGGAGCTCGAGATAACGAAAATCGCACGCCAAACGACGGCACAAGTTGACGACACGGAGTTCCCCGCATCGTCAATCATCGACGCGGTGGCGGAACGCGAGGGGATCGATTCGACCGACCTGCCACCGCTCTACGACTCGATCGGGCCCGACATACTTGAGACACTTCACGAGGCAGACGACCCAGACCAGCGTGTTCGGTTCGACTATTACGGCTACAAGATAACGGTCACGTCCGGCGGCTCGATCACGATCGACGGCTAACGAGACCTGTCAACGATTGAATAATTAGACAGATGAAGATTGCGGTGTCGAACCGGTCACGGCCACCCGTGGGGGAGTTCGTCCTGATAGTCGTGCATCAATCGGAGGAGTGGCGCGATCTCGTCGAAGTTTGGGCCACGTCGGATCGTTTGTGTGTCCTCGTCCCACTCGATGTATCCCGATTCGGCGAGCTTCGGTAGGTGTGCGTGATATAGCTCCGTCGTGAGCAACTCGAGATCGTCGTCTTCGGTGGCAAGGTCCTCGACGGAGAACTCTTCCTCATCACGGGGGTTGTGCTCGCTGACGAGCAGGAGAATGCGTCGGCGATATGGATGACGAAGTGCATCGAACATCTGATCCAGCGAACGGTCGGTGCTTCCATCGGCGATGACGGCCGGGTCGGACAGGACGTCCGTGGATCGGAGGACAGTTCCCATCCCGCGGCGGATCTCCTGTGAAACCGCGACGTCTGAGCGGCCGAGTTCGTCGGCGAGGTCGACAAGCGTCGTTGCCCTCGGCACGTCGAAATACCCCATCTCGAGGGCGGTGCAAAGCGTTTCGCGTTCCTCGACGGTCAGGCTTCGGCCCCCTCGTTGTTTCGATGTGGTGTTCTCGCTCGTCATGCAGGGGAGGAGGTCCCCGAGGCGGGAAAAATCCGACTAGAAGATACCGAGGCCTGTTGAGTACCAATTCGTATTATTTCGATTTTCTATGAACGCCTGACGAAGACCGTCGGGACTCACACTCGTGATCAGTCTGAAGAGACAGAGCAGTCCGGGGCGTACTGCCCTGATTCGGGCCGAGTCAACCGAGTACTCCGACAGGCGGCGCGAACGGAACTCAGATCAGGCCGGCTCGAACACCATCGCACAGAGCCGGCGCTGGGATTCCCGCAGGTGGTAAGTGAACGTCGACTGCGAGATATCGAGTGCCTCGGAGAGGTCCTTGCCAGTCTGCACACGCGGTGATTCGAAGAAGCCGCTTTCGTAGGCCATCTGGAGCACCTCTAACTGCCGGGCCGTGAGGCGGTCTTCGAGCGTCATCTGAAGTGAGTACTGCGTCTGCAGTGGGCGGGTTCGCGTCGTCCTGGCGAGCAGTTCCAGGTTCGGGAAACGCCCTCGAAGGTCGTCGAGGAACTCGCTGACGACCTCCGTCTCGGGCAGATCGACGATGAGCGTGAGAGTACCCCTCTCGATGGATAGCGAGCGCACGACCGCCGTTCGGGTGTCGAGTAGCGAGCCGATGTGTCCCTCGGTCAGGTGCGCCCTATACAGCCTGCGGTCACCACGGTCGTCGAGACACGCCAGGTCCTCGATAGCGAGCACCTCCGCACTGGCTGTTGCGAGGGCGTCCGGGGAGACACCGTTCGCAGTGAAGAACACGGTCAGCGCCTCGTCGGTCGCACTGGGAATGAGTCCCTCGACGCTGATCTCACAGTTCGCCTCCCGAGAGAGGCGTGCAAGCGGAGTGTTCGCTTCTTTCGTCCGGAGCGTGAGTTCGACGACGCTGTCAGTCTGGCGGGTGGTGGTCGCCTCGATCGCGTGAATGGCGTGGGCGATGATGTCACCAAGTTCTGCGAGCACGGCCGTCTCGCGGTTGTCTGGCTGCGGGGTACGACCGTAGACGGTGAGGATGCCGTATATCGACTCTTCGTGGACAATTGGAACAGTGATCGCCGACCGCGCACCGCGTTCGAGAGCTGCCTCGCGCCACGAGGCTGCCCGGGCGTCGACGGCGATGTCGGAGACGACCTGCATTTCGTGGGTTCTGTGGGTGACGACGAGCGGGTCGTCGCTCGAGCCGTCGCCGACTGTTACGGTCCGCTCGTCCAGATAGCGACTGTCGATGCCCGCCCAGGCCTGTGGGCGTATCGTATCCGTCTCCCCGTCGTAGGTCGCGAGCCAGGCCGACCCGTAGAGTTCGGAGTTGGCCAGTTGCTCGCAGACTGCCTCGTCGATCGCCTCGCGCGTGTCGGCGGCCACGAGTGCCTGATCGAGCTCTCGGATGAGGGTGTTGAGCCGGTCGAGGCGGGTCAACTCCTCGTTCCGGCGCGCCAATTCCTGCTCGCTGTCGGCGCGGTCCCACGCGGTTTCGATGGTCGCCGCGACTGTCTCGACGAGGTCGATCGTCTGTTCGTCGAACGCCTCTGTCCGTGTCGAGCCAGCATAAATAACCCCGTGCCGTCCCAATGGAACGAGGACGCGACTTCGAAGTGATACTGTTTCCGGGTCGGTCTCGGCTCCGTTGATGTCGTTGTCGACGTCCACGTCGTCGTTGATGAAGGTATTCCAGATCGCTTCGGAAAGGTCCACGCCGAGGCGACTGGCGTCGAAGTCGGCCTCGGGAGCAGTCTGACTGGCGTATTCATCCAGCGTTCCGACCGTCTCGTCGTAGCGCCAGAGTGCGGCGTACTCGACGTCTAGGATCGACTGGACGATATCGGCTGTTCGATCCTTGATCTCCTCCGGATCAGAGTCGATCAGCTCCCGACTCGCTTCGTTGAGCCGTTCGAGGGCGATCTGGAACTGCTTGGCATCGCTGATATCCGTGAACGCGATTGCGACCTTCCGTTCTTCGGGGTCGCCGACGCGGAACGCGTTCACGTCGAACCACCGGTCGTCGAGGTGTTTCGCCCGCTCCGTGAAGCGCTCCGACTCACCGGTCTTGGCGATTCGGCCGTAAATCTCGAACCAGTGCTCCTCGTGGTCTGGTTTCAACTCCTTCATCCGTTTGCCCTCTGCGTCGACGAGGCCCGTTTGCTCTTCGAACGCCGGGTTCGTCTGCAAAAACCGGTAGTCGACCGGCTCGTCGTCCTCGTCGAACAGTACCTCGATGGTACAGAACCCCTCGATGATCGACTCGAACAACGTGCGGTAGCGCTCCTCGCTCTCTTCGAGCGCCTCGTAGGCCGCCCGCTGCTGCATGAGGTCGGCGACCTGCCGAGCGATTACGTCCATGAGATGGAGGTCCCGCTCTGACGGCTCGTGCGGCTCCGTCCAGTGGGTCGAGAGCATGCCGAGTAGGTCTCCACTTCGCGAGACCAGCGGCGTGGTCTGCACCGATCGGATCCCGGCCCGGTCGAACGCCTCGAGGTCGTCGCTGCCATCGATGAACTCGCACGACTGGACGTCCGGCACGACGACGCGCTCCTCAGTCTGCAGGGCTCTCCCACAGCTGCTCCCGGTCTCGATATCGACCCAGTCCCACTGCGCGATCATCTCCCCCGAGAATCCGAGGTGGGCGAACATCTCGAGTTCGTGTGCCTCCGGGTCGAGTCGCTGTATCGTCCCGAACTCGGCGTCCACGAGGTCCATACTGGCTTTGAGAACCGACTCGTACAGGGGCGCTCCGTCGTCGTCTTGCTGGATCGCCTGGGTGCTGACCTCCTGTAGCCGCTTCATGGCGTCCAGTTCGGCAGCGAGGTCCTGCTCGGCCCGTGCCCGCTCGACGGCCTCCCAGGTCCGGTCGGCCGTCTCTTCGAGCAAGGCGATGTCCGCCTCGGTCCACTCACGGGGTACGGAACTGGTCACCGCCATGACCACCACCGGCTCGCCGTTTTTGACCAAGGGAGTCGACAGCGTGGCACGAACCGCGCGTTGGGCCATTCCGGTCCGTTCACTCTCGCTCAAGGCGGGATCACGTTCCGCGTCGTTTACGATGAGCGAGCGACGGTCGAGCCACGCTTCCGCGTGCGCCGGAAAGTCGTCGAAGTGGTACGTCCCCACGAGACTCGGGAGCTCGTCGAAGTCTTGTCCGCCCCGGTAGTAGTCTCGCGTGATGTCGATAACCGCTCGGTCGAGATCGAGCTCGCCGTACTGCGCCCGTTTGACGTCGAGATGCTCGCCCAAGACGCGACACGCTTCCTCCTGGATCGCAGCCGGATCGGTGAGCGAGCGGAGCGCGTCGTTCAACTCGACCAGATAGGACTGCCGTTCCTCGCTCTCGCGGAGGTCTTCCTCCATCTCCTTGCGCTCGGTGATGTCGATACCAGTCCCGAAGACGCGAACCGCCCGCCGGTCGTCCCCGTCTCCTTCGAAGAACACCTCACCCCGCGTGCGCACCCACCGTTCGCCCCCGTCGGGACGCCTCGCTCTGAACTCGAACTCGTACTCCCCGTCCGAGGCGGGCTCGAACGCCTCCTCTAGCTGGGCGGTGACTGATTCGAGGTCGTCCGGATGGATGCGCTCGTTGAGTAACTCTTCACCGACGATGGTCTCGTGCTCGTCGTATCCGAACAACTTGTGCATTCGCTCGTTTCCGCTCACCCGATCCGTCTCGAGGTCCCACTCGAAGACGGCGATGTCCGCGATGTCGGTCGCGAGTCGGAGCCGCCGTTCGCTCTCACGCAACGCTGCGTCGGCCTCCTTTCGGTCGGTGATGTCGTCGATGAGAACCGCGACCTGCCGACTGTCCGACCCGCCGTACGGGAACACGCGGACGTCGAACCATCCGTCGACGAGCGGCTCGCCGTTCGTTTCGAGGCGACGGGACTCGCCCGTCCGAGCGACCTCGGCACAGACGTCGAACCCGGGGACGTCGCCGTCGACGTCCAGGTCGGACCGACGAGTACCGACCACGTCGGTCATCCCGGTCAGTTCCTCGAACGCGGGATTGACCTCCACGAAGCGGTAGTCACCCAGGGCATTCCGGTCAGCGGCAGTTTCGTCCCGATTCGAAGATTCGTCGGTGGCCTCGCCCTCCTCAAGCAGTTCGACGACGCAAAACCCCTCCTGCATGGACTCGTTGAGCGAGTCGAACAGCGTGCGATAACGTTCCTCGCTCTCCTGGAGGGCCTCCATAGCGCGTTCCCGCTCGATTTCGGCCTGCTTACGCTCGGTGATATCGAAGCTGACGCCACGGAGGACTGTCGGGTCATCCTCGGACGCCCGGCCGCGCCAGGAGATCCAGCGAGGCGGGTCGACACCGTCGAGTTCGAACTCGTCTTGGATCTCTTCGCCCGGCTCGAACGAGGACGCCATCGTGTCCTCGGCCTGATCAGCACCCGAGTCGGACTCCTTTTCGAGGAACCGTTCGACCGGGACCGGCTCGTCGGAGGGCGGCAAGTCGAACAGCGACAGCATCGTGTCGTCGCAGTCCACCGTTCGGGCCTCGAGATCCCACTTCCAGGTTCCCATCCCCGCGGCGTTAAGGGCGACTTCGAGTTGCTCTTTAGACTCGCGGAGGGCGTTTTCGAGACGTACCTCGTTGGTGATGTCGAACGAGACGTTGAGGACACCACCGACCGAGCCGTCGGCGGCCGGGATCGGGTTGAAACTGGAATTCCACCAGATGTCCTCTCGTTCGGGGCCGCGGTCAATCGGGAGGTACTGTCGTTCGCGCCGAACCGGGCCCTCGCCGGCCATGACCTGCTCGTGGAAGGGGCCGAGCGTCTCCCACGCCTCCGGGAACACCTCGCGAGCGGGCCGTCCGAGTGCGTCCGGGTGTTTCTTCCCGATTTGCTCCCGTGCGGCGTCGTTGTAGAGGAGAGTGAGGTCGTCGCCCCAGTAGACGCCGATGGCTTCGCTCGCCCCCAGCATGATGTCGACCGCGGTCCGCAGCTCCGCTGGCCACTCCTCGATCGGGCCGAGGGACGTTTCGGTCCAGTCGAACTCGCGGATGCGTTCGGCCATCTCGCTGTCGGCGGTGAACGGGTGAGACTGTCCATCTCGGAGCGAGACGGGGATACCGGGGGCAGATGCGCCACCGTTTCGTCGGAGGTCAGCGTCGACGGGGCGCCACCAGACGCGACTGTTCGCGCCGACCTTCTTCGTCAGGAGTGGCCCCTCCTCGACGAGGGCCTCGAGTCGGTTGTAGATGGTCCGCTGCGTGCAGTCGAATCCCTCGGCGACCTCGGGGGTCGTCACCGGCGTGCCGGGCGGGCCGAGGGCGTCGACCGTCTCCAGCACGTCGGCGGTTGAAGGCGCGGCCGAAGTCATGGGAAGACTTCGCAGGACGCGGGCAAAAGCGTTCCGTCGATAGAACCACAGAGCGTGTGAACGCCCGACGACTAACGAGCGGACCGCAGAACGGCGCCGTACCGGGTATCGAAACAGGGGACGACGTGTCGGTTCTGGTAGCCCGTCGGTAGTCTCATCACCCGGAAGCGCCTCATTCGAAACGCAAAGCGTGCCCTCAACGCCCGTCTACCGTGAAGTACAGCAGTTTCGCCAGCGATGGCTCTGGGTCCTTCTCAGTGGGATGGCGCTGCTCATGCTCGTGTTCGGGCCCGTCACGTGGCCCGGACTCGTCATCGTCGGCGCAGTCGCCGCGTTGTTGTACAGTCTTCGCCTCGAGACGGAGGTCAGAGCCGACGGGATCGACCTCAGGATGTGGCCCATCCACCGGTCGTTCCGTCGGATCGCGTGGTCGGACATCGAACGGTACGAGTCGAGAACGTACAGGCCACTTCGTGATTTTGGTGGGTGGGGAATTCGCTGGGCACCGGGGAAGATCGCCTACAACGTTAGTGGGAATCAAGGCGTCTGGATCCAGCGGGCGGATGGGCGCTCGGTTCTCGTCGGGTCACAATATGTCGAGGAATTCGTCACCACGATCGACGAGATCTACAAAGACTGAGTGGACCGTGGCTGACTCGCGCCAGCACTCATGCATTGAGAGAGGCAGTCTCAACTACTGGTGGGAGGGGAAGTTGAGACTACACCGGGGATAGCGATCCTGTGATGCGTGGTTTCAACTGAGTCCGCGAAAAGAAACTGCTTCGGATCGCCTCTCAAGCGACACCTCATATCATACTTTCAACTATACCAGTGGATTTCTGGGAGTGCCGACAGCGTTGCCACTCAGAGAATCGGCGTTAGCCCAGACTGAGCGGCTATCTACCCGATTCCGGTCTCCTTCTTTAGCAGCGTGAGCGTATTGTCGGCCGTCACGATCGGTGAATGCTCGTACTCGCCGGTCAATGCGACCTGGACGAGCAAATCAACCGCTCGCCAGATTGAGTACAGCAGACAGGCGAACGCGAAGTAGAAAAACCGGAGTCCGAAATGCTTCGAGGTTGTTGCGGCCATGAACCGCTTGATGCTCTTGTAGCCGCTCTCAATCTCCCACCGGTAACCGTACTCAGTGAGGTGCCCGCTCCCCCGATTCGTCATGAACACCGAGTATTGCCGGTGGTCCTCGTGTTCAGAGTCCTCTTTCCGTCGGTAGATTAGCGTCGTCTCGTGCCACTCGTTCTTCCCGAGGTGGAGCTTCCGGTCAGTCTCATATCGATCTTGATCACGGTGGAGCAATCGCTTCGCCTGCGCTTTCTCGCTGGTCTGCATCCGTTTCGGAACGACGTAGGAAAGCCCGCGCTGGCTGAGCATCTCCAGAACGTGTTGGCTATCGAACTCCCGGTCCATCAGGACGTTATCGACATGAACGAGGTCCTCAGCCGAATCCAGCAGGTCCTCGACGATTTCCTTTCGTGACTCTCCTTTCCGTACCGGGCGCGCGTCCAGCACGATTGGGACGGCGTTCCCGACCAACTGGACCGTCGCCCACTGATAGGCGTACTCGTCGGTCTGCTCTTTCGTCCCGATGATCTCGTCTTCGTGGCCCGTTCGGTCGCCCGTGAACGGATCGGCTTCGGTGATGTCGATCGCGACGATTCCAGCTCGAAAGAACTCCTCAGTCTCTGCAACCTCTTCCAGGAGCCGACCGACGGCCTCTCGGTACATCTCCCGAACCGCTGGTATCGAAAGACCGCGAATGTGGTCGCGATGGGCATGCCCGAGTGGTGTGCGATCACGCGTTGATTCGTGGATGAAGCTCCGAGCGCCCTCGTTCACAGCGAGGTTCTCTCGAAGTCCGAGGTAGGTCTGTAACCCCCAGTACGCGTTCTCGTGAATCTCACATCCCTCACCACGATTCAGTGAGAATGCAGGGAAGACGATGCGACTGACGTGGTTGGTGATTTTCCGAGCCCGCTTCTGAACGGTCTGACTGTCCGGTGCTGAGTCGCCTTCATCATCGGTTCGATAGCTGAGCGTTAGCTCTGGTTCTCGTGGAACTATGAGACCCGCATCCTGGGCCTTGATCAGGATCGTTCGAGCTGCCGTTTCGACTGTCTCGCGGAGTTCGGTCGTGAATCGCTGATGCCAACTGCGCCATAGAGTCGATTGATCCGGCATACGCTCGAAACCGAGTTCGCAACGGAGTTCCGGTCGCTGTCGAAGGAACCTCAAGAGTACCGTTTCGTGGTCCCAACCGTGGATCTCTTTGAGCAAGAACAACCGCACCAACTGCGGCATCTGGTACCGCGTGGAGCCAGAATACTCGTCATGCGACCCGAAATCAACGTATTCCAGCGGGTACTGAGAAACGAACTCTCCAATCGAGTCGTGGATATCGTGTTCGAACCAGACTCTGGCGACGGTTCGAATGTCTGATTGGAGAGCAGATACCGAACTGCGGTCGTACAGCGGTGTCGACCCGTATACAGGCCACTCGACGTGCTGTAACTGTGCAATGGTTCGAAAGACGTCCCGTCGCGATTGCTCTGTCGATGGCATTAGTCGAGAATAATCCGTCCGAAAGACGCTGTAAGGTCTCCTCAGTCAGGAGATACAGCTATGCTTCGAGGACAGCTAGGGGACCACGTTGCTATGTGGAACACGGTCGAATGCACCAGTCGAGGCTACCCCCGATCTGGTATTCGGTCACCTGCGTCTCGAAGGGATTCTCTTCCTTGTTCAGGTTGACTTACTCGGATATCCACGGGAACGGATTGTCATTCCCGTACTGTTCCGGTAAGTCGAGTTGTCCAAGGCGCCGGTCGGCGATGTGTTCGACGTACTCGGCGAACTGCTCGGTACCCATGTCAAGTATTTCGTCAGGACACGCCTCGTAGGTGTAATTTTCTCTAACTCGACCGCTTCGGTGATCAGGTCGACTACCTCGTCGCCGAACTCGTCGATCCACACCCTGGGATTCTCCGACCAAAACTGTTTGATGAAATCCACGCCGAAGCCGTCAAGGACCAAGGCACTCATACGCCGAGGGGTAGAGTGGCGTAGTTTACATGGACCACTCTATCATACCGGCCGATGGGAGATCAACTCTCACAGGCCTTGCATTCGAGGATGTCTCGGCTGAACTTCTGTGCAGCGTTCACGCTATGTTGGTAGTAGAGACTCTTCACCCCTTTCTTCCAAGCCTCGATGTAGAGTTGGTTGATCTCCTTGACGCTCACTTCGCTCGGATCGATCGAGACGTTCAGGCTCTGTGCCTGATCGATGTGTTTCTGCCGCTGGGCTGCCTGGTTGATGATCGCCATCTGTGGGATCTCGGCGAAGGTCTTGAACACCTCCTTCTCTTCGTCGGTCAGGCAGTCGAGGTGTTGCACGCTCCCGTCGTTCTGTGCGATGCTGTCCCAGACCTCGCGCTCGTCTCTGCCTCGCTCTTTCAGTATCGCCTCAAGGAACCGGTTCTTCTGCGTCGACTTCAGCTTCGCACCGTCGCGGACGAAGTAGTTCGATTTTAGTGGTTCGATGCTCGGACTGACCTGCCCCAGGATGACACTGCTGGATTTCGTCGGGGCCACGCTCATCGTCGTCGCGTTCCGGCGACCGTAACCCTCGAGCACCTCCGGCTCGCCGAACTCGTCGGCGAGCCGACGACTCTCCTCGTAACTTCGCTCCTTGATCGTGCGGAAGATTGACTCGTTTTTCTCCATCGCCTCCATGCTGTCGAACGGAATCATCTCGCTCTGGAGGTAGCTGTGCCAGCCGAGGACGCCGATGCCGATCGCCCTGTGCCGTTTCGCAAACCGTACTGGGCGTTCCATGAACTGCGTCCCCTCCGCCTCTTGGATGAACTCCTCCATGACGGCGTCGAGGAACCGCGTCAGCGTCTCTACTGCGTCGGTATCCTTCCACTCGTCGTAGTGGAGCGCGTTCATCGACGAGAGACAACAGACGAAACTCTCGTCTGGCGTGGCTGGCAGCGCGATCTCGGTACACAAGTTGGAGCCGTTGATCTCGTAGCCCCTGTCCTTGTAGACCTGTGGCTTCCCGTCGTTCATGTTGTCCCGGAAGATGATATACGGGACACCGATGTTAATCCGCGTCTCTATGATCTCTGCCCACGTCTCTCGCTTCTCCTCGTCGCCGTCGACCATCGCCCGGAACCAATCGTCACCGATGATGACGCCGTAGTAGATGTCCTGTACGGGGTCGCCCTCGGTCTTGATGTTGAGCCACTCGTCCAGGTCGTCGTGTTCGACGTCGATGTATCCCGCGAACTGGCCGCGCCGCGTCTCGCCCTGGCTGACGACGTTGATGATCGTGTCGAACAGCTCGGTGAAGCTGTAACTCCCGTTGCTCTTGCCGTTGTTCGTGATCGGGCTGCCCCGGGGTCGGATCTCGCCGAAGTACCCGCTGGTCCCGCCGCCCAGCTTGGTCATCTCGCCCACTTCAGCCTGCGTGTAGAGGATGCTCTCCATGTTGTCCTCCATGTAGCTACCGAAGCAGCTGATGGGCAGGCCTCGGTCCAGACCGAAGTTCGACCACACCGGACTCGCGAGGCTGTAGAACCCCCGACTCATGTAGTCGTAGAACTTGTCCGCGAAGCCGTCGTCGTCCAAGAGTTCTTCAGCCCGCTCTGCGACCTCCCTGACCCTTTCCTCGGCTGTGACGCCCTCAAGCAGGTACCCCTCGCTGAGGAAACCCCTACTGTCCTCGTTCAGCCAGTAGAACGGTTCCTTGTGCTGCTGTTGTACCTCGTCGAGTGCTGGTTCTGTTTGTGCCATCGTTAGAACATGTCCTCGGCGGTAACGCTCTGTGCGTGCTTGTTGTACGTGGTCGACCGCTTGCTGAAGAAGTCGTTATCTTTCGTCATCATGATGTCTTCATCGAACCACCGTGTCTCCTCGAGCAGGTCATCGTCCGGCTCGAAGATCGTCTCGACACCGACGTTCTCGAGGCTCTGGTTGAACCGGTCCCGCAGGAACGCGTCGACGTGCGCCCGGGGAAGGAACTCCAGTTCGCCCTCACTGAAGATCCAGTCCAGTATCTTCATCTCTGCCTCGAACGCCTGCTGACAGGCTGCTTGGAGCTCTTCTTCGAAGTCCTCGTCGAAGAGCTCCGGATTCTCCTCGCGAATCGTCTCCACGAGTTCGACACCGAACAGTCCGTGAATCTGCTCCTCCTTGCTGGTCGCTTCGACGGCGTTCGCGATCCCCTTGAATTTCTTTTCGTGTTTGTCGAAGCTCGTCATGATGAGGAACTGCGAGAACAGCGAGACGTGCTCGATGAACGTGGAGAACAGCAGGAGACTCATCACGTACTCCTGTTTGTCGTCGCTCTCGCTCTTTTCGAGGTACTTGTCGAGGTAGTCGATCCGCTCCTCGATTGCGGGGACGTCAGTCACCTCCTCGAAGTCCTCCGTGATCCCCAAGATGTCGAGGAGGTGGCTGTACGCGTCCATGTGTCTGACCTCGCTCTCCGCAAAGGTCATGCCGACGTTCCCGATCTCCGCTTTGGGCATCTCGTCGTAGATTTCTGCCCAGAAGGTCTTGACCTGGACCTCTATCTGTGCGATGGCCAGCATCGTCCGCTTGATGACGGTTTTCTCGGCCGGAGTCGTGTTGACCTTGAAGTCTTGAACGTCTCCTGAGAAGTTGAACTCCGTGTGAACCCAGTAGCTGTTCCGTATCGCGTCTTTGTACTCGAGGACGTCTGGGTACTCGTACGGTTTGAGCTGCGTTCGTTCGGAGAAGATGTCGGTCTCCGGATCTCCGCCTTTGGTTTTGTTTTCAGTCATTGGCACGTACCCCGGAGGAATCGTTCTCTGTTGGTTGGTTTCTGTTTCCGTCGCTCTCTGTACGTCTGGACGTGAGTCATGCTCGCCCGGTCAAGGATTGACCGAGCATTCGTTTGAGCTGCGTATGTTTGTGTCATAGTGCGCTGTTCGAGGCTTCGAAGTCATCGAGTTCTGCATCCAAGACTGCGTCAAGTTCTCTCAGGAACTCCTGTGGCTCAGAGAATGCTTTGTAAACGGAGACAAATCGAATGTAGGCTACCTTATCGAGCGTACGGAGGTTCTCAGAGACGAGTTCGCCGATAAGACTCGAAGAGACGATACGTGCCTCTCGATCTTGCAGTTCGCTCTCGATATCGTCGACGAGAGCGGTCACTGTTGTCTCGGCCACATCTCGCTTCTCAACGGCTCGCTCGATCCCTGCGCGGAGTTTCTGTCGGTCGAACGATTCGATGGTACCGTCGCGTTTTTTCACTTGGAGGGACTCCCACTCCGGACGTTCGTAGGTCGTAAAGCGGAACGAACAGCGTTGACATTCGCGGCGCCGTCGGACGGAGGTTCCGTCGGCACTGGTCCCTGTATCGATGACGCGAGTCCGCTCGTTCCCGCAGTCCGGGCAGTTCATAGTTGTCACTACTTAACCCTCCAGGGTCTTAACCCCCAGATGTGGGGATTCTCAATTTCGACCGCAATATCTGGTGGTGAGGACTGTCACATAAAACTTACCCAATTGAATTGATGTAGTACAACTAAACTTGATTGGTGGGCGTGGATAATTGGGATCATATGCATTGAGTGACCCAGTCTCAACTACTGGTGGGAGTCCGACGAGGTCCGCGGAAAAGAGAGACGTCGACCGACGGCGTATGAGTGCTGGAGAGAGTCCAGTTAGCACAAACCCTCTCTACGCGGTTTCTGGAGGTGAGCGCATCAGGACGGCGCAGTCTGCGTGTTTCAGCGCTTGGCCGAACACGAACGATCGGATAGCTCGTTGCCTCCCGCAAACGGCCGACTGGAATACCAACGTAACAACCGTGCGCCAAAAGTGGTCACAGACGTCGCGAACGAGAGTGTGGCCAACCCGAATGCCCTCCTGTCGCCGGTCCAGTGGTCCTCGGGATCGGACAGCACGCGAGCCACGTGGTTAGCGATGCACCAGCAGTGGGTCATCGACGAGGACCACTGAGGGGTACGGGGGAGTCGTTGTGGTACCCGAGAGACCGACAGCCACCTCGAGGCCGCCGGTGCCGACGAGGGTCGGGGGAAAGACCGGTTCAAACGGTGTCTCGACGCGTGAGTGCTTTCACCAGACGCGTCTCACTCGTCTTGTTGCGTTTCACTTCCTCGAGGGGCCAGTTGGCAGTCGTCCAGACTCCGCCCCGAGGATGGTCTCGCGCGTCGAGACCAGTTCCATCGGCTTTCGGACCCCGACTGGTCGGACCAACGTCGGCGGCGAAAGGTGGTCTCTATCCCCAGGTCGATCTCGAACTGGCTGTCGATTACACCGCGGTCGACCCGGTCGAGGGCGGTCCGACGGTTCGAACCTTCCTCACCGATCTACTGGAATCACCCGGTGAACCGATCGACGATGGCCCTGCCGGACACGAATAGGGTGAGTAGACCCACCCCGATCATCGCGACCGGGAAGAACACGTTCCGCTTTTGCACCAGGAACGCTCTGGAGGGGTTCGCCGGATCGTAGTAGGCCGTCACCGTCGATCCCTCTGGGTGGTCCTCGACGAGTCCCTGCGGGTCATCCGCGGGCGCCTCCCCAGGACCCGGGAAGACGTTCGAACTCTCGTAGGTCCGTCCGTCGACGGTGTACTCGTAGGTGATTTGGGCTGTTTGCCCGCCGCCCTGGCCGGAGGGGTATCCGACTTCGGAGGAGACGACGGTCGCGTCTACCGGTTCGTAGTGATCGATGTCCTCGGTCTGGGAGAACCACAGGTAGCCACCCCCCACGGCGAATCCGACGCCAACGAGGACCGCTATCAACAGTTGGAACGTGCTTTCAAATCGGGTCATCGTCACTCCATCCGAGTCCGGTTTGAAACCGTTTGGCTCCTCGAACCATACCACTTATTTATATGTTGGCTTTGATAAATTCACAGGTGGCACCGCGCCACGACGATCGTGTCTGTTGGAATCTGTATCGGACATCAGTGACTACAGTCTGTAACAGATATCTGTAATAGAAGATAGTAGATCCGTTAGCCCCACTGGGGGTACCACACTGTTATCTGTAACAGACATCTGTTACAGAAAACTGTATCTGACAGTTGTTACAAACATCTGCCTTGATTGATCGTGAAGGGTTACAGTGGCTGTGATCGCGAGATCTTCAACCACCAACATCTATGGCATGCTTTCCGGAGTGAAATCTGTTACAGATTGTTGTGCCCACTATCTGTAATGGATGTCTGTAATGAATCCCTGTTGTTGGACCAGAATCACACCATCACAGGCCTACACCCGAATTTGAGCGGCAGCAATCTGTTACAGATGTCTGTCTGTAACGTCTGACACAGATTTATGTATACTACCATCAATACACGAACCGTATGATAACGGCCGTAATCTACTCGGAGTCAGGCGGGACGTACAAGACGACGATGACGGCCAACCTCGCGGTAGCGTTGGAACGAATGGGAGCGCGGACGCTGGTAATCGATCTGGATCCCCAAGAAGGGAACCTGACGAGTCTGTTCGATGTCGGAACAAATCGGAGCGATCCCGACGCGGACAATCTCGTCAAGCATATCCTCGATATGCCTGATGGCGAATTCGACGACCTGATCGAGACGACGGACGAGGGTGTAGATATCATCCCGAGTCACGATATGCTCGGAGACTTCACCTCCAACCTGGAGCAGAAAATCTCCTACGAGACGGGGATGAAAAACATGAACCGGGACGAGTATCCCCGATTCGAACTCCTGTATGATTTGCTCTGGAACGAGCAAGCCCTCAATGAACAATACGACGCGATACTGGTCGATCCGAACGCACGGGCCGAGGACCTGCTCTATAACGCGATATTCGCGTTACGGACGTTGATTGCACCAGTCAAACCCGCTGGGAAGGGGAATCTGAGCCTCGATGGGCTCGAAGAACTTGTCGGGAACATGGAGACACAGTTGGATATCGAAATCGGTCTCTCCTGTGTCGTTCCATCCGGTGTCGGCCAGACCAACGCACACCAGCAATACCAACAACAGTTCAACGACACGGAAGCATTTGCAACACCTGTCACCATTGGCAATCGAGAGAGTCTCATGGACGCGATGTGGGAGGCCCGTGGATCCGCGTTCAGGGTCGTCGAAGAGCGCTGGAAGACGTTCAAGCAGGACGGTGAGATGGTCAGTGAACCCGCCCAACGCCGTATCCGAGATAGGGAAGTCGAGACGCTAGAGAAGTTATTCGAATTGGCCCATTTCGTCGCCACAGAAACGTTCGATGCTGACGTGGACTCGGTCTTGGACCTCGAAATCCAGGGTCACGACAATAGGCGCATCGAGCTACCGGACAACAAACAGACGGAGGCAACCCCATGAACAACTTCAAATCCGGCTCAGGAAATCTGGATTTCGGTGCAGGGAGTGACGAGAAAGACACGGACAACTCCGAGGATGTCGTGGACGAAGGTGAGACGCAAGTGGGCGATCCGGCTCCAGAACAAGTACACTCTCCGGAAAAGACCGGCTCCGAAGAACCAGATTCAGCGGGTAATTCTGAGAGCGAGGAGAGTGAGTATCCATATTTCGTCAGGCGAAGCAACGTCGGTGATGAGCGGGACATTCGACTAGAAATTCATGTGCGGGATAGCGTGGCAGACCAGGAGGGACACTTCCGGTCAGAACTGGCCAATGCGCTTGATGTGAGTGAGGTTTCGAAAACCGACGCTCGGGAGTTCGCGCTGCTTGCTGCATATGAGCACCCCGAGAAAGTTGCAGAGCTGATGGAAAACGAAGGATTTGGCGTCATCTGACTCTTGGAGTACCGATCAACACCGCCGACTAATCTGTATCACGATATACGGTTTATACAACCCATCCTGGCTCCCAGGGGTGTGAACCTCGAAACCGCGTGTTCGGCCTGCTGAAGCGTGATCACGAACTCGACACCGGCGTCGATGACGCCACAATCGGTTGCCCTCGACGTGTCTGAATCGGGAGCGAACAGCTGACTCAAGTGTGCTGAATAGACGTCGCAGCGTAACTTTTGTGCGCCTCCCACGAGGCTATAGAGACTGACACTGTGGATTCAAACGGCGATGGGATACTGACACAAGGGCGTGAATCCGGTCCAGTAGTGCTTGGCGCAGTTGTCTCCCTGCTACTGTTCCTGTTCGCGGTCCAGTTGCTGGGTGCGGCCACAGCGGCTGCGGCCACCCCGCTCGAACGGTTCTTCAGGCAGTACGTAGCTGGAAGTGGGCAAGCACTGGGTGCAAGCTGGCTCGCTGCGTACGTCCTCACCAACGGATCGGTGGTGGCAGCCCTGTCCGTTTCGTTGTTCAAGACCGAGATCATCACGGCCCCACAGTTGTTTCTGATGCTTGCCGGGTCACGCCTCGGGGGCGCTGCTATCGTCCTCCTGATTGGGATGCTGGATTACGTCCAGAAACGACGATATTCGTTCAGTGAGTCGACCCGATTGGGAATACTGACCTTCCTCGTGTCACATTCGATCTATCTCCCGGCGACAGGTGTCGGCTATCTCCTGTTGCCAGGCCTCCAGACAGGATTCGAAGGCGTCAGCGATCGAATCGGAGTCCCGTTTCAGCCCCTTGCGGTCTTCGAGCCAGCGACGAGAGCAGTTGTTGATACTGCTGGTGTGGGTCTGGGACTTGTCATAGCCCTCGTCTTGCTGTTTGGTAGCCTCACACTCTTCGATCGGGTCCTCAAACGGACCAACACTGAATGGCTTCGCAAGCGCTTCTTTCGCCGGTTTCAGCACAAGTGGACCTCATTTGGACTCGGCATCCTCGTCACCGGGGTAACGACCAGTGTCGCGTTCTCGCTTGGGGTGGTAGTGCCCCTCTACAATCGAAACTACATCAAACGACGCGAGGTCGTTCCGTACGTTCTCGGTGCAAATATTGGTACGTTCTTCGACACTATCGTCATCGCCGCGTTGTTGGGATCGTCACAGGGAGTGGCGATCGTGCTATCGCTCGTCGTGGTAGGGACGATCATAACGGTCGGAACATTGATTGGGTTCTCGATGTACTTCCAGGCCATCGAGACCATTCAAACCCGACTTATTACCAATCCTCGAT
>NZ_JBRIIJ010000005.1:0-169363 GCF_056934385.1 Haloarcula sp. H-hyl2 | reverse complement strand
TTCGGCCTCGTTCATCAGCCGAGAGACGCGCCGCTGCGAGTGGGCAATGTAGAATTGTTCGACGAGATACCGTTGAACAAGAGCCGAACTCCAAGCTGGTTCGTCGTAGCCTGCTTGCTCGGGAGAATTGTGGAGGGTGGCGGCAAATTGGTCAAACTGATGCTCACTAAGTTCGGGCGCTTGTCATCGTGGAGTGCATTTTCGAAGTCGCGCTCTTCGAACCGATTCAGCCACCCGTATACCGTGGTTCGTGCCAACCATACATCGATTCCATCTTGTCCGGTAAGAGTCCATGCAAATACTCACGAGCAGCAATCAGGCGCTTGATTGCCTTCCCATCAGATTCCTTTCTGAGCTGATCACGGACTTGTTGACTCTCCAGAGAGGGGACTTATTCCCGTGCCTTGTCATGCCTACTGACTCTTAGAGGTGTATCCTGACAGAAATTGTGTGAAAGACTTAGACGATGGGTTCAGCACAGCATTAGGTACAGAGCACAGGGAAATTGAAGATATTCGGCAGAAAGTATTCTGCCTGCAGACCCACTCACTACCACATGTCTGAGGAGTCAGGAACCACACCGACTGCCGACCGGCCGTTTCACGTGATGACGAAACCCAACGGCCCGTCCTGCAACCTGGGGTGTGAGTATTGTTTCTACCTGGAAAAGGAGCAACTGTACCCCGAGCGGGCGGATTTCGCGATGTCCGAGGAGACTCTCGAGTCGTTCGTTCGCCAGTACATCGAAGCCCAGCCTGGACCTGTCGTCACGTTCGCGTGGCAGGGTGGAGAACCGACCCTCCTCGGCGTGGATTTCTTCCGGAAAGCCGTCCAGTTGCAGGAGAAACACGCTCCGGACGGGATGCGGGTTCAGAACACTATCCAGACGAACGGGATGCTTCTCGACGAGGAGTGGTGTGAGTTTTTCGCGGCGAACGACTTCCTCGTCGGCATCAGCGTTGACGGCCCCCGCCGCCTCCACGACAGATTCCGACGAACCAGGGGCGATATGGCGACGTTCGATCACGTGATGCGTGGCCTCTCGTGACTCCAAGACTATGGCGTGGAACACAACGTTCTCTGTGTCGTCAACGCTGTGAACAGCCGACACCCCCGCGAGGTGTACAAATTTTTCAAACAACAGGAAGAAAAGTGGATTCAGCATCCGTCTTTAGCTAAGAGACGAATCACGTGACAGCAGCGGCTTATCGAGGCTACTTTTCGAGAGGAATGAGGAGGAGTCCGCTGTGCACACTGACGCCTCCTCGTCGAGAATCATGCGTCGGCTCACTACACTGTTTCCCTCCGAGTTCCTCGAAGAGCACGCCGAGGAACTCGGCGTGGTCGAGCGAGAGGGCAAGCTTCAGATTCCTGTCCTCGTGTGGGCGCTCGTGTTCGGCTTCGCCGCAGGCGAGAGCCGAACACTCGCTGGGTTTAGACGCTGTTACAACGCTACAGCTGACGAACCGATCTCTTCTGGCGGTTTCTATCACCGGTTGACGCCGACACTCGCGGAATATCTCCGCGACCTCGTCGAGCGCGGCCTCGACGAGGTCGCTGTCCCTGATGCCGTTGACGCTGATATCGACCGATTCAGGGACGTGATGATCGCTGATGGAACGGTGTTGCGGTTGCACGAGTTCCTCTCTGATGAGTTCCAGGCCCGTCACGAGGAGCAGGCTGGAGCGAAGCTCCACCTGCTCCACAATGCCACCGACCAGACGATTGAACGGATCGATGTGACTGATGAGAAAACGCACGACAGCGCGCTGTTCAAGACAGGATCGTGGCTGCAAGGACGACTGGTTCTGTTTGATCGAGCGTACTTCAAGTACCGCCGCTTTGCGTTGATCGATGAGAATGACGGCTACTTTGTGAGTCGGCTGAAGCAGAACGCAAATCCGGTGATAACGACGGAATTACGGGAATGGCGCGGCCGCGCCATTCCCTTGGA
This sequence comes from Haloarcula sp. H-hyl2, assembly GCF_056934385.1. Lineage (NCBI taxonomy): Archaea > Methanobacteriati > Methanobacteriota > Halobacteria > Halobacteriales > Haloarculaceae > Haloarcula > Haloarcula sp. H-hyl2. Next base: position 167,409 of record NZ_JBRIIJ010000005.1, on the reverse strand, counting down.
GGGCGAGCAGATCCACCACGTGGTCGATGATCTCTCGCGGAAGTATATCGACGTAGAAGTCGAGGCAGAGTTCAAACGTGGGCCGTACAACGGCACACGGTCGCTGGACACGAAGCGGTTTCGCGTCGTCGGCGTCCGCAACGAGGACGCCGACGACTACCATCTCTACATCACGAATCTGCCGCGAGAGGAGTTTCTCCCGGCGGATCTAGCGACGCTGTATCGGTGTCGATGGGAGGTAGAAACGTTGTTCCGGGAATTGAAAACGCAGTATAAACTGGACGAATTCGACACGAACAATCCTGATGTCGTGAAAATTCTACTATACGCTGCGTTGCTGTCACTGTTGGTGAGCCGGGAGTTGTTGGATCTGGTCACCGAACAGGCCGACGATGAGATCGTGTTTCCGCCGGAACGCTGGGCGGCGACCTTCCGGTCGCACGCCCAGCTCATCCTCCACGAACTCGGTGAGTACCTCGGGTACTCGCCACCGCCGTTGCTGGAGCGGTTGATCGACGACGCACAGAAGATCCACCAGCAACGACCGATCTTACAAGAGACGCTCGCTACCGCTACGCAACCGAGGTGTGAGTCTTAGCTAAAGACGAATGGTGGATTCAGTTCATCCCGCTAGTCGAACCGATTGACACGATCGGATCTGATACTGCAAGCGACGGGACGTACGATAGGGGTGTGGGTGCTGATGACGTCGAACTGGATACCACCGAGGTCGAAGAATGCCACGAGATTCCCGAATGGGTCCGCAACCATGGCGGTGACGTCCGGCGCTGCGACGACGAGTATGCGACAGTTGTGGCGGCGGCAAGAAACGCTCCGGTCTCAAAACGGAGCGTGGACCCCGTGTCTTACGGCGAGTTCGTGTGTACTATTTTCGACGAGTGGGTACGAAACGATCTTGGCGACGTTTCAGTCCGTCTCTTTGACCAGTGCCTCGAACAACTCCTCAACGGGACAGCGAGCCTCTGTGTGTTCAGTGAAACCTGCGGTTCACAGGTCGCGATGGAACAAACGGGGACGTTTACGCCTGCGACCACTTCGTTGATCCAGGGTTCGAACGCGGAAATATCCACGAGACGCACTTGGCTGCTCTCGTCGACGACCCTGAGCAACAGCAGTTCGGCGAGTACAAGCGCGACGGGCTCCCCGAGCGCTGTCGAACCTGCGACGTACAGGAGTTCTGTCGTGGCGGCTGTCCGAAGAACTGGCTCCTCGAGACGCCCGCGGGCCGATCGGGGCTTAACTACCTTTGTCTCGGTTACCGCTGCTTCTTCACTTATGTCCAGCCGTATCTGGATGTCGTTGAGCAGACACTCGCCGAAAACTATCCGCTTCCCGTCGCAATGGAGCGGATTCGGATACTCGACTACAGTGGGTCGTAGTGTCGAACCTGAGGTCTGTCCAACTGTCGTTACAGGGAGTCCACCGACTCATGGTCCAAGAGGAGGGTCCGTCTCGGCGCGAAACTCCCTGCTTTCGCGGGGGCCTCGGTCAGACCCGCTATGGCCCGAGGCAGTAACTCGACCGGGCGAAAAATTCGACATTTCCGATCGCAGTAATCACGATGTGTGCATTCGCACCACAGTATAATGGATATCGGTGTTCATTACAATCCAGAGCGTGTCATAGAAAGCCTCCCAAGGGAGGCCGCAGGGTTTGGAAACTGTGTCCAGCAGTACCAACGCCCTGCAAGACGTAGCTTCGGTAGACGACTTCTTGAATGCGGCGACTACCGAGACAATACCGCTGTTCGACCATCTTGAGTTCGAGTTTCTGCTGGAGTACGACGTGTTCGCCCCCGACGAGCGGGGGCGAACACGAGTTCACGAGCCACCAGACCTCTTTCGCGGCTTTCTGCACTGCTACTACGAGGATGTCTACGGTACGCGTCCGGTTACACGAGAACTTCAGCACGGCCTTGTCTGGTACTACTGCGGCCTCGACAAACCGCCATCCAGAGACACGGTTGATCGCTTTCTCACTGACCTTGAACACGTCATCGACGATGTCTTCGACAGACTCGTCGAGCAAGCCACCGTCCGTGGCCTGCTCGACTCGACGTACTCTATCGATTCGACACACATCGAGGCGATTCAGTACAACGACGCGGCTTCATGGAACTACGACCCAACAGCTGAAGAGTACTACTACGGCTTCGGCTGTACGATCGTCTCGACCGGCGCAAAGATCCCGATTGCAGCGGAGTTCACACAAGCTAAACAAGCGGATCAGGAGACGGCGATGCGCGTCACGCGTGACGCGCTCGCCGTCGATACACCAGTCTGGATGCTTGGAGACAGCGCTTACGACATCCTCGATTGGCACGACCACCTGCTGGCCGCAGGGATCGTGCCAATCGCTCCATACAATCCGCGAAACACTGACGACCCGAAAGACATCGAGTACAGGGTCGAAGACCGAATCGAGGAACACTGCGAGGATGTTCAGCTGAAACAGTCTCAGTACTTCACAAAGCCGGTTAGTTGAGAGGTCTGCTTGCTGAAGGTGTGCCTACGACCCCGCAAGCAGACGGTGAAATCCACGAGGACCAGCTTCTTAACTTTCTCGTCAACACGCTTGACGAGGAAGTTTCACTCGGTCTCAGCGCTAATGCTGAAATCGAAGCTGAGGATATCTACGAGGTCCTCGTCGGCGCTTGCGCCGACGGGACCTCGATATCTGAACTCTGCGAGAACAGTGAGGATTCTCCCCATCAGAACACGATTCTGTACCACCTCCGCGTGAAGTTCGACCTAACGTCGGTTGGACAAGTCGGGAACGCACTCCTGCAAAAGGACGTTCTAGAGGTTCTCCCCGAGCAGGTGGAGGTCGTCGCAGACCTCCACCTGCGGCCTTACTACGGTGACAGGGACGAAACAGACGGCCTCTACCACTCAGAGGCAAAACGTGGAACCACCGCGTTCCACGCATATGCAACACTGTACGCGCGTGTGAAGAATAAGCGATACACGCTGGCGGTGCGCCGTCTCGTCGACGGCGACACCGCCAGCAGCGTCCTCGCTGAATTTCTTGGTCTGCTCGACGGCCTTGACCTCGGTGTCAAGGCCGTCTATCTTGACCGCGAATTCTACGATAGCAAGTGTCTCACGCTCCTTCAGGCACACAATTACGCGTACGTGATGCCTATCGTCCGATGGGGAAAGACGATCAAGCAGGAACTCTCGGAAGGATGGAGCCGCGCCATCCAACACGAGCTGACAGGGAAACTCGACGGTCACAGCTGGACCGTCGAGTTTCCCATCTACATCGACTGTACCTACCAAAACGGACGATACGGCGAACACGGAGTGGCGCGTCACGGCTACGCCGCTGACGCGCCGTTCATTGACACACCGCGAGAGGCTCGATACCACTACTCGAAACGCTTCGGTATCGAGGCCAGCTACCGACTCTCCGAACAAAGCATTGTAACGACCACAACGCAGAATCCGGTTGTACGGCTGTTGTACGTCGTGGTTAGTCTACTCTTGCAGAATGTGTGGCGGTATCTCCATTGGGAGTATGTGGCGACGCCCCGCCGTGGCGGGCGTCACCTCTGGTCCTGGTCGTTCGAGGAGTTCATCAACATGTTGTGTCGGGCCGTCCCCGCGAACCGGCCACCGGACGACCGGTTCTACCGGTGATCACCGACCGAGGACGCCACCTCGTGAGTGGCAACGCTGCCGCGTCGGCGGCTGATCGCCGCCGACAGCGGCAGCTCGGCCCTCGATTAGCGTTCTTCGACCACTATCGACGACTCATCCCAACAGAATAGGTGACTCAACTCAGGTCAACTGGCGACGCTTTGTGAGGTACTGAGTCTATCTTGGACGAGACGTACAACAACCGGACAGGAGTCGAACGAACTAACGACGCAGTCAAGGACTGCGGCCTCGGGCACGTCCGCGCCCGAGGCCGCGTCCACGCACGAACAGAGGTGTTCGTTGCGCTCTGCCTCCGACTCGTCGTTGCAATCACCAACAACGAGCGAGGGAACGAACCGGGCTGTGAGATGCTATGAGATGGATTCTATGACACGCTCATCCAGACAATGAATACGCGCATATTCAACGCAGGAGGTCAACTCTGCAAAACTATCTAATCTTCTGACGACCGGTATAGAGAGGCGAAGCGGGAAAATTCCAATAGCCCATGTTTAAAATCCCCGCTCCACAAGAAACGTCGGTCAGTTAGCTTAAAATGTTGTTGGTGTCCAAGGCGAATCCGGCGCCCCCGAAGGGCGGGGCGGCGGATACGCTCTCGTATCGCTGCATTGCCTCCGGGTTTACTTGGAGAAGTCCTACCGAGAGACGCTAGATCTGCTGAGCGAGATACCAAATATTCTTAGGGAGATCGCCGGTCCGAGGCCGAGCTCCCTCATCACCCGACGCTTGTGAAGTGGTTTGATAGGAGCAAGACAGCACTCTGGCGAGTGCTTCTGCGCCTGTCGGCGCAACTGCACGACTTGAGTGGTCACGCTGCCATCGATGCGACGTTTTTTGACCGCGAAAACGCCAGCAAACACTACTGTCGACAGACGAATTACCGGGTTCAGACACTCAAAACAACAGCGCTCGTCGATACAGAAAGCCACGCGATTCTAGACGTTCACTGTACGACCGAGAAACGCCACTACACACAGCTCGGCTGGCAGGTCGCCCGCCCCAATGCAGGCGACCTGACCAGCCTCGCTGCAGACAAAGGCTAGGACTGGATGGACTTACGTGGAAAACTTCGCTAAGAGGGCGTAAGACCGCTAATCAAACACCGCGAGTACCGGCCCAACGATCCGCGCGTTGTGCGCGTGATCGATGGGCCTCGCTACCGCCAACGAGCGATATGTGAGATCGCCTTTTCGACGATCAAGCGGACGCACGGCTTCGCCGAGCGTGCGCGAATTTGGTACGGTGAATTTCGAGAACTCGTTCTGATGTGTGCGGTTCACAACATTCAACAGGCGGTGAAACAGTGAAACCAAGCTACGTCTGGCGGTTCACCAGTGCCAATTCATATAGTGTCTGGCATACGGCGCTCTAATTTGTCGAAAATCTTCTCTTGCATCTCTTGATATGCCGGTCGATCCCAGAGATTTGTTTCATCAGGTATCTCCTCCGATATGTCGTACATTTCAAATACGTGATGACCGTCAGGGGCTTTCTGTCTAATCAATTTGTAACCATCTGTGACCACCATCCACGAATTCTGTAATTCACTATATGTAGTGCCATCCCACTCCTTTGATGAAGGGTCGTTCAATAGCGGTTGGAGAGATCTACCTGCTGTTTCGGAACTATGGTCGATCTTACAAGATTCCAAGATCGTATCGTAGAGACTGATATTGTTCACGACATGCTGGGTTCGCGCCCCAGTCATCGACTGTGTACGCGGATCATCAATGACAAGTGGGACCCGAACTGAGTTCTCGTACATCGTTCCTTTGGCAAACCAGCCGAACTGACCCGCGTGATCTCCGTGGTCGCTTGTAAAAATAACTACTGTCTCTTCCTTGAGACCCTGGCGTTCGAGTTCATCTAAGATTCTACCGATTCCGCGGTCAATCATAGAGATTTGTCCATAATATGCTGCGAGTACTTTCCGATATTGCTCCTCAGACCAATCGTACTCATCAAAATATCTCGCTACGATATCGCTCTGAATCGTGGCTCTCCCACAGGGTCTTTTACTTGGATCGAGAGAAAGCTCAGGTGGGATTGTAATATTGTCTGGATCATAATAATTTTCCCATTTACCAGGCGCAGCCATTGGCTGATGGGGGCCGAAATAGGATGAAAAAAGGAAAAATGGCTCATCGGAATACTCTTCGAGGAATTCTAATGACTTTTGAGTTACCCAAGTATTCGAATGTTCTTCTTCAGTACGCCAATTTGATCCCATCAAGAACCGGTACATGTTATACCGCTCCAGAAGGGCATTTTCATCGGAATTTGCTAACTCAATTACCTCCTGGATATCCCCATCAAACTTCTTTTCAGCCAGCCAATAGACGTAATCTGAACACCACGGCTCTTCTTCGTCATAGACATCGTACATCGCATCGTGCACTTCTCTAATATCAAAGCCATGTGAGGTGTTTTTTGGGTTCAAGTGAAGTTTCCCAACTAAACCAGTTGTGTAACCGTTCTGCTGGAGTACTTGAGGGAGAAGAGAAACATCTGTATCGTATTGGGAATTGTTACCGCTAAATCCATGTGATTGTGGGTACTGACCAGTGAAAATCGAAGCGCGAGAGGGGCCACAAATTGGCGACGGACAGTATGCATTATCAAAGACTACACCAGAGTCAGCAAGTCGGTCGATGTTTGGTGTCTCAATATCGGGATGATTTGCGTAGCTCAATGCCTGATAATTGTGCTGATCCGTCATGATGAAAACAATATTTGGGCTGTCCATCAACCAGATGTTTATTTAATATATGCTAATGCGTACCGATTCCAGATTATATTGCTTATATTAGAGGGTGACTCCAGATCGATCTATGACATGCACCTCCAAGTACGGGAGGGTGACGGGCCTCGGATGCGAAGGAACAGGAGAATTGGGATCACAGCCCGGCTGACTGCCGTCAGCCGAGGCTGCAAGCCCGCAGCGATGTCATTCCGCTTCACGCATTCAGGACTCCAAAGGATACCATGACTGCAACCACTGATCACTACCTCGACATTGACCTCCACAAACAGCAAGCGCAAGTTGCTGTTCTTGACGATGAAGGCGAAGTCGTTGAAGAAGTCCGCGCCCCCAACGCGGACCTCGACGAGATTGCACAGAAGTACGCTGGGACGCTGCACTCGAAGCGGGAAGCAACTACTTCACGATTTACGATCGGCTTGACAGGGCGCAGGAACCGCTCGAAGAAGACGACACATTCGACCACGAATACGTCGTCCACGGCAACGGTAAATACGCCGTCGGTGACGTACACGTGAACCCTTCGAGACCAACGGATTGCTGCCGCGACGGTGGCTCTCACCGAGGAGTGTCGAAAGACAAGCTAACACTGTATCTCAGAACGTTTCAGCTCCGGCGTGAACTCTACAGAAAACCAAGTGACGAAGCGTTCAAACATACTCTCGATACTGTCCTCTGAAAATCAACAACGTGCTTCCCAAGGGCGTATGGCTATAGTTTAAGATTCTTGTGTGGAACCATCTTCTGCAAGGGTAGCACTGTCTGACGTTGCAATTTCCTTCGTGGCGTTGAATTGATTGTCAGCGGCCGCATCAGATTTTACTTTAAGTGATTCTTCGGTGTCAACATCGAAGATATACATAGATTCTTCGTCAAAAGTTAGTTGAATTTCATCATGGCGTTCAGGACGAACCTGATTATTTGCCCTGATGATGAACTCTCTGTCCCCAACAGTAGTGTAGAGTATGTTCTCATTGCCCATTGGCTCAACAACAGATACCTTTGCAGTCATCCCATGATCTCCTTGCGAGGTTGCTTTGATATCTTCTGGACGAAGTCCTACATTGACCCGTTCCTTTCCCGCGATTTGGGAGCTATCTCGAAGATCGATTCGAATGTCACCTGGCCCAATCAAGACATCCTCTTCAACAGTAGCTTCGAATAGGTTCATACTGGGGTCTCCGATGAAAGAGGCTACGAACTGATTGGTGGGAGACAGATAGAGTTCTTCTGGTCTACCAACCTGCTGGAGTTTACCTTCGTTTAGGACCGCTATTCGGTCACCCATTGCCATCGCTTCAGTCTGATCGTGAGTAACATACACGGTAGTGGTATCCAATGTGTCCTGCAATTCCTGGATCTCAGTCCGCATTTCTGTTCGTAGTTTTGCGTCTAGATTTGATAATGGTTCGTCCATCAAGAATACCTGTGGCTCTCTCACAATAGCTCTCCCCAAGGCAACCCTCTGCTGTTGTCCACCAGACAGTTCCTTTGGTTTATCATTCATCAAGTCCGAAATGCCTAGCATTTCGGCTGCATCCTCGACTTTATTATTGATTTCCTCTGAAGTAAGTTTAGTAGATACTCTCAGACCAAAACTAATATTTTCCTTAGCGGTCATATGTGGATATAATGCATAATTTTGGAATACCATCGCGACATCACGACCGGTTGATGGGATGTCAGTAACGTTTTCCTCACCGAACTTTATTTCACCATCAGAAACACTTTCTAACCCGCCAATACACCGTAAGGTGGTTGTTTTGCCGCAACCCGATGGACCGACCAATACAAGGAACTCTCCATTTTGGATTTGAAGATCCATATCATCAACTGCAACGATACTTTCCGATCCGTCACCAAACTCCTTCGTGATGTCACTGAGTTGAATTTTTGCCATTTTGATCACTCCTTAACTGAACCTGCAAGAATTCCACGGACAAAATACTTTTGTAGGACAACAAAGACAATAAACAGTGGAATAATAGCAAGCGCCGCCGCCACCATAATTTGATCATAGTTCACTCTACCAACACGAACAAGCTGGCTGATTGCCAGAGGAATCGTGTACTTACCCTCTCGAAGGATCACTAGCGGGAAGAGGAATAAGTTCCATTGGAACAGGAATAGAATAATCCCTAGAGCAGCCATTGACGACTTCATTGTTGGGAGAGCGATTCGGTAGAACACTTGGAACTCAGTTGCTCCATCCATTCTGGCTGACTCAAGCAGCGAATCCGGGATTTTCTGCATATTCTGCCTCATTAGGAATATCCCAAGAGGGTGAGCTGCATATGGCAAAATAATCGCAATGAAGGTGTTTACGAGATCCAATTTTGCCATCATCAGGAAGTATGGGATAACGAGAATCTGAATCGGCAAAGTTATTGTGGCTAGAATTAGATAGAAGACCGGTTTTTGAAACCGGAAATCATATTTAGCGAATGCAAATCCGCCCATGGCGCAAAGGAACAACGAGATTGCAGTGTAAACTACTGAAACGCCAACGCTATGGCCAATACTATCCACATAGTCAATATTCGACTCCAAAGAGATGAAATTTTCGAGGAAATGTTGACCAGGAATCATTGGTACACCACTTCCAATAAATGCTTCCTCAGGGATTGTAGACACTACAAGAACCCAATAAACCGGAAGGAGCATAACTGCTGTAACAGCTAAGAGGAAAGCATAAATCCCGAATCTCTGGAAAGCAGACCTCTGTGTTTTGTCATGCATCAGAACCACCCACCTTCATTTGAAGATAGGCAATGAATATGATTACACCAACAACAACGTACGTAATAGCGCTCGCATAACCTAATTCAAAATTAATAAATCCGACCTCATAAATATACGGAACCAATGTTTGGGTACCGACGCGTGGTGCTCCGCCATCAATCATAATTTTTGCTTCTGGGAAGGTTTTGAATACACCGATAGTGGTAGTAACTAATACGAACAAGAGAATTGGCTTGAGTTGAGGAATAGTTACATATCGGAACCTTTCCCATTGGTTAGCTCCATCAATTCTAGCGGCTTCATACAATTGCTGGGGGATCGTTTGCAATCCCGCGACCAAGATAATCATGTTATAACCAGTCCATCTCCAAGTTTTCATGAACGCTATCATTGTCTTTGCCCATGTGGAATTTCCTATCCACTCTTGCGGTGAGAGTCCAATTGCTACGAACAGTGAATCGAGTATGCCGTTAGGTTGAAGAATAACGAGAAACACGACCGTGTAAGCGACTGTTTGAGCCGCAACTGGTAATGCAATAATCGATCTGAAGAACCTTTTAAACTTCACGAAGCTAGCGTCTAATATAAGTGCCAACGTCAAAGCTAACGCCATTAGAAGTGGAATCTGAATGACGAAAATAAAGAGCGTGTTGAGGAACGCTTGATGGAATACCGCATCACCAAGGAGTCGTTCGTAATTTTCCAAACCTACGAATTCTAGATCTGCAATTGTGGTGACGGTGAAATCGAACCAACCTAAATCAATCCAGAAGAGTGTTTGACCACCCACTCCTTGAAACTCAAAGAACGAAAGGTATAGAGAATATACGATAGGAAATGCTAGAAATATTGAGAAGAAAACGAAAAATGGAGATAGGAATATATATGGTGCTCCTCCGGGGGATGGAAGAATCTCGGTCAACTTCTGTCGTTTATACCGAAACCTATCCATCATCGAGGGAGAATTTTCTTGACCGTGTTCTGTAGCACTCATGTTTTCGTACGAGGTCATAGGTAGTAATATGTCTAACTGTTTAGTCGCATGCAGAATGATCTTGGCTATGGCTGAAATAGCATTTACTCTATACTATTATTGTGTGTTATCAGGCGAGGTCACGATCGGTACTATTTTTCACTGTTTCGGCCGCTCGCTGCATAGCTTTATTAGGACTAACATCATTTTTGACCATATTCCGAATTTCGGAGACAATAGCGTTTGATACTTGAGGAGTATCCGCGGTAAATTGGTAGCCAGGGATATTTTCAGCTACTTCAGTAAAGACTGTCCCAACTTGTTGGCCATCGAAGAATTCATCCTGCTGTTTGAATGCCTCATCGTCATAGATTGCCGAGTAGGCTGGGAAGTTACCCTTCTCTGAATACGTCTTAATCATCGTTTCGTCATCGGATGTGGCATATTTCACATAATCCCAAGCTCTTGCCAATTGTTCATCAGACAGTTGGTTCGGAATTATCAACGAGGAACCACCATTTTTACTTGCACGATTTCCACCTTTTTCAAAGGCAGGAAGTTTCATAACGCCCCATTTTCCACTGGTGTCCGATAATTCTGCTTTAAGAGTCCCGGTAAACCAAGCGCCAAACGCGATGCTTGCGGTTGACCCAGATTGGAAATTGGAGAACCAGTTTTGCGTCCAACCAGAAGTAGTATCCGCTACTCCCGCATCAATCATATCTTTCATTAGCTTTGCAGCTCGAACACTTTTCTCTGAGTGAATGTTGATGTCACCTTCCTCAGTAAATTCGTTCCCACCCAGCTGGCGGAAAAGGAATCTCCACGTATTAGCATATTCATTTGGTGCTAGGCTAATGAGTGATTTGTCTTCCTCAAGCTTACTCCCCTCTTCCATGAAATTATCCCATGTCTCAATGCTGCTTGGGTCAATCCCGGCTTGTTCGTATACGTCTCGGCGATAATATACCACTGCCGGACCGATATCCCATGGGATAGCATAAATACCACCATCTTTGGAGACGGCATCCCACGTACCAGACACGTAGTCGTCTTTTATTTCTTCGCTATTGATTCGGGAAGAGAGGTCTGTCAAACTACCAGTATCAATCATACCGGGAATTGAATACTGTTGGATCATCGCCGCGGCAGGAGCATCCTCTCCACTGATTAGACTCGCTTTCAGCTTATCTTGAAGGTCCCCGGAGGTCATGTTAGAGACGGATACCTTAGCACCCGTCTCCGCATTATACCTATCTGCGACCATCTTGAAGGTCTCAGCATTAGCTGCGCTCCACATCTTGATACTTTCCGCCATCCCTTGGGCGGTAGTTTCCGAGGTGCCAGCCTGTCCTGGATCGTTCGTGTTTCCTTCTGATTCAGTAGTCCGTTCACCTGCACCACACCCAGCTAGACCTGCTGCCCCTGCTACAGCTAGTCCCCTAATGAGATTCCGACGAGAAAGGGATTTCGAGACATTGGTACCACTATAGTGGCTGTTGCTTTTGTTTGCCATCGCGTTTGGCAATATACAATCATACTATATATATTTACCGTACGTGTTTAGCACCAAACTGATTTCGGCACCCTCACGATTAGAGATCACTGTTTCCGGAATCTGAGGGGGCTGCCGAGCAGCAGCCGGAAGGTAAACCAATCTACCGCACCTTCGAGCAGCTGTGCGCCGCTCTCCCGGGGACCGGCTTGACAGTACATGGACGAGCAGAACTACATCAGAGGGTACAGAAAGAGATTAATCGCTGATTGAGCGGTCGGTTCCCGACGTGCTGGTGGCTACAATACTCGGGAAGATCGAAGTGGATCTCAATCCCCGGGTCACCATTGTCAGTGAGTCATACTCTCCCCAATGAACAACACCGCTGAAAACGCGCTTCCTAAACCGGGAGTACTCCGGAACCCCATTGGAACGCTTTGGAATGACCGAGGAATGTTCACTCATAATCAGTACCTCACAAAACTCGCCAGTTAGCTTGACCTGAGCCACCTGTTCTGTTGTGGTGAGGCGTCGGTCACGGTTTAGCAACGCTGATCGAAGGCGGAGCTGTCGCTGTCGGCGGCGGTCAGCCGCCGACGCGACAGCGTTGCCACTTGCGAAGACCCTAGCTCGGTCAGTGGCTACCGGTAGAACCGGTCGTCAGATGGGCGGTTCGCGGGGACGGTCCGACGCACCGCGAGGGCCGTCCACGCAGCCCGTCGAACCATATTGACGAACTCCTTGTACGGCCACCACCAGAGGCGACGCCCGCCTCGGCGGGGCGTCGCCACGTATTCGTAGTGGAGATACCGCCACGCATTCTGCAAGAGGAGACTCACCACGACGTATAGCAGTCTCACCGTCGCGTCTCGCGTCGTTGTCGTCGCTATCGCTTGCTCGGACAAGCGATAGCTCAACTCAATACCGAAGCGTTTGCTGTAGTGGTATCGAGCTTGGCGTGGTGTCTCGATAAACGGTGCGTCAGCGGCGTAGCCGTGACGCGCCACGCTGTTCTCGTCATACCGTCCATTCAGGTACGTACAGTCGATGTAGACAAGAAACTCGACGGTCAAGCTTTGACCGCCGAGTTTCCCTGTCAAATCGTGCTCGATGACGCGACTCCACCCTTCTGCGAGTTCCTGCTGAATCGCCCCACCCCCCGGATGATCGGCATCACGTACGCGTAGTTGTGCGCTTGGAGCAGCGTGAGACACTTGCTGTCGTAGAATCCGCGATCAAGGTAGACGGCCTTGACCTCGGTGTCAAGGCCGTCAATCAGTCCAAGAAACTCAGCGAGGACGGTGTAGCGGTGTCGCCGTCTTCGAGACGGCGCACCGCCAGTGTGTGCCGTTTGTTCTTCACACGCGCGTAGAGCGTGGCGTAGGCGTGGAACGCGGTGGTTCCTCGTTTCGCCTCGGAGTGGTAGAGGCTATCTGTTTCATCTTCGTCACCGTAGTAGGGTCGCAGGTGGAGGTCTGTGCAGGCCTCCACCTGCTTGGGGAGGAGTTCGACGATATCTCGCCGAAGAAGCGTGTTAGCGACTCGTTCGAGCCGGAACGGCTCGAACTTCGTCCGCAGATGGTAGAGGATCGTGTTCGCAGGCGGTGAGTCCTCACTGGAACTACACAGCGTAGAGACCGAGGTCCCGTCGGCGCATGCGCCGACGAGGACCTCGTAGATGTCCTCAGCTTCTATTTCAGCATTACCGCCGAGGTCAAGATCGATTTCCTCGGTGAGCGTGTTGACGAGAAAATTAAGGAACTGGTCTTCGTGGATCTCATTGTCTGCTTGCTTGGTCTTGAACACACCATCAGCAAGCAGACGTTCTAACTAACCGGCTTTGTGAGGTACTGATAATACCTTGCTATCCCTACTGGAGACGTGATCTAGAGGGAACGCAATCCCTGCAAAGAGTTCAAACGAGTTACCCGAGACAGCAAGATAGTCTCATTAATTCAGGCTGCGCCCGCTGTCGCGCTCTCGAAGCAAACTCGTATCATACATTTTCCGCAACAAAATCACCAGACAAGCCTTGTGAATTCAGTTATCGAGCCAGGGTGCTCCATCACGTTCGACATACCGCTCCGTCTGTTCAATCCCCTGGATTCGTTCAATATCTTCTGCGTTGAGTTCGAACTCAACAGCACCGAGGTTGTCCTTTAGATGCGACTTCGAAGTTGCCTTCGGTACGACGCTAACATTGTCCCGTGAGAGCAACCATGCAAGGCTAACTTGTGCTGGGCTACTATCATATTTTTGAGCAATATCTTTGACCTCCGGAATTTCGAGTACATTTCCACGTGCGAGCGGAGAATACGCAATATGGTGATAATCATTCTCTTGCGCATGTTTGACAAGCTCATTCTGTTGCAGGAGAGGGTGTGTCTCTGCCTGGTGAGCAAATAGGTCAGACTCAATATGCTCCATTGCCTCCTCCAGTTGTGCGATACTGAAATTGCAGACGCCAGCATAATCTATCAGCCCTCGGTCAATGAGTTCATCAAAGGCCGGCATCGTTTCTTCTGCTTCGTAGTTTCCAACTGGCCAGTGAACGTATAGCAGGTCCAGATATTCGAGTCCAAGCCGGTCAAGAGTCACCTCCAACCCTTCAATAACTTCGTCATATGCTAAACCAAACTTTTCTGCATGAACTTTCGAGCCTATGAATATATCCTCGCGAGGTACGTCGGCTGCTTTGATACCCTCGCCAACAGCCACCTCATTCCCGTAGTATTGAGCTGTATCTATATGTTGATACCCCAATTCGAGAGCGGTAGAGACGGTATGCGCACAGGTTTCTGGATCAGTGTTCTGCCATGTACCGAGCCCAATTTCTGGTAGACTCATATAGAGTACGTTTGAGGGAGTTCAAATATTTCTTTTGATGAAGTTTGAGGAGCGAAACCTTCAGTAAAAGGCACGTTTACATGACCTAGAAAGCTCTTTAAGCACTATTAGACCTAAAGTATCAAATAGCTGAGTGGTGACAATCATCAACAGCCATCAACTGTTTTACCGTCCGATTTCATGCGAGGGTCGTCGTTACTTCAACTATCCCACCCTACTCGCGCTGACGCGTTCGTCGAATGTTTGTTTGCGGATAGTTTCTCGGCATAGGACTCACACTGACGCAACCTATTTGCGGCGTGGGACCAGGGGTCAGAGGTAAGTTACGCAGCCTTGACCTCCCTTCTATCCCGTGTATGGCCAGCCAATAAAGATCCATATGACATCACATTTGCTTTGACGGTCCAGCTTTCAGGACTAGTTGACTTGCGACCCATCAACAGCAAGAAACGCATTTAAAGCTTGTTTGAAGCCAGCGCTTGTGACTGTCTGTAGCCCACCCCTGACAGTCGTAAGTTCGCCGTGCGCGTGAACACAAGAGTCATCAGCGACTTCCCTACTCACTTGTTGTGGCAGTTCATAGAGAATCTACACACCTACCCGCGAGTGAAGACCGTTTTAGACACTACTACAACGGAGAGTTGGAAGCGAACGCGATTAAACAGACGCAATTAGCAGAGGTCGAAAGCAGGTGTTCTCAAGGAGAATTTCATCGGGTGAGCTGAATTAATTAGGTTGTCCAATAACAATAATAATTAGATCGTTAACATTTGTTCCTGTTGGACCAGTGTGAATAGTAGCTCCGATTTTAGAGAGATAAGTTCCTGCGTCATGTTTGTTGAGGAATGTTCCGGCTTGCTCACGGTCCCTTACGGTGTTACGGTCTACAATCGCACCTGCGACATCCGAACTACCATCTTCACCATCGGTGTCGACTGCAGTGATGACTATGTCATCTTCAAGATCTAGTGCGGCAGAAAGAGCGAACTCCTGATTTGGTCCACCCTGCCCATAGTCATTCGAGATAGTAACAGTACATTCACCACCACCGAACAGTACCGCCGGCGGTTCGACAGGATTTCCAGTGGCAATGCATTCCTCGGCGACAGAGAGAACAGTCTTTGAGACCTGGGTTGCTTCTCCCCTCAGCCGCGATGAGAGAACCATCGGTTTATATCCCGCATCATTGGCGACAGTACACGCAGCTTCTATCGCATGGGTATTACTGGCTATTAAATGGGTTTCTGTGCACTCAAAAGCAGGGTCATCCAGGAATGGGGTTTCAGAGATATTACCGTTGGTGCCTGCATTGAGGTGATTACGTACAGCCTCAGGAGGGTGGAGCTCGTATCGGTCGAATACTCGTATTGCATCACTGAAACTACTCTTATCTGAAACCGTTGGCCCGCTTCCGATGACTGAGACGTCATTTCCAGTTACATCTGAAACGGTCAATGTTGCAACTGTGGCTGGAGTGGCTTTTTGAGCTGCACGACCCCCTTTAATATTCGATAGATGTTTTCGGACCGAATTTATTTCTTGGATTGGTACACCGCCTTCAAGTAGTAATTTGGTTGTAGTATGGATATCATCGACAGTTATGTTACCGCTGGGGGACGTAAGCAAGGAACTTGCTCCTCCAGTAACAATGAATAAAATAAGCGTTGAGGAATTGGCAGATTCAACAAGTGTAAGCAAACGCTCTGTTGCATCCACATTCCGTTGTGTGGGAAGCGGATGATCTCCCTTAATACAATTGATATTTTTTAAATTAAATTCGTCTTTAGAGATCACCAACCCATCGGTAATCATTGGCCCGAGTATTGATTCAAGACCAGCCGCAATTCCGTTTGCAGCTTTCCCGCCCCCCACGACAAGTATCTCCTCATACTCGTTAAGATCATACTCCGTGTTTCCGATTGTGAGTTTCTCACCATTCAGAGAAATTTCAGAATGAATCGCACTCTTCGGAGCGGCCGCTTGGATAGCCTCCTCAATACAGTTGAGTGCCAAGTCATGAGCGCTACTCCTAACGAGGTCTTCTCGGTTCTTAATCACACGTCGAAATGTGCATCATTGATAAAAAATCTATGTGTTTCACCAGCTCAGCTTTGCACGTTAGCCTCGGCTGTTGGGTGAACGAGGAGGTGGTCGATCTCTTCCATGAGATTTTCGACGCTTCAATCATCATTGTGCCAAACCCACGAGAGAAGGTTGTACAGGGCTTCTTTCAGGGAGTTTACGAGGTTCGCTCGAAACGATGACGTCTTCGGGCGAACTGTCCCCAAGGCGCTAGAATCAGGATCAAGACGAACGAGACTGTAGGCAGCCATAGAAGGTGCCAGTGCCAACTAGCACTGTCGTCGGTCTGCATC
This sequence comes from Haloarcula sp. H-hyl2, assembly GCF_056934385.1. Lineage (NCBI taxonomy): Archaea > Methanobacteriati > Methanobacteriota > Halobacteria > Halobacteriales > Haloarculaceae > Haloarcula > Haloarcula sp. H-hyl2. The sequence continues at coordinate 150,533 of NZ_JBRIIJ010000005.1, read as the reverse complement.
TCGCAGTCTCTTAGACCGAGATCCTGTTTCGAGTCCTCGAAGAGCGTCTCGATGCGCCACCGCATCCCGTAGGAATGGATCACGTGCTCAGTCGGTGCGTCGATTTCTTTCTCGGCGATGACCAGCTTCACGTCTCCCAACTGGGAGACGGAAGCTTCTTCGTCCAGATGTGGTCCGTGTCGTCATCGACATCACGCTCGACCGTGTCGATGCGCTCTGCTAGCGCATTGACGCGGAGTTCCTCGCCGTCGTAGGTCACCTTTCGATAGCTCCAGAGCAGGCCGATCCAGTCCTTGCCGTAGGATTCGATGTGTCCGGGCAGGCCGGAGTCGTGAGCGAACCAAGAGTCGAAGAGGTAGGTGTACCTGCAGAGACCCACCTCTTCTTCGAGTTCAGTGACGATCTCACGGGCGGGATCGTACTTGTGGTCGTGGTCTTGGTCGTCTTCATCCTGTTTTTCTTAGAGGCGGAAGGCGAGTGGATAGGCTGTTTTGTCGTCAGCGTAGGAGGCGTAGATGAGATCTTGGCCCCAGACAGTGTCACCTTCGGCGTGATCGTAGAAGTGGTCGACGCCGGGATTTCGTCCCGGCTTTCTCGGTGATCGTGTCGTCAAAGATGATGTACCCATCCTTCGACCAGCGCGTTTCACCGTGTTTCTGGAGTTCCTCGAGACGTTAGTGGTTGAATTGGAGTTCGTCCCAGTCATACTCGGTGAGGAACTTGATGAGAGCTCGTTTTCCGCTGGCTGGAAGAACTTCGCGTACGATACCCGCCGCGGTCTTGTTGCTGGCTGCAACAAGGCCCAAGGCGTAGGTTTTGGCGTAATGGCGTTGTGCTGGTGACAGCGAGTCGAAGTCGTCGAACACGCGCGTACACGACAGGAAGATTCTTAATCGGCATCACCCGTCTTTGCTATCGCCTACGTCACGCTACCACTTCAACGTAGAAAGCTGAGTTTCACCAGAAGACCGAGGCAAGGTCGCACGGTAAGACAATCTAATTGTCAGTAGCTTCTTGCGAAAGTCAATAGGGCTCAGTGATATCAACTCATCACTTATATTATAGATGGGTTCAACAGCTGGATATTAAATAAGGTGGGCGGGGACCAGTTAGTGGATTAGCGAAAGCAAATATAGGAATAATGAAAAAGTATCAGTATAAATACATTCAAATTTATAACACCGGAACAGCATACTGTGGATATGGCCGATGAGAAATCACGAAACCGAGTCAAAACTGCTCACACTACGTTTCGAATACTCAGCAAGCTCAAAGTCAAAAATGAGGCTACAGTAACTGAACTTTCAAGAGAATTTGATTTATCGAAGAGCAGCCTACATAACTACCTTAGTACGTTGGAAGAAGATGGTTACGTCATCAAAGATGGCAAATCGTATCGGATTGGACTAAAACTACTTGATCTGGGAGGACACGCCCAACACAAACAGCGTCTTTACACGATTGCAAAAGATGAAGTCTCCACCTTGGCCGAAGAAACAGGAGAGCTAGCAAATCTGTTGGTTGAAGAGCATGGAAAGGGGTTTTATGTTCACCGAGCGCACGGTGAGGATGCAGTCAAAACCGACTCATATATTGGACAAGAGGTGTATCTACATAACACTGCCCTTGGCAAGGCGATTCTAGCACATCTTCCGCAAGATCAGGTGATGAATATTCTCGATCGGCATGGAATGCCTGCTTCGACTGAGAACACTATAACAGACCCCGATGAGCTCCACGAGAAACTTGAGCATATCCGTGAAGTTGGCTATGCTCTGGACGATGAAGCCCGAGTCAAGGGACTCCGCTGTGTTGCTGTGCCAATAATCAACAACAACGATGAGGTAGAAGGTGCAATTAGTGTCTCTGGCCCTACCAGCCGATTCCAAGATGAACGATTCCAGCAAGAGCTACCTGACAAGCTCCAAAGTGTAGCGAATATAATCGAGCTTAATATTACATACACCTAATTCCAGTACGGTGAGCTCCTCAAATCGGAACAGGTAATCAAGGTGTTTCTGAGGCTGCTGGATGTTGTAGTTGCCCAGACCAAGAGAGATCATGAGGTTATAGACAGACCGTTTTAATTCGCCGTCTCAGAGTCTTTTAATCTCATTCTTGCTCTATTTTCAGATATTGGACCCTGTCAGATCTCTCTACTCAACTAAGACTAATATCGAAGTATCCAGGAATACTGAATAGAAGTTATATATACTATAGGCGCCGCACATTTCTCTATTAGCCTCTCCAGTAGTCCTATATAATGAGGTTGGGGGATCGCAGATATAGTGAATGTCTTTCAGTATTGGTACACCTGACTTGATTAAAAAGGTATCAAGAATCACATTTGCAAATATATTGGAAGTCAAAATAAAATCCCCCACTCCATTACAAACATAGTTGTGTAATTTTGTCTTGGAAGATGTATGTGGAGTATAGTATTTTATTCCCCAATCGCCTGGAGGGATATCCGTCTTCGTTTGAGTAGATTAATTTCGGTTGTAGCAGTAGCTGAGTTATTCATATTATCAGTGGTTGACTGAGATCCTTTCCACATTACTTGGACATCCGAAAAATTCAGACGCTCAGGAACAATCCTCCGCTCGTGAACAATCACGCCGAGTCATTACAAACATAGGTCTGTAATTCTCGGTCACGAAGTCATATAGACCATAAGATTTTATATCCATTATACATAAACAGATGTATATCTACGTTTTGATAAATGAATTTTGGTTGTGGCAGTAGCTGAGTTGTTTTAAGCCATCGGATTGTTCTTAGCTGAATCACATTCTACTATAGTTGAATATCGGGTGTGGTTCAACCTCTCAACCCTATCCCTATGCGTATAATCATGTCTTGTTCAGTATTAGTGGAGATACTTTGCATATGGCAAGGTTCTACGACAACATATTATTCGTGTCGGCACCGTCTATTTTTGGATGACCTCACCAAGCGTTTTGCCATCGAGTATTTAATTTGGTCGTTCATGATTGTAGTGGTGTCTAAAGCGTCGGAGCCACTGTTTCGCGCAGGATTGACTGCCCTCCAGTAAGAGTGAAAGCGGTGGATCCGCATGGTCACAGTCTAGAACCACTTTCCGAGATGGCTCCGGATTCAGTGGTCAAGCCGACCGCTCAAATCGTGTCATGAAAGGGCAGTCAGATAGCCACCAACATCGGCGAGAAATTCTGTATTTGTGACTTCGCGTTTCCGCTGCAGTTCGTTGAGAAAGATTTCGGTGAGAACAGTGGTTGTCGTCGCAAACAGTCGGATGGGAAGCAGTTAGTTCGTTACTGAATCGGCATCAGCGTATAGCCAGAATTGCTGGGTGTTGATTCGAATCACTGTTTCGTCAAGCGCAATCTAATTCGAGGCTTTCCCGGATTCTGGCTGTAGATCGGCCTTCTTGACCCAATCATAGATTGCTTTCCTCGATCGTTATACACCCAGATAATCGAGCAATCCGACCACATTCGACAAATATAGGCCCGTAACATGCGATTGAATATCCACCCCCGTCGCTTGCTCGGGTGTCCGCTCGCGCCCAAAAATTCCAAATTAATCCAATCTCTATGACTGACGAAACGGGCGGTTTCTTCCATGAACCTGCAAGAAATTCTCCCGCATCACTTGTCTGCCTTAATTAAATACATTCCATTTAATACTAAGGTGATTTACGTATACGGCTGTCCACACCCATCGCCAAATAGTGCTTGGTCCCCTGTCGCCAATGAAACGACCAGTGTGGCAGCAATGGCGCACAATCGTTAGTTGTTGAGCTATGTAGCTGACCAGCCCAGTCCGCCTCGCGGCACTGGCACATATATCAATGGCGCTCCAGTTTGAAATACTACAATTTGGTTGATATTTATAAATATCCCGAAACAGCGCTTCATTCCGCCACATTAACCGCACACCGGAACCCAATATTGCCAGTCGAACTGTCTGGCGTGTTTTTCGACCGTGCAGCTACGCGGTAGCGATTGCACCACGAATGGTGACAGAGATAAGAACCCCCTCGCATCACTCTAGTCTCCCCATCGTCCGGACCAGTCGGGTTAGTATTAGAATATGCGCTGGTCGTATGATAGTCTGCACTAAACCAGTCAGCACACCATTCCCAAACATTTCCGGCGATGTTGTAGAGGCCGTGCGCGTTAGGTTCGTACTCGTCCACGGGCGCTGTCCCAGTATATCCATCTTCTGCAGTGTTTAGCTCGGGAAACTTCCCTTGCCAGATATTGCATCGATGCTCACCGTTGGGGCGTAGTTCGTCTCCCCAAGCATAGCGCTTCTGTTCTAAGCCGCCGCGGGCAGAGTACTCCCACTCAGCCTCCGTCGGGAGGCGTTTGCCCGCCCACTCGGCATACGCGGCCGCGTCCCGATAAGATACGTGAGTTACCGGATGAGTTAGCCGATCCATCTCGATGACGTCGGTACTGGGGCCTTCTGGACGGAGCCAGTTCGCGCCTTCAACAGCAACCCACCAGGGTGCTTCAGCGACCGAGTCCAAAATGTGTTGCCGGTCAACCTCGGTGACAAAGTCCTCGAAGACAAACGACCAGCCGTAGCGTTCGGCATCAGTGGTATAGCCCGTTTCGCGAACGAATACCAGAAATTCGGCGTTCGTCACAGCATGCTTATCTATATAAAAGGGGCTAAGTTCCACCTCTCGGACCGGCCCCTCACCGTCCTGCGGAAATCCCACGTCATCATCGGTCCCCATCAGGAAACTACCACCATCAAGACGTACCATTCCATCTGTGCGTTCCTCGTCGTCGGTCGCTGGGTTAGTACTGATCGACACATCGTTCGCTCTCACAGTCCTTTCGCTGCTCCGGGAAGCAGTGCAACAGGCAGGGTTGTCTTCGGCCATATCCGGAGGATTGTTTGAGCACCTACCTAACGCTTGCGCCGAGTTACCCGGGTAGTTTACACTTGACTGTGCGGGCCCGCCAGTCGAAGAATTATTCTTGTCGATCTTATACTTGAAAGCACTAATCAGGTTGTCCGACGTTAAGAAGCCAATCTCCAGTTAGTCTGCTAGTTACAGTCGAGTAATTCGACTGTCGCTCTTCCGAAGGAGATTGACTCTATGAAAATCCTGCTTTGAAGCCCCTGTGGCGTGAATCAGGAAACAGGGGTTGAGTGAGATCGCGTATCAACAGGTGCATCAAGCACGTGAGATTGACCGATCCAGGCTGTGAAAGGATGAAGATAATTGTGCCACAGAGCACGTATAGGTGTCTCTCCGATTCACGCCAGTTCAGCCCCAACGGAGGCGTTGTATGTACCTCGGCATCGACACCCACAAACGGTATTCGCAGGTTGCCGTCGTCAACGGCGACGGCAACCTGCAAGACGAGAGCCGCCTGCCAAACGACCGTCTTGACGAACTCGCCGAACAGTATGCTGGAAGTGAAGCTGCCATCGAAGCCTCGGGCAACTACCGCCCGATCTACGAGATGCTCGACGAGCATCTCGATGTAACCCTCGTGAATCCATCAAAGAACCGGATCATCGCCGATGCGACGATCAAAACAGATCGCGTCGATGCGAAGAGACTCGCGCATATGCTCCGGGCGGATATGCTCGCTGAGAGCTACGTGCCACCGGACGAGATCCGCACGTTGCGGGATCTCGTCCGGACGCGCAAGTCGTTAGTCGAAGAGCGGACTGCTGAGAAAAACCGCATCAGAGCAGTCCTCACTCGTACCGATAACACGTACGACAGCGAGTTGTTCGGCCCAACCGGACGAGAGTTCCTGGAGGAACTCTCGCTCAGCGAGGCCGATCGCACGATCATCGAAGCACACCTCTCAGTGATCGACGCTTACGATGAGCAAATTGAATCACTCGAAGAGAAGATCGAACAACGTGTTCTGGAATCGGCAGCAGCCCAACGGCTGCTGACGATTCCGGGTGTTGGCCAATTTACTGCTGCCGTGATTACTGCTGAAGTCGGTGAAATCGATCGGTTCGATGAAGACAAAGAACTCGTGAGCTATGCAGGACTTGATCCGACGGTTCACCAATCTGGTGACAAAGAGATCCGCGGTGGCATCAGTAAAGAGGGCTCAGCGCCGTTGCGCTGGGCCCTCGTCCAGTGTGCAAGCATTGCTGTTCGTTGCGACGACTACTTCGGGAACTTCTACACGCGGTTGAAAGAGCGGAAAAACCACCAAATCGCTATCGTCGCAACAGCTCGGAAGATGCTGGTCTCTATCTTCCGTATGCTCACACGAAAGGAACCATACGATCCACCGGAGGTGAGTGTCTGAGCGATCTCCCGGATCGCTCAGACACGGGTTCGCTTCTCGCCCGCACAGCAACCGCTACCGCCATCACGAGTCCCCAGCCTACCGGCCGACGAAACGGCCGAAGACCACCGCTATCTGGTGATTCACTTCTGTCCATTCGGGTGAGCTGAAGCTCACCCAAATGATTATTATCAGTCACCCGCTATCTCACGTTGCAAGATTTTCATAGGTGTTGATACTGCGTTCCGTAGTAGGTTGATAACTGAACCCGGTAGTTTGAGCACTTGACCAGTTCGTTCTCGTTGAGCCTAGTTCAGCATAGAATCGCAAGACTGCTCTCCATCAACAATGTGCTACGCAAGAACGTTCGACGGTATACGACAGCGAAAGCCCCACAACGTGCGATTGAATACCCAGTCCATCGCTACCCCAGGTGTCCGCTCGCGCTCCATAAAATCCAAATCAATCTACTCTCTATGTCCGCTGAGGCGGCTGGTTTCTGGCATGGATACCAAGAAATCCACCCGTCTTGCTTTTTATGCGTAACTATACACTTCTTCTTGTCGACCGCCAATACTTATTAGTCAGAGTCCAAATGCTTATAATACCAGACATAGACGAAGTTATACAATGAGAGAGATTGTTACTGACGAGGCACCGGAAAGTATCGGACCGTATTCGCAAGGAATCGTGAGCGGGGACCGCATCTACGTCTCTGGACAAGGTCCGGTCAACCCCAAGACTGGTAACGTCGTCGATGGGTCACCTGCTGAACAGACGCAACGAACGTTAGAGAACGTCGAAGCAATTCTTCAAGCGGTCGATGCGTCGCTAGACGATGTCGTGAAGGTAACGGTATTCGTAAAGGATATTCGATATTACGATGAGGTCAACGATGTCTACAGGGAACTTATGACCCCACCATATCCCGCTCGGAGTGCCGTCGAAGTCGTGAAACTCCCAGTCGACATCGACGTCGAGATTGAAGTCATCGCCGAGCGGTAAGATGACACGACTCGTTGTTTTTGATTTGGACGGCACCCTCACTCGACAGCGAGATGGGTTCAACCTGCTGCACACACTTTACGGGACCACTCCAGTCGGTGATGAGCTGATGGCTGAGTTCAAATCTGGGGAGATGACGTTTACGGAGTGGTGCCGGTCGACAGTAGACGTGTGGGCGAACGCAGGAGTCACGGCTGAAGATATAAACCGAGCGACGCGTGCGGTCAAGCCAAAGCGAGGTGCAGTGGCGGTTCTGGAGCGGTTGAGGAGCGAGAATATCCCATTCGGCGTACTCAGTGCCGGTGTGGGTGATTTAGCGCACCGTTTCGAACAGTACAGTCCTGTATTTGTCCACGGGAACATGCTTCGTTTCTCGGACAGTCGACTGTCAGGAATCAACGTCGGTGTTGGTCCGTCGGAGAAGGGGGATATCCTACGAAAGATTCGCGAACACCGGCCAGGCGTCGATATAACGTATATTGGCGATTCACACACTGATACGGAAGCGTTCGTTGAAGCGGACACTGGAGTCCTGTTTCACCCGGACGAACGTGTCCCAGATGCGGCTGTGGCCGCAGCGAATACGATAGTTGACTCCAGCGACCTCCGCGACGCTTCCGAGTTCCTCTTAGATAGCTGAGTCCGACAGGATCACAGCTGGGATCTCCCGTTACCCTCGTCAAACGATGTTGACAGTGAACCGATGACGCAATATCAGGGAGGAGATCACAATTCAATTCATAGTCATTGTATCGGTCGGAGATCGCACCGGTTAAGACTGTTCGTGGTGAGTCGCACAGGAGAAAATAGCCTCCAGCCGGTGATAGTGAGAAACGGGTTCCTTGAATAATAAACACACCCCCGTCTCCAGTGATTTGCGAACAGAGTGACCACTCTGAGCTACAACGGTACCACATATTGTCCCAGGTGATGTACGTCATCAACGAATCGGTATAGTGAGTATCGGCATATTGTTTCACTACTGGCCTATCGCCGACAGCCACGACGACAAATCGGTTGCTCCGGACGCCCTTGACAACAGCGTTGATATTGAGACCCTTTTGTGTCGGTTGCGCGACTTGTCGGCGTCAGTTGATCGAGCCCCTCTCTTCGATCCTGTGTGGTATTGCGAAATCCATCGTTATAATTCGAACTTTACTCCTGCCCAATTTTGCCGCGTGGTCAATCACAAGATTACCACGGAGCGGACAACTTTTCCCATCGATCCCGCTATTTTTATGATAAGTCATCACTTCCTGTTCAGGTATGGCTGATCGACCGAACGTGGTCCTAGTCGTAACGGACACCCAAGGCTTGAATGCCGTTGGTGATCTTGGTGGCGCCGGCGAAGGCGTCATCAATACGCCAACGCTCGACCGACTCGCCGACGAGGGTGTTAGCTGTTCGAACGCCTACGCCGGTGCGCCCATCTGTGGACCTTCACGCAGTTGCCTGTTTACAGGACAGTACCCACATAACGCCGGGAGTTGGACAAACAACGTCATGCTCTACCAGGGTGTTGAGACTATGGGAACCGCCTTTCGGGAAGCCGGGTACCGGACCGCCTATGTTGGGAAATGGCACCTCGACGGTGACTATCATGGCGACGGCGTCGCGCCCGAACCCTACGAGCAGGAGTACTGGTACGACGGCGAAAACTACCGTCAGGACATGGGCGACGAGTTCTTCGACTGGTGGTGGTCTGACGGAATGCTCGACAACTACAACGCTGAGCACCCTCCGGAAGCACTTCGAGATAAGGGAATCACCCGTGAGGACATCTGGGGTGGTCGTATCGTCGACCGGGCCCGCGAGTTCATTGAGGACGTGGACGACCAACCGTACTTTCTCGTTGTCTCGATCGACGAACCTCACGAGCCAAGCCTCTGCCCACCAGAATACGCCGAACGGTATGTGGACGACCCACCTGAACTCCCTGACAACTACGAGACAATCGAAGAGCTCGAAGACAAGCCTGCCCACCACCAACGCCGTGCAGATGAATTCCTGAACGGAGAATTCTTTATCGACTCGCTATCGAACCCGGAATCGGGCGTCATTCCTCGGCCGGTATACTTCGGCTGTGCGGAATGGGTTGATAGCGAAATTGGCCGCCTACTCGAGACAGTCGATAACCACGACCGTGAGAACACTATTGTGACGTTCACCTCTGACCATGGCCACCACCTCGGCGCCCACGGACTGGATAGTAAATGGGCTACGGCATACGAAGAAACTGCCAATGTCCCACTGGTGTTCCGGTATCCCTCTGCCCTGCCAGCTGGTGAGCTCCGTAAATCCATCACCTCCCACGTTGACCTCCGCTCGACGCTTGTCGACTTAGCAGGTCTAGACGCCGACTTAGACATCGACGGCAAGAGCATGCGACCACTGCTCGAAGACGGTGAGGCATACCGAGACTCGGCACTAGTCGAATACCACGCCTTTGCCAACGATCGCACTGGCGATAACGGGTTTCTTCCCCTTCGGGCGCTTGTTACTGAGACGGATAAGCTAGTTCTCAATCTCCTCGAAACTGATGAGTTCTACGATCTAAATGACGATCCAGGTGAGGAAAAGAACCGGATCCAGGACCCCGACTATGCCGAGCGACGGGATGCTCGGTTCAAGGATCTTACTAATTTATTAGAGAAAACCACGGACCCGTTCTATGGTAGTCACTGGGACGAGCGGCATTGGAACTGAGACAGCCATCGGTTCCCCGTCCTATTATCAGCACTCATCTGTAGCCATTGCTGATTTCACACCGCCACTCGAATAGCATGTTTGAGCGTATTTCGAACTGATTTCCGAAACAATTCTAACAAAGTTGGAAGGCTCTGAGAGACAGCGCCAACTTGTCTTTGGAGATACCTCGTAGGGAAAGATTCACCGTCGCGTTAGAGACGCGTAGTTCTCGCAAGTAGCAGTCGATCACATCGGAGTTTGAGTGAAAGTGTCTGCTTGGGAAGAGTGTGAAACCTAGCGGCGCCCCGCCGTGGGGGGCGCCGCCTCTGGAGGTGACCATTTACAGAGTTCTGTGAGATGATGCTCCGCGCAGCTTAGACAGCACTTGGTGTGCGTAGGGCTGTTCCAGTGAATCAACCACTTGACGACCGGTTCTTCCGGTAGCTGTCCACCGGTCCGGACAGCCGTCGTGAGTGGCGACACTGTCGCGTCGGCGGCAGTCCGCTGCCAACAGCGACGGTTCATCCCGAAGATCACGCTCACTAGCGCTTCAACAACGCTCCACGATCAGTTCGGTCTGGTTCTCCGCCATCAGACGAGATTACATGGCCATCGATGTGATCGACTGAGTATCAATGTGCACTCGTCGCTGGCGTATTCGCTGTCGCCGTGGACGACGTATTCACGTTCAAATGTATCGTCCTTTGCCACCGGTTCTTACGCTCAAAAGCCGTCGATATAGACGGTCAACGGCTACACCTGGGGGCCGGCCAGCAGAAGTCGAATCGTCGGTCTGTGGCTTTCGACGAGATCACGTACTGTTAGTAAATGCTGCAATCCGCGATGATGAAAATGGTAGCTTGTCGCCGCTACATATATCTCTGTCGTGCGCGTGTAAATAATGAAAAGTCAGATATCTGATGGAATTCTCCATTGCTGCCGCTTCTGACTGGACAATCAGAATGGCATCGGGGACAGATAACTCCGTCACGCCAGTGAACCCGTTTCAGTAGGCCCACTGCGACCGATTACGGCCCAGATATATCAACCAGAATTATCCATGCCGGTACCGCTGACAGGTCCTTTTTGCCCACATCTCTGTAACAAAACTATAGTAGTATGATAAACTCCTACGCACGATCAATTCCTGAATTTCTTATCGACGCTACGAAACACCTTCAACTGCACTGCAACGGACTATCCCCTCGGTTTCAGATACGCCACCTCTGAAATCAGAATACCGTCGAGCATCTTTTTCGATAGTCAAAGCGTCGAAAACACGGTTTTCAGACTACTTTGATCCAGTCAGATAGTAAGCGGGCAAAATATGGCTCCAGAATTTTGCTTACTGTTACAATACTCCAACTAAATACTACTGCTAGATATACTCACAGTGATGTCAAGCGTATCGAACAAGCGACCCATTTTAGAATATATAAGAAAGGAGTAAGTAAGGTACGTACCAACGTACAATACCGGATTAAATACCAGAATTGATTTCTATTGAAAGAAATATTTCTGTAGTATTATCCATCTGACTAATCTTTCAGTCGTGCCCGACGACTCCCAGTAGTGGGGGTAGGCTGCATCGGGTTACAGGCGGGGAATTTACCAACATCAAGCGAACAATTAGTAGAAAAATCCAAATTTATTACCGAGTCAGTTATCTATCAGTTACTTCACCAGAGCAGTCACACCCACCCTCCGAAAGGAGTTGGCCGACATCGTATTGATGTCCACAATCAGTACACATTACGCTAACATCAACGAATACCTCTAGATCACCCGTCGATAGTTGATCCGATTTTCGGAGACGCGAGACAGTATTCTCCGTGACGGCGAGTGTACGGCTCTGGAGGCGCTGGACTGTTTCGATGGCATTTTCGACCTTCTCTGACTCATCTGGCTTCTCAAGCTCTGTATCATGGTATTCAGTAAGGTATGTGTGAACAGCCTGGTGGGTGACAAAGTTCGATGTCAGCTCAGCCACGTCGATATCGTTGTGTCGCAATTCGTTTTCTACGTCTGTCTTAACACCGGCACTAACGTCATCTCTCAACGCCCGGTATTTCGTCTCGATTTCGTTCTGAATAGGGTTTAATCCACTTTCGCTCAGTTCTTCGGCCAAAATACGTTTGTTGATGATATCTGCGAGATCGCGAAGACTCGTTCGTTCGCCCCCGGTTCCTGTCCAGCGTGCCTTGAGTTCCTCGTCTAGCCCACTCAACCCGTATTCGTCGATTACTCGGCCAACTTTAAAATCGGTCGGGCTACGTACAGCGTCATCAGTCTCTTCGCTTGTTTGGCTCATGTATGGTATATACACTTAGACCGTTTATAATTTATCGCTCATCTGGAGCACATTATTAATTTCATAGCGACGCCCGAATAGCGTACTTGTTTGCGCGCCGACCAGGGTTGCAAAACAACTCCCGACATAGTTGGAGGCCTTCTAACAGGCTTTGTGAGAGAGTGAGTATTGCTCAGTACAGAGACGTATTGATTTGCAGCGGTGAGCCGAGGCCGCAAACGCAGACAGGTCTATGTCACTCAGTTTTACGAAGTTTGCCATTGACTTCGTAGAGCCAGCCCCGTTCGAGTAAGCGGTCAAGAACGTATGTTGCATCACCCTCATCCTCGATATACTCGTCCTCTGTGAGAAGTATCTCATGTGCTGCCGCTTTAGATAGCTCGTCAGTGCCGGAGTTATACGCTGTCTCAAGTGTCTGGTAAGCGGTCTGGACCCACTCTGGAAGGGGTGGTTGATCAGTATCGCGCATAGCCTGTCTGAGTCATAGTTGATAACTAGCAATCTCTGTTGAGTCACACTCTGGACAGCGCCTCCGGTTGCTATCAAGCGAACTCCCACATTGACGACATTCATATCTGGTCATCCTCCCTCGGCCAGAAATTGCCGTTAATAGGTTCCGGAGCATAAAATAGAATTCAATCGCCTGCCACAAATACCTAACCCGACTAGTCAACCACATAGCTCTCAGAGCTGGCTGGGAACTACATCTGTTTTTTAAGCGATCCTCTCTATACAATCATATCTGGCACACAGGTACCATATAACCTTGACCTCTTTCTCAGCGTTCACCCGGAGGAATATGGCGTCGGTGAATACTCCGACGACGAGGTCCATGTGAACACCTGCGAGAGCCACGCCGAGGTATCTCTAAGGATAAGCTGACGCAGTATCTCAGATCCTTCTATCTCCAGTATATACCGAAAACTGGGCCAAGACGCCACAAACACGCTTTCCGAGTAACATTCTGAAATCAACAATGTGCTACGCTCATTTGTATTTAGCTAACACTCTCCCCCCTGTTGCGTGGCAGTAGCGAGTCGCTCTTGGAGGATCGGTCGTTCCTGATGGATTTTCTGGGCGTCTTCAGCCATCCGTTCTAACAGCGGCGGTGGCGAGTAGCCGAGATGTTGACCGAGGTCGTGGAGGATGAGTGGGCGTGCGACCGGAAGTCGCCGCCCAGCGTTCTGGCGGGAAGACGGCGTCATCGTCGGCGTATTCGGTAACCAGATCGAGCAGCGTTCGGCTAACGATCAACGTCAACAGCGCTGCGTACACCAGAATCTCGACGATGTGCTTTTTTGTCGTATCGAACTCATCGAGTTCGTACCGCGTCTTCAGCTCACGAAACAGCAACTCAACCTCCCAGCGACAGCGGTAGATCGTTGCGAGATCACACGGGAGAAACTCGCTTCGCGGGAGATTCGTGATGTACAGGTGGTAGTCGTCGGCGTCCTCGTCGCGGACGCCGACGACGCGGAACCGCTTAGTATCCCACGACTGCGTGCCCGCGTACTCGCGGCGCTAAAACGAGACCTCCACCTCAACGTCGATGTACTGACGCTGCAGGTCGTCAGCCACATCCTGGATCTTTTTGCCCTCCAGCGGAATGGCGCGACCGCGCCATTCCCGCAGTTCGTCCGTTATCACCCGGTTTGCACAGTCTTTCAGGCGGTTCACGAAGTACCCGCCGTTCTCGTCGATTAGCGCGAAGCGGCGGTACTTGAAGTACGCCAGATCAAGTATCGCCAACCGTCCTTCCAGCCACAGTCCTGTGTCGAACTCGGTGCTGTCGTGCGCTTTCTCGTCGGTGATGCTGAACTGATCGATGGTCTGGTCGGTGACGTTGTGGAGCAGGTGGAGCCGCGCTCCACCCTGCTCCCCTTTCCGGGGCTGAAACTCCTCGACAAGGAACTCGTGAAGCCGCAAAATCGTGCCATCAGCAACGATAATGTCCCTGAATCGGTCGAATTCGTCACTGACCGTGTGGGACAGCGACCTCGTCGATGCGTCACTCGACGAGGTCGCAAAAGAACTCTGCCAGCAGCGGCGTCAACCGCTGATAGAAGCCACCGGCGGTGAGCGTCTTGTCGGCAGTGCTGTTGTAGCACCGTCTGAAGGCAGCGAGTGTTCGGTTTTCGCCGGCGGCGAAACCGAACACGAATGCCCAGACAAGAGCCGCAATCTGGAGCTTGCCGTCCCGTTCGACCACGCCGAGTTCCTCGGCGTGCTCTTCAAGCACCGCCGATGGAAAGAGGGTAGTGAGCCGATTCACTGTTCGAGGTGAGGAGCGGTCGTCGTGCACAGACACCGCCTCCTCATTCCTCTCGAATAGTTGTCCCGATAAGCCACTGCTGTCACGCGGTCCTCGGATTAGCTAAAGACGAATGGTGCTACGCTTAAGCGAGGAGGATAGCACCACTCGAACATATTGGGGGATACATCTGTGGTAGTCGGTAGATTAGATGACGTATGGTTAGATTCAGCTCCCCGTTCGGTAACAGCGACGACGACGGCGACCTCTTCGAGACATACGACGAGTTCGTTCCGGAAACAATTCCCGAACCGGGTCGCTTCCTCGACGGTCACGACGTCCTCAAAGGCGAAGAGCATCTTTCGTTCCACGAAGTGACTAAAGAAATCTTCGAGGAACGCGGCGTCTACGACATGACCTTCGGATACAACCTTGCCCGTCTAAACCTCGACACTCGTCATCGAAACTCTGGGTACCGATACGCCCGCGATTCGGAAGAGCCGTCAGTTCTCCGGGCGGAGTTCACCCCGACGACGCCATTCTGTCCACAGAGCGATACGCTTACGAAGGGGTCGTTCCGTGCCTGGAACGGACTGGCAGATTGGCATGAGTTCGACATCGTTCGGGTCCGTGTAGACGAGATGCACCACCGGGCAAACGAAATCAACGAGAGTCTAGACGAGATGGACAAAGGTGACAGCGTTGAGACTACGGAGATGGAAAGCGAGGGAACAGAACGTGGTGGTGGCTCCGGGTGTTCACAGGGAACTGGCGGGTCAAGTCGAGGCTACGGCGCCGATGCACCATTCTGAGAGCGAGATACCCAACTGAACCACTTGCATGATGGACGAAACAGGGACATCGACTGGGGACACGAATGCTGTCACGTGGCGGCAGCTACCGACCGACGCGGTCGCACCACCAATCGTTCGTACGATCCCGATCTCGAAATGAAGCCGAACACCCTGAAGTGAAACCAACGGGGTACGGTTGCAAGTTCTTCCCGGGTATAGTCCCCTACCGCATAGACGGATACGACCGAGTCTTCTACTGGCGGAACGTGTAGCTCCGATTTCTCTCTCCCAAGTGACTGGAAATTCGTATGTGCAACGACGGACGAACTCCGCGGCATCAGTATGCTGCATGTCGACTCCCGTCCCTCGTTTCGACGACAGAGGATGGCGTAACTATCGTCGTCGACGGGACGGTCGGCGGTGAGTCGTCGACGGTACGTGTCGAATCGTATACTCCGCCGACTGTTCTTCTAGTCAGTCTAACATACCCTGACAGGGTACATTTTCGCGTGAAAGGGGCGAATACACGACCTCCACGGAAGAACGTCAGCAGACCACGCTCGGCATACAGTCCATCGAGGCGGTCGAAACGAGGGCGACTCGAAGACAGTACAACCGAAGCTCGGGGTCCGGTATCCTAGACTGCGCGAAATACACCATCCTGCTGGAGCATCCTTCCGGCTGTTCCCGTCGTTCGGGTTGACCCTCGATGAGGTTCCGAACCCGCTGCCGGTACCGACAGCAGCCGGCGAACTCAATGATGGGGCACTATCAGCAAAGCTGGATATTGATCTCACTTCGCGTCCCTATCCCGAACGAGTCCTCTAGCAGGCGTTCGCATATACGGCGTTCGATCTCTACTCTGAGAGGACGCCCGAATGACTCAACTCTCTACTAGCCATCTCGTACTCCGGACAGGACAGACTGATTCTTGACCGAGATGACGGACAGTATTGTGACTGTCGACGTAGACAGTACTCAGACAGAGAAACAGAGGGTATGACCATAACAATCCGCCACGTCGATCTCGGTGCCTGGCTGAGTGTCGACGGGACGCGGGAAATCGGTGTGAGCGGTCTCTGGCAGTTTACCGACGAGAGCTTTTGTAACTGTACCTCTCGGACTTCCTCGCGGAGGGATTTGCTGACATCAGCGCGGGCTCTTCAGGCATTGAAGCCTGACTCGTCGGTCAATGTATCCAGTGTGGCTCCGAAGGGACGACTGCCTGGTTGACACTCGGTCGGATGGTTGGGACAGACAACCCGGAGTTCTATCCGGTGGCTGCTGACGCAGTGCAGTTGCTGTCTTCACCATCACTGGACTGAGGACTCTGAAAACCACTCTTTTTCCAGTGAGAATTATCGTCCCGAATCCCCGTTGTTAGATGCCTTTGTACAGTCGCGAAGGTCCGAAACCGACGAGTATGATACCACGATAGAGTTAGTCCGAACATTTTCGGCGGAACAATCAATTCGGTAGTTGACTTTCTTACTGTGTGGACACACTAAAATCTGCAATTCTATATCAGGGAGTCTTATTCGGAGTTCTCGGAGGAATACTTGGATTGTTGACTCAGGGACCCGATACTGCAGTTCTCTGGTTGATCGTCGGGTATTTTTTCGGAAAAGCAGTACAAAGCATGACGTGGACCATAGCTGGGAAAGGCAGCTAGCTGAGCGGTGGGCTTGTGCCCATTTTCTCGATGAAAGTTAGACCGGAAGCGCGACGAGCGCCGGACACACTTCTTCCACGCCATCTCGACGGATATAGTAGCCGAGTGTGCCGCTCGCAACGTCGGAAAATGCCGTGGGCGACTTGACTGGTATCCGCGAGGACGCCAACTGGGGCGACCACGGCAACCTCGACCTGCATGGATGGGCGTTCGACAGGTTCACCGAAATGCTGGAATACAAAGCCGCTGAAACGGCATTTCTGTTGAGCGCGTGGATGAGGGTGATACGTCCAAGTCCTGTGCATCCGAGGGACAACCGACGACAGCCAGCGCGTCGAGCGTGGCCTGTACGTCTGCGACGAGTGTGGGATGGTCGCCAATGCTGACGTGAACGGAACCGAAAATATCCGACAGAAGATACTCCCGAATCTCGCCTGTGACGGAGGAGATAGGGATAACGGCTGGATGGCACAGCCGGTGGTGCGCCTGTTCGACAAATCTACGGGGCGAGTAGCCCCACAAGAACAGGTGAGCCGCGAACCATAATATCCCAACGCTCGGGGAACCGCGCCGTTCACGGCGCGGAGGATGTCATACCGTCGATTGATTCGGTATACGCTCAAAACCGAGTTATCGCCGAAGTACCGGTCGCTGTTGGAGGAGCGTCAAGAGTGCCGTTTCGTGGTCCCGGCCATGAACTTCTTTGAGCAAAAATAACCGCACAACTGCGTATCTAATATCGTGTGGAAACCAGAATACTCGTCGTGGGGTCCGAAGTCGACATATTCCAGCGGGTCTGAAAGACGAACTCCGCAATCGATCCGTGGGCGTCGTGATCGAACCGGACTCTGGCGACGGTTCGAATATCCGATTGTAGAGCAGATACTGCACTCCGATCATATAGCGGGGTCGACCCGTATACAGGCCACTCGACGTGCTGCGACTGTGCGATAGTCGGTAAGACATTTGATCGTGAGGGCTCTGTCGATGACATCGATCACGTGGCCTTGTTGAAACCCTCAGTCGGTGATAGGTTTTAGGGATCCTGCTGGCGAGCACCTCATACACGCTACCATCGATTTACTACCGCACTGTTCGATGCATAGGTGACAGACAGTGTCTACGCACTCACGCGAAGTCTTTCTGCTTCGCCATCTCAATCTCAAACCGCGCTCCACCATCGGTTCCATCGGTTATAGATAACTCCCAGCCATGGGCTTCCACAATCCGTTTTACGATGGTCAACCCGAAACCAGTCCCACCCCGTGCTGACGAATGGCCGGGCTTACACACTTCGTCGCGCTTTTCGACTGGAATTCCTGACCCATCATCTTCAACGTAGATTCCCTGTTCATCGTGACAACCCACACGGACGGTCACGTCGGACCCGCCGTGTTCAACAGCGTTGCGGAACAAGTTCTCGAACACGTGCCGTAGCCGATCAGGATCACCTTCGAAAGTCATCTCATCGACGATCTCGATATTTGCGTCCTCCGTGTCTACTGTCCCCCAGCACTTCCCGACGAGGTCAGTCAGGCTGACCGACTCGGTTTCGCTAATCGTGTCGCCCTGACGAGCAAGCGTCAACGTGTCCTCAACGATTGCCTCCATCCGGTCGAGCGCTCGGACAAGTGGCTTGAGATGATCACTTTCGACCTGCTCGTCGAGGAGCGTTGCACGACCTTATGCGACGTTGAGCGGGTTCCGCAAATCGTGGGAAACAACACTTGCAAACTCTTCGAGGCGCTCGTTCTGCTGACGTAATTGTCGCTCTCGTTCGACGCGTTCAGTCACGTTCCGAGTGACCCCAATCAGGCGCGTGATTTCACCGTCATTGACCACCGGCGCGAGTTTCGTCTGCCAGAAACGTGCTCCCTCATCTACCCGGAGCTCCTCTTGATACGAGATAGGCTCGCCAACGTTGACACAGCGGTGGTAGTTCGCTTCTAACTCTGCCCCCTGCTCCTCGCCGAACACATCACGCGGTGTCTGGCCCTGTACGTCCTCTGTCGTAATTCCGGTTTGCCGCTCGTAGGAGGGACTGAGGCGTTCGAATTCAAATCGGACACTCTCCTCTCGTTTTTCGACGTTGATGAGAAAGATGGCATCCTCGACGTTGTTCAACAGGGCTTCGTACTCTTCGGCAAGTTCCCGGGCTTCGGCCTCGTACTCCTTTCGCTCCGTGATATCCCGACTGCTAAGGAGGATCCCATCGATGATGTCGTCGTCAAGTCGATTCCGAATTGTGGATTCGATCCAGCGCCAAGAGCCGTCGGCGTGGCGGAATCGGACCTCGACAGTCTCGGATTCAGATGGGTCCGAGAGTACTGTCTCCAGCGCGTCGGCGTTTCGTTCTCGGTCCTCGGGATGGACAAACTCGTATCCTTCATGACCAATCAAGTCGTCGGGGTCGTAGCCGAGCACCCGTGTGACAGCCGGACTGACGTAGGTTATCGTCCCGTCGGAATCAACGACTGTTGCGAGATCATTTACCTCCTCAACGAGCGTCCGATACCAGTCAGCCCCGTGTTTATCCTTCTCTCGGGGCGTCGTATCTTCTTCCATTAGTCGTAATGTGTCCAGTATCAATGTATGTATTTTGAACCCGGGTTTTCTCTCCAATAGAAGAGATCTCTGTATCGGTCACACCGTTACTGACGGAGATCAGTGAGTTTCTCACCCGCCTGTGAGGTACACCCTCTATATCTAACGTTCAGAGTGCCTTGTCGATGTTATGAGTGAGACAGCCGACAACGAGTTCACGGAACTGCTTCCACCAGTACCGTGAGCGGACGAGCGCACCGTACTTCCGTTTAAGGCGAGAGTTCACCGTCTCGTTCTGACTGCGCTGACCGTAAAGATCGGCATCCAACCGGGCATTCCACGCTTTGTGAAGAGACGAGAACTCGCGGTGCTTGATGAGCGGTCGAACACCAGTTTCACGGGCTAACGTGCGAATGTTCTGGTCATCGTATCCTTTGTCGCCGAGGAGAACCGCTACATAATCGGTATTCCGCTTGATGAGCGACGGCGCGATCTTCGAGTCGTGTTTTCGTGTTGTCGTCACGTGTACGTCAAGGATAGCATTCACCCTCGTGTCCACGAGAAGCGTGACTTTCAACTGCTAAATTGTCAACTTCGTTCGCTTCGTGTAGTGCTTCGAGGCATGACTGCGGTCGAACCCGGAAGCGTCGATCCCGACGACACCGTTGGTTGGGAGAAGCGAAACTGAGAGATTAAGAAGAACACGCCAGACTGCCATATCGAGTCGGTTGAACGCTTTGCATAGCGTTGAGGGCGACGGGAGTTCCTCAAGATCGATGGCTCTTCGAATCCGGGGCATCTCGATGAGTTCGTCAAGAAGCATCCGGTACGTCGTATTCTTCCGAACTTTGAGGCAGAGCAAGACGATGTGTTGGTGGAGTGTGTAGCGACGTTTCGAGAACTTTGAGGAGTAGCGGGCAACAGCTCGCCGAGCCAAGTGGTACGCCTGCTCAACGAACTGGAGCAACCGCGACTTCGGGAGGACTTCCATACGATCAGACTACTATGTGAACCTGTAACCCTCCGAGGATTTCAACAGAGCCGATCACGTGTAAGCAGGTACAGATCGGTTCTACTGCATCTCGTCCAGAAGATAATCTCGTGCGTCTGCGACAGTCAGTGGGATATCATTGGCTTCGAGAATCCCCTCGAACAGTTGCACCGTCGCTGGCGGCTGGAGGCCATTCTCTCTTAGCAACGTGCTGTCTGTCAGAACGCTTCGAACAGACTCGTCTGCGACCATCGAACCATCCGGTCCAACGACGATTACTCGGTCGGCGATCTCAGGCACGACGCCCAGCGACGGCGTGAACAGCATTACAGTCCCCTCGTGGTCGGTTACTAGGTCGAGGATGCGTTCTCGGTAGTGGGCATCGACGGCACCGAATGGTTCGTCAAGCAAGAGAACCTCCGGCTTAAATGCGAGGACGCTCGCAACCGCTGCGCGTTGCTTCTCGCCTCCTGACAGGTGGAATGGTGGGCGGTCCAACAAGTCGTCCAGTCCGAGATCAGCAGCGAGTTGCGCTACCTGCTGCTTCGCTGCCTGCTGCGACATTCCGAGTTGTGCCGGTCCGTATTCGATGTCCTCGCGGACCGTTGTGTTGAATAAATAGTCGTCTGGGTCCTGGAGAAGCACGCCGAGTTGGTCCCTGACGGCTTCAGCGTCGGCTGTCTCACCGAAGTACTCCACTGTGCCGGCGGTCGGATCGACGAGCCCACCGAGTACGAGTTGTAACGTACTCTTGCCTGACCCATTCGCGCCGACGACCGCGACCCGTTCACCCTCTTCGATAGAGAACGTCACGTCTCGAAGAGCCGTCGTCCCGTCTGGATACTCGTGTATCAGTTCCTGGGCCTCGATCACAGGCCCCATCGGACCACCCCCGAGCCGACGACAGCGACGACTGTGAGCGCGACCAGTGTGTAGTCGCCCCTGTCGATAGTCCGTGATTGACCGTATGGTGACGGTAGTCGGGTACCCCCACGAGCTCGCATCCCGCGGCCGACTCGTTCGCCACGATCCAACGTCCGTAACAGGAATGTCCCCACGAGCCGCTTAGCATCACGCCACCCGCCACGGAGACTCGAGCGTCCGGTCGTGCGACTGTTTCGCGCCACCAGCAGTTGCTGCAACTCGTCGAAAAACAGGAACAGGTACCGGTAGGTGACGGCGACGACCCACACCAGCGCAACCGGGACACGCAGTTCCCGCATCGCGGCAACCACCGCCGAGAAGGGCGTCGTCATCACGAGTAGCGACAAAAGTGCGACCCCAACGCCGACGCGGAGTGTGAACAGCACGACGTACATGATCCCAGCGTTGGTGACGGCAAGACCGAATACCTGTACGATCGGGTCACCTGGAAGTAACACGGCCTGTGGTAGGATAATACAGGCGGACACGAGTGGGACAACCGATGAACGTGCGAGCAACCGGCGCAATGGAACGGTTGATAGCCGTGCCAGTAAGACCGTCACGACACAGAAGAAGAGCGTCACCGCTAGAGTTCGCGTAATCATCACCGCCAGCGCGAGGCCGGCAATAGAACACAGCGATACTCGGGGATCGCGTCGCTGGAGGAATCCGTCGTTTGCGGCGACCTGTTCAGCGGAGAAGAATCTCCGAAGGGTACAGGTGATCGATTCGACCGAGCGCCCGACGACGCCGGTCACTGTTCGAGGAAGCGACCGATCCCGATTGCAACCGCCAGTGTGAGTGCCGTCCCAACGGCGGCCGAGACGAGTGTTCCGAGCAGTGAACTGAGCCCCGGAACGGAATAGTCCGGCAGCAGTCCGGGATTGATGAGTTCAGCCGCGTCAGACGCTCCAGTCTCTTCTGCGGCGTTTTCGAGTGGTTCGGCGTATCCGACAGCGCCGGACGCCCAGCCGAACACGGGCGCTAGGACAACAAGCACTAGCAGCACGAGGAGCGCCTGCCGTCCCCATGAATCAGACATGAGGGCGTTCACAGACCCACCTCCGGAGACAGCTCATCGTCCTCAAAGCAGCCCAGGACGAGGTCCGGCCGTGCGTCCGTGACGTAGCCGTAGACGGCTGCCGTAATTGCACCTTCAATGAGGCCCAACAGCGCGTGGCCCACGACCATGATCGGCACGGCCACACTCAGTTCGTAGGCGAATGCCGACGAAAGCCCGACGCCAACGCCGACCACGAGTGCCGAGACGGTGACCGCTCCCCACCCGGCAACGAATGCGGCACCGGTCTCGCGGACGCCTCGAAGTACCCGAAAGAGGGCATAGCCTATCAAGACGTCGACGACAGCCATTGCGAAGAGGTTCCCACCGAGCGCGATGATGCCGCCGTCGCCGAATACGAGTGCCTGAATCGTCACGACGGCGGTCATCGCGAGGACTCCGAGATACGGACCCAGCAGAATCCCGGCGAACGCACCACCGACGAAGTGGGCACTGGTTCCACCCGGAATCGGCCAGTTCAACATCTGTGCAGCGAAAATACCTGCTGCCACGACTCCGAGCAGTGGCGTTCGTTCGTCGCCAAGTTCGCCACGAGCGCGTCTGACTGCTATACCGATCATGACACCGGAGCTGAGCCAGAAGAGGCCCGCCACCCACGGGTCGAGGAAGCCGTCAGGAATATGCATACGTACTCCCACTGATATCCAAGGATATAATAATACTTTTCTTCTCAATCGTAATACTATCTAATGTGATACTGCTTCGGAATCGTAGCTACCAACGATTAAACGACTGCTGGAAAAACACGGAATCATGAACCAAGACGTCGACCGGATGAGCGCCACACTCTCTCCGAGTCTCCTCTCCGAATTGGACGGGGTAGTCGAAGCCGGCGAGTACGACAGTCGGTCCGAGGCGACTAGAGATGCGCTCCGCGCGTTCGTCACAGAGTTCAATCATCAAACCGATCTCTCGGGGCGTCTCAGCGGCACTGTAGTTGTTCTCTACGATCATGACCACAGCGGAGTGACCGACAAGATGACCGAACTGCAACACGACTTCACCGAGACCATCATCGCAGTGCATCACGTTCATCTCAGCGACCAGCTCTGTCTAGAGTCGATCGCCGTTGACGGGACCGGTGAATGTATCGAAGAGTTACTAGCTCGGATTCGGCCGCTGAAAGGAGTACATCAGGTCAAATTAACCGTCGTCGAAGCAGATCGGTAGCAGGAGACGCACCCGAGGATTGCGAATACTGTCTCGAAGGTCGCCGGAGAGATTCTATGTATTGAGAAGGTCTAACTCTTCACGTTTTCGGGATGTAGAGCGTCTACAAACGAATAGTAGTCGAATCAGACGCAGTTTGAGATGTTCTCGCGGAGATACAATGCATCGGTTGCCGGTTGGCGAGTAGTCACGGATCGATTGGAAGAGAACAGCCGATATCGTGCTCAGACCGCGAGTCCTGCGGCTTGCCGCAGCGAGCAACAGATACAGTTCACCTTCTCAGCCGGCCTTTCGGAGGGAGTGGCCGACCGCCCGGACGAACGTCCTAGCGGTCACGACTGGCGGCGACCTGATTTTTCGCTCTACGCCGACTTTCACCAGAAAGTCGGTAAGCCGCCACAGATTGTACAGTAACGCTGCGAACGTGAAGTTGAACAACCGCACTCGGTAGTCTGTTGAGGAGGTCTTGGGGAGGTACGCTTTCACCGACTTGTACTGGTTTTCGATGTCCCAGCGACGGCTATAGCTGTTCGTCACGTGAGCGATCTCGTCGGGATCGACGTGATCGCGGTTGGTCACGAATACGGCGTACTTGCCTTCAGCGTCGTCACTGGTGGCTGGAACGTACAGATATTCTGCAGTATGATCGACGTCCCCGTCGGGATAGACGGGGACGTCGTGGTTGACGGCCGCGTCTACCCCGTCTTTGCTCTCGATTTTCTCAATGGCCTCGTAATCCGGCTCGTACTTCGGTACTGGCATTGTGTACAGCAAGCCACGACTGTTAATCTCTGCACGGACGTTTCTGGCGTAGAATCCACGATCCAGCAGGATCTCGTCCAGATCGACGTACTGCTGGGCTCTCGAAAGCAGACGCCCAACCGCGTCTGCTTTCGAGTCAGCTGGGGCGTCGACTGGTTCCCAGTCTGAATGTTCCTTGACGCCCTCAATCCCAAGGATGATCGGAACGTCGTTCCCGACGATTGTGATCGTCGCGAACGTGTAGCCGTGTTTCAACTCACCGTCGTCGACGTACCCGCTCACCATTGGCGGGTACGTCGACTTCGGAATCTGTTCGTCCTTGTCGATCCACGGCCAGACGTGATAGGGGACGTGCGTGAAATCGACGGCCGCCACGACGTGGCGGTCGTCGAATGGATCTTCGTAACGTGTCGTCTGGAGGATGTTCTCGGTGGCAGTATCGAACGCGTCCATGAGATACTCGCGGAACACCTCGGTGAACGCGACGATATCCTCGATTTGTTGCTCTTGGAGTGGGATAGAGACCTCCTGATCAGCCGACATTGCGAACTGCTTAATCACACGGAGGAACGTCGAATCATCACAGGTGTCGTTCTCGTCGAGAAACCAGCCAGCTTCGCCTTCAGAATGGGCGCTTCCTTGGGTGAGGCATGCCGAGGCGAACAGATCGAGGATCTGTTCGTCCTCGTAGACTCTGTTATCGGCTCTGTGAGAGTCGAACTCGCCGAAGGCGTGCCTTCGGGCGAGCTCGACGATCTTGGTCCCCTGCTTTCGAACGTGCTCGCGTGTTACCGTCGATTCACCGCCGTCTTCTTCGATATCGTCCTCGTCAGGAATGATCGGAACCCGTGCTTCCAACACGACGCCACGGTCAACGGCTTCTTGTGCGATACCCGTAGCTGCGGCGTTGAGCGTCCGTTTGGTTTGTTTGCTGAACTGCTGCCACGCGTACGAGAGTGATTGCTGGGACGGTGCCTTCTCCAAATCAAGTGTCTTCAGGAGTGATGGTCGGTTTTCGAGGCGATCTGCGACCTCGCTCTGGGCGAGGTCGTAGATCTCCTGATAGAGATACACCCGAGCCATCGGTTCAGTGCCGTTTGCGACCTTGTGTTGCTGGCGGTCGTCGGTGAGACCGTCAGCTGGAATCGATACCTCTCCAAGGACACGCCAGAGATGATCCACTGATTCACAGACTTCCCCAGCGTGATAGACGATCGCCCCCGCGAGCGCGGGGGCGTCGTCATCGACTGCCGTCAATCGGTTAGAACTCATCGTAGCTTCGAGCGCGGCAGCGAGCGGTTTCAAGTCGTCACATTAGTCGTCAAATCGACTGTTCCAGATTCTTATCGAATTCATAGCTGTCTCGTCACACGGTACTGCTGTCCAATCAAAGTATCACCAAGCTAGTGGTTGGTAGAAATCGAGATCCCGAAAACGTGGACCGCGGCCAACCGAGTTTATATAGCGACATACGATATACAGATGTTCGAGCATTGTCGATCGGTAATTACACAATTTGGTTGTATGTCCGGCTACAACCAACTGTCCAAAAAAGTCAAGTGAACTGAAGACCACCGGTACCCATGGAAACGCAACCGCTTAGATTACCCCACAGAGACAGCGAGCCGGTTCGTTACAGCGGAAACGATGGGGTCGAATATGAGTGAGCAACAGCACAACTGGAGCCAGCAATCACTTGACGAACTCGTCGAGTACTATACTGACCAGATCCACCCAGAATTTGCGGCCAACTCACCCGACTCAAATCAATCCTATCCGACAGCGGCGTGGCTTCGGAACCACGGGTATTCTGGAATCCGCTATACGCTCCGAGAACATCACGACCGGACGTTCACCGAGTTCATCAACAAAGATGTCGGCATCAAGGACGACGAAGCCGATGACAATACCCGTCGCTGCGGTATCGAACACGACCCGACCGAATCAGCCGTCGACGCCTACTTTTCGCGTCGTGAGGACCGGGAGCTGCTGGCCAACTCGACGCTCGCGTCCCGGCGCTCTCGGTTTCACACGTGGGTGGACACCTATCGCCAGCAACACGGGACGGATGCACTCCTCAAGCAAGCCGCTGAGATGGATCAGAAGCCAGCTGAACGGCGACGAAGCCGCGCCGTCCTCGACGAGATCGCCGACACCCTCGGGAGTGACCAATCACGACTCACGTACGTCGCCGATGTCCGTCCGGTGTATAGCTGGCTGACCGACGAAGGCTACCTCGCGTTTAACCCACTCGACGACATCGAATCCGAGTATGGCTGGGAGCGCCCTGACGCTGACAACCAGTCACTGACCGCAGACGACGTCAGGAAACTTCTCGAAGTGGTCGAAACACCCGGTAAAGAGCTACTCGTGACAGCGCTCCCAGGATGGGGATTGCGGCCCTCTGAGGTCGCTCAACTCCACATTTCTCAATTTGCCCTCGACGGAGACGACCCACACATTGCGTTTGAAGAGCGCAAAAACGGCCCTGGTACTGTTGCGATCCACTACGGCGTGCACACTGTCTTCGACCACGTCGACCATCTGGCCGGTCAGGATACCTGGCAGGGCTACCTGTTTCCCTCGCCGGTCGATCCTAGCGAGTCGGTCCATTCTGATACCATCACGAATCGATTCAAACGTCTGGCCGAGCGCGCGGGCGTCCGCGTCGATGGGAAAGTCGCGACGCCGCGGACAGCCCGGCGGTTCTGGTACTCGACGTACTCTAGGGCGATGGTCGACATCCGCGCTGAGATGGACGAGATTGCCGACGAACAGGGTGCACAGTCGGGCACTGTCGTCTGGGAACAGTATCTCTCAGAGGCAGATCGGCGTCGCCGACGTCGCCAAGCAATGGCCACGAAACTTGCAGACGCATTTGAGGCCAGCGATTGAGTCCACTCCCTCCGTCCCTCCGGATTATTCGCTATTTAACCGAGACAAGCGATTTTGAATTTCATCAACATCCGCATCTGAGAGAGCTTCGACGCCGAACTGTACCAATAGTGGATAGAAATGGCGATTCTTTTTGAATTCATCCTGACCCGCCTTTCTAAGCTTTAACTGAGATTCCAGATACGTATCCTCCATGTCGTCGAGGATGTTATCCGGGATATAGATCGTCCGACCGTTCCATTCGTCCTTAATATTAGATTTCGTTTTCTTCGTTCCACTCGTTTTGTTCGTTTCTTCTGTATTCGAGCCGGGAGTCTCAGTTGACGAGCTAGTCTCCTTCGCTTCAGTTACTTCACTGGTGTCGCTGGAATCAGCTTCATCGTCGTCTTCATAGTTACCTTCGATACCGGACGCGTCCCCCCAGCCGTCGGTCATGCTTTGACCTCCTCGGGACTGGTCTTCTCAAACGTCTCGTCAAAGAGATCGGCAATCCCGTCGAAAAGGTCACGCGCATCCTCGACACGTTTGTTCTCCTTCCTGAAGTCGAAGATAGACACACCCTCCCCAATTGATTGGGAGAGGTCAGTACGCTTCGGGATTTCGAAGACGGGGAGAGAGTATGCCGATTTGATTTCCTCGATAGTGTTCCGGTGCTCTGAATTTTGCTCAACGCGGTTGCATACGATTGCAAGACGGTTGATGTCGCCGTACGCAGGTTCGAGCGATCCCAGTTGCTTGGCGAAAATCTGGAGGCTATTGGCGTTGAGTTTCTCGGGAATGACGGGGATAACCACGTTACCGGTTGCGACAAGGGCGTTATCCGTGAGGACGTTTAGGGATGGTGGCGTATCGACCATGATGTAGTCGTAGTCTCTGTCGAGTTTGTCCAGCGTCATCCCCAGCCGTTCTCTGCTCTTTGGTGCCTCAAGCAGCGTCTGTATGTTTTTGTTATTCGCGAGTTTCTCGCTCGCAGGAAGAATGTTAAACTCCTCATGCTCGATGATGATGTCGTTCACGGACTCCATCTGATCGAAGTCGAGCACGTCGAACAGCGTTGTGCGGTCGGTATCGTAGTACAGATCATCGTAACCAAGCGAGCAGGTGAGCCCCCCATGATAGTCGATATCGACTAAGAGGACATCATAGCCCCTGGCGGCCAGTGCCCCGCCAGCGTGAATAACATCAGTCGTTTTTCCCGCGCCACCCTTCTGATTTGCTACGGTGATTCGTCCAGTAGTGTTGTCGGCCATATCTCTTGTTTCTCTCTCAATTGTTTCGTTACGCTCGTTATTATCGTTCTATTCGTTTGATTCAGTGAGAGTGTTTCACTCGAAGGGATGATTACTACGATATTAAAACCAAGTGTTCGTTTCGCTCGTTGAAGAAAATGTACTCGTTATTATCAATCCAGTCATTGAATTCATTACGCTCGTTACGTTCGTTAAAACCGTACAGCGCAAATTCAGCCAGTCTGTCCTCAATCATTTCGTCCCGAAGAATGCGTCCACCGGGCTCGTTTTATTCGTTTTGTTCGTTTTATTTGTTTACTTCATTCTATTCGTTTCTAGCGATTCGCCAGGAACCTCGACTAGCTTCGAGCGGGAACTACTCGCCCAGGATCAGGATGTTCGCCGGTCCTCGACAGCGGATCTCAATGACGAAACGGTGCGGAAGATCGTCGCCGACGGTGGTGATCGGCGATAAGCCAGCGCAGTCGGTACTCTGCAAGAAAGAACCGGGACCCAGCATATGGACGCTGTCAGAGATGAACCGCCATCGAAGGCGTGGGGACTGGACCACTACGTGTAGCTACGTCGAAATCCAGCATAACTGTAACCGTGAAACGAAGCCTCAACCGTCTCTGTACAATAACTGGTCCCATCAATCCAGGCGACGGGGCCAGTCGTCACGCGCCTCTGACAATCGTGCCGGACAAAGCCAACCTGCTACGCCGGCACCGTTCCCTAAGCTGTCGGCTGTAGATGTGACTGTTGCATCACGACGACGGAATCTGACACTGCAGTCCAGACAGTGCCGCCGCACTCGGTCAGTCTACTGAGCCAGAACTGGGGCACCGAACTGAGTGATGCACGCACGCTCAGGAGAGAACGCACAGTCGTCCAGTACCCCAGTGCATTCGCCACACGGCAGCCCGATAAACAGTGGCCCGATATCGATCGCTGTACCGCGATTTCCAGCTGTGCTGGCACGGCTGCACGGCAGTGGGCTGCACTTGGAAAACGGGGCCCTGGGGCAATTGATGGGTCAATGCTCGGGAGTGAGCAAGGGATCAAACAGGGCCCCACCAAGCGAGTCGGACGATTGGGTGATAAACCGTCGGCCGATATCGAGTGCTGTACTGCGATTCCCGGCCATGAAGGTGCCCGCTGATGGTAACCGTCGTCCTCGAACGTGTCGGGCCCCAGTCCCGGACATCGACGGGATCGACGAGCTCCAGGTCCGGATGCACGAGAGCGAGACCGTACTGTAACACTCCCCTACCCGAACAGGTCTCGCTGGCCTTACATCTCGAAACCGACTGTCCGGCACAAGGAGGGCAGCAGTGATAGTCCAGTCGTGCCTGCCGGTCCAAGAAACCCAAAGAGGAATCGCCGACCCGCGGGGCACCATGTCAGACCCGCGGTCGGCACTGAAACGGGTGGGCAATCGGGCCCCGGGTACGCTTGGGGCGTGTGGGAGGGGACTGCGAAGCGGGAACCGGGACCCACTCAATGAGTGTAGGCAGGGCCGGAATAAGTTTTCTGGACTACCAGAGTATGGCCCCGTCGGAGGTGGGCGATGACCCACCGCCAGAGCTGGCCGAGTGCATCACGTCGACGAGACACGACACTGGCTGGGTGAGACCATTGGCGATCGTGAAGATCATCAGGAACTGGCCTGGGCTATTTGGACAGCTTGGTAGCGGACCGTCGTTGTGGCGCTCGCAGTTACTCCAGAGTCTCAGGGAGAGCCTCACCCAGGGACCGGACCGCCTCGGGCTCGATACCTAACGCACGAAGCTCCGCGTCGGTTGGCTCGTGACAACCCGCACCCTCGAGGACGGCGACGACGTCGTCGGGTTCACCGATACCGCCGCCGACCTGGGGCCGGACGTCAGCCTCGGTCGCAATCTTTTCGACGAGGCGCTGGAGCGACCGAGTGGTGAGGGGGTCGCTTGAGCG
Source organism: Haloarcula sp. H-hyl2 (assembly GCF_056934385.1). Taxonomy (NCBI): domain Archaea; kingdom Methanobacteriati; phylum Methanobacteriota; class Halobacteria; order Halobacteriales; family Haloarculaceae; genus Haloarcula; species Haloarcula sp. H-hyl2. Next base: position 120,000 of record NZ_JBRIIJ010000005.1, on the reverse strand, counting down.
GGTGGGAAACAGGACCTCGGTGTCTTTCCAGCGGTCCCGAAGGTATCGCCGGAGTAGGCAGAAGGTGTCAGTGTGGCATACGTCTCGGAATCGGTTGACCTGTTCGGGTTTCAGCCAGGTACAGGCGCGGCCGTCGCGTGTGTTGAACGTGGTGATTCGTTACGTCGGTGTTTGTCGTCGATATGTTTCAACGGTGGTCGGTGGTTCGGGTGCGAACGTCGCAGTTTAGAGTAAACTCCGACGCCCGTTTGAACAACTTACATGATCTCATGGTTTGAGAAGGTTCCGGCCAAATGGTCGCGGTGCGGTGGCAGCACGGGGCGGACTATATCTGATCCTGCCCGCCCGCCGCGGCTGAGCGGGGGGGTAGCGGGGTGCTGAAGGCTGAGGGGTCACCGGAGGGATTTGAACAACGCTCGTCGTGGAGTGCGACAGCCGCAGTGCGCCTCGACCTTCAACTCCGTCCCCGGATTCGTTTTGAATAGCGCCGTGAGGTCGTCACTGAACACGCCCCGTTGGGGCTCGATACTCAAGATGACCTGTTCACCACAGAGGCCGCAGGCCCGACCAAGCGGAATCGAAGACATATCAGCGTGTATTCCGCGAGTGCTTGTTAGTGTATTCCGACCGTAGCGGAAGTGAAACGCCAGAATTTCCGGGAATTTCCGGAATGAGATGTCTGACGAGATACTATGTATCCCAATGAGCTACGTCAGGAAGACCATCGGTATTCGCAGTATCGTCGAAGCCGTAGATGATAGAAGGCTGGTCAGCAAGGCCGTTCCCGTCAAAATTCTCAACGCTCACAGCTCATCACTGCCAATTTCAGGAGAAACGACCTGTGGAGTCGGGGACAATAAGACCCTAATACCCAGGACGACGAGTCCTAGGTGGACGTACCGGGCCAAGGTAGTCTACCTAGACGGTGCGGGGCAGCCCTTAATCTGCCCCGAACTCGACGCACCCAGCGTCAGCTCTAGGCGTCACCCCCGTCGTCTTCGTCGAGGTAGGTTACTTTCTTCGCGGTAAACTCAACTAGTGCTTCACGACCGTCGATGGTGAGCGCCTGTCGGTGTTCTTGTGGCACTACCATGCGTCCGTCGGTGTCGACCTTCTTCGAGAAGGTGATCTCGGTCGGAGATTCCGCGTCTGACATTACACAATCGTGAGTTGAGGAGAGTAAAAAGTGTTTGGCTCACCGAATTGTGCTGATTTGTTGTTATTGATTTTACTGCTCAACTCATTCAGGGCGTCAGCAAGCTCACCGAGATAATCTGGTGAACCAATACTATAGTACTAGTTAGAAGTAATTGCGTATTTCGGGGATCGACAGTTGTTGGAGAGCGGTGTCGATTGCCGTTGTCAATTCGTCGAGCGAGTCGAAAAAGCGGTTGCTCAGAGCGGTTTGGAGCTGTCTCCAGCACTCCTCGACCGGGTTTAATTCCGGTGAGTATGGTGGAAGCGTGACGAAGGCGAGGTCGTCACGGGCCGCCAGGTCCGTGACGGCCGACGCCTGGAAGTACGGCGCTCCGTCCAGCACGACGAGTAAGTCATCTTCGAACTCTTCACATAATGCAAGTATGAAATGTTTCGCGTGTTCAGCGGTCACGTACTCTTCGAATCGGGAGAAAAAGCGATCACCGTCCTCGGTGATCGCGCCCAGCAAACACGTCCAATCGCGCTGTCCGGATAGTTCGACGGAGGGCCGCGTGCCGCGGGGAAACCACGCGGCACGCGGCTCAACTTGCACGGATTTCTTGGTTTGGTCGATACAGACTACGGTGGCGTCCATCTCCCGCTGCTTTTTTTGAACTCATCGTGGAACTCCTCTTGCTCGTCTTCATCAGCTTCAGCGGCTGAACGGCGTGGTTTCTGATAACTCAACCCTGCTTCTTTCAGCAACCTTCGGCAGCTCGGGAGTGAGTACTCAACGCCGTACGTTTCCTCGAGAAACTGCCGGACGAGCGCCGGCGTCCACGCCGGCGCGTCGATCCCAACTTCTTTGGGTGGGTCGTGAACGGTTTCTTCGAACTCTTGTTGCTGTGATTCTGAAAGTTTTCGATTTCTTCCAGAACGACGAGTATTAGAGACAGCGTGCTCAAGCGGCTCGTCGGTGTCGAGCCGCTTGAGCCAATTGTAGATTGTTTTCTGGTGAACGCCGTGCCACTCGGCTAGCTCATCTTTCGCGACACCGTTCTTGTACGCAATAGCCGCTAACAACCGTTCAGTTGGCTTCTTTCCCTCCACGTTGTCGAGAGCATCTTGCAGCTCTTCGATGGAGACCTCGTCGAGGTGTTCCACTAGCTACTACAATAACTTCATAGCAAATAATTCTAACGACTACTATAGTAGAGTCCGTCACTCGTCGAGCCAGAACTTCATCACCATCAACAGTCTCGACAAGTTCGACTCGACCGCTTTTGATAGAGACATATTCAACGGTCTCACCATCTTCCTCTCGGGTAGTTCTAACAACCTTTTTAAAGGAATCGCCATCCTCGTTACCCTCAAGTATTGTGACCTCTTCATGATCAGTGTAGGTAGCACTCATAGATCTCACCTCCTTGTTCAACGGGGATTCCAGGCCCTCGGTGTCCGTTTTACGCCTCTCAGAGTCATCTGATCCCATATCGGCGGTGGTGGAAAAATCAACGTACTCGTCGTCACAGGCCGCTACAATGGCTCTATGGACCGTTCTCTTCTAGTAATCGTCGTCTCGACGGTGCCATTTACTATCTTCGCATCGGTACATCTCCATAGTCTGGCAGATAGTCGATACCGACAATCCTGCTTCAGCTAGACGAGAAGATCAACGATAACTAGAGGACTGTGGTCCCTCGTCGGCCTCGATTTACGTCGAGGTCGGCGGGAAGGGGCCAAACAGTAGTTGCTGAAGTAGGGAAACTGACGATAAATTTCGGTCCGTTGTGCCGATATGGTTGAGACAACTGAAGCAAAGCAGGTTACTTCAGCAGCGGCGTCTCTGTTGTTTCCTGAACTTGATTTTGGTGTCGCGTCGAATGCTACCTACACGAGAGAGGACTTCCAGCCAGTCCTCTCTCGTATCGCTTTCGACAACGAGTTCGCCAACGCCGGAGCGAAAGTGTACCAACTCGCCCGAGGCGACGATGTTTCCATCGAGTCCACAGCACGGAACCCGCTTGCGCGGGCACTCCTGTACAATCTTCGTGCCCTCTCAGCGGACGGCATCGACGACCAGTTCGGTGCCGTCCGCGACGCAATTTTCACTCACGCTGCGCGCAGCCGTGTTTTTGAGAAGCCTGTCGACGTTGCTATCGATGTCCACGACCGGCTGTTCTACGGTGACGAAGAGACACCGAAAGTAGCGAACACGAACCCTGATCAAGGAACGAATCTTGCCTACAAGTTTGCCACCATCTGTATTGTGAGTCCCCCGGCACGCTTCACGCTCGATTGGACGATCCTCGAAGACGGTGGCACCGACGAGTTGGCGACTGCAATCCGCCAACTCGTCTCCACAGCCCGCGAGTACGTCCAGATCAACCACGTCTACTGTGACCGCGAACTCTACCGCGTGAATCTTGTGAAGCTTTTCGATGAGCTAAACGTTGATCTGGTGATGCGTGCCCCAACAAACCGCGGTGTCAAGCGACGAATCGAGGAACACGACGAGGATACATTCATCACAGAGTACGAGATGCGGCGGAAGAATCCGCCGACGTGTCGCGTTACGGTGCGACTCGTCGTTGTTCCCCATCGTACACGCGAAGATGACCACTTCTGTCTGGTGACGACCCGCGAACTCGACACCGACGATGTCGAGTTCGCGGAGCCACTCGCCGAGGCGTATCTTCGTCGGTGGGGGATCAAAACCTCCTACCGGAAGATCACCGAGTTTCTCCCGCGGAACACGTCGCCGACGTTCTCTGTCCGGTTGTTCTACTTTCTGTTTTCGGTAACACTCTACAACCTGTGGCTGTTGACGAACCTGCTCCTCACGTCCGCTCGGGCGGTCGGAAGCACTCCTGTCCTCCCGACCGCCCTGTTCCGGCAGTTTCTCGGCCCAATCCCAGACGGGTAGAGCTGGACTTGGCTGCTGACTCGGGCTGATCGGCCCGAGTCAGGACGCCACTGGCTACTGGCAAGACTGCCAGAACACTCCTCGTCGGGGGTTCTTGGCCGGTAGTCAGCAATCGCTCTCTCCAGATGATACCGTCGATGTTGAACAGACCCGAAGACGCACCCCGCTCTTCAGCAGTTCTCGCAACCGAATCAGCAACTACTGCAAAGCCCTCGGTAATGATCGTCGTCATCCAGGTGACTGGAGGACATGGCACCCTGTTTCAGGGGTCGAGTCCATAATCGACTGAGGCCCAGTCGGTCTAGGGACTGACCAGGACAGTAACCGAAGGGCGACCCATCGAAGCCGGTCTGGAGCCGGATCAACGGGGAAGCGAGCCACACTGAGAGCGTCATCAGCCCAGCTCTCGTCGCCGCAGTGCTGATCGAGGAGGCCAGTGGTGGCGATGGAGGCTGTCGATGACGACCGCCTCAGAGACAATAGGGTTCCAGAGACATCTAATTCTTGCGTGCGCGATCTAGGATGATCCTCGAATTAACCATCTCACTCGATCTATGAACGTCTCGTCATCAACACTAGGTTCATCATCTTGCTTTTCTAATTCTTGAGACTCCTGGTATTGGCCGACTAAAGCCTCTTTCTCTTTCTTTAGCCGTTGAATCTCTACCTCCATCTCCTCGGCTTCATCAGCTCGATCCAAGAGAAATCGAGCAGCTTCAGACTTCGAGTCCCAACGAGGATCATCGGACTCGGCCATTTCTTCTAGAGTCTCAAATTGGTCAATCCTTATAGTGAGAGTTATACGTTCAGTCTCTGTCATATTACTATTATAATTTACCTCTTGCCGTATAGTGATTATGAACGTAATTTCTGAGTTACAACGGTAATATTCCGTAATTTCTATATTAACAACTTAGGAATGTTATCAAGATAGGCATCTCTCATCCATTCATTGTCACCCCAGTTATGTGTGTAAATGTCGATAACATCATCACTGGAGTCGCCTCGTAAACCACGTATATAGTCTTCTACAGTACCCATCTTTATCTCACTTTGATCGATCCGTCTTCTGAGGATCGTAGTGAACCAGTGTCTACACCAATGAGGAGAAACGTTATCAGATCGGTTCTCATGGTGCCATCCATTTGAACGAGACCATTCAGTAAACAATCTAGACAAACTGTTGTGATAGTATCTCTTTCCAAGAGACTGTGTATTTTGCCGGAATAGAGGTTCTGCTGGTGAATCTGATGGTGGACTCATCCCAATATACCAGACAAAAGTTTGCTTTAGTTCATTATCGATAGGTATAGCTCGGTATGATTCTGGTTTGTTTCCACAATTCCTGAGTTCACCGTTGTGTACTTCTCCTTCAGAAATAGATGAATCAACATACAGTGTGTCAGGTTTGTCTGCAATTTCTTCACGAGGAGTAGGCATGATCTTTTTTATAGGATGGTCAAGGTGGATTGCACTGTGATCTAGATTAGCAGCTTCAGCCTTTCTCAAGCCTGTTTTTAGAAGTAAAAGAACATACACCAACGTCGTCGGGAATTTTATGCTTTGGACTCCATCTCGAAGATCTTCTAGAGGCACTTCTCGTTTAACTGTATTGTTATCATAAGAAAATGGATCGGTATCAAGAGCCATAGAAAAGGGATCATAGTCTACATTGCCTCTCTTAATATGCCATGTAACAAGTCTAGATAGATTCCTTATTATCTGTTCAGAATATCTTTCAGAAATGTCTAGGTTTTTTAGATAAGAACAGAAATCAAGAACTGTTTGTTCATTAACCTCTTCAAAGTCAATTCCCTCAAGTTCTATGAAATCATCTAAGTGGTTCCATGCTTTCTCAAAGTTTCTCGCTGTTTCTGGTTCATAATTGTGTTTATCTAAAAATACATCGAGATAATCCCTTGGGATTTTAAGTTCGACATGAGATTCTGGCTTTCCCTTCATTTGTAGACCTCCCATCCATCTCGTTGTATTTTAGGATCTTTTGTAATAATGTCAGGAATTTCCTTTTCGATTTTCTCCATTAACTCGTCTTTCATATTTATAGCATTTTCTTTGCCTTCTGGAATCAAATCACGAAAGAGTAAAGCAGAACCCTCCGTATCGTTTTCTTGTTGATTTCTAGGATCATTTTGAACCATGCTGTTCATGCCGAGCTGCATGAAGTGACGTATTGTTTCAGCTCGGGACGAGAAGTTGTACTTTTCTTGGTGATCCTCGATCTGCTCTAGGGTTAGTCCAGTGAAGGTGATCTGGATTTCGTGTTCATCTGGGTGAGGTTTGATCGTTACTTTGTCGTTCTCAGTCATACTCGGTACTACTGGACAAAAAGGTAAATAGCTTGGGACAAAAGTCTAAACAACACACCCAATATGGCAGATAAGTATTCTATGGGATGTCTTAATCATAAAAAGTCTATCAATAAATCAAAACCGCAATACAGCGAAGGGATTGGAGAAGTGGAACAATCAAGTGTTTCGACGGAAACACTCCTCGACTACACGACCGACCATATGACTTCCGAGGACATCGAGATCCGCGAACTCTCCCGGTCAGGATAGGGAGAACCCGGTCCGTCTCCCGGCGACGTCATCGAACGTGACACGACGAAATCCTCGCTCGATACTCACCTCCCACGCATCGACCTCCCCGGCCAGGATGGACTGAACCGCGACGACTGTGGTGAGGACAAGCTCGCTTTTGCTTGCCTCGACGGGGACGATGATGACGACGAGAAGTATCGGGTAGGATTCGCACAGTTTCTCCCGGTTTAGACAGCACGTATCCCAGTATCTACACCACTCTCCCGGCAGTGGTACCTGCCGGTTATTGTTTAGTATCACTCTTCTTGATGGAGATATTTTCTTCGATGTGGAACTGCAGCCCCCGAATCGGAAATTCTTGGCCGGTCTGCTGCTTCTGGTCTGTAATCATATCTCTTCGGTTGAGGACTGTCTAGACGGCGCTCACGAATGCAGGCACGTGTTCACAGGCGTAGGACATGGCATCAGACCGATTACAACCGTAGAACTCACTCCTACCTTCGACAGCGTGATCGCAGTACTCGTTTTCGCCGCCTGTCCGAAACCGGAATCTCGTCGGGCATATTCGTGAACACAACATCGGGAATCCTAGTTTCTCGCATAGCTGGAGCCTTCATATCACTGCTCAGGACGGTATACCTATCATATAGAAGAAAGAATTCCAGTTAAGAACCACCACTGACAACTGAATATGAACACACCGATATAGGGGTTCGTGTTCATATTGCTTCGAGTCCGCAAGTCAACGCACAACCGGGCGCGGTCGCGCCGAAACCGCGAAGGCTGGGATTCTTCGGTCCCCTTCGTCACTGAGGACACACCGCGTTTCGAGTGTAATTCGGGGAAATCTGGTTCGATTTGCTCGCGTAGTGGCCGGGAGAATCCTACCAGTTCGGAGATGTGTTCAGAGAGCTGTGCAAGATGCAACGCGCGAATCTCGCATAGAGTTGTCCTTCGAAAAGGTGGTTGGATTGGTTAATACAGGCATCCAACAGAGCGTGAGTGTCGATACACGGGTAGAACAAGTCGTTCGTCACTCTGGATTCACGACCGTCTCGCAGGCGGGACACTCGGCCCAAATACGCGTCTTACCGTCGCTCGTCTTGTACTTGATTAACAGCCACGCTTCGGAAATCCGCTCGCCACACTCCGGACACCGACCAAGCTTCGAGGCGTCACTGTTCATATCAAAGGGGGAAGGGGAGCGTGTGACAACCCTTCCAACGGGAAATTCGCCACTCTCACAGGTAAATCTTCGGCGGAGTAGCTCCGTGTGGACACAGTTTGTATTACCTGAGGATAGTCCCTCATTGTTTTACACCTGCCAGCGGTAGCCCGAGATATGGGTATCCGTGGGGCCTTCGTTCGTCTACTGCCCGGTGACAGGACAGTAGTGGTAATCGAGTGCCGACAGTGCGGCACCACGGTCGATTCCGAGACAGATCAGTGTCCCGAGTGTGGGGCTACCGAGACTTGTCGGTATGATATCAAGGAGTAATCAGGCGCACTGAGCGACTGATTCATCCGGCTCGGTGTGGAACCAACGGCCACCGACTGTTGACTTACGCTCTAAGTCTTGCACGGGGTACCTGACAAGGGCTAGTCAAATTGAGGGTCATAACGGGATACGAGCCCCCAAATTGAGTCGTCTGGAGAAGGAAAACCTGGTCCAGAGAGAGCTATCCACCAGTTGAGAAGGTGTGATAGGACGTCCCAGATTTGAATGACGTGAGTTCTTCAATCCGATCTTCGAGCTCTGTGATTTCGTCCTGTAACTGTTCAACATCCTCATCCGCAGCATCACTGGCTGCGAGACGGTCTTTCAGTCCCTGGAGTTGGGTTTCCTTGGTCGCCTCGTCGACATCGGCTTTCCGGACATACTCCGTCGTGTCGAGCTCGTAGAGGTCCGATTCTGCGAGTTCGGTTACCTCTAAGGCGTCATCGACTTTGTCACGGTCGAGGCTGGTGACGCGTTCTCGGTCAACGCCAGCGGCCTCCAATGCATTCACGACCGTTTCCTCGTCTTTGAGCGAGCGTTGGCGTCGGGCGGTCCGCTGGACGGAACCGAACTGTCCACTGACCGGCTGGTCGTGATGCAATCGACTCAACAGCACGTCTGCAATCTGTTTCCGAAGGTCGTCAGCACTGCGCTGGACATCCGATAGCATCGTATAGAGATCAACCAGTGCATCCGTCTCGATAGTGGCTGGGTCGGTCATATCGTGGCGCTCCAACGCGTCAGTGAGTAGTAGCGCATCACTGTAGACTTGGAGTTCTGGCTCCTCGCGCTCGATGTCCTCATCGTCGCCGCCGGTTGTAGCCACCTGTGTCGTGGTTTCGAGGTCGGTCTGGCGGATAACGCCGGCGTCGTCATCCACTTCCATACGCGGGTGCAGCGACCAGACTGCAGCAAACGGTTCAGCATCAGGAGGCAATCGGTCAAGGTCGAACGATTGGGTGGGCTCATCGCTAACCCGGCGAAACAGCGTCTCGAATTGCTCGCGCTGGAGTGGCCGTGTCTCGTCTTTCTCGACGTAGTCGATGATGATCCGATGTTCCTGCGTGTCGGTAATGCGGAATGCCGCTTCTGAGCGTGGCGTCACCAGTACTGCATCCGCTGGGAGATCATCGGCCGCCTCCAACAACGTGTGCCAACTGACACTGAACGACATATCCGCCCTACCCGCGCCGGCATCAAAGGGCTACTGACCAACAGGATCACACCACTGTTTCCGCTGTAATCCCGACAGATAGTAACAGGGTTTCCACTCACAATCTGGCTGGCGAAACGATGGTTGAGTGAACCAAAAGGTGTGCTGGCTTATTGGATAAGTTGATATCTGATTGGATGTTAGCCCACACCCTAACACTCTTACTGTTAGGGAACAGACTAACAGACATCGATGGGCGATGACGTCGAGGTGGTTGAAGACGAGATCCAGGCCTACGACGACGGCACCGTCGTTCGGATACGCATCCTGGATGTGCCGGCCTCGGAGCAGTATCCGGAGGGCATCAAATACGCCTTCCACTACGGCGTGGCTGGCGCAGACGACCCCATCATCCGCTTCGACAACCACCACGGGCCACACGAGCTGCATATCGCTGGCCAGGTATTCGAACTCGAGTTCGAGGGCCTCCAACCACTGTATCGGGCCTGGCGGGCCGCACTCCCGGCCGAGAAACGCCACGAATGGTAACCACCACAGGAACACAACACATGACTCGCACGCTCCACATCACGATCGGCACGCGTCCTGACCGGACTGACCTCGACGACCGACTCGGCGCGCTCGACGCCGGCGAGGACGTCGACCCACATCCGTCCCGGCTCAGTATCGAGAGCCTGGCGACGTTCGGCCGGATTTTCCGACCGACGAACCTGACGCTCCTGGAGGCGATCGTCGAACACGAACCCGAGAGCATCCGCGAACTGGCTCGCCTCGTCGATCGACACCCGCCGGAGGTCACCGAGAACGTCCACGAGCTCGCCGACTACGGCCTGCTCGAACTGGAAGACAACGGCCGTGCCAAACGCCCCATCGTCTGGTACGACGAATTCGAATTCTCGGGCGACGTTGGCCTCCGTGGCCTCGATTCGGGCAATGACATCGAAGCTGCACCCTGAACCTGCTGGGCGTTGCACTGCTCCTCGAACGAGTGCACGCCCTACCGTCTGATCGAGTGCCACAACATCGTCCACGAGCAGCCACCGAAACCTGGCCCTGTCTAAGCGCTGGGTCCATCCATCGTGACAGGAACTGTACATAGCCAAACTCGTCGAGGATTTTGAGGACACGGCAGGTTTCTAACGCGGGCATTAATCGATTCGTATGGCGCATCCAGAGTTGCAAGTCGTTCGTTTGGTCGCCGGCGTTCAGCACCAGCGGCACAAATACCACATTCGATCTGTAACACAAGGCCTATCCAAAACCGCCGAACTGCGATACGATAGGCTCGCAACGGTGGCTTTTCGACAGGAGTAACAGACGACACTCGCCAGTTTCACCGACGGGATTTGATACGGCGCTGTTGGTTAACCAACATAGACGATCCATCTGCGCCGAGTGTTGGTTAAGGAAACGGCGCTGTCGATCGGAGTTGCCGCTTGCCGGAGACAACTGTTTTATACTTAATTACATACCACATAGATACCTGGTCACTCACTGGCCCACGTCGACTTACTGGTCTTACGTCACTCCCCGACGGGCATCACTCACAAACCACGCACACCATCCCAGTGACCGGGCACCCCTTCGGGGTAGGCCGGTGGTCCCCCATCCACCGGCCGGCTATCAGACGATTCGATTTGCCTAGCACGTATCTTCGGAGGTCAGAGCGACTGATCGGGAACAAAGATTACAGATAGAAAACGGGGTGTCTCTATTCGTCGACGCTGGCGTTCGGGTTCAGATCCTCGAAGCCTTCACTGTCGATCACAACTCACACTAAACTTAACGCTATAGCTTGGCTAGAATCCACTTCTAACCTGTATTTGTATCGTGAATAAGTGGTTCAGTTGCTGTCTCGAGGGTCTGAGACAAGTTCGAACAATCTAGTAGGCTCATGGGCTAGTTTAACGTAGCCCGCAGCCTGGAGAACCTCAAGACGATTGTATATGGTATTGCGGCTATATCCGGTTTCATCGACAATCAGCCCCTTGGTTGCACGACCTTCTTTTAAAACATCAAGAATGGCTTCGTCTGCCGGACGTAGATCGCTCTGTTCCATCGGCTTGTGCATCTTGAGTGTGCACAATTGATACGCAAAGTAACCACCCATACGCAAATTAGAACCCTAATATAGATGGGCAATATACATGTGCATACTGCACAATCTATAAGTGGCCCGCACCCAGAGCTATGAATATCATGATATTCGACTGTATGTCCGAAGCCAACTCCGTCTGGAGCAGCGCGGTTCGACTCCGCGTCGGAGCATACCCGCCACTGGAGTGGGCACATGAAACTTCTGCTCACCAACGGCGACGGTCGGGGTCCGGCCGTCAGGCGGGCCGTGAAGGGGATTGTGTTCCAGGTTCGAATCCTGGGCGGGTGACTCGTGAGACCGATGACTGTATGCGGGGTATAAATTGATGCCTATAATTTTTCAATATGAGTGTCCAAACTGTGGTTCGAAACTCCCTTGGATTTATGACGAAGAGGAAGACAGCCTGAGAACTGATTCAGTCACTGGATGCCCCGGGACCCAGTGTACCAAGATCCACGAAGTGAAAGTACAGCGAGTGGAAGAGGCTGAAGCCGCAGAAATTGCGGAACGAAGTGGGATTAACTAGAAGCTGGCTTCATGAAAATCCCGCTGAGATCACTCTATTGTGGAGTGACTCGTAGACTGCAGCGAGCGCATCTCTACTGCCTGAATTTTGGTTGAATACGAGCAAGATTACGGCACCGGAGACATATGTGCCGAGTGTCCGGTGTCCGAGAACGTTATTTCACCAGAAGGGTCGTAGACAGCAGAGTCAAGTGTCTTTCTCCAGTAGTTGGAGTACGGTCTACAGATGGAGATCTCAGATCACCTTCACTGCCTGTTCTCTGCAACAGTCCAAGAGCAAAACGGATCCTACGTTGTCGAAATCCCCGAGCACGAGGTTCGGCTTGGAGACATTCAACAAGGGGAAGCATATCGAGTGGGGCTTCTGCCATCGCCGTCAGATGACAGAGTTAGCGATACTGAGGCCAAACCAACCCGTGAACGTGGCCCACCAGAGCCACCGGTTGAGGAAGGGGAACAACATATTGTCAAAATTACGGATATTGGTGACCAAGGCGACGGTATTACCCGTGTCGAACGGGGCTTCGTGGTCATTGTTCCTAACACTGAGGAGGGTGAACGGGTCACTATCGAGGTTACTGACGTGAGTGAAACCGTCGCCTTTGCAGAAGTGGTCGAGCGGCTGAATGACTACGAGGAGGATGAGCGGCGAGCTTCTTAGTCTTCTCTGAACGAATCTATCTAAATCACCAGCGTCAGTACGTTCTAATTCTTCTAACCTCTTGATCCTCCCCATCAGTCAGCGCGTGATGGATACAAATAATGCAGTCAGTAAAACTGGGCCCATCTAGCGTTTGGACCATTATTTTCCTGTCCACCTTTCCGTTGAAATCGGGCGTATCTAGGCCTGCCTAGACGTTTTACGCCGATAATATAAAGTGATAAGAAATTGTATGTTAGAATGTCTCCCCGCTGAAAGACTAACCGGAGACAAGGAGTACAAGTTTGAGTTCACAAGCTGAATCCAGAGAACTCGGTAGAGGACAGCAAACACTTCATGAGGCATTCAACGCCCAACGAATATACGAACCGATCAGAGGCGTTCATCCACGTGTAGAGCTTCCCAACGAGGAGTACGAAGAGTGGCTTGACCGCAATCGGGAAGTCGACTACGTAGTGATTAATTTTTCAGACGCCGAGGAGATCATCGAGGAAGACGGTGAGCTGACCCGAGTGTTGGAGCCGTTCCATATCCCAGTAATCCTCGGCACGGAGTACGATGACGATGTTAACGAACGCACTTTCCAGGACATCGTCGACTTGCTGGAAGTGGTTCAACCAGCTATCTACGTCCCGGATGTGGTCTACAGCTACGACTGGTTGGGTGACGAGATTCAGGATAATGCTATCAAGGCATACACTGGCCACATCAGGGATCTACAGCAAGAGATCATCAAGAAGGACTTCGATGTCCGACTGATCCCGACGAACAAGGGCTGGAAGTACGAGCACTTCGTTAAGTACCGGGAGCTGTACGACGACTTCGACTACGAGGAGTTCGCGTTCTATGCTGTCCAGTACACAGGCGGTGACGCCGGGAATGCGATTAACGTACTCAGACGCCACGTCAGGAACTGTATCGCCGCCCTAGACGTCAAGGATGTATTTCTGATTGGACGGCTTGCGGAGGACGACTTATTGGATTTTCCTCCGCGTGTTCGTGGAGCAACCGGGCTTCGGCAGTGGACAGATGTTTGTTCGGACGGGGACAGGCTTTCGCAGGATTTATGGCCAGAATTCCAGAGCGGCCGGGAAGCCAAGCTCTCGGCCAACAATGGGCAGGAGCAGCGGCCTGTGGATGAGTTCTACGGTCAAAAGGAGGACAACTGAACAATGGTTATCTTCATGGGAACGTACAGCGGTGGCGGTGCAGGTTCGTCAGGCGATGATGATTCGCAGGATGAGGAGACGAACGACGATCACTCGCAGCCGAGCCTAGATGATTACACCGGCGACAACGGAAACGACGACTCTGGAAGTGCTTCCGGGAGCAGTGCCGGTGGAGGCACTCCTGCAGGTCCGGGTGGTTCGAGCGGTGATGGGAGCGGCGGTGGCGGTGTAGTGGCCGAGCCTCCAGAAGGTGACGACCCCGACGATGACAGTGGCGAAGCCGAAGAAGGTGAAGAGCTGGGGGACGGGGATCAGCCGGAGTCAACAGATGTTGAGGAACCCGCCGACACTGGAGACGGCAATGATCAAGAAGACAATGACGAGGAGGTGCATCTCTTGATTCAGGAGGTTGACCCGTTGAGTGCGATGTCTTGGTGTGTCCAGCCGGTGATGAAACGAATCGAGGAGTGCTACGGTGAAGAGATTGAGTTCTTCTACAAACCGGCACCTGTCCGGAAGTTTGAGGACCCGGAGCAGGTGAAACAGAAGTGGATGGAATGCAGTGAGGACATGGGTATGCCGGTTGATCCGTCGTTCTGGGACAACGACCCGCCTGAGTCGACAGAACTGGTCAACAAGGCGTTCGAGGCAGCTATCCAGCAAGGCCGGGGCACGAGTTATCTCCGAGCGATGTGGCAGCGCGGTGTTGCAGCTGGCCGCGACATCAACGACAAGGAAGTCTTGGCCGAACTGGCGGAAGACCTCGACCTGAATCCGGAGCAATTCAACGAAGATCTGGAGGAGGTTGAACTGGAGACCGGCGACCGTGGTGAGCTTCCGTCCACGTTCATGCAACTGGATGTTCGACCGGCTTCGTGGAACGGCCGTGTCCGGTATTCTGACTTCAGCACAGAGTTCAGGTTCCAGGGTATTCCCGAGGGAGGGCCTCAGGAGCTGCAGGGGTTCGTGGACCAGCACGGAGCTGTGGCTACGCCCGAGGTCATGGAGGTTTACGGACTACGGCGTGAGGAAGCTGAGCAGCGTCTGCAGAATCTGGACAGTGTTTCATTGTTTAAGCTCGGCGGCGAAGACTTCTGGTTTTAATCACAATTTCTGCGATAATCACGGCCAGAATGCGACTTACTCTGTTGTCCTCGACTACGACGGAGGGCTTTGCTACTCAGGGTTTTTTGAAAACAAACTGGCTGTGAGGGCTACTACAACTATTCGTCCCGGTCTGTTGTGACTACTAACTGAACACCGTCAGTTCCACTCAGCGGAATAATCGTTTTGTGTTCGTCGTGCTCATACTCGGCGCAGTCGGCTGACTAGTCGCCAGCTTTCTTCAGGGCTAGCCAGAATCCGAAACCAGTGTCTTCACAGAACGCTGTTTTCGGCGTATTCGGGATACTCGGTGTAGACGTAGTCAATTAGCTTCTGGAGCGGGACGTCATTGAAATCGCCCTTGATTGCCCCGGCCGTCTCTGCAAGTCCATCCGGACGCCGTTCTTCCAGTTCTTCCCGTACAAACTTTCGCCCCTCCGGCGTCAGGACGTAGTCATATTGAATGACATCATCGTCGAGATGCTGTTCTCGCTCTTCGACGAAGCCACGACGGCGTAGCTGATCCAGATCGTCGTACAACTCCTTCGCGAAGGGGCCGTAATCGTATGCTTGGAAAGGATAGCCCCAATCGAGTGGATCGCCTTGCTCCTCCATTCGTTTCTGGATGAGGAACATTAGCTTCTGCAGGCGCGTACGACCTTCCACAGGTTCCTCATCCTCTGCCCCTAGAAGGACGAGAGGAAGGAGTTGTCTACGCCTCATTGTCAATCTCGTTTCCGCTGTTGTACATATCTTCAAACTCCTCCGTCATAACGCTCCCGATGAAATCGTCTTTGAAGACCACCGTTGACTTACCGCTATTTGCGTGGAGCAGTAGATACTCACCATCAGCCACGTAGAAGGAGGTCTTTTGCGCCTCATTCACGACTCGGACATCAGCACCAGCACTCGCCAGACGACTCAGGCGATCTGTGGCATTCGATCGCCCTACGAGACGCACTTCGAGGCCATCCTCAGCCGTTTCCACGAGTTCGTCAAGCGTCTCTGGCGTGGTCAGGGGGAGACGGTTGTCGAATCCAACGAGATGCTCCTCAGCGAGATCGATCAGACGAGCAAGTTGACTGTTCATCCCCTGCCGTCCGGACAGAACCCACGCGTGGCTTTCCGAGGGTGGGGAAGAGTCCTCCTGAATTTCCCACGCCTCCTGCAACTCCTGTTCGACTTCACCGAGCTGATCGTTGAACTCCGCCCGTTCCTCACGGATGACGTACCGCGGGTTCTGTGCGGCGTATCGCTTCGGATCGCCACGTTCTCTCACGTATCCCCGATTGACCAGCTTCTGCATCTCCGAGTACACCTTCGAAGAGGGTATGTCGACGATGGTGCTGATGTCGCTGGCCTTGAGTTCGCCATACTCGACGAGCGCACAGTAACACGCCGCCTCGTTCTTGCCCCAACCGATCTCTCGGAGGACTTCCTCGGCCCCGTTCATGGTACTACTACTCAATAGTCGTAGTAAGTTACTACATTAGAGTATTAATTACTTTGGTACTAATCGTAGTTGTCCAAAAATCTTCATTATTTCTCCCCTCCTATTTCCACCCGTGAGCGAGAAAGAAGCTGACGCAGATGCAGGCGAATCGACCGTCACGTTCACCGTCAAGTCGGGACGTGGCGACGCAGAAGAATTCACCTTCCAGAAGGGCACCAAGGTAGGTGAAGCCGCCGAAGAGGTCGCCGACGCGTACGGGTACGACCCCGACGATCCCACGTTCGTCCATCCGGACGAGGGCGAACTCGACCGCAACAAGCCCCTTGCCCGGTACGACCTCGACGGCGACACAGTCAACCTCGTCAACGAGGAGCAGGGCGTGTAGACGTGCAGGCGGATGTCACCCGGGCTCTGGTCAAACGCCAACTTGAGAACGTGCAAGAACTGGCTCCCACGAATGGTTGGGAAGTGGAAGCAGACCTCGATGCACTCACCGTTGAGGTACGTATGCAGAGCCCCGTGGACGGAGAGGAGTATGTCGTCCGGCTCGATTGTGAGGGTTACGACGAGAAGCCTCCATACGTCGAGATGGTGCATCCTGAGACAGGAGAAGCGGGCCACTATGAGGCGTACTTCAACGACAGAGGCAAGGGCAAGAGCCTCATCGCATTCGGAGACGGAAAAGACGACCCAGTTCTTTGCCACCAGTTCAACCGGCGTATTTACGACGACGATGCCACTCCTCACAGCGACTGGACGATTGGCGACTGGCAATCTGATGCTGGCAACCTGACCACGCTCGGCGACATCCTCTTGGACATCTACCACCGCATTAGCGACCCAGAACGTTATCAGGGACGGTGGGACGGCGAAAAATGAGTCTCATCGCTTCTATCCGCTCGACTGCCCGGCGCATCTTCACGCCCCAGAGCGGCGGTGCTCCAGAAAATGACTGGAAGCCACCGGGGCTTCTCGTCACCGAGGAGGTTTGCAGGGAAACGCGACGTGGCCTTCGTAGCCACTCGCCCCCGCGTGAAGATCACGAAGGCGTCGTCTACTGGGCCGGGAAGTCTCTCCCGGATGAGTCTGCGAGGGCCGCACTGACGGTCGTCGTCCCGGAGGCCACCACGACTCCCGGATCGTACGACATCTCCCCAGTGGCCAACGCGGCGGTGATAGACGCCATCCACGACCATAATCTCGAACTGGTGGCCACCGTCCACAGTCATCCCGGTGAGCGAACGAGTCACTCCGATTTGGACAGCGAGGCTGCCCAGCTCCCACATGAGGGGTACTTCTCCGTCGTTGTTCCAAACTACGCCGTGGACGGCGTCCGCCCCTACACGGACTGTGGTTTCCACGTGTATCACGACGGTGATTTCGTGGAATTAGACGACTCGATGGTTGAGCAGCAGGTCGAGACACTCCCCTCGGCACCATCCTACATCGATATTAAAGAGAGATGACAACACTGCCATCACCGAACGAGTTCTACGCCGCTCGTGACGACCGGACGAACCAAGTCAGTAATTCGACAGACTACCGGGATGCCCAGATCCTCGTCGCAGGCGAGCGCGATGTGTTGTCGACGTACGCCGGCCGAGTCGCCGCCCGGACGACCCTAAATCTCCTCAGTCGGTTCGCCCGGAATGTCGACGTGACCTTTCCCTCTGTCCCGTCCGACGACGAAGTGGCACCCATTGCACCGACGCTGGCCGAGCAGTCCATCCAGCAAATGCGAGACGCCGATCCTCATGGCCGCTTCAGTCGTACACGTTCCCCAGATCCCTCATCATACGACTGCATCGTCACCGTCGGCAACCCAAATCTCGGATCGGGCACAACGTCGACGATCCGGATCGACGGTGGGGGCTGGCTCGCCCGCGTCGTGCGGGATGGCACCGTGGAGCCCGTCGCCAGCAGAGACGAGAACCCCATTGGGCCCGCCGTGGCCGCGTGTCTCGGTGGCGCAGAGGCGTTCAAGACTGCCGTTGGGGCGTCAGAGTCAGCCTTCACCGACGCGGTAACCTACGACGCGTTCCACCACGAGGCGCACGAGGTGTCCGCCGAGCCAACCACTCCGGATCTCCCCCCGTCGATCAACCTCGGCACGTTGCGGATGGTCGGCGTGGGTTCCGTTGGTTCCGCGGCCGCGTACTTCCTCAGGCGACTTCCGATCGAAGGCACCCTCCAGTTGGTCGATTTCGATCCGGTGAAACTGGTGAACCTCAATCGGTCGCCATTGTTCACCGCCAGCCATGCTATCGAGGGAGCCTCGAAAGCAGAAGCTGCTGCCGAGTTCCTCGCCGACCACATAGATGTCCGGCCCTTTGAGGATGACTACGACGCGTTCACCGCGACGGGCCCCGAGGCTGCGGACGTCGTCCTCCCACTGGCGAACGAGCGGAATGTCCGCCGCAGTATCCAGCACAATCGCCCACCCCTGATGGTACACGCCTCCACCGGCCAGTCAGACGTGTTCGTACGGCGGAATATCCCACTGGAAGAGCCGTGTCTCCTATGCCATTTCCCACCCAACAGGGCTGACCCGGATGCGGTCTGTGCCGGGGGGAAGGTTCCTACAGGGGACGAGACGGATGATGACGGGCCGGACGCCGCCTTCCCCTTTGCGTCGTTTTTGGCAGGGTGCTTCGTGACCGCCGAACTCGCCAAGCTCACGTACGACGGCTACCCATTTGTCAAGCCCATTTCTCTCGTCCGAACATTGACTGATTTGGGCGGCGTCGGCGCGGTAACGCAGTATTCCCCCAACAGGGATGAATGCCCTTTCTGTCCGGAGGAGTATCCAGAGGTGCATCGTAACACCGTGGCAGGGACTCAGTTTGCACATCTCGTGGGGGGAGACCCGTGAGAACTCATCGTGTCATTCGGTACGACGGTGCTTGGACTTCTGGATCTAGTGCACGACAGAGGAGAAAAACAGGAGGTGCTGATACGCGATGGGAGTCATAAGTAAACTCATCGGTGCAATTGTCTACACGATCAAGACTCCGTTCACGAACGGTCTGAACGCGTACAAATACGGCGAGCCGATCGCCGCACTCCTCGTGTTCGATTACTTCCTGCTACAAGGACAGGTTACGAAGGCTGCCATCTCTTACGTGTCCATTCGAATCTTCCCTCCCCTGACCGTCAATGACCTCAAAATGGTTGGTGCAATCGTGCTGGGGGCTGCCGTTTTGATGGGTGCGAAGTTTTTCGTCGCGATGGTGGTGCGCGATTTATGACAGAATCAGAACAGACCCGAGTGGTATTGAAGGGTGAGATTCATACTAGCGAGAGCGACCTCGCAGAGGAGCGCGAGCTTCTTGTGGGAGGGGTGGATGCACTCGTACTCGAAGGGCAACGTGAAGACGCGGACTATGGACTCCTCCGGAGCTGGTACGCGACTGCCATGTCGATTGTCGGGCACGTCCTCTTTGATACGCTCTATACTGACCATCGAATTCTGGCGGATTTAGCGGAAGCCCAAGACGCGGAATTGATCGCCACTCGCGAATCGGATGCCGAGCTCGTCGAAAATGCGAACCCAATCGTAGAAGTGGTCGCCGCTATCCTTTTCTATGGTATCTTCGTTAGTAGCGTTTTCTATGGCCTTATCACAGGAGATACGCTCGGTGGCGCCCTGATGCTTCTCGGGGCGGCGATCCTCCCCGTCTTCGTACTTCGGCGGCACGGTATGAACCGATCTACAGACGAACTGAATCGTGACCAGATCATCGCCAACAAGGTCGCCGAAGCTGTTGAGGAGACTGACCGAGTAGTCGCAGTCGTCGGGGGAGACCATTTGGATAGCGTGGCTGAGAGACTCCCCCCCAGAAATTACTCCAGAAAAACGGACGCCCGCCTACGACATCTACTCGTGGGAGCACGCCAAAGAAATTGCAACGCCAGCCTTCACAGCTGTCAGTGTGCTGTTCGTTCTGTATTTGGTGATTCTTGAATTGTTCCGATGGATGCTACTTTTGGCCTGAAATTCGGGATTTCCAAACCTCCCCGCGTGTCTGACCAGCTGGTTTGATTACCTCGTCTCAGAGAGTGATTTCTCACTCACCCACACACCCCTCAGTTCCGATGTATAGAGTACTGGTAGGGGACACCCTTCTCAATGCGCCTATCGCAGTTTTTCGTCCAAGACTGGTGTCAGTTGTTCGTGGAATTCCGCCAGCCGGTCGACAGCCCACTCTTTGAGTTCCTCGTCCTCCAGCGCGTCGTCCAGTCGACCGACCTCGCGTTTGACATAGAGCCGCGTGTACCCGCTGCTTCCGTACTCCTCGGAGTGGATTTCTTCGGGCACGTCCAGCGAGCGGTCTTCGATCGCCGCCAGCATTGTATCGAGTAGCTCCTCGTTCCGCGCAGAGTCGTCGAACTGGAAGTTCATCACGACGTGGAACTCCTTGTCGCCGGGATCTCCCTTGAAATGCCAGACGAACTCGACGTCCGAGTGGCCGGCAGGAATCGTGAGCCAGCTGTCGCTGCTGGCACTCCTGCTCGTGACACCGGGGAGTTCCTCCTTGAAGCGTTCGAGAACCTCGCCGAAGAATCGCCGGTACTTCTTCTGCTTCGGTGACGCCTCCCGCTCTTTGATTTCCTGCGTCTCGTCGGCGCCGATGATCGTCGGCACGAACATTTCGGCGTCGTCCCGCTCGTAATAGTCGAACTCGACGCAATTGATTTTCAGGTCGTGGGTATCCCGCAGCCAGCGCGTCATCCGCCGGACATCGTCGGTGATCGTGTACGCGACCAGCATGAGCTGGGGCGACTCCACTCCCTCGGCGAACTCACGCTCGAAGTCGTCGATGTCGAACTCTGAGTCCTCCTCGTGGTCGAACGCCTCGTAGAGTTCTTCCAGAGACTCGAACGTGGTGAGATCGAAGAACTCGTCCTGATCCAGCCGGGCCAGCGAGGACGCGTAGTCGAACAGCTGGGTGACAGCCGAGCGTGGCGACCGGTCGCGCTTGAACTCGATCGTCGTGAGTGTCCCCCGCTTGTCGCACACGAGCAGGTCGGGCTCCTTCCCGGTCGGTAATTGGACTTTGCTCCCGAGGACGACGTTCTCTCGTGTTGTGAGCGTGCCCATCACCAGCCGCGGGTCGCTGTGAATCACCTCGTGGAGATCGTCTTCAAGATGCTCCTCGCTGTACTCGACCTCCTCGAGGTACTCGATTTCATCATCTTCCCTTCGAAAGCCGATCAGTGACATAGCCGTCAATGTGACCGGTCTCGCAAAGGTTCTTACCCACCCAGGGCAGTTTGACCCGTTTTCATCGGAAACAAAGAGGAAGGGGCGCGGTGTGGTTCCCAAGTTCCCAGAGTTCACGACCTTCGGGGAATCGCTTTTGCTTCGCCCTTTCACTCTGGTTGTTCGACTTCGTGAATTCGACGAGAGTACTAATCAGGGAGATCCTCGATGTCCACGCGGCTTTTCACCACACGCTCCTCACGGGCCAGTAATCCACGTCTCGACCTGCGAGCGTTCGAACGACGCGTCATAAGTCTTGCTCTCGCAGTAGTGCGTTTCCAGCGTTTCGCCACCTATTCTGTCTCTGGCTTCGATAACGCGGTCAGGCGTCCATCGTTTCACGCCGCCAGAGTGCTCGACCGACAGTGGATCGGCAGCAGCGCCCTCCACGTTCAGGCTCTACTCAAGCTTGTCCTCATCTAGTTCCAAGTCCTGAGGAATGAAGTAGACGAGCGCATGGAGGAAAATCGCGTCGCCGAGGCCGCCGAAGAGATTCGCCCCAACATCGAAAATTCACTTGTCCTCGACAACCGCGGCAGGTTCCTTGATTAACGGGGTCTGGTCGGCGAAGAGGTAGCGTCAATTTGGGCCAGTTCGTTCGGCGGCTCGGCTTGGATTTTGACTGCCCCGTCCGTTGCCGACAGCTGACCGGCATAGTCCTCGACTCATGCCCTCACCCGAAGTTGAGGACGCGACCACGACGCTCCAAGACTTCCCGGATTTCGCCATTCTCCTCCAGCTCCTCCGCCTTCATCTCGACGGCGTACCCGGTCTCATTCCCCGGGACGACCGGATCAGTGGTATATCACCCGTCCGCCCGTTCTTCGACGAGTCCCCATCCTCGAACCGGAGCTGGAACCCGTCCAAACCGTTCTCTACATCCGTTTGTCCATTACATGGCCTGAACTCGCGACTCGGGTCTTGAGTGTAAACCCGACGCACCTCGGGGAACGTCAGTTATCATTGTAGTTTAACAGGAGTCACCGAGTAGCGCATACCGATGAGTACCGGCAACGACCAGCTTCGAACGGAACTCGAGCAAAAATTCCAACCGCCGATTGACGTTTTGCTAGATCCGTCTCTACTCGTCGCCAGCCGCACCCTCGACCAGCTGGCTAACTCTAAAGTCTTCGCATCACAGACACAGGCTACACTCGGGGGAACGCCAACCAAGCCACGTCTCGGCGATCTGTACGTGCCAGCAGCATTCCGTGAGACGATCTCGGGACAGCAACAGTCCACCGTCCAAAAAACGGACGTGTGGGACTTCTACCGTGGGCAGGCCGAAGCCGCCTTTCCAGATGACGTGGTTGATCTTCTCGACAAGAACGAGGTCAACGACGTTTTCCTCCAACGAACTATCCGTCGAGCTTCAGTGGGAAAATGCGATCCGCGACTCCGCTCGAAAAGAGCGGCTACTGCGAATCCTCGGTCAGGAAGTCTCGTTCCTCCAGTCCGGTGGGATCGTTCTCTCGCGGACTACCGCAGCGTTGAACGCGTTCCGGGATGCTGGTGTCCCGGTTATCGACATCGGAACGGCAGAACTGGATCCCGAATTACGCGAAACGCTGGCCGACATCGGATACAAGGCTCCCGCTGGCATCTGTAGCTTCGGCGTCTCGACTGCGGGCTCGACAACAGATGCTCTGGTGGGCGACATTCTCGCCGACAATTCGGATTTACTGCTCTATCGGATCGGGAACTAGCCGGTCACTCTCCACAGCAACTTGCTCCAATAGTTCGACTCCCAGTGATTGTGAGCGTATTCTCGGCTGTTAGCGGCTCTCCACACCGTTCGCAATCCGCGTCTTCCATCACACCAACCCCGACCGCATAGCCATAGGTTCGCGAAAGGCCCCTCGAGTTCGACTGGAGCGTAAGTTCGAGATCTCCCCGTTCATACGAGATGGCGGTTGCTGCTACCGCCCGTATCCGAACGGTAAGCGCGTGTCGCTCTCGTATCTCGCGCCGCTTCTCTGGAAATCCAGCCTCGATCTGGGAGGATAGTTCGTCGTGTTCGGAACGTAGGTCATCCAGTTCCGATTGGAGTTCTTTCCGCTTGCGAAGACCCTCGACACGCTCCTGCTGTTCCGACGCCGTCTCGATCGTCTCGTTCACCTCTTCGATTCGATCGGAGAGGTTGTCGATCTCATCGCTCAATTCGTCACGTCGCTGGCGGACGAACTGCCGGTATTCGTCGAGTTCGACACCTGCCGAGCGAGTGGCCCGCTCACGCGTTTCTCGAACAACCGACGACACGTCGCTTTCGACGGCCGTGTGTGCGCTATCGAGGGCATCTCGTAGCCGTGCTCCGTCGATGCGATTCCCTTCATCGAGTTCCCGC
Source organism: Haloarcula sp. H-hyl2 (assembly GCF_056934385.1). Taxonomy (NCBI): domain Archaea; kingdom Methanobacteriati; phylum Methanobacteriota; class Halobacteria; order Halobacteriales; family Haloarculaceae; genus Haloarcula; species Haloarcula sp. H-hyl2. The sequence continues at coordinate 96,087 of NZ_JBRIIJ010000005.1, read as the reverse complement.
TGGTCGTCGTTGACGAGATCCAAATAGGACTCTGCCAGACGCGGACGTTCTTCTTCATCGTTGAGATCGATGGCCACAGCTCGAAGCTCCTCTCGTTGATACTCGCTGACGGTCTCGATACCGACGTTGAAGATCGCACATACGGCCCGCCGGTCGTAGTACGGCGTGAACGTTGCCTCCTCGACATCAGTGGGGCCGTCCGTAATCCACGGTGGGTGGCGAATGTCCATCCCCTCGCTCGTGAGCGATACCGACCCGACGGGAGTTCTGTCGGCGGCTTCGTCCAGTACGCGTTCTACGAATGGACTCTCCGGAGCGATCGCAATGGCTCCCTCTTCGACATCCGCCGGATCCTCGGCGATCTCCAGCACGGTACCGTCCAGCTCTAGGTCGGTGTCCGCATCGTCGGGGAGCACGACCGACCACTGCCGTCCGTTCTTTTCGATTTCCGCTCCAAGAGACGTCAGATAGGCCTCGACGAACCGCTCGACAGCCCGACCGGTCACGGGAATCGCGGCGTCAGTCATCGCTGGCCCCCAAGTCGAAGCCCTCGAAGACGCCGGCGTTGAAGTCCTCGAGTTTGTCCGCGAGGTCACGCTGTTCCTGCAGGTCGATCGCCATCGCGTCGAAGTCGTTCTCCATCTCGACCTCGGAATCCGCCGAGACCAGCCGTTCGAATACCTCGTCCTCGAAGTTGCGTCCCGTCTCCTCCAGCCGGGTCAGGATCTCGCTCAGCTCGCCGACGGACTGCTGGAACAGGTCGATCTTGTGGTAGAGTCGCTCTAGTACGTACTCCTCGATGGTGTCCTCGAGCGCGATGTTGAACACGTAGACCTCCCGGTCTTGACCGATACGATGGATGCGGCCGATGCGCTGCTCGACCTTCATCGGGTTCCACGGGAGGTCGTAGTTGACCATCACGTTGCAGAACTGGAGGTTGCGCCCCTCGTTCATCGCGTCCGTCGAGACGAGAACACCCCCTTCCTCCTCGAACCGTTCGACGATCTCCTCTTTCTCGTCGCTGGTGTGGCCGCCGTGGAAGGGGTGAGTCGTATATCCCTCGTCGGCGAGCGTCTCGATCAGCTTCTGTTGGGTCGCTCGGAACTGGGTGAACACGATCACTCGTCCCTTGTCCACGCGTTCCCGTGCCTCGCTGGTGATTCGCTGGACGCTCTCCAGTTTGGTCGGGGTCTCCACCGCGTCGACGCAATCGAGAATTCGCTCGAGCTGGTCGGCATGGGGAACGATCTTCCCGTCTTCGATGTCGAGTTGTCGCTCGACGGTCTGCTTGAGTGCCTCGGGACTGCTGACGACCTCTTTCTGGAGGGTCATCAGGACGAGCTTCTGGCCCTGATCCTCTCCGTAGGCTGTCCGGACGTAGTCGGTCACGGACTGGTAGAGATCTTTCTCCGCCGGCGAGGGCTCGAACGTACGCGTCGTGACGTTGCGCGGTGTGAAGTCGATGTCCGTCTCCTCGCGGCGGTTGCGGATCATCACCTCGCGCAGCCGGTTCTGGAGTTCGTTGCGGTTGACCAGCGTCTCCTGTGACTTGTTGACGAAGTAGTGGTGGAACGCCTCACGCGTCCCGAACAGACCCGGGCGAAGCAGCGAGATGATGTTGTAGAGATCGGTGACGTCGTTCTGGATGGGCGTCGCGGTGAGGAAGAACGCGTAGTCGTAGGAGAGCTTCTCGAGGAGTTCGTACCGGTCGGTGTCCTCGTTCTTCACGTAGTGGGCTTCGTCCAACACGAGGACGTCCCAATCGCGGGCGAGGACGGTTGAGCGGTGGCGGTCGCTCTTGGCCGTGTCGATGCTGGCGATGACGTGGTCATGGGCGTCGAACCCGGCGAAGTCGTCGTCGTAGTTGCAGGTGAAGTCGAGGCCGAACTTCTCTATCATCTCGGCCTGCCACTGCTGGGCGAGTTGCGCCGGCGTGAGGATCAGCACCGCGTCGTCGGTGCCACGGTAGTGCATCTCCTTGAGGATCATGCCGACCTCGATGGTCTTCCCGAGGCCGACTTCATCGGCGAGGAGGGCCTTGCCGTCCATCTCGAAGAGGGCGCGGTGGGCGGCGTCTACCTGGTGTTCGAGGAGCTTGACGTTCTCCTCGTCGAGGTGGGAGAGCGAGCGGAGTTCGGAGTCTGGCTGACCGGCTTGAAGGCGATTCGCCTGAACGGAAAGGAGATGTTCAACAAGCGACGAGGACTCCCCAGCGCCAGCAAGTACCGAATCCTCGTCCTCGTGGCGGAACTCGACCTCCACGAGATGTTCTTTCGACATCTACTTCCATCATCTCATCGGAGGTGTTTCTGTGTTTTCCCCGCCGAAATCCCTCCACTGCGATGGGTGGAATGACTGGAGTTGTTCTCGTTACTGCCAAATTATTTTGTCAGTGGGTCAGTTGTTTGACTTCATGACTAGAGACAGCACTCCCGTAGACGATCTCGATAGATCGGGCGAGATGGACGGCTTCGAACTGTGAGTCTCTCACAAGCCCACATTGTCGAGAATATCGAAACTCGGTGTCCTGAGTTCGGTAAGCAACGGAAGGTGAGTACGCACGATCAAGCAGCCGGGTACGACTGTCCGAACTGCGGCTACAGAATCTACTGATTCGATTATGGTCGAATATCCACCGGGAGAACCACAGGAAGTGTGCGCCATCTGTGGTGAACCGTTCGAGAGCTATGACATCGACTTTGCGTCGAACTACGCGAATCTCGTCTGCGACGCATGCGACGAACGCGCGGTGACAGAGGAGGCTGCTCGCCCCAAACACGGGAACGAGTATCTCGACCGGGATTCCATTGTCGAGAAGGAAGACGGGACAAGCGCGATACGACTCGACCCCGACGTTGGCGATAATCCCGTCTTCATCGATGGCGAGAAGTGCTGGCGACGATACCGGTTCGGCGGCTGGATTACGCGTCGCGACGACCACGACTGCAACTCGATCGAAGAGTTCCACGAGAAGCACAGGGACGACTTCTGAACCGATGACCTCTGAAAAGACTACCTCGACCAGCATCACCGATCACTCCGGGCTTGCGGAGCAACTCCTTCGTGTCTACGAGAACTTCGCCGACGAGTTCTCTCGCCGCGATGTCCCGGTACATCTCTCTAACGTCGCTAGAGAAGGAAAATACCTGAAGGGAAAGAAGCTCCGACAGCACCCAGAGCGGTTCGTCGAACAGTATCTCATCTGGCCGACGCTGGAACTCCTCGACTACGAGTTCTGGGCACAGCCATATGGCTACCCGAAGTGGGACAAGACGCGTCCGGACTTTGCGATCAAGAACTTTGACTGCGGCCTGGACTGTGCCGTCATCGGCGAGGTGAAGACTCCGAACAAATTCGAATACGGAAAAGAGCAGATGGAGGACTACCTGAAGAGCGACTTGGGGGAAGCCACGGTCGGGATTACTACCGATGGAGTGCGGTGGAATATCGAAGCAAGACCCGAGAAGTCTCCTGAAATCCTGGAAGTCGTCGACGTGAACTTCCACGACGTCGTTCGGAAACTCCCCAGCCGACACGAGGAACGGGAGTCGTACCGCGCTCATTATATCAGGAAAGAGCTGCAGTTAGTCGAGTCATTAGAACGTCACTCCGTTGAAGAACAAGTTGAGAAAGCAATCAACGCTGCTGCTGAAGAGTGATTCCGAGGCCTCGATTCTGTCGGGGAGTAAGCATTAGTAAGTCGGCTGAGAGAGTCATGTCATGAATTCGTCTGATGAGTTGGCTGTGTATTTTCATCGCCTCGCTCCAGGGAAACCATCTGACGACACTCTCTCTGAGTTCTATCAAGATGGATATATTCTCTGCCACTACGAGAACGTAGCAAGCTTCTCTGAGGATGATTACGAGGATGGCGCAGCAGACCTTGAGGATATGGTTGAATTCGCTGAGGAAGGCGGAATTTGCCTTGTTCAACTAGACGCGGATAATGACGATTATGATAGAGGCCGTAAATTAGGCATCGTGCCACCAGGGTCTCGGCCGTTTGTAATCGGGGTTGATGAAACAGGGGTGCGCACTGAGGAATATACTGACCCAGTGGAAGCCAAGAGAGAACTGGAAGATGATCCTGGGATAGAGTACATCTACAAGGGCGTACGATTGCAGGAGGAGGTGCGAGAATTACAAGGAGCGGAGTATCTGCTTAGCGCCTACGAACCTCCATCTACGACGTTCTCCTCGTGGTATGTGGTGGATGATCAGATCCGGTCTCTTGTACACCGTGAGAGCTTGCCCGCTGATGACCCGACCTCTTACTCACCCGACCAAACCGAGAGGCTATGCGAAGAGTACCTCAGAGAAGCGTACGAGTACTATCCTCTCATCCAGCCTGGTGGCTCGTCAGGGTTCAATCAGAGTTTCGATTTGATAGGAGGTATTGGGGATGAGAGAGTTCTGGGCGAAGTAAAGAATATTAAGGGCGTCTCGAACTCTGCCTTGGACGATCTGGAGAGTGAAGCCGACGATCAAACGCAGGCCTTCTATTTCTCACGAAACCCTGTCGACCAATCGCGTGCCGGTGTAGAGATTGTCATGCTGGATGATGTCATCGATACTCTCGAAGAGATTGACCGCACGCGTCAGATGATGGAACAAATGACGACCTGGTAATTCTGCCAAACGAAGGGAGACAGTAGTCTACACTACACCTGCGTACTCCGAGATTGCAGTGTATCCCGCCTCACTCGAGAACACCGTACTTTCTGGTTCGGCGGTTGAATGCTTCTTCTCCACCTTCCAAAATCTGTTGAGCCCTGGCTTGAACATCGGGTACATCAATCGACCCTCGGTCTTGGAAGAACCCTTCACGGCCATTCGACCACATGACCAGGATTTGTTCAGCATCCCCGAGGATGGGGATATTCGCGTTATGTGTGGCCGCGACTATCTGCCTGGACATCTTGACGTTCTTGATGATGTCCACGACGACGTCATAGATGAACTCGTTGTCCAGCATATCCTCCGGTTGATCAACGATTAGCGGTCGATCCCGCTCGAGCATCGCTATCGACAAGAGTGCCGTACATTGCTGTCCGTCCGACATTCTGGAAAGCGGCTTCCACTCGCCCTCGTCCCGAATCTCGATAATCGGACGATCGTGAATCTCCAGTGTCTGTAGCTCGTGGACTCTGGCTCGCAACTCTTCGTGATTAACCAGATTCTCAGCGGCTGTGTCAGTGATATTCACATCATCGATGAGCTGTTCCGTGTCTTTCTCCTCGATGATCTGTGCCAATCTCTCCGGTTCGTACTCTTCAGCAATCGCCTCTTTGTCTTGGGTACGAACGCGGGAGCCCCGCAGTGCCCTGTTGAACCAATCAATGTACTCCTGCCTGTTTGAGTTTGGCTCAAGCTGAACCCGCACGTCATCTGTTAATTCTGAGTCGATCGAATTGATTCCTCGGCGACGTATATCGGTAATACCTCTGCGGATGTCTCGCAGTTCACTCAGAAGCTCCTGGCGTTCCACTTCCAAGTCTTCAATCTCTTCGCGCTTTTCTTCCAAATCAGATTGAACGCCTTCGAGGCGTGATTCCTCCTCTTTCAGATCGAAGTACTCCTGAACGTCAACTCCTGTCTCTTCCTCGATCTCGGATGCTAACTCTTCATATGCCTCCCTTCGTTCGTCGTAGCGTTCTTGCCACTCGTCCTGCTTATCGGCGACCAGTTCCTCTGCATCTTGAATTCGTTCAACTATCTCCTCTTGTAGCTCCTCGACATCACTAACAGCTTCTAAGACCTCTGAGCGAGCTGATTCCACCAGTTCAGCGTTCGGCGATTCTTCGATTTCTTCTTCGGTCGGCGTCTCGTCGAAGATGGTGGTGTCTTCTGCCGAACTAATCGCGTTTTGAACCTGCGAGACATATCGGTCGAATCGTCTCTCTTCCTGCTCCCACTGCTCTTCACCTTCGAGGTGTTCGTCTACACCCTGGTCTTCCATCAGGGCGATATTCTCTTGGACAGCTTCGTAGTCGGTTAGTTCGCTACTTAGCCGCTCTCGTTCTTCTCGTGCGCTTCTGAGATTCTGTGCGTTGTCGCGGAGGTCTCCCTTGATTCGCTCCCGTTCACGCTTTTTGTCTTCAAAGTCGAGATACGAGTCTATGAGTTCCAGTTGATCTCGGTCGTCACGCGCTAGCTCCAAGAGTTCTCGCTGGCTGTGGATCTCGAGGTCGAAAAACTCGTCTCGGAACGTTTCAATGTCCATCTCGACCTCTTCGTCGTCTCCATCACCGTTCTCTCTCAGTATTCGGGGTGGTTCGTCGTACTGGCGAGTAATCGAATATCGCTGGCCATCGACGGTCGTGACGTGAACTTCGATCTCGCCATCTGGCCCGAGAGTCTCCCGGATCAATTCGGTGTAGTCGTTTTTGATTCGTTCCGTCCGGGGTTCTATGTCGAACGCGTACCGAAGATGCTCGATTACCGTTGATTTACCCGTCCCCTTCCCGCCTATCAGACAATTGAGTTTCCGGTTGAATTGCACTTCCCGACCATTGAGGAACTCACCGTTGACACGGATTCCATCCACGCATGGGTGGTCGTGTTCGGGGGCATCAAACTCGATTCGCAAATCAGGATCGGAGAGGGCGGTACGCAATCCAGAAAAGGAGGGTTCAGTCATTTTCAGGTAGGTATAGCCACGCCCGAGCTGATCCGGGTGGTGCGCATCTGAACACTTGACAGCGGGGAATTCGGGATACTCAGCTCGAATATCGGGATCAACTACTTCGATCGCAGCCACTTGCTCAATGTCGAAGATTTCCTCGCGTATTCGACCTGGCCCGGTCTCCTCATGCGCTCCTGCTGCCTCGTCGATATGCGCCAAGATTGGTAGACCTTTATTTTCCAGAACGATTCTACAGATTTCGTTGATTCTTGAGTCGGCCTGTTCCTCTCCAGCGCGTTCGGGATTGATTCCTACGCGGCTCAGTACGTGGTTGACGGCATCATGCTCTTCTGGGGGGAATATCGCCGTCATATGAATCTGGTTCTCTCCCCCCTGTGGGGTCGTAATCTCAACCCCTGGCAATATTTCGATGGGCCTCTCTTCTGCTGCCTCGCGAAGCTCTTCGTATATCCCATCGCAGTCGTGATCGGTGACGGCTACCAACTCAAGCCCTTCTTCGATGAATTCATCAATCAGCTCGCCGGGCGACAAATCCGCTTCGTAATCGTGTGACCCCGGTGTGTGTACGTGCAAATCAGCTTTATAATATCTGGCTCCCTGCGTTCCTCTCTCAATTTCTTCCATATCGCCAGACAATACCTACCTGAGTAATCAATTTAACCTCTCTATAATGTGGTAGCTCGAACTCCCCTCGACGACTTAAAGTCGAAGCAACGAGAACAGAGTCTGGGTAGTGGATTCCAATTTACAACGGATTGTCGACCTCACTCCCAGTGTTTGCTGATATAGTCGACAGCCTCATCGACAGATAGGGGCCGCTTGGATGATCCGCTTCGGACATAGAACGTTTTGTCGTTATCGTCCTCAAAATACACGGGATCAGGACTAGCAGTCACCCAAACGAGACAGACTTCCTTCTCGTCTTGAGTTCTGAATTCCAACTCGACACATGAGGCATCGACCGTGTTTCCGAGTTTACCTGCAATCTCAGTATGCAACTGCACTTCGAAGTCGTCTTTCCCTTTCTTCATAAGGTCATAATCTCGGCTCAGACCCGTCACCTCCTTTTCGCTATCTTCGATACCGATAATCACCACCCCACCCTTCGAATTGGCAAATGAACAGACCTCCTTTGCTACTTCTTCTTTGAGTTCTTTGTCTGCTTCCTGTTTATGAACGTGGTACAGGAATGTTTCCTTGAATTCCACTCGTTCCGACTCGCCCAACTCCAGAAGCTCCATCAGCTCTCTCTCTCGAAGTTCACCAACATTGGCCGTCTCTTCGGCTGTCTCTTTTTCCTCAACCGCCGCTTCATCGCTATCTGAAGAGTTGAACGATGACTGTACGGACTCAATCAGGCCTTTCAATTCTTCCAACTGGTTTTCATCAGTCAATTCCCCATCTCGCATTTCTGGACGAATCGGGACATAAAGATGCCCAACGAAATCACCATCATCGTAGGGATGAAGGTGAAGTGCCCGATCATCGATCTCATGCTGGAGGGTGTCAAACTGGCGTTCTGGCTCATCGTCCACCCGGTCTTTGAAGTCTCCAGACACATCCGGAATCACACCTGTAACTCTCGTACCTGATGGGGTTGACATTGCTTGTGAGAGGTTGTTTATGAGTGGGATGAATGCCTCTGCGTTCTCTGTTCCGAAATTGAGTACCTTGTCGGACTGTGTCTGGAACCCTTCGTATAGGGTATCCTTCCGATTCTTCGCTTCCGCAAGAAGGAACAACTCTGTGTCGGTATGGCCAACTTCAACTCTGGTTGTGATTTCCTCATCTTTCTCTCCGCCTCTATAAATCTTGAACCTGAAATATCGTTCTAGTTTCATCATATCTACTGGTTATCCCGAGACACCGTCGCTTGCTACGTAATCGTTCCCACTTCTTGCGGTGGCTGACATTGACCAATTTCAGTCCGAAGAGAATTAGACGCTCAGTAGTCGCTCAGGCGGGATTCGAGGATGTTCCGGTAGGTGTCGTCGCCAGTTGCGTCAGCCAGCCCTTCGCACAGCTCGCGGAGGTCGTCGGTGATCTCCCACTCGCTGAGATATTCGGAAACTGACTTGCCGTGTTCCCAGCGGTAGCGGAGGAACTGGGCTTTGTCGAGGTTGGTGAGTTCCTCGTCGTTGTCGACGCGTGACTGGATGTAGGCGATGCGTTTCTCGTCGTCCCACGTACCGAGTTTGAAGCCGTCATCCATTCGGTACAAGCGCATGTCTTCCATGCGCTCGGGTGTGGCGTTCGTACCACGACTGAGCTTGTTGAGGTCGTCATAGGACGCGCCCGGCGTCTCCAAAAGATCAAGGAAAACATCAATTTCGCCGATGTCGCTACCGTGTTGGATGACACCGTAGATTTCGTCGACGACTTCCTTCGCAGTCATCGTATCGCCAGCGCGTTCGACCTTGCCGTGATGCTTCGAATACTCGTGGAAACATCGACCCATCTCGACCACGCCGATGTCGCCGCGAGAGAGGTCACGGTTCTCTTCGAGGCGCTGTCGGGTCTTTTGAGCGGTTCGGTAGATGTTGCGGCGGAGGCTGTTCCACGAGATTGCTTCTCTGTTCGTTGCGGGACGCGCGACTATTACAATGTCAAATGTAACTGCTTCTCCTCCGATGAATTTGTTCTCGTCAGCGTTGATTGGGTAGGTAGCCGTTACTTCGAAGTCCTGCTGGCAAAGTGCCTGTAGAAGCTCACCCCATGATTCGACCCCTGCATGATGATACGTGAATACGACGGCACCATCTTGTTTTAGCATCCGGTGGATGTTACTGAAAGCCTCCCCCAGCTCCGATTCGAATTCCTCAGCACCCTTATTCTGGGCTGGGTTCGCTACGATACTTTCGGCACGTGGTGTCTCAGTTGGCTGGAACTGATCGTATTCGTCGGCCAAGAGAATCCGCTGCCAGACGTAGAAGAAATCGGAGATCTCAGAGTAGATGATGTTGTCATAGTAGGGTGGATCAGTAAGGACAACATCGAACTCGTCTTCCATTTCAAGCGTCCGGGCGTCCGAACAGTGAAGCTCGAAGTCCCCCCCGATCGATTGAGTGAACTCCGGAGACTCTACTTTTTTCCCATCCTCGATATATCGCTCCGTCGGAGCTTTTGCATACTCAACGCCGCGCTTTGTCATCTCCCACATCGACTGGAATGTGCCTCTTCCGTATTCTGCACCCCATGGATTCCCCTCTGCTGGTTCATGGGGAACATCAAATGAGTTGGATTTGAAGACATGTTGGATTTTATTATAAGAATAGTCATAACCAGTCATGAGAGTGTTTGTACAGAGGGTATTCGTGAGGTTCAGGAGGAGATACTCTCGTTCTCTCTGATTCTCAATATTCTCGATCCCCTGAAGGATTTTACTTAGTGTGAGCAGCTGGCGGTCGTTGAATAGATCTGACCACTGATCGAACCCGTGGTCGAGAAGATTGTGGCCCCCACCGATTCCCCCCTCGAATGCAGAGCTGTCGGTCATAATCCCTAACGGAATGTCTACGTTAGGGACGTACTCGTGTAACTCTGGAGAGTTCTGCCATTCTTCAGATGCCTCCTCAAATAGCTCCAGATCATCATCCGACGGCGCCTTGTAGTCCTTTACTTCATCCTTGGAGTATCCGCTCTCATCGCAGTGTTCACAGTAGTACTCGATGGCGTAGGGCCGAAGATCGAACCCATCCTGCTCTTGGACAGCATCCGCGATTCCGTATTGCTGGCCACACTCCGGACAAGAATAATCGCCGCTCCCCACGTTCCCTTCTGAAGGATCGAAGGTCTCGCCCGTGGTCGGTGAAACCTGCTCCGACTGCCAGTCGTCCACACGAATAACCGACCCATCGGTGGGATCGAGAACCGTGTATTTATCGTCGTGATCGTACCGACCTTTCCCAACCCGATAATCTCGGAAGAGGGGGACAGAATGGCCACAGGAAACACAATCGACTTCCTTCACCCAGAGGACGTACATTATGTCGGCATCGTGATCCCCGTTTGGACACTTCGTCCGATAGTATTGCAGGACATCCTCGGCGACGTTCTCTCGTAGTGTCTCGTACGCATCCTCTAGATCTTCGACATCGACCTCGCTGGCCTCCATCTGTTTCTTCGTAACGAACCAAGCTACGGGATTCAGGTCATTACCGACGGTTTTTGCTCCAAATCGCGAGGCTTCTCCGATAGATGTTCCTCCCCCCATGAAGGGGTCTAGCACCTTTTTGTCCTTCACACGGACATCCTTAGAATATAGATTCCAGAGGGAACCCGGGTCGGTCAAATCAACCTCATCTATCAACTTTTGGATGCCGATGTCGTCTGTTGTGTAGTCTGCAAGCGAGCCGTTCTCACCGGGTTCATGAACTTCAATTTGCTCTGAGTCGTCAAGCAGCGTGTATAGAGAGATGGCACGAAAAACACACCCCAGGCGCCTAGCCCACCATTTGTGCATCGTGTAGATCGGCCGGTACCACTGCTTCGCTCGCCCTTCCTTCGCCGCAATCTCGTTCACGCGCTCTATGGGAAATCCCTTCTCAATAGGCAGCGTCTTCCGCTCCCCCTCTTTGGATTCACCGATTTCCTGAGACATTGATTGTCTCCTACGTGTTCTCGGGAGGGTTGTATAGCTTTCCGCTCGGATGAAGGCTATTTGTGTGGGTTACAAGAAGCTACTATGGATGCCGATACTGCATACTGTATCGAGGTACTCGTAGATGCAATAGAGGAAAACGATGATGGTGACTGGACGTACTCTGGATCAGAATCGACAAGAAAGCATGACCGTCTCTCACCGATTGTCGTCGAGAACCTCAGCCTTGACCCTGACTCGCTGCGGATTTCGTATGGAGTTCTGGAAAGTGAGCTGAACAAGCTCTTGTTGGAAGTCAAGGGGACGGATAACCCTTCCCAGCAGGTAGAAGAAAGGCTGACAGAGTTTAAAGAGCGACTGTATGGACGGGATTTGACCGAATACGTCATTGCATTCCCACTCAATTTCCATCGTCGCTCGTCTGAATTGCTGCCTGAAGCACCACAGGCCGGTGATGTCGTTTTTGAACGTCTCCCACGCAGCGATTGGGAAGACCGATTTGTCCCCGACTACGATGAAGATCATGACAACTACCGCCGGCAGAGAAAGCTGATGAACTTCGTGGACAGAAGCCCCAACGAGCTGGATAATCCGTTGTTCACATATTGGTTTGCGTCGTACAGGGCAAGAGATGAACAGTACGCCGTTGACCACATAGTCGAGCAGTTAGAAATCCTTCTGGGAATGATGAACTACTCTGCAACATTCAATCGAATACAGACCTACTCACAGAATCCGGGGCCGTGGCCCGACCGGTGGGGAGAACTTCGAGAACCATTCATCTATCTGTTGCATAAAGAGGACGAATTCGTAAGGCACTATTGGAGTGTAGATGCCACTCTTCGGGAGGCGGATAGCCCACATAGCTTGTATGAAGATATGTTCGAATCTCTCTTCGAAGAGATGCCTACTTTTGAGGAGGAACAGTCGCTAGATGGTCGACTACTGAACTCTCTACGTGCGTTTCAAGCAGCAATGACAGAACCTTCGGAACGTGAGTCTTTCTTTGAGTTTTGGAGGGGGATCGAGATCCTCACACTCGTTGAGGAAGGGGAAACGATGTCTGAGGTAGTTAACCGGGCAGCAGCGATGTTGGGATGGACGGACTCGGAACTTGGCCGAATTAGGCGAAATAGGGCCCAGAACAAGCGGAATTCATACGTCCATGAGGGTGCGGGCTTGAGACTGACTGTCGCTGATCGAAACCTCGTCAAGAGCCTCCACGAATCACTCATCAGCCTCTACATAGACAAACGAGACGATTGGGGCTATGAGGAAATGAAATTCGCATTGGAACAGTTCGTAGTTGACGAGGATCAGATTGAGAACTTACGGAAAGACCGAAATCGTGAGTTACGACTAATTGACTGGTTCGAAGAGATGGCTGAAGAGAATTAGCAGAACAACGCAACCACCTCCTTCGGGCAGTGAATATCTCTTCCGAGGGAACAGACGACCTGGTTAGACCTCACGACCGATTTGCGAGCGACACCACGTCTTCGAGCGACGTCTGTTCCAGAATCAGCGTCCGATACCCGTTGTCAACCAGATCGGTCGGGTTCGTCGTCGCCAGTTCGGTCACGTATTCGGTTACTTCTGCGACGTCGTGCGCGTCGAGACAGATGCGGCGGTCGTCCCACGGGATGTCTGAAAGCCCGTCGGCGATGTCGGCATACTCGCTCTCTCGCTCCCAGACGTCTACCTGCTCCATGAACGATTGGCGATTCTCGATCGCTATCTGTTCGATGTCCCGCGCAAGATCGCGGAGTCGCTCGGTCAACTCGTCGAACTGGATGAAGTTCGGCACCTCATCGGTGTAGAACGCGTGCAGCGTCGTCCCGGCTTCGTTATAGCCCGAAATCAGGTCTTGGCGTATTCGGGACGTGTCCATCGAGTCCAGCTGTCCCTCGAACTCCGAATCCTGAAGCCGGCCGATGTGGTCGAAGATTCCGTCTGCGATCTCTTCCGCGAGACTCGGTTCTCGATTCAGGTACTCCGAAACGACGGTCTCGGAGACGAACAGCTCGAAGTCGTGGTCGTCGAGATACTGTCGACAACGGTGGTGGTGGGAGTCGTCACGAAAACAGTACCCGAGCACGACGCCCGTGTCGAGGAACGACGCGTCCGACATCTATTCCTGACTGAGGAGTCGTTCAATTTGCTCGTTGACGGTTTGGGAGTATGCATCGGAGACGCGGTCAATTTCTGTGCTTCGGGAGCGCCTTTGGAGGAGTTCGGAGCGCACGTCTCTGAGAGTCGCCGTGAACTCCTCCCGCTCTTCGGCGGCGTCTTCTTCCCAGTGCATCAGCCGTTCGTCGGAAATGTTCTGGTTATAGACGAACCGAAGTACTTCCTTGCTGAGTAACTGGATAAAATCGTCGAGGAACTCCGCGATTCGGCTGTACTCTGTGGACTGGTCGACCATGAGCCGTACGGTATCGTCCCACCGGAAGTAGAGCGATTTCATCTCGTCGTAGCGCTCTTCGTCACCAGGATACGCCGCCATCATCTCGTCGAGCTGCCGCTTGAGGTACTCCTCGTTCGACTCCCCACCGCTTCCATAGTTCTGCAGCCGCTCTTGCCTGCCAAGATCGATCGTACTCAGGAGCCACCGGAGTTCGCTGTACTGGCGGATGAACTCGTTCTCGGCGTATTCCTCGTACTGATGCTGCTTGATCTCCTCGACATTCTTTCGACCGAACTCGCGTACCGTCCAGTCGACCGCATCGGGGATCACTTCGAGACCAGCCTCCGACACCTCGAACGCCTCGATTGGCAATTCCTTGGGAATGTACTGCTGCCCGTCCCATCCGATGGCCAGCGGCGCGTTGTAGAATCGCCCCGAGAACTCGTGTTCGTTCGCCAACTCTCCATACATGTACCAGTACCGGGAGAGCCCAACTTCGTACTCTTGAGATTTGGCGAGATGGCGGTCGGTGATGCAACAGAGTTTCAGGAACTTGGACCGGGAAATCTGATCGTCGCTCTGCTCCTTCAATCGCTTCAGCAGGAGCCACCCCAAGAACTCTGGCTCGCCGAACTCCGAGTCCTCTTGGGGCATTGCTTCTCTGAATGTCAGACTGATACGTTGTTAACTTTTGCCTCTTACTACCTCCGCTGGAGAACTGCCAGCGGACGTGGTCGATGCCCTCGTTTTATTCCTATCCGAGCAGCGAGACCAGTTTCGGTAAGATTCCTCCTGCTGTCGCACGAAACAGCCGAACGTTCGAAGATTGCTGACCACAGTACTTATGCAAATAACATACGGTGTCTATGACATCAGATGGCCAGCACCGAATCTCTTTCAAGAACGATCGCGGACACGGTTACGATAAGCCGGGAACTCCGCGAGGAAGGCGAGATCGACGGCCAAGTCAAACTCTACAACGTCGACGAGGACGACGAGTTCGAGGCCGACGCGTCGACCTTCTTCGACCGGACGCTGATGACCCAAGGGCTGCGCGAGGGGTTCGTCGACCTCCGGGACACCCTCCGCGGTGACGCCAACTACGGCACCCACATCCTCTACGGGCCGTACGGGAGCGGGAAGTCCCACCAGATGGTGGCGATGTACCACTGTTTCGCCGACCCCGAGGCCGCCGGCGACTTCGGCGACCATCACGTCGACGGGTTCGCCGGCGCCCTGCCAACCGAGGAAAACTCCGAGGCTGTCACCGTCTCGCTCCAGCAGCGCCAGCCGGACTACCTCTGGGAGCCCTTCTTCGACGTCCTCGGCTACGAACCCTCTGACAGCGACCTCAACCCTTACCCCGACATGGAGACGATTCAGGAGGCGGTCGACGGGCGCACGGTCGCCTACCTGATGGACGAACTCGAAGACTGGTTCGAGCCGCTCAGCGGCGACCGCAAGAAGCGCAATCGCGGCTTCCTGCAGGCCCTCCTCGAAACCGCCGACCTCGACGACAGCGACGTCTTCGCCATCGTCACCGTCCTCCGGAAGGGCTCGGAGGTTCACAACATCCTCGACCGCGAGAACGCCTCCGAGGTCAACATGAGCAGCAAGGTCTCCAAGCAGGAGGTCATCCGCCACAGGCTCATCGACGACATCGACGAGGAGGCGGTCAGCGAGATCGTCACAGGATACGTCGACGCGTACGCCGACAACGACCACGTCCCGGACTCAGACATCCCGAGCGATCTCGCACAGAAGATGCGGGACACGTATCCGTTCCATCCCGTCCTCCTGAACGCCCTCGAGACGCGGTACTACGCCGACGAGGGCAACCAGAACACCCGGGGGATGATCTACCTCTTCTCGAAGATTCTGACGACCGCGGCCGACCCTGAAGCAGATCCCGACGACGAGGAAGCGACGCAACTCATCGAAGAGACCGATCTCGTCACACACGGCGACATCGACGCCGTCCTGTTCGACGACGAGCTGACCCGGATCAACATCGACCGACCGGGAGTCTGTGTCGATGACATTCGCAACCGTGTCGACCCCGACAAGATTCCGTACGGCCGCAGAATCCTGAACACGATTCTCCTCTACAGCCTCAAGCCGGACGAGGGAGAGGGTGCTGGGAAGGCCGAGATCGTGATGGGCACGTTCCAGACGGGCGACCTCGTCTCGGACATCGTTCTGAACCTCGAACAGCTCTACGGCGTCGCGTGGTACCTCCACAAGCTCAACGGGAAGTACGCGATCCGCGACCGGCAGAACCCCAACGCGCTCATCCAGAACAAGGCGGACGACGTCGACGAGAAGGTGGCACTCGGGCAGATCGCCGACACCGTGGAGCAAGTGTTCGGGAAGGAGGCCTACCCGGTCGGGTTCACCGACGGTGACCTCAAGCAGGTACCCGACAGCCGTGATGTCAAAGTCGTCGTCAAGGCTGACGAGTGGACACAGGAAGACGTCGAGACCGTCATCAAGAACGCCGACGGGAGCCCCGGCCGCGAGTGGCGGAACACGCTCGTCTTCGTCCAGCCGAGCGGTGACAAGACGATCGAGTCCGGCACGGGCTTCATCGAGAAGGCCCGGTACATCGAAGGAGCCGAACGCGTCCTCGACGACGAATCGCTCGACGACGAGATTCGTGCCTCGGTACGGCGCCAACGCGAAGACGAACAGCGGGAACTCCGTGATCGTGTGGAACTCGCCTATGGCGAGATACTCGACGGTGACAACCTCCTCACCGAGTTCGACTTCGCCGCCGAGATGGATCTCGACGTGTTCGTCTCCGATGGCGAACCGTTGAACGCCGGCGACATCGCCAATAGCGTCGCCGCCGAGGGCCTCGACCTCCAGCAACACGTCTGGGGCATCGTCGAGGATCTGCTCGACCGTCGGGGCGAAGCCAGCATCGAGGACGTCTACGAACAGTTCCTCCGCCAGCCAACGTACCCGATCCCCGGAAGCCCGCGAGACGTTGCAAAAGCGGCCGGAAAGGCCCTCGCGGACAAGCCGGTCATCACGCACGGGTCAAACGGGTTCTCGGAATCGCTCCCCGAAGAGCCATCACAGGACACGATGCTCCTACACGAGGACGATGTCCAACGGTGGACATCGGAAGACGTCGAGCAGGAACTCCGCCAGCGGTTCGGTAGCGGCACCAAGGCGGTCGACATCGGGAACTTCGAACTCGAACTCCTCGAAGACACGGAGATCTGGCTTGAGGGCGACGGCCATGATACGGTGATGACGGCCGCGGGTCGCCTCGCACAGGACGGCCAGTACGTCCTCTACAGTGGCACCGAGATAGTCACGAAGGCCCAGTCCGACGCGACGATCCGCGACATCTCGGAGGCCGAGCGTATCGGTACCCCCGAGGTGCGCGAGCGTATCAGCGAGGCCTTGGAGGGCAGTGGCCGGGCGAACACCCACCGTATCCTCGAAGAGATTCGACGGAACGAGACGGTCTATCTTCCCGGAGGCGAGACCGAACGAGCGTTCCGCGAGGCGGTGACGGACTTCCTCGTGGACGACTACCTCGTCGACGTCAACCGCGAGTACGACGAGTCGCTCGGCGACCGCGACCCGACGGACGTCACCCTCGTCCCCGTCGTGCCGGACGATGTCGGCGAGGGGATTTTGGACTATATCGAGGGCCTCGACGGAGGAGACGAGTTCACGGTGGGAAGCGTGGCCGAACGGTTCGACGGAACAGTCTCGGAGGACGCTGTCCAGACGTTCCTTCTCCAACACCTCGGGCGAGAGGCAGAGCCAGAGTACGTCATCGCCAGCGACGGTTCCGGCGACCCGACCCGCTGGTCACCGGGCTACCAGTTCCGCATCCCGAGTGGCGGCTGGCGATTCGTGTTCAACGGCGACGACGTCGCGGAGCTGCGCCGGAAGTGGCGCCGAGATGAAGACTCCGGTGAGGTCACGTATGGGGAGGTCAGGTTCAAATTGAATAACCGAATGGGCATCCCCGGGCCGTTACAGGGCTCTGCAAAAATCAAGGAGACGATGACGAAACTGACGCTCGAGTCCGGTGAGGACTTCACGAAGGTACGAGACCTGTTCGAGCGAATGCCGGACGAGGCATCGAGCATCTCCGTCGAGATCAACTTCGAGTAACAATGGTGGAACACGGCAAACTCCCCGGCGAGTACAACATCGTCGTCAAGGGCGAGTACGACCTCTTCGATCACCGGGTGCCCGTCGACGAGTTCGAGGAGATGCTCCGCGAGAACGACGTGCCCGATGAAGTGTGCGTCGTGGGGCTCGACGAACTCTTCGAGGATGGTGATGCGGTGAGTGATCTGTCGGGACTGATGGATCGCCACGCGAACTCTCTGGAGAACCGCAGTCCACTGCCGACCATCCAGTTCGCCATCGAGGGATCGTTCCAGCGTCGCCAGCGGGACTACGAGCTACAGACCGGTGGTGACCTCTACCGACTGAGCCGCGTCTTCGGGCCACAGATCGACCGGAGAAGTAGCGGCTGGCTCACCGCACCGTTCTAGACCGGTCACAGCAAGCGGAAATCATCGACCAAGGAGACGTCTGTCGGGGTTCCATCTTCGTCACTCGTTACGAAGTACAGGTCGATGCGCTCCTCGCGGTTCTCACGCCGAAAGACTGGAACACACGTCGTCGATTCGGCCGGACGCTCCTGACAGTGAGTCTCGATCTGGCGGCGAGTCCACTTGCCATCCTGTTCGAGATCCGAGCGCGAAGGGTATTGGATCGACAGCGTATCTGCGGCAGCATTCACTACGCGTAGCGAAAACTCGTGGACGTTGCTGAAGTCGAACGGCCCACCGCGTTCGGTGAGCCGGCTCAGCGCGGATGCGTCGTGCTGATCGAGACAGAGTGCGTGCTCGTTGACGGCCCGGAACACGTCGAGAGCGGGGTACACGTCAGCCAGACTCCCGTGAAGGTACTGGCGGACGCCGTCGTGGTATTCCTCCAACGAGAACCCCTCGCTCTCGGGAGATACGACTTGCAACTCAGCTCCGGTCTGCGCGACGGTACGCGTCCGCGGCTCACCGAGAGGAGTCAGAAAGCCCATCCGCGGCGTCTCCAGCAGGTACGCGTAGCTGAACAGTCGCGAACGCGATCCGCCGCTCTTCACGGGGTTCTTGCCTTCGGCGTAGTATTTCGAGTCGAGGACAGCTATGGTCTCGTCACCCTCTTCGACGGCGTGATCCGGCTGGTGAAACACCTGCGACTCGTTCTCGAAAGGCTGGAGCGTCGGTGAGCGAACGGCGGAGACGTTCGCGGTCTGGTCGAGATGATCGTATCCCTTGATCGCCTCTAGCTCGTCCTCGACGGCGACCTGCGAGTACTGCTCGAACAGAGACTCCATGTTCAGCACGTAGTCCACGACCAGCTCGCGATCGCCTTCCATCGCCGGCGTCCCGAGGGAGGAGGCAACGACAGCCTTTGCGACTTCGATTGCCTGTCGGTAGTAATGGCGCTGCTTCGGGAGGTCGTACAGCGAGAACCGCCGGTACTCGGGGATTCGCCGACGGCTGCTGGTCACGTCGAGTTGCTCTAGATGGCGCACCTCCTGATGAACCTGCGAGAAGATGTGATAGTACGCCTGATGGTCGTACTTGTCCTCGTACTGCCGGAACATTCGCAAGAGGTGCGTGCCGGCATAGTGGAGCAGTGAGTTGGCGGGATTGTCGTAGTTCACCTCGTTCAGCAGACAGTGCTGCTGGGCGCGTCCCTCCGCCTGATTTACCAGCGACTGCTCGATGTCGATGACACCCCTCGGTTGTTCGAGGTCAGCGCGACGCGTTTCGAGCTGCCGCACGAACCCGCGCCGGTGAATGTCTTCGACTCCGTTGAGGTAGTTGATTGCCAGAATGAGAAAGACGTCCTCCAGATCGACGTCCTCGGTTCGGAACTGGTCGAGGGGGATACCGTGATACTCCACCGAACGCTTCCGTCCGTGGACGGCCAGCAACATATCGAAGATGTAGTCCCAGTCGATCTTCGGCTCGATCCGAAGCTTCGACCGAGGAGTGAGGCTCACTATGCCCACATTGTCCCGCGCAGTCACGTGCATTACCGGCCCGTCGAGTCGGACGCGGACGACACGGTACTCCTTGTTCCGGTCATCGAGCGACTCCTGCGTCTTGACGAAGACATTGGTCGCCTCCTGTTCAAATGACGCTCGACGAAGTTGGTCGTCGATAGATGGAGGGCAGCCCTCGATGCGTATTTCACCCCGCTCGGGTACACTGAACGTGCCCGGCTTGTAGGTGTACGATGCGTCGGGGTCGGAGACGCTCATTGCTCGTAGGAGCCCATCTGGCGACGTTCGGCCTCCAGCTCGCGGCTAGCGAGGTCGGCCGCAGGCGTGAGGTCGTACATTTCGAAGTCGTTGTCGAGCGCCCGGTAGTGCTCCTCGATCTGCTCGATTTGCGGGAAGGCCGCCGAGTTCAACAGACGGGGGACGATGAACGTCCGGAACGCCTGTCCAACCGCCTTCTCCGGGGCCTCCATGTACAACTCCTCGTCTCGGAGGGCCTCGCGCAGGAAGATTGTCACGTCACGGTAGTGCATGGGGCCGAACCGCATGATCGGCCCACGGGACGCTTTCTCCGAGCCGTGGTTGATCCCGTCGTAGTCCGCCTCGAAAAGCTCGAGAAGCTCGTCGTTTTCGACGAGTGGGATGTCCCCGAGGTTGTCGTCAAGCCACCCCTCGAACAGCGACCGGCGGTCTTCGTCTTCATACTCGTCGAGTTCGACCATTGCGAACCGACGCGTAATGGCGTTGTCCAGCTCGTTGACCGTCCGGTCGGACATATTCATCGTACAGATGATGCTCACATCCTCGTCCAACTCGATGGTCTCGCCGTCGTCGGTCTCGATGAGCGTCTGATTGCGGTTCTCGATGGCCGTGTAGAGCGGGCCGAAGATCTGGGAGATGTCGGCACGCGTAATCTCGTCGAGGATGACCGCATACGGGATGTTGAAATCACGGGCTCGCCTGACACCCTCGGAGACGGCGCCAAGTTCGGTCTCGTAATTCAGCGAGCGATACCCCGAGGAACCGGTGAGGTTCGGGCCGATTCCGCCGATGATGTCTTTGGCCGTCCACGAGGGCGTCGCGGTGTGTAGCGAGTAGCCCACACAGTGTCGGAGTGCAAGCTGTTTTGCGAACGTCGTCTTTCCGGTGCCGGTCGGGCCGTAGAGAACCACTGGCTTTCCGGTACGCAGAGCCGTCCTCGCGTTTCGTTCGACGTCATCGGGAACGAGTATAGTTTCGGGTGTGTCGTCGCCCCGGGTGATGACGGTTCGCTTCAGATCCTGCGACGCCTTCGGCGACTCGAGAACTGCTCGCCGAATTCGACCGACACCCTGATCGCCCTCGTGGTGGAGATCCAACTGCTGTTCACGAACGAGATACTCCAAAACTTCCGCAGTTTCGGCCCCTTCAATCGCCTCGACTACCTTGTCGTCGACGGCTCGAAGTACGTCAAGATCACCCTGAACGTCTTCGAGCGAATAGCTGTCCTCCGATGAACTACTCATTTGTTGGCCTACTGTTCTTACTCGCGTGTTAAAAACGTGCCCTCGGTCATCGAAATAGAAACCGACGACCTATCTGGTGCGCATTTCCGGTTCGACCACGTCGCGAGTAGTATGAACGCGAATTCGACGGCAGTTCCACGACAGAATATGTTAGGGAATTTGGTGAGGTGCGTATGACAGGCCAGAATGAATACTACAACTAATCTTCATAGGGACCTCCTTTTGTCTTGAACCCGGTTGCTACATTCCTTAGTGTCAGCAAACATTATATTATGGGTAGTGACTTGCGATGCCAGTGTTCTCCAAGATGCATCGCATCTGATTGAGAACAAGAAGCTAGTCCTTCCTACGGTCCTCTCAAAAGGTGGATAACTTACACACTGGACCGGCACCGCAGGAAGTATGGCCGAAATCGGCATCTCCGCCCGTGTCTCGACAGCTAAAGGAGCTCGGGCGGATCCAGCCCGGAATTGATGCTGCGAGACGGGCTGGCCGATGGACAGGGCGCCCACCCGCTGGATTTGTGATGGAAGACAGCTATCTCCGCGTCGATCCCGAGTAAAACAGGGCCCCGGTTCCCCGACCAGACGGTCGCCTTCTCTCCCGGTAGAGGGCAATTGAGCTACTCCACAGGACGGACTGTGTCGCCATCCCGACGGACCCGGTCAAATGTTGAGAGATCTGCGATCCGGTCGTGAACTTCATCGGTATCCAGCTCCAGTTCGGCAGCCAGTTCGTCGACGGTCATCGGCTCGTCGAGTGCCTGGAGGACTTCGAGCCCACGGTAGTACCTATTCGTTAGCTCCTGAACGCGGCCCTCGATTGGCGTGGTCACTCCGTATCGCTCCTCAAGTTCGATCAGGGCCTCGTTTGCGAACGTGGCGAACTGATCGTCACCCAGGCGTTCGACCTGGGCTTCGAGTTCATCTCGGACGACATCGTAATCGAGGCCGGCCTGCACGAGCATATTCATGTCCTCGATGTCGTCGTCACGGCCGGCGATCAGTTTGAACAGGAAGATATCCTCGTTGCTGATTAGCTGGACCGTCGGTCGAGATATGTCGAGGAACGACTCGCTGCGCTCTTGCATCCCGTCGGTGAGCACGAGCTTGTTCGCGACTTGCTGGTTGAAGATATCGAGGCGACAGCCATCGTCGTTCTCGACACAACTCGTCGCCCCCAGCGCTCGGTAATCTGGATTTAGTGACTGGACTTCCCTATATCCGAGGTCCATCAGGACGGCCCACAGCTGACCGTACGCGTCGCCATCCGGGACGATCAGGTCGATGTCTTTCGTCGCCCCCTTGAGGTCGCGCAGCGACATCGAGCCACCACCGATCAGGTAGACCGTGAGCGGGTCAGATAGCCCGTCCCCGATTCGCTGGAATTCGTTCTCGATGTACTCGCGGCCGAATGTTGGTCTCATTGTGGTAGTTCCACCTCATAGTCAGCCGCTAGCTCCTGGAACTCGTCCCAGTCCGGGAGCCGGTCGTCGTCGACCTCGCCGTGCGTCTTGAGGTAGCGGAGCAAGGCATCGATTTCGTCTTCGAGGCCATACTTCACTGCCTGCTCTCGGACGTCCTCTTCGTCGACATCGACGTGGCTGAGCAGGAGAAGACAGTACGAGCGGTGGCGAGTGCCGTCGTCGATCAGCAGCGTGTGACAGCAGAGCTCCGCCGACGAGACTGCGTCGAGCTCCTCGGAGTAGACGTAGTAGCGGTGGCCGGTGAGCAGAAACTGGAGGTCGAAGGCCGCGAACCGAGCGAGGCCGGTTTCGTGGAATGCCTCCCCGTCGATCTCCGTCCCGGCCTTGGCGAGGAACTCGTCGTAGTCCTCCCAAAGAATCGTGCCTTTCGGGGCAACGGCTTCGAGGCGCTGGCGATGCAGATGGTGTGCGAGTTCACGGGCGAACTCGTGGAGGCGGTCGAAGTCGGCGTTGAACTCGTAGTGACCGTCGTCCGTCCCGACGAGACCACGGTCGCGAAACTGCTTGAGAACCCGGTTGACCGTGTTACGGTAGTTGTCGCTCCGGTCGGCGATCTCGGAGACAGTTCGCGGCTGGTCGAGGTAGTACAGCACCTCGAGTGTCTTGCCGGTCAGTAGTTCGGGGAAGTCGATATGGGAGTGCTGGCGGACGAGGTCCTGATAGAGTTCGACGGCGCGAGCATCTGACGGGACGACTCTTTTTCGCCGCCCGTCGCGTTCCGTGTAAACGAGCCCCTTCTCGACGAGGTCGCCGACGGCACGAGAGAGGTAGCTCTCGCTGTGGTCGAGCTTCGTCGCGAGCTCGGAAATCGTGTCGCCGCGGTCGATCGTGGCGAGGACCTCGAGTTCGATGCGCCGGAGCATGATGTAACATAAAACGAAACTAATATATAAAAATATTTCGAGTAGTGTTACAGCCAGCAATCGCGAAACTGTCTCTATCGACTTAACCAACAACAGCACAGTAGACAAATGCGTGTTGGTTAATCTGTAACCTCATCCCTGCGTTCGAACGATGAGGGACTAGCGACAGGCAACAGGCGGCATCCTAATTTTATTATCGAGGAGGACGAGGTGGCTGACCACAACGCTCGGCTGTCGGTGGACGACAGGCGGGCCGGGAGACAACAGGCTAAAACCGCTCGCAGGAGTGGTCGAATCCGTAGATGAGCCGGTTACCGGAGCCGTCAAACTATGTTACATCGAAGACGGTCAGCGCCGGGCGAAGCGACTGTCGCATCACAGTCGGGTTCGATCAGCAGGGGAACCACATCCCGCGGTTTCTGGTTCAGCTCCACTACATCAACCTCCCGGATACGCCCCACTGGACAGTCATCGCTCGATTCGATCACAACGAAACGTCGGCGGACGGGCAAGATATCTATCGGGAGGGGCTCCACATCGACGTCCAACAGCCAGGCGGAAGCATGACGAAAATCCACCCTCGCCACGGACGACTCCTCCTAAACCGTGGAGCCGTCATCCGCCGGTATGTGGAGTACCTTGCCGACGAGGCACAGTACTTCATCGAGGTCTACAACGGAGACACCTCGCCAGCAGCGCCTCGACCGTGGCTAGATGGGGGCTCGACCCCAGTACCTAACGTTATCGGTCTCGAGACTAGACGCTCTAGTAGAGCTACCATGGCGACCGACTCCGAGACGAATGATCTCGAACCCCTGTCTCACGACGATCTGAGCGAAGTGCTCGCCGAGGCGACGGGGACCACGCCGGAAGAAATCGAACGCGGAGCCGAGGCTATCGAGATCGAGCCGCTTGAAGACGCGGAAGTCGTATCCGAGTAATCCTTTCTGCCGCTGCTGACACCACTCTTGTCCCGCACGAGAAGAAGCATTGCTGTGCCCTCGTAGTTCAGCATACGATTTCTTATCAGAAAGAATTCACAACAAAAGGAGAGACAGTCTTCGATCCTGTGACTGCGATTCTCAGAACCAGATCAATCTCTTAGGAATTATGTATAGGAAAACCAATTGGATTATTTAAGGTTACTTACGCTGTGTTCAAGTGAGCACAAGAGCCAAACAGTGGCTGTACAGCCGCTTCACTCCCACCAGAATCGTCGGTGATGTCTGTACTCACCAGTTTCAGTAGTTTATCAATTAAATCAGAGCACAGTCAATAGTCACCGAGACGGGAGTCAGGACTGGTCCGGATAGAATCGAAGTTGATGTCATTCAGTCGCGATATTTCTTCAAGAACCTCGATGACGACCTCGGTCGCTACTTGCAGTTCAAAATGCCAGGCAGGCCCACCGACAGACCCAGCTGCTTTCTTGTGCGCGTCTATGATACCTTGCATATCGAGTTCCATCAGGTGGTCACGCATACGCCGCTGTACGAGTTTGTCGGCAGCGACTTTGTCTGCGATAGTCTGGTAGACTCCGTACACGGGCTTCGTTCGAACAGGCGTTTCACCAGCTTTCTCTAGCACAGTGATCGCAGAAAGAGCAAGATGAGCCTGTGTCGTCATCTCTCTCATTGCTTCTGAAACTGTTTCCTTCTCAACCTGGGACTGGGCCTTACGAACGGTCTCTTCGTCCACTCTCACGGCGCCGTTCGCATCAGCGATTTCCCCCGCCTTTCGGAGGTATTTGATTGCCTGCCGAGCGTCACCTTTGTCTTGAGCAGAGAACGCAGAAACTAGAGGAATAACATCACTCGTGAGGACTTCGCTCTTGAAAATATACTCCTGACCTGAACTGTCGATTTCCACGACGTCCCCCTGAACCACCCCGGAACTCCCATTCTCAAGGATTTCCGTAGCATCGGGATTCGACTCAGCCTCACCAACAGGAATCAATTCAGTCTTTTGGAATGCTTTGGCAGCACGACGTCGAAGGATTTGTTGCAACTGATTGGCGTCATACGGTGAGAAAAGGATTTGATCGTCGTAAAGTGAGCTTTTGACCTTCGAACTGAGATTGTCGCGCCATTGTAAATCGTTGCTGATCCCAAGAATGCTCGGATAGACGTGGTCACTGACATAATTCTGGGCACGAGCTCTGGGGAGACTATAGAGAAGACGGTCATCATCACCGAGTGTGTCAATTTCGTCAAGGACAATGATAATGGTCCCACCAACTTCGTTCATCGCCTCGAACATCATGTCCATGACAGCGTCTGTAGAGTAGCCAGTGGGACGATCGTTGCCTGTGAGTTCCATGTATATCCGAGAAGCAGCTCGAAAACTAGTCGAGAGATCATGACTTTCACAAGATATATAAAGCGTAGTCAGGTCAAGACGGTCAGACTCTTTTTTAGCGTGATATTCGAGTTCAGAAAGCTCTTTTTTGGCTGCTGCAGTCTTCCCTTGACCTGCTTTACCATACAAGAAGGCGTTATTTGCACCTAGGCCTCGAGCAGCGGGAGACAGAGCCATATGGAGGCTGTCGAGTTCAGATTCTCGTTCGGGAAGCTCTTTCGGACGGAAGTCCTCACGCAGAACCTCTTCACGCTCAAAGATTTCCGAGGCAGAAGCGTAGCGTGATGGCATTATGTTAGGAATATAACCGAGAGGTTATAAACCCCCTTGTCTGTAATGTCGGGATTGTCCGAAAAGAGGTGTCAGTATAGTTAAAGATAGCCCCACCCACACCACCATGTCTGCAATTATTGACGAACAACCTGGGAGGGTGGTTAGCTAAAGATTAAGATGAAAAGCTCTAAACCGCCGAATTTCACACAAGATATAGCAGCAAACATCTCTTATTACGGATCTTGCTACGGTGTTATATTATATTTATATATCTTTCTACTAGGTAAGGTAAGTAAAAGAGTAAACCACCTGTTCTGCTAGTTCTTGCTATCTTATGAGTAGTATAATTTGTTGTTTATATACTTTGTTTGCTCATAGGTTTGCTCTGAGCCTTCTATCCAAGAAGTAATTGCGGACATGGTGGTGTGGGGGTCACAGGGCCCTTTTTTATACCCATTTTCTTGTTCGTAATCGCTTCAAGACCTTCTAAAACAAGGTTTTCTATGTCCTATGCAGTCCTTCGTAGATCATACATCTCTAGAAATTGCGGACGTGGTAGTGTGTGGATGCTTCAGAGAGTCTCTATCTGTTAACAGGAGTTGCAGACATAGTGGTGTGAGGTTCATCCTACTTTCTCCACTCCTGATAGCTTCCCACAATTGCAGACATGGTGGTATGTGGGGTAAGGATTGGTTGCTATGGTGTTAGATAAATTGCGGACATGGTGGTGTGGGGCAAGGATTGGTTGCTATGGTGTTAGATAAATTGCGGACATGGTGGTGTGGGGCAAGGATTGGTTGCTATGATGTTAGATAAATTGCGGACATGGTGGTGTGCCCCCTCAATTACCAGACTATCCAGATAAACTCATACCCCATCTATACTAACTCAGAAGCACTACAGAACTATTCCAGTGCCATGTTTCGGTTTCCACATCGATGACAGGGGGTCGATTGTCTTTTATTGTGGCCGAGACAACGCTAATTCGGATTAACTGGGGCGTCGTATTCATTCTCCCAGGAATTTCCCTCTCCATTGAAAATAGTAGTAGTGATAACCTGATTTCATCATTCGTCTTTAATTAATACTCATAGTAATAGCTGGCAGCAGTAATTTCGAGTTGAATTTCGTCCGCACACTCCACCCGTGCGCCGAAATCAACACATTTCAGCATTGTATATCGCCTGATTTCACGAATAACAGCGTCTCACCAGATGGATTTTTCTTCTAAATACTTTCAGTAATTATTTCTCCCGCGAAGATTACCATCTGTCTTAGCTAAAGACGAATGCCCGGGTTCATTTCTTTCACCGTGACGTAAGCCACACTAGGAACATCGTCATATTCCTCGAACTCGTGACGCCGTTCGTCCTCCGGTCGGAGTACCCGAAGGCGAACAAGGTGGACGTACCGTGGTGGTGGAGCGTAGACAACGAAGCGCAACTACGTCACCGCCTGGAGAAGGTCATCGAGGGCGGCGACGTATACGAACTGGAGACCGTCGATTACGGGGTGGTCGTTGGCTACGATGCCCCGTCCAGTGGAGACCGCGATCTCCGGGCTCACCCGGGTTGGGAACCACTCGAAGTACGGCTTTGGAGAGCTTCGAGTGAAGCCCGTCACTCCAGATGAAAAGAATATCAAGAAACAGATAGAATAGTCGAAGTCGGAGCACTGACAAAGGAACGATGACCGGCAAGGATTCCGCAGTGTCCCGGTCGGTCTGACTGAATAAAGTAGATCATATTACCAACAACTGGTATGAAGACTCCTCCGTGGCCTTGGAAATCCTCGCTCTGTTCCCCGCGAGTGCTCGCCACACTCGAGCAGGGCCCCAGTTTGGCTTGCAAGTGTAGCGGAACCCAATGGTACCGTGTGCCGTGTTGGTGTCGTGATGTAACAATTACATTTATGCCCGACAGCGTATGGACAGCTGCCAGAGTAACTTGGTTCGCTTTGTCCGGCAAGATTGGCGCAGAGAAATATACGACACCGCTTCTCACAGCTACAGTTATGCTAGATCTGGACGTGGGTACACGTAGGGACCCAGGCAGCCATCAGTTCGGTGGCAGTTTGCCTCTGACAACATTCAGACGCTGGATCCGGATTCTGTTCTGTCGAGTACCAACTACGCTGGCTTATTGTCGATCACCACCGTCAGTGACGACTTGGCCGGTGTCACAGACCCTCACGAGCATTTCGGCGTGGGACTGGAGGAGTTGTGTTCCAGCGTCGGCGAGTCGATAGGCGTCCGTGCGCTCGTTCAAGGGACTCCCGGATGATGAGGTCGGTCTCGACGAACTCGTCGAGGCTCTGGTAGAGCCGGCTGTAGTTGATTGGCTTCAGATAGTGTTCATCGAGGGAGTCTTTAATTCCGGGGTTGTAGGGTTCGTCCTCGACGGCGATGATGGCCGTCAGGAGATCCTGCTGGAAGCCCGTAAGTTCGAGGTAGGTCATCATGCTGGATCTCCCACGAGCAAGGAGTCGGTCTCGTCGTACTCGCAATCCGTGTTCTCTTGGTAGGACGGCGAGTTTCTACACTCAGGAAACTTGTTGGTGATAATTGGTGTCCGGATCCAGATCGCCAACTCACCTTCCTAGCGGTCGAACACGTGGGAGCGGACGCCCACGTCGGATTCAGTCACCTAGACTTCACCAACGGTTTCTAAGTCGCAGATGACGGACCCATCATCCCCTCCAGATCAGCGTGACCGGATACTGGATCGGGGATTCACGACAGCGGAGGATGGGATCGGTTGGACTGGCGATCGTCGAACAAATAACCTAGGCACACGGCTGATCCGTCTCGATCACCGACAGTGAAGACGACGGAGATCGGTTCGAATTCCAGACCGGTGAGCTCTGACAGTCCACTTTCGCACCTGAGAAACGGCGGACCCAGAACGAACCGATGGCGACTTTTCGAGATGTACTCGATTTCCTATCTCAGCCGGCGAATACGGCGAGGAGAATCAGTTGACGACTGTCTCCAGGGACCAGAAGATGTCGGTGAAGCCACTGGTTTGGAACCGTCATCAGACAAAGAACGGTAATATTCGCTTCGACGTGGTTGATCGAAATCCCTTTTTGCGAAATGAATTTGATGTTAGTAACAGCACTTGATCGAACCGCACAGTGGTGAGACTGGAATCGAGAATCACATCTTAACCGACAATGAGGATGAAACGTATTGGTTGGGCAGATACATGAGCTATATGAAAAATTATTGGACCCAACAGCTTCGGCTCGAGCAGCCATATCAAACAGAATAGAAAGAATTTTTGAAATATACTGTTATTAGTGGCTGAAACATACAGAAGGGACTGAAAGTCGTCAGCTCATTCCTCGATCGTACGTTATTCACAATTCCAGATCGCCGATACGCGTATATAGAACCAAATTCTACGAATTCTACAAATGAAATAGTTCAGGTAGTGCCATATATCTCAGAATATAAGTTGTTCAGATAGACTATGGTAGTCGATTCCCCCAGATTGATTTATTCTCTGACTTCGTGGAGTACTCACGATGGGTTCTGTTCAGGCAATTTTGAATTCGGATCTGAAATCCATATCGTTTATTAGAACGGTATTAGATACGAAGTATGATGTCAGATAATACGCTGCCACCGGAACTGCTCGATAGAGCCAGAGAAGTCACAGGAGAAAGTGACGCTGAGAAAGCAATCTGGCAACTCCTTTATCAACAGCGAGAAAGAAACTAATATTAAATTAATTTAAATTAATAGAGAGGAGCAGATGGATATTTAGATCTATTTATATTTCGGGCTCTATGTCTGGAATTCGCATATTTCGCGGATACAGGCCGAGAGCGCGTTGGTCAGTCCTTCGTATAGTCGCTCACCTTTCTCAGAAGAGGCTAGTGACGGATCACCGATCGCTCCACTTCCGGAGTACTCCTCGAAGGACCGGTACACTGCAAGGGGTCCGCCTTGGATGAGGTCTCCGCCACCTAGATCGTAGTACTCGTCAAAATACGCCGCCGGGCGGTCTTCATCTACAAGCTCGTCGTCAAGATATAGGAGGAGCGATGTTTCGAATTCGCCGCCGTGAGCCATTCCACCAGTCTCACTGTCGCGAATGTCGTCGATCAAATCAACATCGAGTTCGAAATATGTAACTCCGAGAACCTCTGTCTCAGGATGATCTGCACCAACTTCGCTGACCACAGTCTCGATCAGCGCTTTGTTTCCACCGTGACCATTCACGAAGATGACTGCATCAAATCCATTTTCGAGGCCTGTCGTTGCAATTTCCGTTAAGTATAACCTGAGTGTTTTGAATTCCCCCGAGACAGTCCCGCCTAGCGAGAGGTGGTGAGGAGAATATCCGCACCATACAGGCGGGGTTGAGAGAACCGGCAAATCATCGAGTTCCCTAATACCACCATCAACAATATGCGAGACTAATATGGTATCTGTAGCGACGGGAAGGTGATTCCCATGTTGTTCGATACTGCCGACCGGAATGAGAAGAACAGAACCGTCGTTATCTGCGATTTCCTTTATTTTAGGCGCAGGGAGTCGGGCAAACGAATGCCTTTCCGAACCGATTGATGTGAACATATAGCTGATCGAACATACAGCATTATAAAGATTTTGTAAGTGGTTGTGAAGAACTGTGCTATGATTAGAAAGTAGCATCATTCATGATGACGAAGGCTCTTACCCAAAACCTAGTCAAGCTAGTGGGGCCACGATATGGACACGGTACCAGAAGCGTCGGGTTTGGTACTTGAGTAGACTGAACAAGGCTTTGTTGAGTGATTGGTTCCCCAATCTCGCTTGCTTTCTCTATTAGCCGGCCGAGCATTGTTGAGACACCAACTTACCCCTACTCGACTAATTCCCTCACGCCAAGGCTGAAATCACTCCTACTGCACAAGACGAATATTTAAATTGTTGCCACGGTGTTTACGGAACGAGGACAATGAGTCAAACCCGCCATCAAGATCGTACAGTTGTCGTCACAGGTGCTTCGAGTGGTATTGGTCGTCGAATCGCTCAGCAGTTCGGTGCAGAAGGTGCGAACGTCGTCTGCGCTTCTCGGAGTAACGAACCGAATACTGGTGACTACTACGATACGAATCTCTCAGTCCCGACAGAGCAATTAATCAGCGAAGAGACGATTGGAGATGCAATATTCGTCTCCACAGATGTCTCGGATCCAGAACAGGTTGCGGACATGGTTGACGAAGCTGTTGACGCGTTCGGTACCATTGATGTCCTCGTAAACAATGCTGGTATCTCAGTCGTTGGCGACTCTCAGTCAACGAGCATCGAAGACTGGCAAACCATGATCGGTGTCGACCTTGATGGGACATTTTACTGTTGCAAGTTTGCTATCCCGCATCTCAAGACATCGTCTGGCCACATCATAAATATTGCATCGGTTAACGCAACGGAAGGTGGATCAGGCCCAGCGTATTCTGCGGCGAAAGCAGGACAAGTAAATCTCACGAGAGATCTCGCGGTCGAACTGGGCTCAGACGACGTGAATGTCAATTGTATTTCTCCTGGTTATATTAAGACCCCAATTCAGGATTACCAAGACGAGGAGAGTATTCAGATCAGTCGTGAGCAGACACTGCTTCCCGAGCTCGGTGAGCCAGAAGAAGTAGCCGATGTCGTCACGTTCCTGGCTAGCGACGACGCGAGTTACATCCACGGTGCCGATATCTACGTCGACGGGGGTTGGGCAGCCCATCGAGTGTAGACACGCGCTAAGAGTCGAACAACGGGTAATGGATTTTTCTTCCGGAACGATTTGTTGTCTTCTCTATTGATACCGCTAGGTGCAATTCGCCAGCTCACTGTCGATATCGATCGACGGCGTCGTGATCTACAGTGATGCCAAGACCCGGTTCATTTGGTACTGTCATTCTCCCATCCTTGATTTCAAAGGGGGTTTCGATGACATCATCTGCCCAGCCATAGTACGCGGTGTCACTGGGGAGGTTGATTGCCGGTGTCCCATACACAGCGTGTAGGATGGCCGCTGTTCGGATGCCGAGGTCAAACGCACAGTGATGTGCGAGAGACAGACCGCCGTCTTCCGCAATGCTAGCGACTTCGCGGACACCAGAAAGTCCCCCAGCGGGGGTGATATCAATGACACCGACATCGATCGCGTTCGCTTCAATCATCCGCTGCATGTTCCGTGGGATGTAGGTATCCTCGTTGGCTGCTATAGGCTGTTTTGTGCGAGAGCGTAATGAGGCTAGGGACCCGTGATTATCAACCCGGATTGGCTGTTCCAAATATTGTAGATAGATACCGCTATCTTCGAGCAACCCAGCGACACGGACGGTGTCTTCCACAGTCCAACCTTGATTTGGATCGAGTCTGAACTGCAATTCGCCGTCAACCTCGTCGTGCATCGCTTTAATACGCTCTACGTCGGATCGCCAATCACGGCCACCCTTTGTTTTGAGGACTGAGTAACCTTGGTCAAGAGCACGTCGCGCATACTTCCGGGACTTCTCCGGCGAGAGGATTCCGAGCGCATATGCAAACTCGACCTCACCCGGGCCGGATTCCTGCTCGACGTGTTCGCGATGTTTCATCGTTGTCTGGTGTTCTGCCGTCCACCCCCCGAGAATCTCGTAGATCGGCCGTTCGAGTACTTTCCCGACGATGTCCCAACAGGCGACCTCGACTGGGGCAAAGAACATGTTCGAGTTAGTGTACTCAATAAAAACCTGACGGCGAAGTTTCTCGAGTTCGAACGGAGATTGGCCGATAACGAGCGGTGCGACCCCGTCTTCGATGACCGAAACGGTCGCTTCGGGTGAGAGGAACGCGCGCACCTCTCCCCAGCCAACATATCCTTCGTCAGTATCGACCCGAACAAGGATCCGATCCATCTCATACAACTCTCCATGGTTCGTCCGATATGGTGCGATTCCACCTTCTTCGAGTGGTTTTAGCGGTATTGTTACCGGTATCGCTTCTATCTCAGTGATTTGCACACATCCAGTTTGAGAAGCATCCTATTAAACTGTTATTGTGATAATCGCCTCTACCCACACAGCTCTAATTCACCTCTGACCAGCCCCAAACATAGAAAATAAAATAAAGTAGTCTAACCGTCGTGGATGAAAGCTCATTAATCGATCAGTAGTAGACCGTTTTAAGCTTCACAACGTTCGCTCGGTCAGTGAGAAGTTGGACGTACTCTCCGACAGTTATTTCATCAAACCGATTAATTGGGCCAGTCAGACCGATTGAACCAAGGACTTCATCATCAGGTGTTAGGATTGGCACGCAGACGCTCCTGATTCCATCGCGATGTTCTTCATCTTCAATCGCATAGCCTTGTTCACGGACGTTCGCGAGCTCCTGTCGAAGTTCCTCAGGATCGGTGATTGTCTGATCCGTTGCACGGGGAAGGTCACTCGCAGCGATTATTTCATCTCTTCTTGCGGGTGGCAGATGTGCCAGAATACATTTGCCAAGCGCTGTCCAGTGCATATCGGTGAATTGCCCGATTGGGGTATTGTCACTCACTGCTGACGTGCCGTCCTCAATGCAAAGGAGAACACGCTTGCCGTTTTCCTCGACACCGAGTCCGGCCCGCTCGCCGGTCTCCATAGCAAGTTCTCTCAACACCTGTTTGGCAGCGGTGTAAATCTCGTACTTTCGACGGACATAGCTGCCGTATTCGAGAAACTGCAAACCGTTCCGGTACTCGTGGTCCTCACAGACTACGAAGCCTTCTTGCTGAAGGGTTTGCAAATAAACGTGGGCTGTACTCGTTGGGATTTCCATTTCGTCAGCTAGTTCGGTTAGCGTCAGGCTATCGTGTTCCTGTAACATCTGGATGATCCGACTCGCTCGAACGATCGATTTGATTCCCGATACAGAACCGGATTCCTGTGTCATGCCAGAATATCATATTTTGAATAACATAATTCTTCCCATAAGCAGGGAAAGAGTCCACCCATGATAAAATTGAGTTTGAAAATTCAGTAATAATGGAAGTTCAATAGATAGTACAATATTTTTGGATGACTGACGTACAAACTCCACAATTTCGAGAACCAACCTGTTGACCCCATCTACTGTCGACCTGCCAGATCCAGTGGGGAAGTCATTGGTTTTCATTTTTCCCCCAGTAACACGAAAAGACTCCCTCGCTGTAGGTGACCAGATGAAGCCAGCCGTATTATGAAGAACACCTCTCCCTCAAAATAACAAGTGTACATATGATTTGATATCTAGCGTTGAATCTCTTGAATAGGTATTGACGACAGATTCCGGAGGGTGGTGACACTGGCAAAGAATTGTTGATATTTTAGACAGCACTGACGCACCCAGGCGGAATCAGACACACGAGATAATGTCAACTGCATGTAGTTATATGGAATAACAGTAGTACACTTATTATTCGTATGTCGGCACACCGTTTGCTGTGGATAATAATATAAATAAATTACAATCCGAATACCACACAATTCATCATGCTATTGGTACAAGTTAACACTGCACTTCCACTATTATTGGAGAGTTTCCCGGCATTCCTTCTTAGAAGCGGCCCACGACGAAATTTCTTCAATTATATTGGAACAATCGATCGTTGTAGACTGAATGTATCAATGAGCACAATAGTTACTAAAATCTAGCGTCTGTAATGCTCAAAAGTGACTCTGATGCTCGTCGATATTTCGGCCGTCAACGATACGATGCGGTCGCCTCGGCAATCCAATCGAAGCATCGGTCCGGCAACGGACCGTAATTGTAGAAAGATATCCGGTCTGTTCCCGTCTGCACCACTTCGTCAACAAGCGATGAAACCGTCTGGGCTTCTTTCACAATCGGTGGCCCGGGCTGTATTCCTGCATGGACTGGGGTCGTTTGCGTCAACGAGTCTGCGGTCTGAATCGTTTCCGCAGCTGCCGGTCCCGTCGATTGGTAGGCTAGAGCCGTGAAATAATCGACGTGATCACCAAGTTCCGTGAGGTCGGCCCCGAATAGCCATTCGTCTCCGATATCGAGTATACCGATTGTATACCCTAAGTCCACATCGACAATCTCCTGGAAGTCAGCGTAAAGATCCACGAGTGTTTGCTCACGGATAGCGACGTAGGCAGCGACGTCCGGATGCGATTGTACCCATTTTAATGGATCAACTGATGACGGCAGGCTACCGTTACAGATCCCATCTATCGTCTTAGTGCAGATTTGTTGGACACGGTCAACGTCGACACCCTTGTCGGATGCAGTAGATCGACATTCGTCGCAGAAGCAAAGACCAAGCAGGAATGTTCCAAGTTTCCCGAGATCGACAAAGACCTTGTCGTGGTGCCAGCTCAGTCCACTGCCGAAAAAGTAATCGAATGTCTCAAGCTCGATTCGATCGAAGCCCGGTCGGGATGAAAGGTCTCGCAACAGTCCTTTCAAATATGCCTGTACGGCCGGTTGGGAGGGACAGAGCCCGAACGGAAGGTCATCATCATATGGAGACGTGAGTGATAGCTCCGGATGTCTAAGGCCGAGGCGGGAGTTGTGACAGCCGACAACCCATGCATTCGTAGTGATGGGGGTATCTGCTAACGCGTGCACGATTTCATCCACCCAGTCGTTGTTGTCCATTTGTTTCGCTGTCACTGGCATCAGGTCCTCGTATGCCTCCGGTGACGGCTGAAAGTACGAACTGGCCTGTGCAAAGTACGAGCGTCGTTCTGAATTAGTGGGTGAGAACGAGTGGACCGCATGATAATTGGTTGCAAGATTGATCTCATCGATTCCTGCATTGGTGAGTCGTTCGACTGCGTTCGGAATGCCTTCATCCAGGATGTCCCACGGATACGCCCACATTGCGAAGTCCATAGCTATTCGTCGTTTGTGTAGTCGTATAAATGTATCCGTGCGCTGGGTCTGTCTGAGTATCTTTTTCTTGGCCCCACTGTAGACTTCGTTTCTCTCCCTTTTTGCAAACATTGCTCTCAAGATCAGGTGCGTGTATCAAAGGTGCAGATGCTCGTATCCGACAGGCCCAGTAAACAGAGGGGTTCCCCTCCAGCAGTAGATAGAATTGGGTTCCGTGCTGAACTAATATAATTTCCAATACGTAGCAAACCTAAATATATAGTTAATTATTTATACTATAGCTACAATCGTACATTTGTATTCATGTCTGACCAGAAGACCGCCTCTCAACAGTCGAGGCGTCGATTCATGACCATGGCCGGTATCGGGGCGGGAACACTACTTGCTGGCTGTTCGAATAACAGCAGTTCGTCCGGAAGTGGCGGGTCAACCGATTCGGGTGATGATTCCACGATAACTGGTGAGAATGGTGATGGTGCTCGATTCGACGGTGTGACGTTCGAGATGTGGGACTGGTTCGGGGTTAATACAGGGCAGAAAGCGTTTATCGAGGATCTCGTTGCCGAATTCGAAAGCGATACTGGAGCAACTGTCAACCTCACGTTCGACGGTGGCGTCACCGACGGATGGCCACAGCAGATCAGAAACGGTGAGGGCCCACACATTCACTCGTGGACTCCTGCATTCGGCCTCATCTTGGACCACCAGTACTACTACACCGCCGACGACATGATGAAGGATCATTCAGATCTCTTCGATGACGACACTATCGGCGACTTAGAGTGGCAGTTCGACGGCATGCGGTATCTGGGCCGGGGTCTTCCCGACATCGATGTGCCCCACTTCCCGGTTTTCAACAGTCCGAGAAGTCCGGTGCTGGCGCGATACGATTTCGTCAAGCAAGCCGGTCTGGAAGACGATTTCCCACCGCAGTCGTTCGAAGAAGCAATCGAATTCTCGCGGAAACTCCAGAACAATTCCGACGCAGAGTACGGATTCCAAGTGCCTGGTTCGGGGGGTGACGTGCTAGGCTTTGTCTGGAGTCAGCTCCCGCAGACTGGCGATAAGACTGAGACTTCGCTGATGAACGAAGACTACAGTGAACTGAACGTCGGCAACGATGCGTACGCCGAGACTATGCAGCGGTTCAAGCGACTGCTTGATGAAGGCGTGATTGCACCGGACACTGCCTCACTCGGCGGGTCGGCTGTCTCTGGGCAAATCGCAACAACGGATCGCTACGGTCAGGTGAATCCGGAGCCCAAACATCACAAGAGTGTCGCCCAGTCCAACCCCGCTGTGCTACAGGACGGGACAATGCGGTGGTACCCGATGTGGGGCGAAAAGAAGAGCAACCAGACGCCGTGGTTCTACAACGTTCTCCCGGTTGAGGAGGGCAACAGCCAAGAAAAGCGGCGTCAGGAAGCAGCAATCTACTTCCTCGCTAACTATGTCCTGAGTGATGGTTTCCACGAGATTATGGCACAGGAGTCTGGCTTCATTCCGAGCAAGCGTGACGCGTGGGACGCTGCTCAAGAGAATGTCAAGTGGGAAGACCAGCATCACTGGTTCGAGACGTGTCGTACACAGATGGACAATGGTGGAGCTTGGTCTCTCGGTTACGGGAGCCCCGAAGTCGGAGACATTGTTCCCACACTGTCCGGTGCCGGCCAGTACCTCCCCCAGTACCTTACCGGCGACCTGACCCTTGAGGAAGCAATGCAGGGATGGGAAGAAACCGCTCGATCGGACATGGGTCTCAATTAGAGCCCCAATATAGAATCTGCAGAGTTGTGGAAACGGGTGCACCGATCCCCTGTCGAAAATCTCACCGAGTCGCGTTTTCCTGATTACCAACTGCCCGTTTTTTCGGTTGATCACACGATTCTCGTACTGGCGACACCTGTATGGTGTTGGTCACGAGACGAAACAGCAAAGCCGTTAGGCTTAATAGACCCTATCGTCCATTAACGATATGAGCACAAAACAGCAAACAGTGTTGACAAGAGTCCGTGGGTTTGTCCCGGAAAAATACTCTGTGTACCTGTTCATCCTGCCCGCACTCTTGGTCATTGGTGTAATGCTCTGGCTCCCGATTTTCCGGGGGATATACATCAGCTTCTTCGAGTGGCCCTTGCAAGCTGGACAGGGAGACTGGGTTGGCCTCGAAAACTACGTCAATTTCATCACGTCCGATGGGTTCGTCGCGTCGATGCGGATGACGATCTTGATGGCGCTCATGGTAATTCCCCAGCTAATTATCGGCGTTGGGGCTGCCCTGGCTGTGTACCACACGACCAGGTTTAAGAACGTCATCAGCACTACGTTCTTGCTCCCGTTCGTTATTCCACCAGTCGCTTCGGGAACAATCCTGTATTATTTCCTAGAGCCGAACTTCGGACCGTTCTTTAGTATCCTCGGAAATTTGGGACTCGTTGAGACAGCAATTTACTGGCGACAAGAAACCTGGCCGGCTATAAGCGTCGTGCTGGGAAGCCTTACCTGGACATACTGGCCGTGGGTCTTCCTCATCATCCTTGCACGTCGACAGAGTGTCTCTGATGAGTTGTATGAATCGGCAAAGATGTACGGGGCAAACCGACTGCAGATGTTCCGGTATATCACCTACCCTCATTTAAAGAGTGCAATTATCTTCGTTGTAATCTTCCGTGTCGTCCAGAACATGCTCAAGACAGCACAGAACTGGCAGCTAACGCGTGGTGGGCCGGGATACGATACTTCACCCCTGTCCGTGACGCTATTCGATTTGGCATTTACCAACCAGCAGATGGGACGAGCCGCGGCGGTCGGGATTATTACTGTCCTTGTCGTCATCGTCGCTGTTGTCCCGTTGATGTGGTGGTTTGAACGTGTCGCGAGTGAACAGGAGGCAGCAACATGAGTCTACTCAAAGGTTACAATAAACAGCACAGCCCCTCAGATTGGTTCTGGTCAGTTGGACGGGTCGCTCTCATCGGTGCTCTCATCGTAGCAGCAGTGGTCCCAGTCCTCTTCGCTGTGTCCATGTCCGTCCGAAGCGCGGCGAACTTCTACAGCCCAATCTGGATCCCTGAATCGCCGACGTTCAAGTGGTACATCCAATCATGGAATGACACTGCACCGTTGCTCGAGAATAGCTATCTTCGGGCATTGGGATCGACGATCATCACGCTACTCGTCACAGTTCCAGCCTCCTATGCGTTCGCACGGCGGGACTTTGCTCACCGCTCACGGCTCTTCTATGCAGTCGTAGGGGTCCTGCTGTTCCCAGTGATTATCGTCGCGATTCCGATCACGGTTACCTTCTTCGAGCTAGGCCTCTCTGACAACATCGTCGGTCTGTGGCTCGTCGACCTGGTCTTCCTAGTCCCCTTCACTGTGTTCCTGATGCGGGACTACCTCACGGCCCTACCGGCGAACATCGAAGAGGCAGCACAGGTCTACGGATGTACTCCGTTCACCGCTTTCGTAAGAGTAATTCTTCCACTATCGGTGCCAGGGATCCTCGCTGTCAGTTTCTTCTCGTTCGTCATCAGCTGGAATGAGTTCTTTTTCGGACTCCTACTGACTGTTGACACGGCTAAACCGGCGATTGCAAGCCTCAACGCGGCCGTGAGTTCTGAAGCAACACTCAAGCAGGGGACGATTATGGCTCGAACCGTGCTCATCAGTCTTCCCCCAGCGATAATGTACCTGTTCGCGCGCAAAAGCCTGACACAGACGTTCCAGTAGCGCCGAGCGCAGTTGGTTTTTCACTACTTGTTGCTTTGTAGAGTGACAGTATCTCCCAATTTCGTCACATGGGCCAGTAGTTAGAGTATGCTGTAAGGGTCTCAAGACACTATAGAACACGTTGAAGACTTGGCGTTAGTCAGCGACCGAATTTTAAGAGGTCTGCTGGGGAGTACCAGCTACAATAGATCCTATTCAGTATTTGAACAGACCAAATCAGACACCAACGGGGGAATCGCTCCCCTACGTTTTAGCACGTGACTCGTAACAACCGTGGTCGTCCAGAGCCCAATCATATCAGGGACCGAACGGTGAACATCACTGAATGCCCGCTACACTGCTTCAGCACCGTTTAGAAAACACACGGGGGGTCTCTCTCTCGCGATAGGAAATGTCTGAGAGTCCCCACCTCAGAGTCAACCGTTGCTGAAGATTAAAATAGTATCATTCTTTGTGAGATTGAGCCCATATATTGGACCGCTCCGACGTGCTGGTAGCGATAGGAGTCGCCAGCGAACAAAAGTACTATGAGCTAGTGTGTCAATGTGCTATACGAACATGAAATTGCCTTCACCATTAGACAAGATACTGACGCAGCAAACGATTACTACTGTATTCGGTGTTATCGCACTTGGATTGGGACTCTTCCTCTCGCTGAACCAAGGCAACATTATCGTCATCGGGTTCATGTTGGTGTTTACCATGCTTATCCTGGTGGTCCTCATCAGACAAGTACAAACCTCCATTCGTGAAGCAAAGTCCGCCTGACGTATTGTATGGTGACTGACGAGGTAGTGTAATCGACCTGCATGTAGCCATGATTAACGATTCCGTTCTTCCTCCAAGCTCTGAACCATTTAGACCAGG
This sequence comes from Haloarcula sp. H-hyl2, assembly GCF_056934385.1. Lineage (NCBI taxonomy): Archaea > Methanobacteriati > Methanobacteriota > Halobacteria > Halobacteriales > Haloarculaceae > Haloarcula > Haloarcula sp. H-hyl2. The sequence continues at coordinate 55,451 of NZ_JBRIIJ010000005.1, read as the reverse complement.
GTGCTTATAAAAAGCGAAATGTAGGGGACTCCGTTGGGCTAAATGCTATCGCGGCATGTTCGGCGCAGTTCCGCCTTCGGATCGATTTGGCTGCTGTTCGGAGAGAAGAATATCGTCAATCCGTAGCAGCAGTATCGCAGCCTGTGCAGCGGTCTCAATCGCTGTTTCTTTCACTCGAACAGAATCGATTACACCTGCAGCCAGAGTGTCTTCAATCGCTCCTGCATGGCCATTGACTCCAGTCGTAACGTCTCCCTCGGCATGACGCTGGCGGAGTTCAACGAGAGTATCGATAGGATCGCGTCCTGCACTTTCTGCGAGCGTGCGCGGGAGTACTTCGACAGCGTCCGCAAAAGCCTCAACGGCGAGCTGCTCCCGTGCCGCAATCCCTCCAGCCGTCGACCGGAGCTGGCGTGCAATCTCTATTTCAATAGCACAGCCACCGGGGGAGAATCGACCATTTTCGATCGCGTTGCTCACAACAGCGATAGCGTCAGCGATGGGGCGTTCCAGTTCATCCATAACATGTGTCGGTCCACCACGCAGCAGCAGCGTAACGTTGTCCGGGTCGTTACACTCCTCAACGAAGACAACATCCTGCCAGTCTTTCGCTCCGCATTCGACATGACCGGCGTATCCAAGCTTTTGGCTGGTGAGTGCATCGGCACCGGTGCTGATGGTTGCGCCGGTAGCCCCAGCGAGACGTTCGAGTGCCTCAGTTGGCGTCTTGTTGAATACCATCATCCCATGCTGGACCATCTCCTCGATTGCTCGCTTGCTCAATTCTCCGCCAGCAAAGACGACATTCACATCCAGCTTGACGAGCTGTTGAACCCTTGCGGTGAGTGTCTCGTCTTCAGTGTCGAGTATTTGTTGTCGAGTTTCGGGGTCATTAAATGAAACTGAACCATCAAGAGTCGTGTCCTCTATCTGAAGTGCATCTTCGAGGAGCACAATTTTCGCGTCGGTAGCTAAGCGAGGCATTTCCATCGCAGCCGGTTCTTTTTCAATGGTAGTTCCCAGAATGCACTCCGAGTCCGTGAGAAGCCCACCCGGAACACTCTCAATCTGGACTGCATCGGTGTCCACAATACCATCAGCGCTCACCTGTTTGGTTGCCTTGACCACGAGGTCCGCGAGGTACTCCCGACTTCCTCCCGCCCCAGTCCCCGTCATCGCAGTTTGTGCTAGTTGTGAAAGCGTTCGAGTATCTCCCGGCGTGACCTCGGTTGCATTGTTATCGAGAACATCGTAAGCGTCTGAAACCGCAGTCCTGTACCCATTGATAATTGAAGTGGGATGGATACCTTCGTCAATCAACTTCTCTGCCTCTGCAAGGAGTTCACCAGCCAGAACGACAGCAGTAGTGGTACCATCACCAGCAGCCTGTTCCTGTGACTGAGCGACTTCAGATACGAGTTTCGCAGCGGGATGGTCAAGGTCAATCTCTTGGAGGATTGTTGCACCGTCGTTTGTGATGGTTACGCCCCCAAGGGAGTCGACAATCATTTTGTCCATCCCGTTAGGACCTAACGTAGTCCGAGTTGCTTCGCCAAGTGCCTGTCCTGCAACGAGATTCATCGACTGTGCGTCTTCGCCCTGAAACCGATCATACGCACTGTTGATAACAGCCTGAAGTTGCTTTGATGACTGATGGCTCATTGTGCCGTCACTATCACAATGTGCAGTGACTGTGAACATAAGGATTGTGTTCAACCGGACAAATATTCGTGTGTAACTCCCGATTGCAAACCAGTCGTCCATACCCCTCTAATCCCCCGAATAGGCTGTCTACTTAATCCAAAAAATAGTTTCTTCTATCCAGATAACGTACGGACGCATTGAGTAGATTTATTAATGACAATGCACCATATCCTACTACTCCAATGAGCAGCTACGATAGTGCCCAGTCGATTGAAGAGGGACAGCCGAGGCAGGGAACGGAATCCACCGATGGCCACGTCAAAATCGAGTCAATCACTAAGACGTTCGATGGTGGCGATGTTGTTGCCTGCGAGGATATCAATCTTGACATCAAACAGGGTGAGTTCGTCGTCCTACTCGGTCCGTCCGGTTGTGGTAAAACGACCACGTTGCGTTGCGTCGCTGGGCTAGAACTTCCCGACTCCGGGAACATCGTCATCGATGGAGAGGACGTCACAAATAAAAAACCTAAGGACCGTGATCTTGCGTTCGTGTTCCAATCTATCGCGCTCTTTCCCCACATGAGCGTCCGTCGGAATATGCGATTCGGTCTTGATATGAAGACCGATCTTCCCTCCGAGGAGAAAGAACAGCGTGTCGAAGAGGCCGCCGAGATTTTGGGAATCAGTGAACTCCTCGACCGGAAGCCATCTGCTCTCTCCGGCGGACAACAACAGCGCGTTAGTCTAGGCCGGGCGATGGTGATTCAGCCCGACGCATTCCTGCTCGATGAACCCTTCTCGGCTCTGGATGCGAACCTCCGCGACCAGATGCGCGTTGAGGTCCAGCGGCTTCAGTCGCAACTTGACATCGCGATGATCTTTGTGACGCACGATCAGCAAGAAGCGATGATGCTGGCAGATAAGCTAGTCGTCATGAACGACGGCCATATCGAACAGGTCGGGACACCTGACAAGATCTACAACGATCCACAGTCACGGTTTATTGCTGACTTCATTGGTTCTCCGCCAACCAACTTTTTTGATGGTAAACTCATCGAACGCGACAATGAGTCGGTCATCTCGACCGATATCTTTGAGCTACCCCTTACAACGGAGCAGTCGGATGGAATCAATACGGATTCCGTGAACCACGTCAGCGCTGCAGTCCGGCCTGAAGCACTTTCATTTGAGGATGACGGGCTATTCAAAGCCACTGTTACCGTTATCGAACCACACGGAGACAGGGCCGCGATTTATCTTGAAAGCCAGAATGGTGATGAAATCACGGTGTTGATGGACGATGTGACCGGCCTCGAAGCTGGCGATACTGTATCCGTCAAGGTGCCTCCAGAGAGCGTCAAGCTGTTCGGAGGCGACGGCGAACGACTGGTATAACATAGTCAGTCGATCTCGAACTCGTCAATATAATTCCCCGAGGATCAATTAGAATATAGGTCTACGGGCCAATTAGAGACTTTTAGCGGGCGTTTAAGCCTCTCGAGGAATACAAAGGATTATATTGGTCTATGATAACACTCCAATTGTTATGGATTTGAAACAGCGGTTGAAGCAAAAGGAGTACGTTCGCGGTTCATGGGTTGTACTCGAGGAACCATCGATCGTCGAGCTAATTGCCGAGTACGGGAACGACTTCATCATCGTCGACATGGAGCACTCCGCACTCGACATTTCGACTGTGAACAAGATGGGGCGAGCGATGGATGCCTCGGACGGTCATGCAGAGATGATTACGCGCGTCCCATGGAACGATCACGTCACAATCAAACGTGTCCTTGATAACGGTGCACGTGGCATTCTGGTTCCGTGGGTTAATACCGTTGAAGAAGCTAAAGATGCTGTTGAGGCAACTCGTTACCCTCCTAATGGGGTTCGTGGCGTTGGCCCACTACGGCCTGCAAAATACGGAAAAGAGTTCGACGAGTACATGGAACAAGCGGCTGAAGAGGACCCCATCGTTATCGTTCAGATCGAGACAGCAGAAGCAGTCGAAAATGCTGAAGATATCGCCGCAGTTGACGGGGTTGATGGAGTTTTCATCGGTCCTGGGGACCTGGCTGTCTCGCTCGGTACTTACGGGAGTGACGAAACTGCCCCATTCGACGATGCTGTCAAACGTATCGTCAACGCAGCCCAAGCACACAATGTTGTTGTCGGGACAGTTGTGGGCGATGTCGACGATATCTCACTCTGGCTTGATCGTGGTATCGACTTTTTAGCAAACGGGAGTGACATCGCGTATCTCAACTCTGCAAATGCACGTTTCAAGGACGCATTCGAAGATGCTGTAGAGGAAGATTATAATTGACGAAATGTGCTTATTCACTTTGAGCCATAACAATATTGACAGACTGACCACCATGCTATAAAAAAAAAACACCAATGGACGAACTTACAACCGACGATGCACCTGACAGTATCGGACCGTATTCCCAAGCGATTGTGTCCGGAGACAAGATTTACGTCTCCGGTCAGGGTCCAGTTGACCCAAACACTGGCGACGTAATCGACGGCTCGCCTGCTGAACAGACCAGACGAACACTCCAAAATGTGGATGCGATTCTTCGGGCAGGAGGCGCATCGCTCGATGATGTGGTGAAAGCGACAGTGTTCGTCAAGGACATGCGGTACTACGATGAAGTGAACAAGGTCTACGGAGAACTCATGTCCGAACCATACCCAGCCCGGAGTGCTATCGAAGTCGTGAAACTTCCCGTGGACATCGACGTGGAAATCGAGGTCATCGCAGAGCGCTAATTTGACCACTCGTAGTTGTTGACCTCGGCGAGAATAATATACAATTATAATCTATCACTTCAATTATTATACCTCATACGTATTTCATTTTTATTTTTTATTTCGATAACAAAATTGGATTTAGATGTAGAATAGAATTTTTTAGAATTATATAGGCATATTCATATACAAAAACGAATATTAGACAAGGGTGGGGCACCACTATGGGTGCACTTGCGGTAGTGAGATTACTGTTTCACTCTATATTGACTACCCGTCCAAAAGGTATACCAACGTGGTGGTTGCTTGTCGTATCTGTCGAATTGGTCGATCGCTCTTGTGTAGAGCATTGTTGATGGCTTGCTGTCTTGCGATTTCGGTCTGTCTCGGAGACCCTCTATTCAGCGCAGAGAAGCATTCAGATCGGCAGTTGTAGATACCGGTGAGAATACCACGACCGTATCAACAATCTCCTACAGAAGAGCGTTGGTCGATAATCAATCCATCTATGGATAGACTTCCCCCACGCATCATGACTTTCCGTAGTCCCTATCGTTCCTGATTACTGACTCGATTCCTGGAGGGAGACGAGAGTAACTGACACAGGTGAGTGAATATCCGACCCAAGACGGCGATCTCATTCCAGTGAGAATATCGTCGCCTAAGACAAAACAAGAAGCTGTCGCTCGTTCACAGGTGACCGCTGGACGCGGATGGTTCAGCCCGCATCCACTGACTGTAGGTTGGCAGGATTCTGATTCGGTGGGTCGGGGCCTCTCAATTCCGGCCGTCGAGATATCGGGTGATTCACTTACGGAATACCTCTAACCGGAACCTAACAGGAAGCGCTCTCACGCTGCGTTGCGGCGGGGCGAGCACGCCCCATCGCACCCTGAGCCAGAGGTTCTGCAACAGGAAGATCACGAGGACAAACGACATACGGAAGGCTGGGTCTATCATGCTTGTCCACGCACGAGCGCAGGTTTATCCTCGCTCTGTACTCTCGCCTCGTCGTCGCTATCACTAATCTACGAACGAGGAGACAATCCGGAAAGTACTATGATTACGGTGTGTGATTATTTTATAATATTCCTAGCATCCATACAAATTGATGGGAAATCAACCAAGAGCTATTCTTTTCAAGGGGTCAACACAACCTCTCCAAAGGATTTATATATTAACATCAATGTAAGTCAGGATGAGGATATCCAATGAGTCGAGCCACTACCAGACGCTATCTGATCTTCGGCGTTGTTAGCGCCCTCGTTTCACTGTTCGTCCTTCCCATCGCAGGGCTTGGATCGATTTACAGTGGGTACAAAATCAAAGACCGGGCCCCAACGGTGTATTGTGCACTCTTAGCCGGAATCGGTGGGTTCTCAGTTGTCCTGTGGCTTATATATCTCGTAACACTCTGATGGCCGACCAACTGACCATCCGTTTCGATTTCCAATCCCGGTAACGAAATAAACGATAATGCAAATGCAAAAAGAACTCTGTCTCAGACATTCAGTATCTATACACTGATGAACAACAACAGTCCCGGTGAACTTGGGCCGACAAAAGTGGAAATCATGGAGGCAACGTATCATGCATTGGGTAAACACGGGTACGACAGCCTTACGATTCAGGATATTGCTGATGAGTTTGATAACAGTCGAACACTACTCTATTATCACTACGATGGACGAGATGAATTACTGGTTGACTTCCTCGATTACGTTCTGTGCGAGTTTCTTGAGAGCCTCCCCAGCGAAAAGAAGTCGCCACGGGCTGAACTCGAGACATTTGTTGAAACCCTCCTCCCCGCAACTCTTGACGAGCAAGTCTATCGAATTCAGCTTGCAATGTTTGAACTACGAGTAAATGGGCCACACAACCAGGACGCTCGCGAACAGTATCTTCGCGTCGACAAGGAGCTGAGAGAACTTCTCCAAGACATTTTCGCCCGAGGTCTCGAAGCTGGCGAATTTGCAGAAATTGACCCCGCAGTCGAGGCCGAACTTTTCCTCTCGCTGCTCACAGGGACGCGAACCCGACGCCTTACCGTCTATGACCCAGATGAATCGATCCACAAGCTTCGAGATGCAATTACCACGCACATCGAGCGGATTACAGCGAACTAACGACAGTCCTACTACCCTCTGTAATCGCTGTCCCTTTTGACTGTCTCTTTTTCTGTCAGAGTTTAGAGTATTCTGTTGTGTATCCCTTGGTGTGTCTGGTATGGCTACGAGCTACTGCCCCACGCCGTCACTACCGATTTGCTTGGGTTTCGGTCCGAACAGCGAAATCAGAAAGCTCTTTACAATATATTCAATATATAAGGAAACGATGTACGAACTGTCTGAAACCGTGGCCCTTATCACCGGTGCTGGATCCGGTATCGGTCAGGTAACAGCAAAACGGTTCGCGCGAGAAGGAGCGATGGTCGCCGTAGCAGACATCGATGAGGATGGTGGCACGGATACAGTTAGCCAGATCGAAGAGGCTGGTGGGACTGCGACCTTTGAAAAAACCAATGTCGGGCGTCCTGAATCAATTGAATCCACCGTCGACACCGTCCTTGAACAGTATGGACGGCTCGATTATGCAGTCAACAACGCGGCGACGGGCAACGATCCCGCACCGGTCACCAACATCGAGGAAAGTGAGTGGGACCGTATTAATAACATCAATCAGAAGGGTGTGTGGGCGGGAATAAAAGAGCAGATTCCGGCTCTCCAAGCATCGGACGGTGGTGCGATTGTCAACGTCGCATCGATGGCTGGCATCCGGGGGAGCCCTGGACGCACGCCGTACAGCGCGAGCAAACACGGCGTTGTCGGCTTGACCAAAACAGCCGCCCTCGAGTTCGCAGATGCAGGGGTCCGCGTGAACGCAGTCTGTCCCACAATCGTTGATACACCTGCGTTAAGAGCAATGTCAGAGAACGAGCAGCAGCAGGTAACTTCGAAGGTGCCGATGGGACGTCCGGCACGACCGGAGGAAGTGGCGAATACGATTCTGTGGCTTTGCTCAGACGAGGCATCGTTCATTACTGGGCAGGTCATCCCAATCGACGGCGGTGAATCACAGCAGTAACAGTATTCTGCTATCCGGCTATCTCTTGCAGTCGAGGCAGGACTCGAATTGCTTCTCTTAGCTAGGCGCCGTTCAAGCCAATTTCCCACCCTCGGCGGGAAGCGCGTGTCCGTTGACGAAGGATGCGTCTTCAGAGGCCAGCCAGGTGACCGTCGCAGCCATCTCGTCAGGTTCTGCCATCTATACCAAGGAGGGAATCCTGCCCTTACCGTGAGTGAGGAGTGTTCCGACATCAGTCGGGAAGTCACTCCTGTACAATCTCGGGCGGATGGAAGCGGACGTCATCGACGCTCAGTTAGATGGCGTCCGCGATTAGGTCATCACGCAGATACGCAAAGCATGTCGATTCCTAACACCGCAGAAGTTGCGGTAAATCTCCATGAGTGGCTCTATTACGGCTCGAAGCAGACACCGATGTCACGAGTCAATCCTGATCGAGGGACCGATCTCACCTATGTCTTCGTGACACTGTGCATTGTGTCGCCGGCGGCACGATTCATGCTGACGTCCGAGCACGTTGCTCGTACCGACACACCTACCTTGATCAAGGCCATCCGCGCGGTGATCGTGGCCTCTATCGGATCGAGTTGGTCGACGAACTCGCCGATCTCGGTGTAAAGTTCGTCATGCGCGCACCCAAAACATCGGGGATCAAGCGCGTTCTTGCTGAACACGATGAAGAGAAATTCGTCACCGACTACGAGCTGGTCAGAAAGCAGTCTCCCACGATGCGTGTCCTGGTTACGCTCGTCGTCGTCCCGCACCACTCGCGGGACGACGACTCGCTGTGTCTGATCACGAATCAACCGAGAACGATGGATGAAGCGATGACACTCGAACAAGCGTATCAGCGTCGTGGGGGAATAGAAACGTCCTACCGGAAGATCGGGGAGTTTCTGACCCGGACTACGTCGTCGATGTTTGCGGTGCGGTTGTTCTGCTTTCTGTTCGCTGTGGCGCTATAAAATCTCTGGATCGTGGTGTGTTTGCTGCTCTCTGAGCAACGCCGGGTGAAAACGAGACCAGTAGTCTCCACGGCGACGTTTCGGTTCTTCCTCGGGCCAGTGACGTACGGATAATCCTCATCGGGGCGGCAGACCCAGGCGAGCGCCTGGGTCAGCACGTCCCTCCGTACTGGCGAGACTTCCAGTCGCCATGAATTTCTTATCTCCCCGTTCACCGCCTATTCGAATCACTGCTCAAACGACCGGATCAAGCCGGATTTCAACAATCTCGTCATACCCCAGAGAACACACCGCAATTTGAATCGGCAACTACTGTTTAGCCGTGAGAGGGTGTCAGGACTGCTGTCTTCCCTTCGAATTGCTTTGACATCCTCTAGCTGAATGAATTGTGAATATATCTGTCGGGCAGAGGTCTCGGTGGTGGTCGGCCGGCCTCGGTTTGTTTCAGTGCAATCTCGGAGGATAGACTTTATATGTGCTTTTTATTGAGTTGGTCTGAATCGAGAACTAGCAACTGGTCTCTCGCCAATCTAGACACGGACTCGGAGAAAGACTTGGTCAGCGCCCTGTTTCGCACGCTCATATTGATCTACCGTCCGACCAAGCGTATCTGTGGTGTCGTTCACAAGGATTGGAGGTGTCCGTGCTACGAGTATCCTGGTTCTGGAGCTCGCCAAGCAACCGCGATTCCACAGATAGCGAGGGCTCCAGCGAGGAGAAATGCCGTATCGAACCCCGCTAGGTCGACAACAACGCCGCCCCCAATTGGGGCAAGGAACGCCCCTGCCAGCCCGACACTTGTTTGGAACGCGACGGCTGTCGCAGCGACCCGTGAATCGACAACCTCTCGGACGTACGTGAAGGACAGGCCCAGCGTAAGCTGGACCGCAAACCCGGTGAGCAGCAGGAGCCCAACGAGCAGTGGAAGTGACCGAAACTGTGTGAACACGAGCACAAGCGGAGCAGCAACTGCGAAGGACCCGAATACGATGGGTTGGCGGCGACCACCGAAGACTCGGTCAGACAGGAGGCCACTACTGATTCTGGAGACCACCCCGATTGCGGGGAATGTGGCCACTAGGAGTCCGCTCACTGCGAGTGACAGCCCGAGTTCGGTCGTGAGATACGACGCACCCCAGCTATTCACGAACAAGTACAGTGAATAGCCGAGAAACCCGAGCAATCCGACTGACCAGACCTTCCGGTTCCGAAGAACTGAACCGAACTCCTGAACTGAGGGAGCATCTCCCCGGTTCGTCCCGATCCCTCGACTAGCTGGCCAGAATACGACGAGACCGATGACTGTGAGCCCCGTGAACGCAATAAAAATTGTTGGCCACCCAAATTGATGCGCAATCAATGGGCCGACTCCTTGCCCGAGCGCGAACCCGATCGGGCCACTCGCGGTGAAAATGCCGACAGCCGTTGCCCGGTTCTCGCTGGTGGCTGCTCGACTCACGATATCGATGCCAGCGTTCCACACGACGACGTAGGCGATCCCACCAAGCGCTCGCGACGCAATCACAGATCGATAGTCCCCCCGCTGTCCAGCGACCCATCCCCACGTTCCGGCGACAAGTAGTGTGAGAACAGCGAGTGCCATCACGTTCCTGGAGTCTGTCCGGTCAAGCACCGCACCAGCTGGGAGGCTTGCAATCACTGCAGTACCGAACATGACTCCAACAAGGAAGCCTGCGATTGTTGGACCGATACCCAGCGAGTCACGAATGAGCGGGGTGACGCTCGCAGGAACAATTTCGTAGGCAGCTAACCCTGTCGAGATGAGACTCGCGCCGGCAACGATACCCCACGTCGACTGATGCTTCTGGTGCGGATCGCTACTAGTAGTTTCTTGCTGGTGGGTGGTCGGTTGGGTAGTCATTACTCGATAATGTGGTCGGACGGCGAACCACGGAAATCGGGAATCGACAGGTGCCTGCAACGAATCTCGATGATGGTGTCCCCATATTACGTCTCGCTCTGCATACCTCTGGAGGTTAGACAACAAATGCTTTTAGCTCCTAGTGGTTAGATAGTTAACTATCTATGTGTGTGCATTCCGGACCAGGCCAGCAGCAGAACTGGGGGCGAATTCGAATCGGCCCCGAGAGAATCGTTCCCTGTACTCAAGTGATCGAATAATGGTCGCTTCCCAATCCGTCCTCGATTCGTCGACGGTACTGCTCGTCGGAACAAATGACTGGCTCACGCGATTCGCTGCAACGCTTGAGACACAGACTGATGCGACTGTGCATATAGTTGGAACCAAGTCCGAAGCGAGTGGTATCGTCCGGAAGCGGACCATTGACTGTCTCATCAGCGGAGACACGCTCGAAGGAGCAACAGGGCTGGAACTCCTCAAGGAGATCCGCACCGAAACCACGACGCTTCCGGTCGTGATCTGTACCGCCGCTGGGAGCGAAGCCATCGCCAGCGACGCTATCAAAGCCGGTGTCACGGATTACATCGCGCTCACGGAGCCGGTAGAAGAGATGACCGACGAACTCATCGAACGAACCGAGCGTGCCGTCCGATCCGCACGGCGGGCAGCCACACGACGGGATCGCGCCAGACAGTTCGACGCCATATTCAACGATTCGCGGACCGCAACGTGGGTGCTCGATCCTGCTGGCTCACTTACGCGCGTGAACGAGACAGCACGGGAAATGATCGATGTGGGCGTTGAAACCATCGTCGGTGAACCGTTCTGGACGCTTCCGTGGTGGGCAAAGACCGATACGAAGAGCACGGACGTACAACAAATCGTGGAGAACGCACTCGATGGGAAATTCGGAAATGCGGTCGTCAAACAGCCCCCACACATCGAGGACCCACGCGTCATCGATCTCTCCGTGCGCCCAGTCAAGAACGAGCGCGGAAATCTCGTTTCAATCGTCGTTGAGGGCGTCGACATCACTGAGCGCGTTGATCTCGAACGCGACCTCCGACAATCGGAGGAGCTCCACCGCGTCACCCTCAACAACATGACCGACACCGTCCTCATCACGAACGAAGCTGGCGAGTACACCTACGTCTGTCCCAACGTCCACTTCATCTTTGGCTACACGGCCGACGAGATTCACGAGCAAAGGACGATCGACGACCTCCTCGGTACGGACCTCTTCGACCGTGAGGAGCTCGCAGAGGATGGCGTGCTCAAGAACATCGAGACGACCGCGACGGACAAAGCGGGTCGTGAGCACACGCTCCTGATCAACGTCCGGGAGGTCGACATCCAGGGGGGGACGCTTCTCTTCAGCTGTCGGGATATCACGAAACGCAAGCAACGCGAGGAGGCGCTTGCGACCCTCCAAGAGACCGCCCGTGATTTCTTGTACGCCGAAACGCATCAGGAAATCGCCCAGCATGTCGTCGACGATACACCCGGTGTCCTCGATCTGGATGCGAGTGCGGTCTATCTCTTCGATGCTGATGCCAACGAGCTTCGACCCGCAGCGCACTCGGCGACGATGAAAGAACTCAACGGTCCGCTCCCTACCGTACACGCCGACGGCGAAACGCTTCCAGGCTACAGTTTCGTAGAGGATGAAGCGCTGTTGTTCGACGACGTTCACGAGGCAGACCGGCTCGAAAACCGGACGACTGACCTCCGTAGTGTAGCCTACATTCCACTCGGCAACCACGGTGTGTTCGTCGCTGGCTCGGACCGAGTCGGTGTCTTCGACGACGTAACCCGGGAACTGGCTGATCTTCTCGCTGCAACCGCTGAGGCAGCCCTCGACCGCGTCACTCGAGAGTCCCGACTCCGAAAGCAAGATCGCACTCTGCAGGCACAAAACGAACAGCTCACCGCGCTGAATCGAATCAACGAGACGATCCGGGAGATTGATCAAGCTCTCGTGCAAGCGGAAACACGGGAGGAAATCGACCATACAGTCTGTGAGCTGTTGACCGGCGAGGATCGGTTCCGATTCGCCTGGATCGGTACGGTCGGTATGACGACCGACACCGTCGAACCACGGGCCTGGGCAGGCAACGAACAGGGATATCTGGATAGCCGAGCATTCGCCATCGACGCGTCAGCTGGGGAGCCAGCCGGGCAAACCGCTGCCACTAGCGACGTGACGATGGTGACGAACGTCGCCGCCGGGCTCCGCGAGGAGCCGTGGCGGAAGGCCGCACTCGTTCGTGACTACCTCTCTGTATTGAGCATTCCTCTCGTGTACAACGACCTCACGCACGGCGTGTTGACTGTCTACGCACCGACCCAGGACGCGTTCGACGACACGACGAAGGCTGTCCTGGCTGAACTCGGCGAGACCATCGCGTCTGCGCTCAGTGCTATCGAACGAAAGAATGCACTGCTCACGACTTCGATGACGCGTGTTGAATTCGGTATTGATGATCCGGCATTCATTCTCTCACGGCTCGCTCGAGACGCAGTGTGCACACTCTCGTATCGAGGTGGTGTCCAGCAGTCCACAGAGGGAAGCTACGTGTTTGTAACTGTTGGCGATGGAGCAGTATCTGACGTTGTAGACGCTGCTTCGCAGTTGGTCGGGATCGACGAGGTGCAACAGATCAGTGCAGACGGTGAGGGGGGTGTGCTCCGGCTTCGGCTTACACAGCCATTTCTCGCCCTGGAGCTGGCCGATCATGGTGCTATCTTCCGCGAGGCAACTGCCGACCCGACGTCCACAACCCTCACCATCGATATCCCGGACAGTATCGACGTCCGGACAATCGCCCAACTCGTCCGGGAGACGTTCTCCACCGTCGAACTCCGTTCGAAGCAGACGCTGGATCAGTCCATGGAACGCGACTTGTATTCGAAGTTCCTCGAGAAGCTGACCTCACGGCAACTCGAGGTGATCCAGACGGCATACTACAGCGGGTTCTTCGAGTCACCACGCGAGAGCACAGGCGAAGATGTTGCGGAGACACTTGGAATCTCCCCGCCAGCATTTTATAAACACTCTCGGACCGTCCAGCGCAAACTGTTCGAAACGCTCTTCGAGGAGCACAATGTCTCAATTTCGGGAACCAGTATGGTTCAATAACTAACCTTGTATTTCAGGAACCATTTGGTGGTTAACGGCTGAATATTCCCTAATACACTTATTATATTTGCACAGAGTGCCCTGGATTCCCGGCCGGCACTCGTGAACCCACTATGATAGATGTCGAACCTGAATCCGACGAAGAAACCCCATACGAGTGCTTCGAGTGTGGCAACATCATCATCGCAGAGAACAGCCCCGGCCAGTGTCCCGACTGTAGCGGTCCGATACGAAACCGGCGAATGCCGCTCGAATAATCATGGCATCGAAATCCGAAAGCACCCACGACAATTCAGGCGACGAGGCGGCAGAATCAACCGCATCTGAATCGGCACTCGAAACCGCCCGTCGCCAACTGTACCATGCTGCCAATTACTTGGATATTGATTCCAGTATCGTCGAGCGGCTCAAATATCCAAAGAAGGTCCACGAAGTGACAGTCCCGATCGAGCGAGATGACGGTACGGTCGAGGTGTTCACGGGCTACCGAGCCCAACACGACAGTGTCAGAGGTCCATTTAAGGGGGGGCTTCGATACCACCCCGACGTGAGTAGAGACGAGTGTGTCGGGCTCGGCATGTGGATGACCTGGAAGTGCGCCGTCATGGACCTCCCATTCGGGGGGGCCAAAGGCGGCGTTACCGTCAACCCCAAAGAGCTGAGTTCGGAAGAGAAAGAGCGGCTGACTCGACGATTCGCACAAGAAATTCGCCACGTTATCGGCCCGACCCAGGATATACCAGCTCCCGATATGGGTACAGATCCCCAGACAATGGCCTGGTTGATGGATGCCTACTCGATGCAGGAGGGCGAGACTACACCGGGCGTCGTCACCGGGAAGCCGCCCGTAGTCGGCGGGAGCGAAGGCCGTGAAGAAGCCCCCGGACGGAGTGTCGCAATTGTCACGAAGTTGGTATGTGAGTACTACGGCCAGCCGCTCGATGAGACAACCGTGGCAGTCCAGGGGTACGGGAGCGTCGGGGCGAACGCGGCCCGACTCCTTGACGAGTGGGGTGCGACCATCGTCGCGATCAGCGACGTGAATGGAGCGATGTACGAGCCGGATGGGATCGACACGGCGTCAGTTCCGTCACACGACGAAGAGCCGGAAGCCGTCACCAAATACTCGGACACCGTGATTTCGAACGACGAGTTGCTCACTCTCGATGTCGAAGTGCTCATTCCTGCCGCCCTAGGGAACGTGATTACCAAAGAGAACGCGGAAGCAATTGCCGCCGATCTCGTCGTCGAGGGTGCCAACGGCCCGACGACGTCCACGGCTGGTTCGATTCTCGCCGACCGGGATGTCGCCGTGATTCCCGATATTCTCGCCAACGCGGGCGGTGTCACTGTGAGCTACTTCGAGTGGCTCCAAGACATCAATCGGCGAGCCTGGTCGCTTGAACGGGTGAACGACGAACTCGAGGCGGAGATGCAGGCTGCTTGGCGAGCAGTCAAAGACGAATACGAGAACCGCGACGTCACGTGGCGCGATGCAGCCTACATTGTCGCTCTCTCACGAATCGCTGAAGCCCACGAGGCGCGGGGGCTCTGGCCGTAGGGAGATGGATCATCGACCATTCAGACGAATTCGACAGCCAGCTACACCGCTTGAACGTGGATTTTTTCGACTGTATCAACTTGTTAGTCCGGGAGCGAAACTCGTTACTATCTGCTTCATTGGATACGTCGTCGTCGGCTTCACTTTATCTTTCGCTGGAGTATATAAACCAGCATACTCCGTGATGGGTTTCACTGACCCATTTTTCACAGTATTGTCATTTCTGACAGGGCTCTTCATCTGTACAATGTCGGGAACGCTCGCAGTGCTCACGCTCCTGCTCAGCCCCAACGATTCGAAGGCTAATTACGTTGTTATAATGAGTGTCATTGCCCTTGGATTTGGGGCCGCTACTATACGAGTTACATTCGGGGCCGTCCAAGCATGTCTCGCTGAGATAGTAAGCAGTCTTCTGTAGAAAAGAAAAATATTGTGCAATGCAAAAGTAGTTAGTTACTACGTTTGCTCTCGAGAACTGTTCAAGTGAGTCCAGACGCTGGGTCTGCTACAGATGACCGGGCAGTTCACCGTACAGGATACTGATCTATCCACGGTCGAACTCGTTCGAGTGCTGCAGCGACGCTCAAAATATCTGCCTCAGTAAATCTCCGGCCAACAATCTGTAATCCAACTGGGAGCCCGTTGTCGGTAATCCCAGCAGGAACTGACGCTACAGGATGGCCAGTCATGTTGAACACCCATGTCAAAATCACGTCTGTCGGGACACCAACCACTGCTTGACCGTCGATCTCCGTTGGGTAGCCGTCGGTGAGATGCTTGCTGAATGGTGGGATGGTAAGAGTGGGTGTCACGAGAACGTCGTAGCCAGTTAGCGCGTCCTGAATGCCATCGTATGCAGCAGTCCGTGGCCCGTTCTGTAGTTGGTTGTTGGTAGCCTCGGTCTCTTTTCCTAATATGATCGTCGACCGAACTGTTTCTTCGATATCTGCCGTCTCGAAGTCGATGTCATACCGATCTTCGACTTGTTGAGCGAATGCACTGAAGAAGACGCCAACCTGCGTGACGTATGCCATCGAGAGCTCTTCATACGACGGGAGCGAGACGTCCACAGTATCGACTGTCGCACCGCCGGCCGCTAGGTCCGTGACGGCAGAATCAACTGTTTCACGCACCGTCGATGCAACTGGTTGTAAATCCAGATTCGGACTGTACGCAGCCGATAGCTCAGTAGTCGGCCGGTTAGTGGCCTCGACGTATTCCGTTTCTGGACGGGGCACACTAAATGGATCTCGGTCGTCATAGCCTGCGAGGACATCGAGTAAGAGAGCTGTGTCCTCAACTGTTCGTGCCATCGGCCCACCCACAAAAAACGGAGAGTGGGTGCCGAATCCGTCGAATGGGATACGTTCGGGAACGAGCCCGAACGTCGGTTTCAGCCCGATGACGTTACAACAGGAGGCTGGGACCCGGAGCGAGCCACCGATATCCGACCCGGTGGCAAGCGGTACTGCACCCGCCGCAAGCGCCGCTGCCGAGCCGCCAGATGAGCCGCCCGCAGAATGATCGGAGTCGAACGGGGTCGGAGTCGCGCCAACGAACCGATTCTCTGTCTTAATAGTGTGACCGAGTGCCGGTGTGTTGGTCGTACCGACGATGACGGCACCGGCAGCTTCCAGCCGTTCGACTGTGATGGAATCCTCGTCGGCCACGTTATCGGCCAATGGAGCGAGTCCCATCGTATTCTTGACACCCTCTTTCCGGCTCCGAAGATCTTTGATTACGACTGGCACACCGTGGAGTGGGCCGAGGTCTTCTCCACGGGCCGCTGCAGCGTCGACCGCGTGAGCACGCTCCCGTGCCGATTTCTCAGTGATCGTGATGAACGCGTTCAAATCATCGATTGCTCCGATACGCTCTAGGGTTGACTCGAGGAGGGTTAGCGCAGACACACATCCAGTACGGGCTTCAGACGCAAGTTCCCGTGCCGATTGCTGCATGAATTCGGGCATATCTAATGAACATTCGGGCTGTGTGTTCCTATTTATTCTCATCAGTGACTTTCGAAGTCACGGCCCGAACCGAAACCAACTACACAGGACGGGCGGTATGCTCTAATCTATGCTGGCTTTGCCAGCCGTGAGTATGATCTCGGCGGTCCTAGTACAACTGAGTGAGATCGGCATCGCGAGTGGCTACGGACTGGTGGTGTTTTTTCTGATTGGTCTCCTCGGCGGTGCACACTGTATTGGAATGTGCGGCCCGCTCGTTGCAACCTACGCCGAGCGTATGGAAACCGACGACCGCTGGTCTGGCGCACTCACTCTCTATGAAGTGCGGCAGCACGCGCTGTTCAACCTCGGCCGGACGATGAGCTACGCCCTCATCGGGGCTGTCTTCGGGGCTGCTGGCGCGCTGCTCTATGGGACGATCGGGCTCGCCGGGATTCTCGGGCCAGTCCAAGGTGTCGTCGGCATCTGCATCGGCGTGGCAATCCTCGGGATGGGAATCACCCGATTGGCCGGCTACCAACAAGGAGCCGTCGAAGGTGTAATTGACGATATTGGTATCGGATCAGTATTCGCGCGAACCTACACAGTGATCTCGACACGGATCGACCGCTGGGTCAACGGCATCGGCATCGTCGGGCTTGGCGCGCTTCATGGATTGTTGCCGTGTATGCTGCTCTATCCAGCATTCCTGTATGCGTTCGCACAGGGCTCGCCTGTATATGGTCTCCTCTCGCTCGCCGCGCTTGGGCTCGGGACGGTTCCTAGCGTGTTCCTCTACGGAACGGTGATCCAGTCAGTGAGCGCCCGCCAGCGACAGGTGGTCCACTATGGACTCGGTGTGTTGTTCATTGGGCTCGGATACGTCCTGTTAGCGATGGGGCTCATGCGGTTTGGCGTCGTGCTCCCGTTGCCCGACATCCCGTACTATCAACCAATCTCCGACTCGGAGGCGGTTGCGTAACATGTCCACCTGTACACTCTGTGACCTCCCTGTCGAAGACCCAATCATCGACGAGGCCATCGACGGCGAGTTCTGCTGTCGGGGCTGTATAGAGGTCGCACGCCTGGTTGACAACGGTGAGGACATCGACCTCTCCATTACGGCCGTCCGTGACCGTGTCGCGGCCGAGGATTCCCAACCCGATGTCCCCGAGGGCGCCGAAACGGCCTACCTCTCGATCGACGGTATGCACTGTCAGACCTGCGAAGGATTCATCGAACTCCTTGCCGAGGAAGAGGACGGTGTTCACGAGGCGCGTACGAGCTACGCCACTGAAATGGCGCAGGTGGTGTACGATCCTGCCCAGATCGACCGTAACGCGATCTCCGCTGCACTCAGTCGACTGGGCTATCAGGCCCACGGTCCCGACGAGGAAAACGACTCGCTGCGTTCGCGTGTCGAGTTCAGCAAATACCGTGCAGTGCTCGCGGCGGTACTGATGATGCCTGTGTTGATTCTCTACGTCCTGTTCATCTATCCGGTATACCTCGGCATCTATCCCGAGAGCTTTCTCTACGGGAGTACCGTTGAGGCGATGGTGTTCGGGCCGCTAGCGGTCTGGAGCACACTCATCGTTATCGGGCTCGGATATCCGATCTTCCGTGGGGCCTATGTGAGCCTGAAAGTCGGTCGCCCGAACATGGACGTGTTGATCGCCATCGCGGTGCTCGCAGCGTACCTCTACTCGCTGGCCACCTACCTTTCGGGCGGGCGCGACCCGTACTTCGACGTCGCAGTGATGGTGCTCGCGATCGTCACTATCGGCAACCATATTGAGTCACGGGTCAAACGCGCTGCACTCGGCAATCGCGCTGACCTCACTGATTCACGCGTCGATGACGCCCGCCGGCTCGACGACGACAGCGAGGCCACCGAAACCATCGACATTGAAGCGTGTGAGCCTGGCGATCAACTGTTAGTCAAACCTGGCGAACGGGTCCCAGTCGACGGCCAGATTGTCGACGGGACTGCCGCGATCGACGAGGCACTCGTCACAGGTGAATCTCTCCCGCAACGGAAATCCGTCGGGGACACTGTACTCGGCGGGTCGATCCCCACAGACAATGCGGTTGTCGTCGAAGTTGGTCCAGAAAACACCAGCACGATGGATCGCCTCGTCGAACTCCTCTGGAACGTCAAGAGTTCTGCGACGGGTGTCCAGCATCTTGTCAACCGCTTTGCGGTACTGTTTGTTCCGTTCGTACTCGGGCTTGCCGTGCTAACTGCCACTGGCTGGTTCGTCCTCGGCAACGACCCGAATACAGCTATAATGGTCGGTGTCTCTGTGTTAGTGGTCTCGTGTCCGTGCTCGCTCGGGATCGCGACCCCGCTTGCTCTCGCGGCGGCCACCCGCGATGCCACCGATAATCGCATACTCGTTCTCAACGAGACAGTGCTCGAGCGGATCGACGACTCCGCGGTCGTCGTGTTCGACAAGACTGGGACGCTCACCACGGGGGAGATGGAGCTTGTGGACGTTGCTGGCGACGATCCTGACGAAGTGCTTGCGATGGCGGCCGCCGTCGAACGCCGGTCGAGCCACCCCATCGCCGCTGCGATCGACGATGCCGCCCCGCCGACCACACGCTCTGTGTCGCGTTTCGAGAGCGCCGACCGTACCGTGTCAGCCCTCGTCGACGATACCCGCGTGGTTATCGGCCATCCAGACTCCTTTGACGCCGACGAGTGGACGATACCTGCAGAGATCGAGACAGCCGTCACGGACGCCTACGAATCGGGCAATCATCCGACGGCGATTGCCTGGGAGGGTGTCGTCCAGGGGATCGTCTCGGTCCGAGATACGCCGCGTGAGAACTGGGAACGCGTGGTTACCGATCTCACCGATGCGGACCGGGAAATCGTCGTGCTGACCGGCGACGACGAACGGATGACCGAAACATTTGCAAACCATCCAGCGATCGATCACGTATTTGCAGGCGTGCGCCCCGAGTCCAAGGAAGCGATAGTCCAGGGTCTCCGGGAGCGCGGGACGACGACAATGATCGGCGATGGAACGAACGACGCGCCCGCCCTCGCGAGCGCAGACCTCGGGATCGCGGTCTCGAGCGGCACCGATCTGGCGATCGAGGCGGCCGACGCGGTAGTACTGGACGACCGTCTCGACGCCGTTCCCGAGGTCTTCGAGCTGGCGAGTGAAACACGAGGCCGAATCAAACAGAACCTGCTCTGGGCGGCTGGCTACAACGCGATCGCGCTTCCACTGGCAATGACTGGCGTGATCACGCCGTTGATCGCCGCCGTTATGATGGCGGTCAGTAGTCTCATCGTCGTCTTCAACTCGAAGCGCCGCCTGCTCTCGGCGAACGGAGATCAGGTGGCTGCAACCGACTCTAGCGAAGGCAACGATCAACTTGGATCTCCCGCACACTCGGACTGAACGGTCGACCGCCAAGCATCAACTGTAACCACCCTACTACGCTTTCTATACTGTCGGTCGTAGCTATTTGTGCATCGTCGCATCGACGGGTCGGGGACGTCGCACAAGGACGTACGACCGACAGTATAGCTACAGTCTGCTACAGCACCAGTTCAATCAGCAGATCGCACTCACTCGCTGAAAGCACCCGCTACAAGCAGTGGGAAGACGAGCGTTGCTTCTGCTTCAACCTGCGTGTAATTCGTCCGCTCATCGTCTTTGATCTTTCCCCACGATACTGCCTCGTTCGGGGGCGCTCCAGAGAGCGAGCCATCCCCTTCCATACCAGTCGTGATGTAGACGACGTAATCCGCCCCGCCACGGAATAGATTTGTCATAATCGCGTGGTGTTTCGGGACGCCCCCTCCAACTGCGATCAGACCTGTCGTGTCAGCAAGCATCCCGTCCTCGATAAGCGAGTCATAATCGTCGAGGATTTCGATGCCGACCTCCGAGTCGTATCCCTGTCTGTAATAGTAGAGAAAGTTCCCAACTTCGGCGTCTGTCAGTGCTGGACAGTACACGGGAACGTCGTTGTCCGCCGCTTGCTTCAGGACCGAATCGGGATCGTCGAGTGTCTCCCCTAACTCGCGGGCAAACGCCGTCGGCGTCCGGACCTTTTCGTCGGCGAAGAACTCCTCGAAGAAGTTGTACAGGTACTCCTCCAACCAGACGTATCGGTCGGAAGGAACAAAGAGATTCCCAAGACGGTTGATTCCCTGTTCCCGGAGCGCAGCCTCGTCCGCATCCCACTCTCCCATTTTGAACGGCTTCGCCGTTTTGATAACATCCTCCGCCAGCGATCCCGCGGTCGTGATAAGCACGTCGACGTACCCTTCACGAACGAGGTAGGCGACGACTTCACGCAATCCCGACGAAATGATATTCGACGTGCATGTGAGATAGATCGTGGCATCGGCGTCTTGCATTTGCTCGGCGATGTCGATGGCCTCTGCGAGTTGCGTCGCCTGAAAGCCCGTCGTTGCATACGCTTCCAGCATCTCCTGAAAATCGAATTCGCCACGGAAGTCGTAGCCCTGCACGTCTGGCGTGGTCAACTCTTCATCACTTCCCGGAACAACGTGGTCGTGAGATT
Organism: Haloarcula sp. H-hyl2; assembly: GCF_056934385.1. Lineage (NCBI taxonomy): Archaea > Methanobacteriati > Methanobacteriota > Halobacteria > Halobacteriales > Haloarculaceae > Haloarcula > Haloarcula sp. H-hyl2. The sequence goes on along the minus strand of NZ_JBRIIJ010000005.1, from coordinate 33,917 downwards.
CCTCGTCCACACCGGCAATTTGCAGGATGCCGGTTTGAATCGTTCGAGACTGGTCGCCGATTCTCGATACCCACAAGTCCAGCATCGGCTAACTGTTCAATATGTCCCAGCCGACGGTAGCTGTTCTCCGACCCGACGACAGCCGTATCGTTGAGGCGGTCGAGTATCTCCAGACACTCGATGTATCCCCGATTCCAGATCCGATGTTGGCAATCACGCCGACCGGTCAGGTTCCCCAACATGCGGATTACTGTATCTTCACAAGCGAGACCGGTGTCGATCTAGCTGCGACAGCGGGATGGAAACAACGAGGAACCACTGTTTGTGCTGTCGGAGATCAGACTGCAACCGCATTATGCAATCGGGGCTATTCAGTCGATATCGTTCCATCGACGTTCACATCCACAGGACTCGTCGACGAGTTATCTACTGATGTCGAGGGCCAAACCGTTGAACTTGCTCGGAGTGCACACGGCAGCGAAGTACTTGTTGAAGGACTGGAAGCAGCTGGTGCAATTGTTAGCGAAACATCCTTATATCGTTTGGAACGACCGGAGACTGCGGGACAGTCGGTCTCACTTGCGGGAGACGGTAAGCTGGACGGGATACTGTTCACCTCGCCAAAGACGGTAGAGCACTTCGTTCAAATTGCGACTGAACGTGACGCTGTCGCTGCACTCCAACGCGAGCTAGAGGAGACGATTGTTGGAGCGATAGGAGCACCAACAAAACGTGCTGTCGACAAGCATGGGATCGCTGTCGATGTTATGCCGGATACAGTGGGTTTCACACAGCTTGCCGAGGTCACCGTACGTCGAATTCGGGATACCCACCAATGAACACATTCCGTCTCCAATCTGTTAGCTGACTTTGAGTGTTCACTGACGTCTCACCGTAAACCACGTTACTCCGATCAAGAAGGCAGCGGCACCAGACACTAACAGGGTTTGACGATAGCCGAACAGTGCTGCAGCCCCGACACTAAGCGGCGGACCGACCGTCGTGCCGAGTCTGAGAACACTTGTCCGAATACTCATAATGCTCCCGCGGAATTCGTCCGGTGCTCGTTCGTTGAGTGCCGTATCCGTAATCGGCTCTGCAAGTCCTTGACCAAGTCCGAATAGAAGGAGTGCGCCAGCAACTACGTGTATGGAGTCCGCGACGGCGACGCCGACGAGTCCGATCCCATAACTCACGAATCCAAGCGCTATCGATTGGAAGCTCGTGAGCGACCGAAGCACGCGATCACCTTGCATTGCTGTCGCTCCCATCGTAACCGCGGGTAATCCCACGAGAAGACCGATACCGGCTGAAGAGAGCTGATATTCGTTGGCGAGTAGGAACGGAACGGCGGTGAGCTGCGCGCCGTAGAGGATGACGAAGATACCGAAGATTGCGAGATAGAGCACGACGAAGGGGTTCATCGATGTGGGCCCGGTGAGGAATACACGGATACTCGAATTCGTATTGTTCTCGTCGCGCTGTGGCTCCTCAAGCAAGGTTATGCCGGGTACAGCGACGAGCAGCGCGAGGAGAAAACACGCGAAGGGAGCCGACCAAGCGACTGTCGCCAGCGCACCGCCGAGTAACGGATAGCCAGCAGCACCCACCGCGAGAATCGCCGCGTTGGCCCCAATTAGCACTCGTCGTTGTTCTCCGGAATAGAGGTCGCCGAGGAGCGTGACCGTGAGCATCGCAATCGCACTACTCGCCGCCCCCTGGATGGCTCGCAGGACCAAGATCAGGGTGAAGTCGGAAATGAAGATGATACCGCCCCCACTGAGTCCGAAGACAACGAGCGCCGGGATTAGAATCGGTTTTCGACCGATGCGGTCGGTTAGCAGTCCAATCGGGAGAGTGAGAAAGATCCCGGGGAGCGTGAACGCCGACAGCAAGAGGCTGGCCTGTGCCTCCGAAATGTTCCATGCCTCCTGGACCGCTGGGAGTACAGGGCTGATGAGTGAGACACCCATGACAGCGATAAGCGTACTCGCGAAAATCACGGCCGCTGCTGGCGAATTCCGGAGTTTCCGTATCCATTCCATCCGTTCTATTACTCTCTCGGTAAGTGCTCCCCGTAAGTCATCCGCTACAGGGCGGTGGCCTCGCTGATCAGTGTTGGAGATGTAGTTCTAATTCAATTCTATGGAGTTTGTCGTAACTAGAACCGTGTCGCTCAGATGGCGTTGACTCGGTTCACGCCGTCTAGCGCTCGTGCATCTTCCGGGAGCAATGCCACCACAAGATAGTCAGCGTAGTCTTCGAAATACTCAACAAGTCGGGCGATCCTGCCTGAGTCGATCGCTTCCATCGAGTCGAGCATCATGAACGGGACTGTCTCGTGAAGGTCGTGAACGAGATATCCAGCTAGTGCGAAAATGAGGCCGGTGACCTCGCGCTCACTCTCGCTCAGGTGCTCGACCGTATCTTCGTAGGCAGCCCCATTCTCAGTGGTCCGGACGATATGGAGCTCGAACGCTGTCTGGTCGACTTTCCGTCTGCCCTCACGGACCGTCTGTTCGATGCGTTCAATCCAGATGCGCTCGAGGTTCTTGTACCCCAGAATCTCGAGCATCGCGCCCATGTGTTCGTTGAATTCGTTGATTGCGTCGGCTTCGATCTGATCAATCTTCGTCCGTTCCTCAGTCAGTTGCTCGACCAACTCTTCCCGCTCTTCTCTGAGGCCATCGACACGGTCAAGCATACTCTCGATATCTTCAATTTCCTCGATGACCTCCTTAAGATCCGACTCGAGACTGTCAATTTCGAACTCGAGTTGGTTGGCTTCTTTGTGGAGTGAGAGTACCTCCTCGAAATCCTCGGATTCGAGGTCCTCAACGTCAGCTTCGAGTGTTTCAATGTTGTCCGTTAACTCATTACTCTGGGACCTGAGCGAGTCGAGTTGTGCATCGCGGTTTTCAAGCTCATCATCGAGGTCCTCAATTTTGCGCTCGATCTCTTCACGCTGATTTTGTTGCTGTTTCGCCTCGTGCCGCTCTGATTTCAAGTCTTTAAGCTCGGATTTAACCTCGTTAAGGTTTTGCATTAGATTTTGCCGACGTTCTTGGAGACGCGCGACAGTCTCCTCGATCTGCTCACGTTCGACCGTCGAGCCACACGTCCAGCAAGTGGTTTTGTTATCGCTGTCAGCAAGGAGTTTATCAGTCAGTGAGCCGGTAGACTGGGACTGATCATCTCCACCGAGCATCTCAAGCACCTCGTAGTCCTCATCATCTAATCGTTCTTCGTTGTACTGAATAAGACTCTGGAGGTCTGCCATCTGAGAATTTAGCGTTTGCCGTCTCTCACGGAGCCGTTTGATCTCAGTGTCCAACTGTTGGTGTTCGCCCATCGGAGTCTCGGGCAACTCTTCGAGCTCGGCTTCGAACTCGCTACGCTCCTTTTTGAGTGAATTGATACTTTCAGTTTGCCCCTCAATTTGGCGACGTGTCGATTCGAGCTCTGAGCGCGTCGAGCGAAGCTCGTCGAGTTTTGCTTCCAGCTCTTCTTTCTCTTGTCGACTTGTCTCTAATTCTTGATTACTCTCATCTATCTCTACTTCCTTGTCTACAAGCTCACTCTGTTTGTCCTGTATCTCTTCCTGTACCTGTTTTCGACGTTGTTCGAGTTTGGGTAACTCTGATTTTCTGTTCTCGATAGTGTCTAACTGATTGTTTATTTTGTCTTTCTGTGCTTCTAATTCCTGGATTCTATTTTTAATATCGTCGATATCGACAGGACGCATGATAATCTCGCGTAGGTCATCACCACGGGCGACAGACTGGCGTGTTTCGTTGGTTTCGAGTAGGAACGCGAAGAGCTTGGCAACCTCGGGATCGTCGAGATAGCCGTCACCAGCGAATACAACTGAGTCGCTCGTTCGGGTGAGTGTCCGTTCATAGGCACTACCGTCGAGGGCAAGCTGGACGCGTCCCTCGTCAGCATCGCCTTTGAGTGTCGCTTGATTACTCCCCAAGGCAGCCATAATTGATTGCAGAAACGATGTCCGATTAGTTGCATTCTCCCCAGTTAGGACGGTTACCCCAGGTGGAATCGCAACTTGGGTATAGTCGATACCGCCAATGTTCTCCACAGTAAATTCTACTGTAGGAGAAACTTGGTCTGAATTAGGCATACATCAACAGAATAGCTCTATCTATTAAAATCCTATACGCTCTTGTGAAGCACGTTGTTGATTTTCAGAGGGCGGCGTCGAGAACATGTTTGAGCGCTTCGTCACCTGGTTTTCTGTAGAGTTTGCAGCGGAGCTGAAAGGCTCTAAGATACGGCGTTAGCTTATCTTTCGACACTCCTCGGTGGCTCTCGCAGGTAACTCCATGAGAATCCCGTTGAAACCACTGGAGCGTGAAGTACGAAATGGAGTCACGAAGGTCGCCACGTCAACCGCGCACCAAAGCGCGTGCAGGTGACAGACCTCGGATGCGAAGGAACAGGAGAATTGGGATCGCAGCCTGGCCGACCGTGGTCGGCCAAGGCTGCAAGCCCGGAGCGATGTCGTTCCGCTTCACGCATTCAGGACTCCAGAGGACACCATGACCGCAACCACTGATCACTACCTGGGCATTGATGTCCACAAACGCAAAGCGCAAGTCGCTGTCCTCGATGACGAAGGCAAAGTCGTTGAAGAGGTCCGCGTCGCCAACGCGGACCTCGACGAAATCGCACAGAAGTACGCTGGAAGTAGTGCTGCACTCGAAGCGGGAAGCAATTATTTCACGATTTACGATAGGCTTGATGAAGAGTTGGATGTGACGCTTGCCAATCCGGCCAAGGCCGATTGGCTCGAAGACCAGAAACAGAAAAACGACCGCAAGGACGCCAAAAACCTCGCGCGGCTTTAGCTAAGAGACGAATCACGTGACAGCAGCGGCTTATCGAGGCTACTTTTCGAGAGGAATGAGGAGGAGTCCGCTGTGCACACTGACGCCTCCTCGTCGAGAATCATGCGTCGGCTCACTACACTGTTTCCCTCCGAGTTCCTCGAAGAGCACGCCGAGGAACTCGGCGTGGTCGAGCGAGAGGGCAAGCTTCAGATTCCTGTCCTCGTGTGGGCGCTCGTGTTCGGCTTCGCCGCAGGCGAGAGCCGAACACTCGCTGGGTTTAGACGCTGTTACAACGCTACAGCTGACGAACCGATCTCTTCTGGCGGTTTCTATCACCGGTTGACGCCGACACTCGCGGAATATCTCCGCGACCTCGTCGAGCGCGGCCTCGACGAGGTCGCTGTCCCTGATGCCGTTGACGCTGATATCGACCGATTCAGGGACGTGATGATCGCTGATGGAACGGTGTTGCGGTTGCACGAGTTCCTCTCTGATGAGTTCCAGGCCCGTCACGAGGAGCAGGCTGGAGCGAAGCTCCACCTGCTCCACAATGCCACCGACCAGACGATTGAACGGATCGATGTGACTGATGAGAAAACGCACGACAGCGCGCTGTTCAAGACAGGATCGTGGCTGCAAGGACGACTGGTTCTGTTTGATCGAGCGTACTTCAAGTACCGCCGCTTTGCGTTGATCGATGAGAATGACGGCTACTTTGTGAGTCGGCTGAAGCAGAACGCAAATCCGGTGATAACGACGGAATTACGGGAATGGCGCGGCCGCGCCATTCCCTTGGAGGGCGAGCAGATCCACCACGTGGTCGATGATCTCTCGCGGAAGTATATCGACGTAGAAGTCGAGGCAGAGTTCAAACGTGGGCCGTACAACGGCACACGGTCGCTGGACACGAAGCGGTTTCGCGTCGTCGGCGTCCGCAACGAGGACGCCGACGACTACCATCTCTACATCACGAATCTGCCGCGAGAGGAGTTTCTCCCGGCGGATCTAGCGACGCTGTATCGGTGTCGATGGGAGGTAGAAACGTTGTTCCGGGAATTGAAAACGCAGTATAAACTGGACGAATTCGACACGAACAATCCTGATGTCGTGAAAATTCTACTATACGCTGCGTTGCTGTCACTGTTGGTGAGCCGGGAGTTGTTGGATCTGGTCACCGAACAGGCCGACGATGAGATCGTGTTTCCGCCGGAACGCTGGGCGGCGACCTTCCGGTCGCACGCCCAGCTCATCCTCCACGAACTCGGTGAGTACCTCGGGTACTCGCCACCGCCGTTGCTGGAGCGGTTGATCGACGACGCACAGAAGATCCACCAGCAACGACCGATCTTACAAGAGACGCTCGCTACCGCTACGCAACCGAGGTGTGAGTCTTAGCTAAAGACGAATGGTGGGAACATATTGGGCATCGCTGGCGCGGTACTCTTGCCCTCTTCGACTTTCAGCCGCTGCTCTCGCAATCAATAATCTCCTTCGCAAGAGCGAATCCTATATTGGGAGGTGCTTCGGTAGATGTATCCTCTCCCAAACTTCGGGGTCACTGGGGAGGCATAGTTCCAGGCAATCCTGGGTATGAGCGGCTGTTCAATACGCTTGGGTTATGGCCAGCGTCGATGTGTGTTGAAAGACGTAGTACCACTACGTGAATCGTCTGTGGCTTTGCTTCGTCTGGCTGCAGATACTTGTCGAGATTCTGTGAATGAACCATATCATTTTGATTTATGAATTTTTATAACTTTGCCACTTTCGATATCTGGATCTTTGATTTCAACGGTATCCTCCTGGATATTTACTTCGGGTTTCTCATTCCAATCGTCTTTATTCTCCACTGGCGCGCCCAGAACTGCTGTAGACAAAATATGCTCACCTGGCTCATGAACATCCGTTAGAATTGGAATTAGGGTACATGGGTTCATAATATTAGAGTTCGGGTCTGACTTCGGAAGATCAGAAGTTCGGTCTTCCATCAAATCTATGATACCACTTATATACTTACTGTTATTGACCTTACTATATGCATCTTGAATAATTGATGAAATATCAGATTCCGGTGTTTTACTTCGATTATAGGCGATTGGGAATCCACCTTCAACGCTCCTGATTGTACGGTCAGTTGTAATCTTGTGGATTCGGATGTGCCAAGGCATTTTTGGAACAACCCAAGATTCAATTTCGACGTCACTCCACGGTTTCCATAAGGAATAGGGTATCCCATTATGCATCGTACCTTCCTCCAATTCATCTCGTGAGCGGTAGTACCCGGACTCATCAGACACAGTGAGCGTATTATCTATTCCCTGACTAGATAGTTTGGAACCACCAGTTCGAGTGTTGAAGCCAAATCCAGTCGCATAAGCAAATTTACTATACTTTTCATCATATGGGGTTGCCTGACCGTGAGTGAGAGCACACACGAAATTATCCTGACTACTAGAATATACGATCATGCCACTCTCTTCTTGCACATGTGTTTCAGAAAGAGTTGAATGTCGTTCTTCTTCAGCCTCCCAAAATGGATGCGAAGGAGACAATGCAAGTGGGAGGAATGTTTTCATTGCCCAATAGGGGGAGGTTGGAGAGCTGTAATCTTCGATGATAGAGCTATTGGGGTATCTATATCCCAAAGTTAGTAGTCTGTTAGAATCAAAAATCGGCTGTTGTAGCCACCACCGAATATTTTGTAACCAAATCCTTTTCATCTCCCCCCACGGAAGTGCCTCAACTCCCGCATATGCTAGTGCCCCCCAAAAAGAGCCTTGGGCAAACCGATATAAGAGACTCCTCCCATATGGAAGTGCTTCCCCCTCCTTAGTGAACCGTAACCGATAGTCTGATGCAAATTCTTTTGCACGCTTTTTAAATTTGATAGAACGTTGGGAATCAATATCTTCTGCCAATTTCGCATATATCAAGCTATAGAAATGAAAGGCCCATGGTATGTAGTAATCTCCCTTATTTGGCCCATCAGTGTACCATCCGTTTCCTTGATAGAACTCTTCGAGCCGTCTGAAATCTGATTCAACCTGTTCCCAGTCATAGGGTGCACCAATTTTCCGCAAGCCGAGATTAGTGATCACTCGGAAGAACAGCCAGTTATTGTCAATAAGTTCAACATTATTTATATCGTATAACCAATTTGAAATTTTATTTTGTTGCTCTTGAGTTAGCGGTTCCCATAATCGCTTAGGAATAAGTGCCAAGGCTAAGCTAATTGCTGGTGCTTCAACGGCTTTTTGTGACTGGTTGGTGATCTTCCCCCAATATTCCTCATGAGTCTGATTAGTACCGTTGAGTAAGCCCGTCTGATAGGGTTCCCACCAGTCAAAATCACTATTCCCCACCGCTAAAGGCACTAAACCCCAAAGTGGACGTGCAAATCCCTCTAATGCGGTATCTGGCTGAATTGCCCCTAGATTGCCAACCTCGACCCGGGCCTTCCCGTCACTGAATTTCTGTTTCAGTGGCTCAAAAAGTTCTCTTACTAGCTTTTCTACATCTGTTCTAGTTTGAATGTCTGGATCCATCTTTGGCATTAGCTATAGTCCTCTTATATTATATTTAGCATGCGATTTCTCGATTATTATTCGGCATTTGTACTGACAGGCAACTTTATACATGCAATTGTGGTCTGTTATCTTTGTGCCTCTAATATAAATTCTCGGGCATTCCCTCTGGGCGTATCATAGAATCTACCTCATAGCTTCTCAGAGTCCGGGTTGGTTCCTTGACCGTAATTGAGAATTGCACCAACTAGGCGAAGACACACCACAACAATACTTTTTATGTGTGGATACGGCTTCAACTGAGGTCCAGTCGATCACATCGGGTTAGAGGAAGTGTCTGCTTGGATGTGGTGTGAAGCCTACCGAAGCAGACAGTGAGATAGAGGGAGAGTACCTGCTTAATTTTGTCGTCAACAGCCTTGACGAGGAACTTGGGATAGATCTCGGCGAGAACGTTGAAGTCACCACGGAGAAACTGTACGAGGTCCTCGCCGGCGGGACCTCGATCAACCACGTCTGCGAAACAACCGACGACTCCCCGCATGCCTACACCGTCCGGGGACATCTCACCGATCAGTTCGAACTTGATTCGGTTGAAGCGGTCGGTGACACTCTCTTACAACGAGATGCGCTTGAGACACTGCCGGATCGACCGGTGGAGGTCTGCGCAGACCTCCACCTCGATCCCTACTACGGCGACGAAGACGAGACAGAAGCGCTGTACTCCTCGCAGGCGGGAACAACGACGTTTCACGCGTACGCGACGCTCTACGCGCGGGTACGCAACAAGCGGTACACGCTGGCGGTTCGCCAGCTCGTCTCTGGCGACACCACCAGCGATGTCCTTGCTGAGTTTCTCGACCTCCTCGACGGCCTTGACCTCGGCGTCAAGGCCGTCTACCTCGATCGCGGATTCTACAACAGCACCTGTCTTGGGCTGTTGTACGCGCACAACTACGCCTACGTCATGCCGATCGTCAAGTGGGGGGAGGCGATTCAAGAGGAACTCAACAGAGGCTGGAGCCGCGAGATCGAACACGATCTCGCCGGCGAGGTGACGTTCCCTGTGTTCATCGACTGCGTCTACCAGCAGGGACGATACGACGAGCACGGGGTGGCGCGTCACGGCTACGCCGCTGACGCGCCGTTCATCGACACGCCGCGGGATGCACGAGAGCACTACAGCAAACGCTTCGGCATCGAGTCGAGCTACCGATTAGCCAAGCAGAGCCTCGCGTTTACCAGTTCTCAGGACGCTGGCTTGCGGCTGGTGATGTTTGTCGTGAGTCTGCTGCTCCAGAACAGCTGGCGGTATCTCCACTGGAAGTACGTGGCGGCGCCCCGCCGCGGGGGGCGCCGCCTCTGGCAGTGGTCGTTCACGGAGTTCTGTGAGATGACGCTGCGGGCCGCCTGGACAGCGCTCGGTGTGCGCAGGGCTGTTCCAGCAAATCAACCACTCGACGACCGGTTCTTCCGGTAGCTGTCCATCGATCCGGACTGCGGTCGTGAGTGTCGACACTGTCGCGTCGGCGGCAGTCCGCCGCCGACAGCGACGATTCATCCCGAAGATCGCGCTCACCAGTGCTTCGAAAACACTCCACGATCAGTTCGATTTGATTCTCCACCATCAGACGAGATTACACGGCTGTCGACGTGATCAACTGACCCTGTATCATGACACTATCGGTGATTATACTCAAGTACGACGCACAGACTATTACAGCTACTGAAAGTAAGGATAACCAACAATTTCGACAACACTGTTTTATCGCCTCGATATATCTTTATTATAGAATCAAAAGTAAACACGACCCTTTCAAATCTATAGTGATTCATGGACGCTCAAAACCAAGATATGGCCACTCTTAGCCTAAGGTTGCAAAAACTCATGACAGCCGATCAGCCGGCCAACCAGAAAATCCAGCGCGCACTCGAACTGGGGGCCTCGTATTTAGATGTAGATGCCGGACTCGTCTCACAGACATTTGAGGATGAAGCGACCTGGGAAGCAATCGTTAGTACCGCCGGAGACGACAGCCAGTTCTCGGAAGGAACTACGCTCGACCTGTCGAACACGTATTGTCGCCGTGTCGTCGAAGACGACTCCCCATTAACAGTTCACGACGCGACTGAGCAAGGATTAGGGGATGACCCTGCCTTTCAAGACTTGAATGTTACCGTGTATTTTGGAACACCGTTGTACGAAGGAGACGAGATCTCTGGAACCGTCTGTTTTGTTGGGCAAGACCCGCGAGAGCCATTCAACTCTGAGGAAGCAATCTTCTTGGAGCTTCTTGCCCGATTCATCGAAAACGAACTTGTCGAGTCCCAGTATGAAACAGACCTTGACGAATCTCTAGAAATTGTTTCTGCGTTAACACGGGTACTCCGACACAACATTCGCAACAAACTCACTGTCGTGAAAGCATATTTGAACACACAATCCCAGAGCTCCAATGAGTATCTATCATCAGAAGTTGCGATAGACGCTGTCGATTCAGTGATCAACCTAAGTGAGAAAGCCCGGAAGCTCGAACGGATCCTGCAGGAATCATCCGACCGACGGACTGTCGAGTTGACACGCGAAATTGAACGTATCGTCGCTACCATAGAAAACCAAGTCCCAACGGCATCCATTACGGTAGATATTCCTGATACACTTGATTATTTTGCACGACTAACACTCCCACTCGCACTTCGAGAAATCATCGAGAACGCAACCGAGCACGCTGGAGACACACCTGAGGTTTTGATCGAGGCGACCGATCTCGATAGTGGCATGAAAATCAACATTCAGGATGATGGGCCAGGACTTCCAGAGGAGGAACAGACCGTCATCGCTGAAGGTACCGAAACACCACTCATTCACAGCTCAGGGCTTGGTCACTGGATTGCTCGTACAATCATCAAGAAACACGACGGCGACATCGAGACCAGCGTCTCCGACGAGGGAACAACGGTAACTATCTCACTACCTCACACAATGCCGAGTCTACCATTAAGCGACTCCGACGACCAACTCCAAACAGAGTATGACAAGTTCAGACAAGCCTTCGATGATGCGTTCGAAGTGATATTGTTTATTGACGACAAGGGTCGAATTATTGAAAGCAACAAGCGGGCTGGAGAAATTGTTGGGGCCGAACCGCAAGAACTCGTCGGACAGCGCGTGCAAGAGTACATAATCTCGGATTCTGCTCAGACAAATGTACTCGATGAACTCTTACAAGAATCACTCGAACGTGTCAAAGTGACGGATACGCGGGAAAAAAAGCACGTGATGGAATACTCTGTGACACTTGACGTTGTGCCGGATCAGCACCTATTGATTGGGCGAGATGTGACCGATGAACGCGATTGACAACGTGAAATCAAACAGAAAGAAGAGTAGATAGGTTCGGGCTTGATGTGACTGATACACGGTCAAAGATTAGTTACAGATTTTCGCACACTGCCAGAATGTCCTGATTGGAGTACCAGCAGGGAAATCATCCACTTTCCCAACCGATAGATATATATATACAAATGCGGATATCTTAGATTGAGAATTAATATGAGCAATCAACTAGATTCAATTACTAAACAGTATACAACGGTTCCAGAGAATTATCAAGAGACAATTGAAGATAATATTGATTTTGTTTTAGATCAAATAGATGCTTTAATAGAGGAATTTGGTAGGGAAAAGTTCCCAGGTCCTGCTAGTGAGGAGTTGAATTATCAACCGGTCAAGAATGATTATGGCTGGACCACATCCTTTTGGACTGGGATGCTTTGGCTTGCCTTTGAAGTAACTGGCGAAGATAAGTACCGGAATATAGCGGAATATCACTTAGACTCGTTCTCTAGAAGAATTGAAAGAAAGCAACATCTTGATCATCATGATCTTGGGTTTCTTTACACGCTTTCTGCAGTTGCAGGCTACAAGTTGACTGGGGACTCAATTGCTCGAGAGGTGGCTCTCAAAGCTGCAGATTTACTCACAGATCGGTTTCGCCAAGGTCCCGGAATTATTCAAGCATGGGGTGACATTGAAAATCCTGAAGAGCGACCCTGGGCACACGGTCGTATTATAGCTGATACCATGCTAAATCTTCCACTCCTATACTGGGCTGGAGAGACAACAAACCGTCAATATTATCAAGAACTTGCTCATTCTCACGCCGAACAAACAGCAGATCATATCGTTCGAAAAGATGGTTCAACATACCACACTTTCCAATTCGATCTTGGTGAAAACAAACCGCTCGGTGGTGAGACACATCAAGGTCGCGCTGATGATTCTTGCTGGTCTAGAGGACAAGCATGGACAATCTATGGATTTCCTCTCAGTCATCGATATACTAACAACAGTCAGTTTATTGAAACAGCTAAGCAAACAGCAAATTACTATCTTGCCAACCTTCCTGCTGACAACGTACCATACTGGGATTTAGATATTGATTCAGGTGACGAGGAGCGTGATAGTTCGGCAGCTGCAATTGCAGTTTGTGGGCTAGATGAGCTCATAAAATTTCTTCCAATTGGTGATAAATCTAGACCAATATACCGGAACGCGGCCATTCAAAGTCTAGTGTCATTGTGCGAAGATTATACAACAGAAAATAAGTGTTCGAATGGTATTCTTGATCATGGAGTGTACAGTAAGCCTACAGGAAATGGAGTTGATGAGTGCTGTATTTGGGGAGACTACTACTTTTTTGAAGCACTAGTCAGAGCAACCCAAAATTGGGAACCGTACTGGTAGTGCCTGCCTTGCGAATAATTTAGTTGTGTCACAACACGTGCTACAGTTTCAGTACCTCACAAAGCATCGTCACTTGACCTGACTTGAGTCACCTGTTCTGTTGGGATGAGTCGTCGATAGTGGTCAAAGAACGCTAATCGAAGGCCGAGCTGCCGCTGTCGGCGGCGATCAGCCGCCGACGCGACAGCGTTGCCACTCACAAGTCAGTGTCCTCGGTGGGTGATTACCGGTGGAACCGGTCGTCCGGTGGCCGGTTTGCGGGGACGGCCCGACGCACCGCGAGGGCCGTCCACGCTGCCCGACACAGCATGTTGATGAACTCCTCGAACGACCATTTCCAGAGGCGACGCCGCCACGGCGGGGCGTCGCCGCATATTCCCAATAGAGATATCGCCACACATTCTGCAAGAGTAGACTAACCACGACGTACAGCAGCCGTACAACCGGATTCTGCGTCGTGGTATCGAGCACCTCGTGGTATTTGAATGAACCGCGCGTCAGCGGCGCAGCCGTGACGCACCACTCCATGTTCGTCATATCGTCCGTTTTGGTAGGTACAGTCGGTGTAGACGGGGAACTCGACGGTCACAGCTGGACCGTCGAGTTTCCCCGTCAGCTCGTCTTAGATGACACGACTCCATCCTTCCGAGAATTCCTGCTTGATTGTTTTTCCCACCGAATGATTGGCATCACGTACGCAGAGTTGTGGGCTTGAAGCAGCGTGAGACACTTGCTATCGTAGAATTCGCGGTCAAGATAGACGGCCTTGACGCTGAGGTCAAGGCCGTCGAGCAAACCAAGAAACTCCGCGAGGACACTGCTGGCGGTGTCGCCGTCGACGAGACGGCGCACCGCCAGCGTGTATCGCTTATTCTTCACACGCGCGTACAGTGTTGCATATGCGTGGAACGCGGTGGTTCCACGTTTTGCCCCTGAGTGGTAGAGGCCGTCTGTTTCGTCCCTGTCACCGTAGTAAGGCCGCAGGTGGAGGTCTGGGACGACCTCTACCTGCTCGGGCAGAACCTCTAGAACGTCCTTTTGTAGGAGTGCGTTCCCGACTTGTTCAACCGACGTTATGTCGAACTTCTCGCGGAGGTGGTACAGAATCGTGTTTTGATGAGGAGAATTTTCACTGGTCTCACAGAGTTCAGATATCGAGGTCCCGTCGGCGCAAGCGCCGACGAGGACCTCGTAAATATCCTCAGAGCCGATTTCAGCATTAGCGCCAAGACCGAGATCAACTTCCTCGTCGAGCTTGTTGACGAGGAAGTTAAGGAGCTGGTCTTCGTGGATTTCACCGTCTGCTTGCGGGGTCGTAGACACACCTTCAGCAAGCAGACCTCTCAACTAACTGCCCTGTTGAATAGCGATCCAATCGGCCCATATCACGGAGCAGAAGGACGAAGCCGAGGAAATCGTCTCTGCCTATGGAGATCGATATCCTCGACTTCGTTGAGCAGTGTCGACGTCTAGTCAAACAAGCGTTAGGGAAGCACGCGGGCGAGCCCGCCAGCGGCGGGTTCGCCCGCTGGGTTCACGTCGTCTTGCACTGTTTCCGGGTCGAAGAAGAGCACAGCTACCGTGAAACGCCGAATCGGCTGGAGTACATGGCTGAACTCCGTGATGTTCTTGATCTTGATCAGGACGAACTCCCGGACTACACAACGATCTACAAGTCCTTCGATCGGCTGAAGATGTGGGTTTGGCGGGCGTTGCTGCGCGTTTCAGCGCAGCAACACCCGCAGTCCGGTCACGCGGCACTAGACAGCACGTTCTTCGACCGCCGCATCTCCTCATCGTACTACCGCCAACGCTCAGGAAACAGCGTTCAGACGCTGAAAGTGACGACATTGACCGACGTGGAATCGCTTGCAGTGCTTGACGTACACATCTCGGCACGCTGGCAACACGATACCAAGACCGGGCCGCAGGTCGTCCGCCGGAACGCGGACGACCTGCTGTCCGTCGCTGCAGACAACGGTTTCCAAGACTGGAACACCGAGTACGAGATTGCGGCACTAGATATCGACTATCTTGTTCACTATCGTGGCTCGTCGCTGAACGCAACCGCAAATAATGCACTCATCCGCTCAAAAGGCTACTCTCAGCGCTGGATGGCCGAAACCTCGTATTCGACAATCAAGCGCTCGCTCGGCGATGCCGTGCGAGCGCTTGGCTGGTATCGACAGTTCCGTGAAATCGTCTTGATGTTCGCCATCTCAAACATAGAACCGCTCTGTGAACCACTCTAACAGTGACTCAGCATCTATTCAACAGAGCACAACTAACCGGCTTTGTGAAGTACTGAGGGTTGTTTGTATCGACAATTGGGCTGCCTATTCTCTCGTAAACACTGTACATCTCTTGCACAGTGTATACCGCATGCCCACAAATAACCTATTGAATATGATAGTTTATCTTACAAGATTTTACACACCCACCGAGCAGCTATGACGGCGATAAATGATGTAAATTATATAACTATTTGGGGACAGAGCTATTGATTTTGTAATATGAGTCTTTCTCACGGAGAAGTCTGTACTACTGGATATACTATTCATTGGCGGTACACTCCTCTCATGACATTACAAAACTATAGATGTAATCCTTTATAAACACAAACCGATCAGGTTCAATTCGAAACTGAAGCAACTCTAATTCTGAAATATATTTACACATACTCAAAGACCAATTCAAAAATGCACATACTCCATCACATCCCCCATAAGTAGATGATAAAACTAATCATTATAGTAGTATTAAATTATTTTACATATAAAAATACATAGTAAATGGTATATATGAACTATTCTGATTAGACTTATTAATTTACAGAACACCGTTGAGAATCGTTGAACGTTCTGCTCCATAGTTTTGCTAAATTCAACGAATATGTTGCATTATTTCGAGTCAAAACGAAGAGGCCTGGTTTTGCGGCCTTGGAATTCTGTGTCTATAGTCGTGTGACGGTCGGTAGAGCTAAATTCAGTACCTCAGGGTGTCATAGAACAGTTCACTGATCAGTAGATCACCGAAACCAGCATCTAAGAAGTAGATGCATCCGTATTCGCCTATGGAAATTCTGCTACCTGAACAAACCGCCGTTGACGACATAGTATTTTGGACCGCTGCGCTGATTGGACCCAAAATCTAGGAAATGACCAGACGACAGGCTGATGCTGATCTCAATCAGTGGCAGGCGGGAGACATCGTGTGCGGTAGCTGTGGCTGATGCGGCCTGCGACCCGGCCACTGACCGCCGCCGGTCCGGCGGCGGTCAGACACTCACACCTGGCGGGTTATACACCTCCTCTCGGTCGAGCATGTGGAAGATAGACACCAGCAACTTGCGAGCAGTTGCGACGATCGCTTTTTGCGATCCTTTCTTTCCCGCTAATCGGTCGTAGAACCGACTAAGATACTCATCGTTGCAGGTATGGACGGCTGTGCGCGCACACTGGACGAGGATCCAGCGTAACTGCTGGGATCCACGTTTCGAGATACCACCCTCGATCCGCGAGTCGCCTGACTCGCGGATCACCGGGTTCAATCCAGCGTAACTCACGACTTCTTTGTCCCTATCAAACCGCCCTATATCGCCGACTTCGGCGTAGATCATCAGCGCCGAATAGTAGCTTACGCCGGGAATCGTCATCAGCAGCTGGGTCTCCTTCAGAGACCCAGCGCGCTCTTCGATTGCAGCTTCGAGTCGCTCGATCTCTTCGGTCAGTGTCTCGATCATCGTGAGATACAACGCTAACAACTCGTCCCACGGCGTCGGGAGCGAGAGGTCCCGAAGGGACTCTCGCCCCGATACACTCAGCGGCTTGATCTCTCGCGTGATCCCGTGTTCGGACAACAATCCGTGGATCTTGTTGGCGTAGTCGGTCCGAGTCTCTACCAGTTCTGTCGCCCGCGCACGAGTGCGCGGGCTTCCCTGCGTCGGTCGGAACGTAACTCTCCGGCACTGAATTCAACCGACCCATCCGCGCCAACTCTTTAGCGTCGACGTGATCAGTCTTCTTATCCGCGTTTGCGATCAGCGAGAGTTTCCCAGGGTGAGCAACAGTCACATCCAAATGCTCTGACAGCGTGTCGTGGATGTGGTAGTAATTGGTGGTCGCTTCGATGACGGCCTCGGCACCAGCGTACCGCTGGGCGAGGTCGTCGAGGTTCGCGTTCTCGACGCGAACCTCTTCGACAATCTCACCGTCTTCATCCATTACTGCCACCTGTGCGTACCGTTTGTGGACATCGATTCCAAGGTACATAGTCTGTTCACCCGGGACGCCAGTGCGTGAAGTAGAGAACCACCTATGCGGGCTTTCCCGGATGCCGCGCCTCGCCGCATCCGGGCTGTAACGCCCATGACTCGGCTTCTTTCGCACATGGACCAGTCACTACGACGTGTTCGATGACACGGTATCGAGCTCGGTCTCTTGCGCCCCATATCTTGGTTCACGTTCGCATGGAGTAGCAGCGTTTCCATCGAGTCACTACTTCAAACGCTTCGGTATCGAAACCAGCTATCGGCTCGCCGAACAAAGCATTGCGACGACTCAACGCGGAATTCGGTCGTACGGCTGTTGTACGTCGTAGTGGGTCTGCTTTTACAGAACGTGTGGGTATTTCCATTGGGAGTATGTCGCGACTCGCTGCCGTGGGGCGTCGCCTCTGGAAGTCGTCGTTCAAGGGATTCATCAACATGCTGTATCGGGCAGCATGAACGGCCCTCGCGGTGCGCCGGGCTGTCCCCGCGAACCGGCCACCTGACGACCGGTTCCACCAGTAATCAATGACCAAGCACGCCTCCAGGAGAGTGGGAGCGCTGCTTTCGAGTAATGTTCCTTGACCACTATCGATGACTCACCCTGACGGAATAGGTGGCTTAATTCAGGCTAACTGGCGATGCTTTGTGAGGTACTGAAACTTAGTCCTACTACTCACTGTGGCCAAAAACATTATTATACATTAGCATCTCGTGGATAGTATGCCAGTATCATGGCAACCGGTAAGTGATGGCATGGTTAGTAATGACATTAAATTTACCTTTATCGGAGGGTACAATGACTCATAATTGGTCCCGCCGGTCAGTTCTACAGGTTTCAGGGGCCGCGTTAGCAGCGCCGCTATTGCCCATTTCTTCGAGTGCTGCCACTGAAGATGCAGACGAATTTGATCGTCTACGTCTACGATGGAAGGATTACCTGACTGGGGGCGATATTCAGCCAGACGATCCAGCCTATGAATCTGACATTGAGAATATTAATGATACTGCAAAAGATCATTGGGACAATATGATTGTTTCCGACGATCGAACAAAACTTTGGGAAGATCTTTCAATCCCAACTTCTGGTGGCTTGCTAGCTCCCTCAGACATCACTGATAGCTATCAGCGACTGTATCAAATGTCCCTTGCGTACGCGACACCTGGGGCGGGTCTACAGAACGATGGTGGCCTTGCTGAGGCCATTATTGATGGTCTCGAGTTCATTCACCAACGTGTTTACAACGAAAATGGAGAACGATTTGGGAACTGGTGGCCTTGGGAAATTGGGATCCCTGCTCGCCTAACAAAGATTTGTACGCTAATCTACTCTGAACTCACTGAAGAACAGATATCTAAATATATGAGCGCAATTGACCATTTCCTTGAAGATCCAAATTATCGCAGATCTAGCTATGAGCCATATACGAAAAAAGTCGAACTGAACGGAACGAACCTAATGGATGAGGTTGTGAATCTCGCTCTACGTGGGATCCTGGGTAAAAATGGCGAAAAAATCAGTGAGGCTCGAGAAGCCGTGGTAAATAGCAATATCTTCTCGTACGTCGAGGATGGCAATGGCTTCTATAGGGATGGTTCATATGTTTTCCACGACAATATTCCATACATTGGAACTTATGGAAGAATCCTGCTTCAAGGGTTAGCGGAACTACTTTTGGTATTTGCTGAATCGGAATGGGAGTTGGATAAAGATGCAGAAATCATATACAAGTCAGTTAGCAAGTCCATCGCTCCGTTTATGTATAAGGGCCTCATGATGGACGCTGTTAGTGGACGTTCAATAAGTCGGTATAATTCCCAGGATCATTGGAGAGGACATGCGATGACAGCAGATATCCTCAGACTAGCCGAATCAGCTCCTGAACCGTATAAGGGAGAATTGAAATCGTATGCAAAGGGATGGATCGAAAACGATGATTGGGATGATTATTTCCATGATGCCAATATTTTGGAGACCACGCTAGCCAATAATATTATAAAAGATTCATCTATCTCGGCTAAGTCAGAGCCCGTAAATCATAAACAGTTCCACAATATGGATCGGGTAGTTCATAGCCGAAATAACTGGACATATGTAATTAGTATGTGCTCAGAAAGAATTGCGAGATATGAATCGGGTAATGACGAAAATCTCCATGGGTGGTACCAGGGAGATGGGATGACTTATCTATATAACGAAGAAAATCAGGGGCACTATACCGATGATTTCTGGCCTACTGTGGATCCATATCGACTGCCAGGAATTACGGTTGATACGCAAGAGCGCGAAGATCTTCCGGGGTGGGAATCCACGACTCCTGAAACTAAATGGGTTGGTGGAGCAGAACTGCAAGAAAAATTCGGGATCGCAGGCATGAGATTAGATGCCGAAAAAAGTACATTGTCCGCGAAGAAATCATGGGTCCTCCTTGATGATTTAGTTATAGCACTTGGTGCAGACATCTCTAGTAATGAAAGCAATGCTGTAGAAACAATCATTGAGAACAGGAATCTCCATAAAGATGGAGATGATGAGTTCACCATTGATGGAGATAATAAAAACTCTCCCACTTGGTCCGAGACCTACGAAAATCCCGATTGGGCCCATCTAGAAGGTGTGGGAGGATATCACTTCCCTGAAAGTCATAGTGTGAATGTTCTACGTGAGGATCGTACTGGTGCTTGGCAAGATATTAATCCGGCATCTACACCAGAGGATTACCCGGAGGTCACGCGCCGATACCAGACGTTATATTACGACCATGGGGCTGGTCCTAATAACGAGACATATGCATATGCTCTCCTACCAGATTCTAATCCAGAAGAGACCCGGGAACGGAGTCAAGATCCCGATTATAAGATAATTCGAAACAATTCTAATGTGCAAGCCGTCTCGGTGCCTCGCTTATCTATTTCCACCGCTAATTTCTGGGAAAAAGGCTCTATTACATCTTCACCAGGGCACTTCGAAAATATGGTAGTGAGTGGTCCCGCTTCAGTAATGCTGGAACGTAATTCAAACGAATTACATGTAGCTATCTCTGACCCCACCCGAACCCAAGAAGTTCTGACTATTGAACTTGATCGAAAAATGGGATCTGTTGCCCACAGCGACGAGTCCATTAGTGTCACTCAACTCCATCCCAATGTTGAAATTGAAGTGGACGTAGGCGGTTCTAAGGGAAGAACGCACGCACTGACCTTGAGCCAAAACTAATATCATAGCTCAAGTTTCCACGGGATTCGGTAATAACTAGCTGGTATGATGTCCGGCCTCCAGGAATCGAATTGGCCCAACTAAGCCAAACCTCTATATAATTATTATCGCTCATCCGTAGCACATTGTTGATTTCACAGAGTCGCTCGAACAGCGTGTTTGAGAGCGTCTCGGCCGGGTTTCCGAAACAGCTCCCGGCGTAGCTGAAACGCTCTAAGATACTGTGTTAGCTTGTCTTTGGAGATACCTCGGTGGGGCGAGAGCCACCGTCGCATCTGCGACGCGTGGCTCTCGCACGTGTTGACGCTACGCTGTTATCGCCATTTACAGATGGTAGGGGCGAATGCCCGAAATCTTGACCCAGGATTGAAGCCAACAACACGGAGTATTCGATGCGAATATTACGTTTGAGTTCAATACGTAAACGTGGACCTCGTCCCACTGATAACGAGCGCATAGAGGTCCTCGATGAGGATGTAACTCACTATGATGTACGAAACCATCGGTCAGAATCCGAAAGAATTTGCCGGGATGACCGCCAATGAGATTCGAAGCGTTGGTAAAAAACACGGGTCGATCCTAGTAATTCCTGTCGGCAGTATCGAACAACATGGAAACCATCTACCAGTGGCTACAGATACGATTCTCGCTGAAGCTATCGTCGATGCTGCCGTCAATCAACTTGATGATGTCCCAGCTGTAGTGACGCCGCCAGTTTGGAGCGGTTTCTCGCCACACCACCTCGTGTTTGGTGGGACGTTGTCACTCGACTTTGAACAGTTACGAAAGATGCTAGAAAATATCGCCAGTACTGGTCTTGAAAATGGATTCGATGCTGTGTTGTTTGTCAATGGACACGGTGGTAACGGGCCATTGATTTCATCAGTCGTTAGTACAGTCGGTACTGACACCAATGCTGAAATTTTGGGGACGACATATTTCGAATTAGCATCGGATCGAATTGACCAAATTCGAGATAGTGGTACTGGTGGTATGGCGCACGGTGGAGAATTCGAAACATCTCTTATGCTCGCCCTCCGGCCAGATCTTGTCACTGAAATGGGGGAATCTGACAGTGAGCCCCTCGATGATCCATATCGGTGGGCTAGCCAAGATCTGCTTGACGGTGGATCCATCGGTGTGTACCGTTCGTTTGATTTCTACTCTGAATCGGGTGCAATCGGTGCAGCAGAAAAGGCTAGTGCTGAGAAGGGTCAGCAGATACTATCGATTATAAGCGAAGAGCTCGCCGCGTTATTAGTCGCTATACATGAATATAACTTATAATACATGACAAATATATTTATACTATATAAAAATTTATAAGAATTATATTTTGAAAAACTGTACCTGTACTATCATTCTATCTCTACGGTACAATCTAGTTCTGGATGACCTCTGCTGGTGTTTTGTCGTCGAGTGCTTGGTTTGGTCTTTCGTGGTTAAGTGTCTGAAGCGTCGTAAACACTGTTCCGCGCTTGATTGACTCCCTTCCGGAAGGAGTGAAAGCGGTCGCTTCGTATGGCCACAGTCTGGAACCACTTTTCGATGTGGTTCCGGATTCAATAGTCGAGTCGACCGCTCAAATCGTGACCTGAGAGGGCAGTCAGATAGCCGCCAGCATCAACGAGAAACATTGACTCGGCGACATCGTGTTTCTGAGTCATCTGGTGCAGGAACGCTGTCGCGGGGTCATCCCGTGGCGGCAAAAATGTTGATTTCGCGCAGCAACATTGACTCAGTATCGACAGCAACGCACAACCACTTCTTTTCGCCGTCTACTTCGATTTGTTTCTCGTCGACCTGAGAGTCGAACAGCATATGAACCCAGTTTCAGACTGCACCATAAGAACGGTCGACACCCAGCAGGTCAATATTAGTTACAGTACATCTTATTGACAGTCTCGCAGTGTGGAGAGGCACCCCCTAACCGCTGGATGGATGTCGGAGTGCGCTCATTCTCCCAAACGTCTTCCATGTCCTGATCCATTGTCTCTCTGAGGTGGTCTGTGAGTCTATGAGCGCTCCTCGCTACCTCCTCACTTTTTGAACTCGCTCAATTAGACAGTGCCTCCCAACCATCTCATTTTTTGTACATGTATTCTGTCTCTAGATATTTGTGCACACAACTATGAATACTACCTGTACTTTTATTGCCTCCCTGATAGAGGTGTTTGTATGGAATTTTCCACATGGGCTTATCCCTGGGACATTCTGGCAGAGGGTCCTAATCGTGTCTCTACCCGACTCACGGAATTAGGTATCAGTGAAATAAATCTGGCTACCAATTATCACTCTGTACAGGCTTTTCTACCTCATAATCCCGAGCGACGAACTCTGTTTGCCCGAGCGAGTTCGTATTTCACTCCCGGGGATAATTATGGGAAGCTCAAGCCGGTACCATATTCAGAGATGATGGGTGACTGGGTTGCAGATATCGCTGCAGAGCTGTCAGACGTGAAGTTGACATCTTGGACTATTGGCTGTCACAATTCACGGCTTGGAATGCAACACCGTGATGTGACTTTGACATCCGCTTATGGTGATGACTTAGTTTTTGGTCTCTGCCCGTCCAATCCTGATGTACAACACTACCTAATCTCACTTATTGAGGATTTGGCTACGCGCGAAAATTTTCACCGTATTGAATTAGAAACTTTTGACTACTTCTACGGAACTGGGTTCGGTTGGCATCATCAGAAGAATCACACACAATTAGGCACTTTGGGTGAATTTTTATTTGGCCTTTGTTTCTGTGACTACTGTCAGGACGCTGCCGCTGACGCTGGGGTCGATATCCAATTTGTTCGAGAAAAAGTCGTCAAAACAATAGACAGTATCATTGGTGGATCTATCCCACACGATCTCTCACCTGAACTGTGGATTCGGGAGAACGACGCAGTGTATGACTACGTTAGCGTCCGGGAAAACACACTTTCATCTCTCTACGAAAAGCTGGCATCGGCTAGTGGGTCAGTTCCTCTCGGCTATTATGTTGGTATACCTGAACCCGGCCGAGAGTGGATAGTGGGTTCTGATCTCAATCAATTGTCAGAGCACGTAGATTACTATTGCCTACCAGCATATGAGTCTTCTCGTGAGTCAGTACTGGACCAGTATCGGACGGTCGATGAGTTAATTCCTGATGTTCCTCTTCATGTGGGCCTTCTCCCAGGTCATCCAGCGATCCACAAAGAAAAGACACTCATTGACATTGTAGATTCGCTCCGAACTGAGGAGGTGCCTCGCGTATCTTTCTATAACTATGGTCTCCTACCTGAGCATAGTTTGGAGTGGATCGCGGCAGCAACGAACACCGATGATTTGTGACAAGCGATACTTTCTTACTCCCCCCCAAATCATTCACAACTATGGAGATAACTGACGTGACAGCGGTTACTGTAGATGTCCCATTAACTGACCTTGACGATTATTTGGGTATCGCACCGTATACCACAAATCATGGTGAGCTCGAATCGATGGAGCGAGTACTTGTTCGGGTTGATACGGACGAGGGAATCATTGGTTGGGGAGAAATGCGTGTGTTTCTGTCACCCTCTACTACCGAGGCTATAATCGAAGATGGTGTCGGACAACTAATTACCGGTCAGTCCCCCTTCGAGATCGAGCGTCTCCGTCGTCAAGTGTTTGTTGAGTACACAAATGTTGATATGTTCTTTTCAGCTGTTGAAACAGCATGTTGGGATATCGTCGGGAAAGCTCTTGAACAGCCAGTCTATGAATTACTTGGAGGTTGGACTGCCCCGTCACAGGGGACTCAGCAACATCGTGCCAAAGTTGCAAATGCGGACCTGACCCCAGCAGAGGTCCCTGTTGCATTCTGCTTAGGCATTCTCTCACCTGAAGAATCTCGTGTGAAAGCAAGGGAAGCACTTGAGGCTGGATTTGATGTTCTTAAAACTAAAGCTGGAGAGAATTGGCGACAAGATGTCGAGCGAATCAAAGCGATGCATGATGAGACAGATGGCCGCCTCGAATTTCGATTAGACCCTAACCAGGGCTGGACACTCGATCAAGCTGTACGTGTCGGCTCGATGCTAGAAGATGCTGGGATCTATCTCCAGTATCTTGAGCAACCAATTCGTGTCGACTCACACAGGTCTTTATCGAGATTACGCCAACGCTTGCGTCAGCCAATTGCACCAAACGAAGACACATACATCTCGCATAATATTCTCTCGTTAGTTGAGGCTGGTGCGATGGATGTGGCTGTCCTTGACCTTACTCCAGCGGGAGGTATTAGTGGACTTCGTCAGCAGGCAGCAGTGCTCGAAGAAGCAGGTGTCCCGTTTACCCATCACTGTGCGTTTGATCTTGGGGTCCGGACAGCCGCAATCCTCCACGCAGTCAGTGGTATTCCTGGATTCTCACTACCACCTGACTCAACATACTATGCTTGGGAGGCAGATATTATTGATGAACCTTTCAACGTTTCTGATGGCAGCCTCCCTGCCCCAAGTGGCCCCGGTCTTGGCATCACAGTCGACTTAGATGCAATTGAGGAATATCGAATATAGTTGAATTGAGGTTTCTTTTATGAACTCTGAAGTTGTAGTCTGGGAGAAAACAGTATCTTGGTCCTGATGCAATGAAAGCCGGATAAGTCCATGGAGAGGACTAGGGTGGACGAAGGCCGATGTTTCAACAGCGTTTCGGAACGCATGGCTCTGATTAGTCTGCTGCTTATGAAGCAGCATTAGACCGCCCCACCGCTGGTGGCAGTCGGGCGGTAAGCCCGGATAGGTGTAGCTCCCTCCACACATGTTCCAATCCAGAGAGAACCTCTTTCAAATGCCAGACAAGAAGGGGTTTAAAACAAGGCCGTATTTTATACACTACTGATTTTAGTGTTTAGAAGAGGTTTCTCGCATCATTTCGACAAAACATCCTTCTCACCTACACCACCGTTGTTGGTTACAGTATCAACGAAAATACAACGGTAAGACAAACGCTCTTCCGAAGGAGATTGTTGATACTGCGTTCCGTAGTAGGTTGATAACTGAACCCGGTAGTTTGAGCACTTGACCAGCTCGTTCTCGTTGAGCCTAGTTCAGCATAGAATCGCAAGACTGCTCTCCATCAACAATGTGCTACGCAAGAACGAAGACAAAAATGGACTTACTATCTAACGACAAATGATGTTGAATATGCGTGAGTACATCGGGATGCAAGCCATCTCTCACAGTACAGAACAAAATTCAATAGGCAGGGTCTCATCAATTGGCTTGCTATGGTAGAGTTATCACTTCAGAATCGGCCGGCAATCGTTACTGGTGCGTCTCGTGGAATTGGTCGTAAGATTGCATCGCTATTCGCTGAAGCCGGTGGCGATGTCGCTATCTGTTCACGATCATATGACCGGATTAAACCAGTTGCCGAAGAACTCACAGATACGCACGATGGGCGTGTTGTACCTGTTGAATGTGATGTTACTGAAAAGGATCAAGTCCGAAAACTGGTTGATACAGCCTGTGAGGAATTCGGTAGTATTCGAGTATTGGTGAACAACGCAGGTGGCTCAGACGATTCCGCAAATTCAATTCATAGGTGCGATGAAGAGACATTCGATAGGATGTTAGATCTAAATCTCAAGAGCCAGTTCCTGTTGAGCAAGGAGGTCTTGCCAGCAATGGTGGCTGCTGGCGGTGGTTCAATGGTCCATATGGGGTCAGTCAATGGTTTGTTCGGAATCGGACTTTCTGGATATTCTGAAGCAAAAAGCGGATTGCTCGCTCTTTCGCGGAATATCGCTGCCCATTATGGTCAACACGATATTCGCTCAAATGTTATCTCTGCAGGGACGATTGAAACTGCTAATCGACGTGAGGAGATGAAAAGAACTGAAGATCGCACAGGAGAAAGCAGTGCTCGGGACGGCTGGCTCGATCAGTATCCACTTGGACGGTTTGGTTCACCACAAGAGATTGCAGACACTACACTCTTCCTTGCCTCTGAACGTTCAAGCTTCATCACCGGTGAAAACATTGTTGTTGATGGTGGTTTGACAACCAGTCTTCCAACACCGTTTATGAACGAGGCATACCAAATGAAGGAAGTTCAAATGCGTGAGTAATATAGTGCGGAAATCATGAAGGACCATTCGTCTTTAGCTTAGACTCACACCTCGGTTGCGTGGCGGTAGCGAGCGTCTCCTGTAAGATCGGTCGTTGCTGGTGAATCTTCTGTGCGTCTTCGATCAGCCGCTCCAACAGCGGCGGTGGCGAGTAGCCGAGGTACTCACTGAGTTCGTTGAGGATGAGCTGGGCGTGCGACCGGAAGGTCGCCGCCCAGCGTTCCGGCGGAAACAAGATCTCATCGTCAGCCTGTTCGGTGACCAGATCCAACAGCTCACGACTTACCAGCAGTGACAGCAACGCCGCGTACAGCAGGATCTCCACGACATCACGGTTGCTTGTGTCGAACTCATCCAGTTCGTACTGCGTCTTCAGCTCACGGAACAGCGTCTCTACTTCCCACCGACACCGATACAACGTTGCTAGATCTGATGGGAGAAACTCCTCTCTCGGTAGATTCGTGATGTAGAAGTGGTAGTCGTCGGCGTCCTCGTCGCGGACGCCGACGACGCGGAACCGCTTCGTATCCAGCGAACGCGTCCCTTCGTACTTCCCTCGCTTGAATTCCGCTTCGACCTCGACGTCGATGTACGTCCGTGAGAGGTCATCGATCACATCCTGGATCTGCTTGCCCTCCAAGGGAATGGCGCGCCCGCGCCATTCCCGTAATTCCGCCGTTATCACCGGATTTACGTTCTGTTTCAGCCGACTCACGAAGTAGCCGTCGTTCTCGTCGATCAACGCGAAGCGGCGGTACTTGAAGTACGCTAAATCCAGCAGAACCAGCCGTCCTTGCAGCCACGAACCCGTCTTGAACAGCGTGCTATCGTGCGTTTTCTCGTCCGTTACATCGATCCGTTCAATTGTCTTGTCGGTAGCATTGTGGAGCAGGTGGAGCGTCGCTCCAGCCTGCTCCTCGTGACGGGCTTGGAACTCATCAGCAAGGAACTGGTGCAACCGCAACACCGTTCCGTCAGCGATCATCACGTCTCGGAACCGATCGATATCAGCGTCAACAGCGTCGGGAACAGCGACCTCGTCGAGCGCGGCCTCGACGAGGTCGCAGAGGTACTCTGCCAACGTGGGCGTCAACCGCTGATAGAAACCGCCGGGAGAGATCGTCTCGTCAGCTGTCGAGTTGTAGGAGCGTCTGAACCCAGCGAGTGTTCGGCTCTCGCCTGCGGCGAAGCCGAACACGAACGCCCACACAAGGACTGGAATCTGAAGCTTGCTCTCTCGCTCGACCACGCCGAGTTCCTCGGCGTGCTCTTCGAGGAACTCAGAGGGAAACAGTGTAGTGAGCCGACGCATGATTCTCGATGAGGAGCGAGGGTTGTGCACAGACTTCTCCTCCTCATTCCTCTCGAAAAGAAGCCTCGATAAGCCGCTGCTGTCACGTGGTTCTCCTCTTAGCTAAAGACGGATGATCATTAAGGAGATAACAACGATGTCTTGAATAGCATCGATTCGTACTTGCGAGGAACAAATCCTAAGCGAGGGGCACTGTCTAGTTCTGAATGACCTCAGCTGGCGTTCGTCCGTCGAGTGCCTGGTTCGGTCGTTCGTGGCTGTAGTGGTGTCTGAAGCGCCGGAGCCACTGTTCCGCGCTGGATTGACTGCCCCGCCAGAACGAGTGAAGCAGTCGATCCGCATGGCCACAGTCTGGAACCACTTTTCGATGTGATTCCGAATTCGATAGTCGAACCGACCGCTCAGATCGTGCCATGAGAGGGCAGTCAAATAGCCGCCAGCATCGACAAGAAACACTGAATCGGCGACATCATGTTTCTCAGTGAGGCGATGCAGGAACGCCGCCGCGAGGTCAGTCCCGCGGCGGCTGAACACGTCGATTTCGAGCAGTAATTTTGACTCTGTGTCGACAGCGGCGTAGAGCCACTTTTTCTCGCCGTCAACCTCGATTTGTTTCTCATCGACTGCGACCTGCGACGGCGACGCAGTCGGCGGGTTGCTCTGGGATTCAGACAACGTATGAACCCAGTTCCAGACCGCACCGTGAGAGCGATCGACACCCAGCAGGTCTAAGATGGCGACCGTTTCTATGATCGACAGCCCCACCGTGTGGAGACGCACCCCAAACCGCCGGACGGGTGTCGGGGTGCGCTTGTTCTCCCAAACGTCTTGACTGTCCTCCTCTAACGGTTCGCTGAGCTGGCCTGCGAGTGTCATGAACACCTCTCGCTACGGCCTGCTCACTTCTCAATTCCTCAACTAGACGGTGCCTTTCATACACTAGTGATGGCTACTAAATAGGAAAGTTATTCTCAATGTTTGTTCTGTATTCCTGAACAGCTGGTGTTATAGACACCACATATTAGCTCAAATTACAACTCTATGTTTGTAATGGGGTCGAGGTTAACTATCATAGGATGAAACAAAAGTAAAATTACTAATTTCCTTCATAGACGTCGACTTGATCTATACATCTTGGTAGTCACATTGATATTGCTTGGGAGGACCAGATACGATTTCGAGCGCGGAATAATCACGTCTCTGGCATTCTATAATAATTACTAAATAATCGTGATTATAATGTCAAATATTTACGATTTCCAGACTTGACTGGACGGTCTGAGTGGCAGTGAGGACTGGCAATACCGTCACGTCACCGAACCTGTTCCAGCAGGTCCGGTGCATTTGATTCCGACCCAAACACATGGGTAGGATAATCCGTGTTAGGAACCGTTGACGTGGACCTTGTCCACATTGACATCACACTACCACTCAGCAGTATTCACAGTCAATGAGAAAAAATATTCTTTTCTATAACCAACTGACTAAGCTACAAGGATCCGAGACACTGGAGTGAAGCGGATGATACAGAGCGTGGCTACCAAGACGTGATAGAGATATCTCGAAGCGGCTTGTCCAAGGGGATATCTACACTACTGTCAGTATAATGCGAGAGATAGAAGCCTACAATTATTTCTAAGGACCGGGTGGCTTCGAGGCCGGGTGAGTAGTTCTCCGTTTCACCGTTCAACAAATCCTGAATATGATGAGCTGCATTGGAGAATGATTGCTTGTAGTCATCTTCCCAGGTCCAGGCACCGTCGATGCCAGGAAGTGAACGCTCAACGTGTTCTCCGTCGACCAGATCCCAGTAGCGCCACTCACCATCATCGTTGTTGAGATAGAGTTTACCCTCGGTGCCGACGAAGTTCAATGTCATAGATGATATTTCACGTGGTATTGTACAGTCGATCGTCACGAACGTCCCATCATCCATAACTACGTGCCCGCCACCGCCAGCATCGACCACAGTCTCATTCGCATCAAGTGAGTCAACGGCCTCATTCTCCCCGGTGATGTAACCGCTCACCTGGTCAGCTCTGGCGTCCAAGAGATACACGAGCGTATCTAGAACGTGCGTTGAGTTACGCATCAGTTCCATACGGTACTGAGTGCTGACCGACTTCACTTCACCGATCAGATCTCTCTTCGAGACCAGCTGGTAGAGCCGCTGAAGTTTGTCGGTAAAACGGAAAGAATGGTTGACAACTAGTTCCGTTTCTGTCTCCTCGCATGCAGCAACCATTTCCTCAGCTGCACTAACCCGGGAGGCGATCGGTTTCTCGCACCAAATGACATCCGGGGATGCGCTAGAGCGGGCCGCCGCGATCGTGTGTTCTTCATGGAGGAACGACGGCGTACACACAGAGACCACGTCGAGATCTTCGTTGGCCAGCATTGCTTCATGACCAACGTACTGCCGCTCTTTTGGGATCTCCCATGCCTCTCCGAACCGGTTTAGTTTTTCCTTGTCGATATCAGCTACGGCGACCAGTTCGACTTCCTCAGTACTTGCATAACCACCTGCGTGGCTCGCGTCAATTTTTTCCTTCCCGATAGCCTCTTCGTCGTGCATACCGAGAATACCCATGCCTGCGATTCCGCCGGATCCAATAATTCCAGCCCTGTATGTCATAGTTATATGATTTCCACGGTGGGGAACATATGTCAGTTACTTCATCGTAATGAAGACTAACGCAGCTCACTCCACCTTGATTATCACTATATATATATTATTTACACCCCAGGTAATAAAACTTGTAGGTGCACTGGTCCACGGACTGGTACTCGGTGTGTATCGCTAACCTTGCTGTTCGATTACTTTTTGAAGGATGGAGCAGCAAATTCGCCATCTGTAAATTCGAGAGGTGACGGGTCAGCTATGACGCGCAGATCCTCTCGCGTTCGCGCTTCCTCGACAAGCGCCTCGGAGGCAATCAGCTGATCGAGATTCATAGTGTCCCTAGCACGGATGAGGCGGACAGTATCGGTATCGACAACACCAATCGTCGACAGCGCTGCGACAAGCCCGGCCCGGTCGCTCTCGACGACTGGTGGTAAGCGAACTCCACGGACCGTGCTAGCTGTGAGTGCATTAATTAACGTTGTCTCGGCTTCCAGTTCAACTGCAACGTCTTCGTGGACAAAATCGGCAGAGCCGACTCCCATTGCGTTGCCATGTGTCGTCTCAGTCAGTCCACGGGTGTAAATTCGTTTGATGTTAGGCAAATCAGGTTCCGGCTCATTGATAGCGAAGGTCCGGCGACCAATGACATTTGTGTCGAGGCCTTGTCCGCTGATGTCCTTACCTTGACGATCGAAGACGACAACATCAAGCTCGTCGAACGGCAGTGTCGGCATAATCTCGTAAGAGAGCTCGAGTAGTTCCCGCTCACGATCTAGAAAGCCACTCGGTGGGACGCCCTCAATCAGAGTGGTGTCATCGTGCTGGTCCTCAACCAAAGCAATGCCACCCACAATGGGCAACTCCTCCAGCAATTGTCCGGCAATTTCTGGAATCATATTTCTGAATGACCAGTCGACAGCCCACTCATGAGCGATTTTTGCGCCGCGTTGCTTTCCCATCCCGATGACAAGCATTTTTGATAAGCCACTCTCAACAGCCCCATCGAAGTCGGTGTGTGGCTTTACGCGGTTGATAGGTACAATAGCATCGGCTTCGGTGGCGTGGGCGTCGGCGACAACTGGTACGTCCCGTTCAGGTGTCCGTCCAACCTCCACCACATCCATACTCGACCTGATCTCACAGTTAACTGAATTTTCTGTGACCCCTAGTTCTGCAAGCATCTCCCTTTGGCCTTCTCCTGTCGCACCTCCGTGACTTCCCATTGCCGGGAAAATAAATGGATTATACCCTTTGTCTGTTAAAACGGAGACAGTCTCGTCGACGATACTAGCGAGGTTCGCGATTCCACGACTACCGACGCCAAGTGCGATTTCACCGCCGTTGGGGACGTCTGCCAACTCGAGTATGTCAACAGCCTGCCTGACGTGAGATTTAATCTCGGCTGGACCGAGTGAATCAGTTTCCCAGACCTGTTCGATAATACCGACCCTTGGTAGCTTGGGATTGCCACAAGCCTCAAGAATTGTTGATTCTGAGACAGCTAGTTCACTAGAACTTTGGTTGTGTTCCATACACGCATCATATATCGAGGCCATCATAAAAATGGCTGATTCCGTATTTGGATTTAGCGCACAAATAATAGTCTACTCAAAAATATATTTTTAGAATATATAAATATTTTAATAGAACCCATCTATCTCGCGCTACGCTCGATCATCTCAAGCATTTCTGTGAAGAGTACTGGCCGCTGGATAATCTCAAGATTTAAGAAGAGATAGGTTCCTTCATAAGATGATGCAATTTGTTCGCTACACCGACGGGACGAGTCCCACTTGGGGCCTCAAGATTAACGATGCTATTCATTCACTCGCGGGTCTTCCGGGAGGGGAACCGACACTCGCTGATATTGCGAATCAGAGCTACCGATCCCAGGTTGCCAATCGGGTTGAAAACGGCTCGTTGACGATGCTCGCTCCGGAAGCAGTCTCACTGCTCGCGCCAGTTCCTCAACCTGGTAAAATTATCTGCTGTGGCCTCAACTACCGTGACCACGCTGAGGAACAGAATGAGGATATTCCGAACAGTCCAATGCTTTTCGGCAAGGCTCCAACGACCATCACCAATCCCACCGACCCAATCATCCACCCAGATCCGGATGGCGATGCACAGGTAGACTACGAAGTCGAACTCGCTGCCGTTGTCGGCGAGACAATGTCTGCTGTCAACAAAGCAGAGGTATACGATCATCTCGCAGGCTACACTATACTCAACGATGTAAGCGAACGGAATGCCCAGGAGGCCGATGGCCAGTTCTTCCGCGGGAAAAGCTACGATACGTTCGCTCCGATGGGGCCAGTACTAGCGACTGGGGACGATATCGATCCCAACGGACTCGATGTCGAACTTCGTGTGGACGGCGAGACCAAACAGGCCTCGAACACTGAGCAATTCATCTTTGATATTGGTGAATTGGTATCCTACATTAGTGAAGCAATGACGCTACGCCCCGGTGATGTTATTTCGACAGGAACGCCGGGTGGCGTTGGGATCTTCCGTGACCCAGTCGAAGTTCTAGAACCGGGCCAAACAGTTGAAGCACAAATTGAAGGTATCGGTACGCTGCGAAACTCTGTCGTCAGTAAATAATCGGTCTCCGGATTTTTATACATAGAATCTTGATTGACACTGGTGAATCGCTGGACAGAACTGGCTTCGATTCTCAAGATGATACTCATTGACAGAGGTATTGTTAGATTCCTGGTGGATCGATTGATTGCGGTGCTGGCCGGATTGCGGCTCGAAGTTCATCAAGACTTCCGAAGTACTGATTTCCATGCGCCTTCGTGAACTGTCGCCAGCACTCTTCAGTTGAATTCAACTCAGGCGATTCTGCGGAGAAGTATACCAAGTCAA
Source organism: Haloarcula sp. H-hyl2 (assembly GCF_056934385.1). Lineage (NCBI taxonomy): Archaea > Methanobacteriati > Methanobacteriota > Halobacteria > Halobacteriales > Haloarculaceae > Haloarcula > Haloarcula sp. H-hyl2. The sequence continues at coordinate 415 of NZ_JBRIIJ010000005.1, read as the reverse complement.
TGGCTGTGTCCTCAACAAAGTTCTTTACCTTGTTGGCGATGAAATTCGGAACTTGATCCAGCACCACGATGAAGCTCTTGCCAAACTTTTCCTGAAGCGTTTGGAGATACCGATCTGTGACTTCCTTGGTGAACGACCCGTTACACTCCAGAAACAGCGTCTCGCCGTGTTCGGTAAGCGCCCCCAATTGATTAATCCTGTCGCGTGAAGCTGATGCATCAATCGTTGGGCGTTCGACGACCGGAAACCACGCGTAGGCGAGATCAGTGCCGACCGTTTTCCGCAGGTGATCGATCGTGACGACGACGGCGCTACTGTCACGGTTTCCAATCTGATCCACAACCGTCTTGTAGAAAGCCTCGCGCTCACGTTCATCAACTGACGCCGGCTGTGGACGGGGTTTCTTGTACGCCAT
>NZ_JBRIIJ010000004.1:0-172016 GCF_056934385.1 Haloarcula sp. H-hyl2 | reverse complement strand
ACACACCTGATTCCGAGTTAGTTCCAGTTTAGCCGTAGTGGTAGAGTCTGCTGAGTGGTAATCTAACTCGGAACTAGGTGTGTTACAACTAGTTACTAGACTAGTAAACTAGCTAGAGTAGAAGAACAGAGGACATAGCAACGGCTCCACCAAAACCACAAACAGCTGCTACCGCTCCTAGAACTAGGGCTAGGGACTGGTCCACTAACTCTCGATACTCGGCTACTCAGCGAAGGAGACCAATTTGATCCAACTAACTCGGAATCGGGTGTGTGTGTCCGATCGTACACATCTGATTCCAGTCCAAACCAACAGTCACGGAGATGGTGACACGAAAATTACGCGATCTATTCCCGTCCTGCTTAGTCCTCGGTGCCGACAGGTGTCGGAACATTCGTCCCTCGCGGGAATTTGGGTTTCTCTTCCTGAATCAATGTCAGTTCAGTCACGAAGGCCGATTCCTAATTGACAATAATTAACAAACGGGGGTGCATACAACCATCCACAACGCCCTCCATGTCCCACATGTCATCAACTACTGACGGAATCGGGCGCTGTCCGGAATGTCAGACGGATCTAACCCGATTCCATATCCTGCTGGAGTACGAAAACGCAGATGGCGAGGACGCTATCTGGGCCGATTGTCCCAGCTGTGGGACAGTTGTCCATCCCGAACCCACTGACGATGCTTGAGCGCATTCGGGAGCTCGTGAACTCATCACAGCAGCTCCACGAATGCCGGCAGTGCGGCTGCACTGTCGACCAGTCGACGGAAATCTGTCCCGAATGTGGCTCCTCAAGCATTGCCCAGTATAGGGTCCACTAGCGACCTTCAAAACAGTCTCTGACGAACTGCACCACCAACTCTATCTATCATCTGTACAACTCCCCAGCTGTCGCGGGAGGTTCTCGAACTCCCCCCAGCAATACTCCCGCGACGTTACTCCCACGGATAGCGACCGTGGCGCTCGCGATGGGCGTCTCAATGACTGTCGTCTACTACGCGCTTGACCCGAACAACACAACCTGACGCAACTCGCACTCATTGTACTGACCAACTTTCGTCTTACCAGCGGCCGTTGTAGAAGCCCTTAGTCGTGGATATGGGTCTGGAGACGCTGGAACCAGAGCCGAATCGTTGTTACCGAGAGGTCGACGGCCTCACTTAGTGTCTCCTGCGTGATTCGCTGGTCGGCGCTCCGACTGGCGAGATACACTGCGGCGGCTGCGATGCCGACCGGATTCCCGTTGATCTGTGCAGACTCGGTGGCCTGCTCGGCTAGCTGGCTCGCGTGCTGCTGCACGTCGTGGGGTACCCGTTGGGGAACATCCGAGCAGACCTTCGGCACCCAGTCGACGGGCAGGGCAACCGGAATCGAGAGATCGAGTTCCGCCTGGAACGTGCGATAGCAGTTCCAGGCCTGCCCTTCCGAACACCGAGCGACGTCGGCTACGTCGCTCATCCGAACGACGCCGTTGCACCGGCCAGCAGCGTAGACGGCGGCCGCTGCACCGCCTTCGATCGACCGGCCGTGCAGGAGATTAGCGTCCTGGGCCTGCTGGAAGAGCGTCGCGGCTCGCTCTCTGACCGCGTGGGCCTGTTCAAGGGCGCTGACCATCCGCCGGATCTCGCCGAGGCCGTGCGCGAGGTTCCGATCGCGCTTGCTCTCGAACTTCGACTGACTGTGGAGTCGCCGCTGTCGAGAGAGTCGCCGCCGCCGACTTGCGGAGATGTCCGAGTTCTCGGCGGTCCCGATAGTCGTCGAGAGGCCTCGGTCGTGGCGCAGGACTGTTCGGGGAGCGCCGGTCCGCTTCCCTTTGCACTCGTCGTTGTACGAGCGCCACTCGGGGCCGTGGTCGACGGGCTGCTCGTCGACGACCAGGCCGCACTCCGTACAGTGGGTCTCCTGGCCACTCGTGGCCAGGCTGGCGCCACACTCGGGACAGTTCTGCGTCGATGCGTCGAGTCGTGTCTGGACACTTCGCGAAGACATGGAGAATCGCTCCTCTACCCGCCCAGGGAGTCAGAAAACAACCGCGTCACTGCTGATTATGCGTCGGGAAGCTTGCCGTCGGGACGGGGCACCAGCCCCTCGCGGATTTCGATATCGACACGCCGGAGGTGCTTGCACCGACCGGCGGTGTCGGGACAGGTACACGTCTCCTCGAGGACGTCGACCTCGTAGCGACTGTCCGACGCTGAGTGGACTTCGTAGACTCCGGGCTGTTCCAAGAAGGCGATGTCGATAGATTCGCGTTTGGCTCGCTTGGTGCGTGGCTCGTCTTCGGAATGGACTGCGAAGGGGTCCTCTGCTGGATCGGTGACGCCGCCATCGTCGACGCGAGCCTGCGCGACGCCCCCGTCGGCCATCGTTCGGCATGGCTCGCCGTCGACGTGCATCCCAAACTGGTCGTCTAGGGCGCCGGCGTTGATCCACTCGGGGATGGGTCGCTCGCCGGCCGTGAAGCCGACCCGCTTGCGGTGCTTGCACTCCTGGCCGGGGTTGTACTGGGACCAGGGACACTCGCACGTTCCCTGGTAGGTGTCGACGAGATACTCCGAGCCAGAACTGGAGTTGACCAGGAACAGACCGGGTGCGTCCCGCACTCGACCGATGGAATCTAAGACGGTCATAACCTCGGTCAGTGCGGCGACAGTGCGTTTGTCCGGGCCAGCCTCCTCGACGTCAATCTGTGTGCTCTCTGTGGTAGCCATGGATAGCAGGCGGGACGCCCCATTGGGACACCCCTCACCCACCGGGGGTGCAGAAAATTAGCTCGGGGTCTGCTCACCGGACTGGGCTTTGTCGCGTCGAAGCTCCCGCGCTCGCATCCGCAAGTGCGACTGGACCGGCGTCCGGTTCCGGTGCCGGTTCTCGTAGGCAAGGTACTGCTGGACGGTCTCGACCGAGTCCATACAGCGAATCCCGGCCAGGATCGGCTGGAGGTGATCGCTGTCCAACAGCCGCTCGGGTGGGAGTTCGTCGAGGATCGCGTCGCGATCGTCGCTCATCGCTGGCCCCCCGGACGCTCTTGCATCACGAACTCACGCGAGCAGAGTGCGGGCGGCCACCTCTCGACGAGGAACTGCATCGCGGGGACCTCCTCGAGTGCCACGGCCCCGGCAATGGAATGGTCCTCCAGGTCTCCGGTACCCGATCGTTCGGCCTGCCCGCGTTCAGTATCGTGTACGTCTCGCCAGGGGCCGCGACCAACGAAGACGGAACCTATCGGGACACAGACCACCGCTACCTCAACGAGTACGTCGCTCGTGACGGCGAGGCGGTTCGTGTCCCCGGCTCCGATCGGCTGTCGTTCCTGGGGCAGACAGACGCACAGAGCGACCTCCGGCGCTGGGCTTAACCAACACTGGAGGGGATAATCGCGGGTTCGTTGGTTAAGACGCAGCCGACCCCCATTTTCTGTTCCTCCAGAGGGTGAGAGGATGTCGACAGACAGTTCCACTCCGACCGAGGCAGCGACTCCTGACCAGTCCGGTGGCTTCCAGTTCACCAACCTCGCTGGCGACCACGAGATCGAGGCGGCCTACTCCTGGCGGTACGTCGACCGTATCCAATTACGGGAGGGCGATACAGTCCGAATCGAGGACACCGACGGCTACTACGCGGAAGACGAGGAGTTCTGTTGCACCTGTGGTGAGGAGTTCGAGAGCGAAGCAGCGGCCAAAACCCACCTCCGGGAGCAGGCAGTCCAGGGGCCGCCAGTGCCCACCGCCGACGCCCCGACCCCCATCTCCTGGCAAAAAGAGGTGACCGACGAGTGTGACGGGTTCGTCCAGCTCCACCTGGGTCGTGGTCGTTCCACCGGTAAGGTCGTCGACGGACAGGAGTATCTCGTCGCCGTCTCCCGGGAAACGTACACGCCGCCAGCAGGGTTCCGGTTTGACGCCTGGGGGCCACTGGAGTCCGGACGACTCACGTTCCCGTCGGGCCGACCACTGTTCTCGGCGCGGTTGCTGTCGCGAGCGCTCGCAACGCTCGTCGACGGCCACCGGTACTCCCCCGAGCGGTACACGCTGTACTTCCTGGGCGAGGACGGGATGCTCTTGGAAGGGCCAGCCGACGCTGTTCTCGTCGCGCCGAAACAGTCCTCACAGTAGCCCACACCGCGGTTTTCTGTTCCTCCAGCGAGTGAGAGGATGGCCACTCACCCACCAGCGAACTCGTTCCAGCATCGTCCGTCGACGACCTCCTGTGACTGTCCGATCCACGCTGGCGGCGATCCGTTCACGGCGCCGCTCGGGGTCCGATTCGCAGACCACGTCGACGTCGCCCCGATCGACCGGGAGACCGCAGCCGCCGTCTACGAGGCACATCATTCCTACATGGACTCGCTGCCGTCGGTCAACCTGGCACACCATGGGCTGTACTTTCAGGAGTCGCTCGTCGGCGCGTTGACCTACCGCTACCCGCTCATCTCGAAAAAGCGAATCCGATACGGCGTCGACGGCCAGCTGCGACCCGAACCCGTCGACGTCGAGGCATTGCCACGAGGCATTCGGCCAACAGCCCGCCGGGTCCTCCCGGCGACGGACGAGCCCGTCGTCGACAGCGAGGTCGTCGCTGGCGACACGATCGTTGAGGCCGCGCGGATCTGTCTGGGTGTGCGGATGCCCAACCTCGCGTCAGCAGCGCTGGCCCGCTCCCAGGAGCGATTCGTTCGTGACTACGAGGACCGCGGTATCCGGTTCCTGTTGACGTGGGTCCGGGCGGATTTCGACGGCGCGATGGTTCGGGCCCTCCGAGACAAAGGCTGGACCTGTACGGGATATCGAGAGCCCGGCCAAGCGAGCAACCGCGAGGACAAGCCGATCCGCGAGCGCTACAAGTGGCGGTTTCTCTGCCCGGTCGAGCGCGTCCGCGAGCAGTCGACACTCGGACGGTGGTCCGAGTGACCGTCCAGTGTTCGACCTGCGGGCAACACTGGGAGCGCGACCCCGCGCTGGAAGTTGCCTGCCCGTCCTGTGGCGCAGACGTCGGCAGCCAGTGTCGCCGTCCAAGCGGGCATCCCTGTGCTGTTCACGCTGGGCGAGACAAGCGAGCAGCTTCGACTTGATGCTCTTTCACCCGGCTCATGACGGCGGTTTTCTTGCCTCCAACCGAAGGAGTTGTTACGAGGGCTGCCATTCAAGTATCGAGGGAGTCAACAGATTAGTATGAGTCAGGTGGCACGTCAGATCGTTCGGGAACTCCATGACGAGCCACATTTAGAGGGACGACGAATCACGGTTCAGTTCATCAAGACACAGATCGAAGACCGTGGTCTCAGTCCTCGAACCGTGGCTGACCGCCATGATATTGATGTCGCGGATGTGTATCGTGCTCTCACGTACTATTACGATCACCCGGAGGAAATGCGGACCGTCGAAGCTGACAGACAGGCTGCGATTGAAGAGCACGAACACCTGACCACCGATCCTGAAGACGTCCGGAACTGATGGCGTATCGTATCTTGGCCGACGAGAATATTGAGCGTGCGACGGTCACGTATCTCCGGAAGCTCGGTCACGACGTGGAGTGGATTCGGGACGTCTCAGATCTTGGGGTCGGTAGTTCTGATATCGCTATCGCCAGTTACGCTACGTCGGAAAATCGGCTAATTCTGACCCAAGATGACGATTTTTTCACCGAACTGGACCTTTCTCAGAGTCCAGGGGTTCTCTTCCAGAAAGACCAGACGCTCGCTGCACGCGAGGTTGGCGACATCGTCCACGAACTTTCGGAGTATCTCGATCAAAAGGATGTCACGCTGGAATATGTCAGTTCTAACTGGCTCTGAGAGGGTTTGACAACTCGTCGGTTTCCTAATATTACAGGCCAGCTACCTCTCTCCCCCCGATTTTGTGTTCCTCTGGGGAGGTGATAGGATGTCTCGAAACCAGTCTCGACCCAGCAGTGTGGGTGTCTCGTGTCAGAATCGCTCGGCGTTCGTCGAGTCCATCGTGCAGAGCGCTCGCGAAGACGCCAGCGACCACGACCTCGAAGCCGTGGTCCTGCGAGCGGTCGCCCGGCACTCGGAGATCCTGGATCTGCCGGATGTTCTGGAACTGCGGACGGTCCTGGACGTCAACCTCGACGAGACGGCGCGGCTGGAAGTCCGCGTCGCGACGATCGTCGACGCCATCGAGGCGACGGTCGCTAGCTGGCCCCGACGGGAGGTCCCGGCATGAGCTCGGAGGGGACCGCAACGCTGGGCGATTTTGGTGCCGGTGGCCGGCGGTCGGAGGCGATGATCGACAAGGAGCAAGCAGCGATCGACGCCACTGTGGGGGAGTGGGAGTTCCAGGTCCACACGAGCAACTCGATCGGGTGGAACGTTCCCGACACGACGGCGGCGCTGCTCCTTCGGTCGACAGATCAGGGTTGGGCGCTCCGGCGGGCTGGGAAGTTGATCGGGTCCTGCGATACACTCGACGAGGGGCTTTCGTTGGCGCAGAAGCACACCGTCGTAGCTGGCCTTCCACGGCTTGAGCGGGTCCAGATCCTGGTCGGGGCAGACCCGTGCCGTCGTGTCGTCGAGCAACTCGACGACGAAGGGATACTGATTCCCGAAGTGGTAGTCGTAATCCGGAGACCGCCGGGCTCGCTCGACGTGTGTCTCGACTGCTTGGCTGGCCATTTCCCGACTCGGGAACAAGCCCTGCCAGCTACAGTGATGGTCAGCACAGATTGCCAGGAACCCAGTTTCAGTGGTCCGGATCGTCTCTCGATCGAGCGGTGTGCCGACACGGACGTCCGCTGCCCGTTCGATATGACGAGTTCGTGAGCTAGACATCCCGGCCTCCCTCCCCGCCGTCGGTGGCGAGACTCGTCTGCCTCGTGGCACGGAACCGGTCGGGGACGTCCTCGAACGCCGCCAGGCCTGCCTGCTCGGTGCCGTCGACGTCGACGCTGCTGTGGCGCGTTTGCCACGTGGCACGCTCGCGCTCGAAGCCCCCGTCGAAGGCCGAGAGCTCCGATTCTCTGGCGGGCGTGGCGGCTGCATCGAGGGCCTCGGCCCGGTCGGAGAGCCAATCCATCTGCTCGAACATCCCGTCGAACTCCCGCTCCTGGAAGGGGAACCGGACGGTCGCTTTCGGCGGGAGTGCTCGGTACGTCTCGCGACCGGTTCGAATCGCGGTCGGCCGTCCATCGAAGATCTCGCGCTCGCGAAGCGCGTCGACGTAGTCGCTGCCAGCCAGCACGACCAACTCCCGGCAGGGCGACTCCTGTTGATCGGCGGCAAAGGGGCGGCGAAGCCAATCGCCCACAGCCGAGTGGACACGAAGCGCCCACTGATCAAGGCGGGTCTCGGCTCGGTCTCCCGACGGGAGTTCGTAGTTCGGGTCTCCGTCGATCGGTTCGCCCCGCAGATCCTCGATCGTGGTATCGTAGGGGGCGACCGTCTGGCGGGGCATCAGGACGCCGTGTTCGGCGGAGAGGACGCCCCAGGCGTTTGCTCGTCGATCGGCGGTTCGCGCCCACTGGACGGCTGCCTCAGCGTACTTGCGCTTGACCGCGAAATAGGATGAGGTGTAGAGGTTGCGAGCGTCGGCTGGATCGTCGGTTTTTGCGTCGCCACAACCGATGAGCACGAAGCGGCCACGGGTTCGCTCGGTCTGCGTGTTGGTCATCGTTGACTCCCTCTCCTCCCCAGGGAGTCAGAATAATATGCCACCATATGCCCCTCTACAACACGGTTTCAACCAAATATCGGTACAAATAGGACCCATATATAAATATATATCTTAGTATAGAGCTAAAATGGTGGGATATACTAGAAAAACAACGAATATAGACAAATATATGGTAAATTAGGACATTCAAGCTATCATCTAGAACCAGATGGCTGCTAATTGTGTAATTAATTATGGGTGGAAACTTATATTCAGTACTGTATATTATAGTATTATTAAACTTATTATCAGATCAATGTAGTCTCCCCTCCCTCGGCATAAAGAATAGATATAAATTTATTTTGGTTGAACGTATGGCCAATATATGGGCTTCGCAACAGACTTGACTGCGTTCGACCACCGTGATTGGCAGACGACTACAGAGGGAACAGTTCGGTTTGCGCTCATCGGGCTGGGTTGGTGGACGGTAGAAAAAGCAATACCTGCAATCGAAGCAACTGATCACTGCGCGACGTCGGTGTTGGTAAGTAGTACTCGCGACAAGGCAGAACGGGTTTCGGACTCCGTTCGGACTGCGACTCGTGGGATCACCTACGAAGAATTCCACGACGGTGTGGCGACAGACGACTACGACGCGGTGTACATCTGCACCCCGAACGCCTTCCACCTTGACTACGCACGCTCGGCGGCAGAACATGGAAAAGACGTCCTTTGCGAGAAGCCAATGGAGGCAACAACTGAACGGGCAGCTGAGATGGTTGATATATGTGAGAGTAACGGCGTGTCTTTGTTGATCGGGTATCGGATGCATACCGAGCCAGTAGTACGACGTGCCCGCGAGATCATTAGAGAGGGTGTCATCGGCGAACCCAGATACGTCCATGGAGCAAACACTCAGCGCCTGCTCGACATTTTTAACAGCCCGAATCAGTGGCGACTTGATCCCGACCTAACGGGATATGGCACTTCGGTCATGGATCTCGGCATCTATCCGCTGAATACGACAAGGTTCCTGCTTGACGTGGATCCAGTGAGTGTCCAAGCGACGATGCGATCCGATCATGATGCATTCGATGCCGTACCCGATGAACATGCGTCGTTCTCGATAACATTCGATGATGGTGTCTATGCTACCTGTACGGCCAGCCAGAACGCAACTGCTAGGTCACATCTCGAAATAACCGGCACAGAAGGTACGATTCAGTTCGATCCCGCGTTCCACATGGAAACGAAACTCGCTGTCACCGTTGGCGAGGATACAGTTCGGTTTGATATGTCTCAGCGCGATCAGATGACCGAGCTATTTGATTACGCCGGCCACAGTTTCTTGACCGAGGAACCAACCAGTCTCGATGGTGAACACGGACTCGTCGATATGCGGACTATCGAGGCTATCCACGAGGCCGCTGACAGCGGTGAGCGGGTCTCGATTCGGACAGTATGTTAGGAAACTGGCAGTTTGGACTCTGGTGAGGATTACCACTCAGCTACGCTACCATCGTTATGTCGCCAGACGGGATTGTGCCAGTCGACATCTTGTTGGGCCATCTCCCGGACGTGGTCCTCATCGATAGTAATTCCAAGACCTGGATCCTCTGGAATAGCGACGTAGCCGTCCTCATACTCGAATACTGATGAATCTATGAGATAGTCCAGTACGTCACTTCCTTCGTTATAGTGGATGTCTAGGCTCTGTTCTTGAATGAGCGCGTTGGGTGCGCAAGCATCGACCTGGACACACGAGGCCAGTGCAATAGGGCCCAGCGGACAATGGGGAGCCATGGCCACGTCGTAGGCCTCGGCCATCGACGCGATTTTTGCGACTTCGGTGATACCACCAGCATGCGAGAGGTCCGGTTGGATGATATCAACACAGCCGTCCTCGAAGATCTCCTTGTAGTCCCACCGGGAGTACATCCGTTCACCGGTGGCTATCGGAATTGTCGTGTGTGCGGCGATTTCGGGGAGTACATCGTTATGTTCGGGGAGAACGGGTTCTTCGATGAACATCGGCTCAAGCGATTCTAGTTCTTTCGCTAACCGCTTGCTCATCGGTTTGGAGACGCGACCGTGGAAATCTATACCGACATCGATATCCTCACCGACAACATCTCGAACCTCCCGAAGCCTGTCTTTTGCAGCTTGGATTGTCGTTGGAGCGTCGACCCGTTGAACTTCAGGCACTGCGTTCATTTTCAGTGCGGAGAACCCAGCATCGACCTTCGCTTCTGCTTGGTCGGCCACATCCGCTGGACGATCGCCGCCGATCCACTGGTATACTCGCACGCGCTCTCGCGCTGGCCCACCTAAGAGTCGGTGAACAGGTGCGCCGAGTTCCTGCCCCTTAATGTCCCAAAGTGCTTGGTCGATACCCGCGATCGCACTCATGAGAATTGGGCCACCACGGTAGAAGCCGCCCCGGTACATCGTTTGCCAGTGATCTTCTATTCGGGACGGATCTGTCCCAACAAGGTATTTGTCGAGTAGCTCCTCTACGGCGGTCCGAACGGTACGTGCTCGTCCTTCGACCACCGGCTCCCCCCACCCAATCGTTCCATCGGCGGTCTCCAACCGCAGGAATAGCCATCGGGGCGGTACTTCGAACAGTTCGTAGTCAACGATTCGATTTGTTGTGTCGCTGGCCAGTTGTGAACTCATGCTTGCTCCTGTGCACATCCATCTCTTGCCGCAGCCTCATACTGTTTCAGGCAGTGTAAATTTGGATGTTAAAAGACAGTTCTCTGGCAACCTATTTAATGTTTTGGGACAGTAGGAACCGTCTCGCTGCTGTGGCAATTCATATTATGTGAACACAGATTAATCCCTCTCAGCCGACCGAATTGATCACAGTAGGATACTGGATAAACGAGCGTCACAGAGACTAATCCGTTGCTTTACTTGCTCAGCCATGGCTACGGGACTTGATGAATATGTTCATATATCGTGAATATTGTATGTGCATCGACACCAACTGTTGACCGTTTCTCCAGCATCATCTCGATCCAATATCAAGTGTACATCTGTTAGAATATGGCACTAACAGTGGCCGATTCAGTACTCGGTAAACCCCCGATCGCGTGCTTTGATCTCTGGTTTGACATCCTCGATTTCTGTGAGATATTCTAGTAACGTTTCACGGAGATCGTCAGCTACGTTGCGGTAGTTAGGACGACCAGCAAGGTTGACCTGTTCAGCGGGATCCTCGTAGAGATCATAGAGGTAACGCTCGACGTACACGTCACTCGCCGGGTCACCGTTGCCGCCACGCCAGCCAGTGAGCTTCGGTGCGGCGACAGCGTATTTCCACCGATCGGTACGAATCGCTCTTCCGATTTGTGATTCACTGATTTGGATGAACGCTTCGCCATCTTCGTCGAGTTCATCGCCGCTTACAACGTCGAGAAGGCTATCACCGTGCATAGAGTCTGGCGTTGGCAGCCCGGCAGCATCGAGAAGCGTCGGGGGAATGTCGATGAGACTAGTAACACGATCAATGTTCCTCGCATCTTCGAACCCTGGACCAGATAGCAGTGCAGGCACCCGGACTGCGGATTCATGGGGCGTTCGTTTGTACTCTCCAGGACGTGTCCGGAAGTGACAGCCATGGTCAGAGGTATACACGAAAACCGTGTCGTCACGTGCCCCTCGATCCGCCAGTCCGGTCAGTAAGTCGTCGACCGCTTCGTCCAATCGTTTGATCATCCCGTAGTAGTCAGGAAGCTCTTCGAACCAATCACCTGGTTGGGACTTGAGATCGGCAGGAATAGATGGTTCCGAACCGTGTCGCTCTGCATAGTCCTCAGGAGCAACGAATGTCCACATATCGTTCTGATGGTGGGGTTCGAGATACGAGATGACGAGAAAGAACGGTTCGGTCAGGGTTTCGATGGCTTCGAGTCCGTACTCGGTGAATGCGTCCGTCCGATAGCTGTTGAAAGTGACTTTCTCTCCTGACTCGTCGTAGAGATGTCCTTCCGTCGGTTGAGAGGTAAATTCAGGAACGTCGGCAGCACGCCAGAAGTCCATGTACCCGCCCCGGAGCGACTCCGGCACGGGATCTTCGAAGGTACCGGCGAGGTACCAACCCCCAACAAACCCTACATCGTAGCCGGCCTCGGCGAACTGCTCAGGCAGTGTACGCACCCCATCGTCAAGTCTCATTCCGCCACGCCAGACGCCGGTCTCCGTAGCGAACTGCCCGGTCTGGATACTGGCTTGAAACGGCATGCAAACCGGTTGGGGGGTTATTGCTTGTTTGAGTACCGTCCCGGACTCGCCGAGCGTATCGAGAGTCGGCGTGAGGTCCATCGGTGAACCGTATACACCGAGCGTATCCCACCGTTGCTGGTCCGTGAGCACCATCAGTACGTTGGGGTGAGATTCTATTGAATTCATGCCATAACCCCACTCTGTGCCTCGATCACTCTGTCCGACTGCCAGGGATCGCGACTCATTGCATCACCTTGTTGCGAATCGAGGTTGCTGTACTCCCGACGATACTGGGTATGTCGTACTCGGACGATTCCATCCGCATCCGCTCAGCCGGTCCGGATACAGTCACTGCACCGACGGCGGTCATCTCCGAATCAGTAATCGGGGCTGCGATGCAGTGCCGGTCGAGATCTAACTCCCCACGGTCACGGGCGAGCCTGTCATCTCGAACAGACCGGAGTTCTTCACGGATCGCATCTTTGTCGGTGACCGTATTTTCAGTGTATGCGGTGGGCTCGTAGTCGTCCAGTACGCGTTCACGCTCGGCGTCCGGAAGGTAGGCGAGGATCGCCTTCCCGCCGGCTGTCGCGGGAAGTGGAACGCGCTCCCCCTCGAATAACTCAGTGCTGGGCCGGGTCTCGTCTCTGATGGAAACCATATAGACTCCCCACTTTCCTTCTTTAATCATCACGCTCGCTACTTCACCTGTCGCCTCTGCGAGCTTCTGTAGTGGTTCGTGCGAGACACGATACAGTTCCATCTGTGCACGCACGCTAGCTCCGATCTCCATAAATCCGATACTCAATCTGTATTTCCGGTTTTCTTTGACTACGTAGTCTAATTGCTCCAGAGTCGTGAGGTGCTTGTGTACAGTTCCCTTCTGTAAGGAGAGTTCGTCAGCTAACTCACTGACTCCGACGGCTTTTCTCCCGGTCATTGCGTCAATGACCCGAAAGCTCGTCACCGTGGTCTTCGCGACGGGCTTGTCCAAGTCGTCTACATTTGGGATGAGATGTCTGGGCATGAGACAGTGTTCAGACGCGAGCCATATAATTCTATTCATGGATTATGAACACGAGTCCTTACTGTTACACTTACAAAACATCTCTTTGATAAAGTGAGTCCCACATGCACGGGACTGCCGAGGGTTCGGCACGTTGGCCGTTGCTACACAAATTTGTCTATACCACCGTCGAGAAAGACTGATAATTCATTTGATGAGTCTTCTTTTCTACCGGCAACGCTCGGGTCGTGGCAATCGGAAATACCAGAAGTACATCTGTTACCTTCGGCGGCGAATACATTTCACGCGACTCCACTGCCAGCGAACCGACCAAATTGAAATCTGTTCATATTTTGTGAATAGCATACTCTTGATGCTGCTTCTCTGCCTTCATTCATTAACGCAAACACCGTTTTCCAGGCGTGAGTCACCAACCCACACAAACTGGGAAATAGTTCATGATATGTGAATTTCTTATCGCAGGCATTGACGCGTTTCTGAGTCTCATCTTTCCGATAGCGCGGGTGGTGCGAGACGACGATGTGCGAGGAGAGTCAACAGCGTGATACTGTAGTCGAACGACAGCAGATGAGGCATCGATAGAAGCACGTCCCACTGTGTCGCCTACGTCCCGTTCACTCAAGACGTGGCAGATATTCCTGATTGGCGTCGATCAGTTCCTCGGTCATCTCGTGGATCTCGGGAAGAGTCAACTGTGCCGCCGTGAGTGGGTCTTGTTTGACTGCACGGTGAATCTTCTCGCGATCGTTCTCCAGTGCCCCCTCGACGACGAGTTGGTAGACGTTAGTGTGCTGTTGGGGGAAGGTACGGATAGATTTGGGGAGTTCGCCGACAGAGCATGGATGAAGACCTGTCCCGTCGACGAGGACCGGAACTTCTACACAGGCGTCGTTCGGCAGAGATTCGATGGCGTTTGTCTCGTTGCTGACGTTGAGGTTGAACCGTCGGGCCGTATCCGTCTCGATAGAGTGGATGAGCCGTGAGGCGTATTCCTCTGAGCGTTCGACACCGACGTCGTCCAAGTCAACGCCGAGTTCGGGATCGTCGCGTTCCTCCGATCGGGCCTGCCACCCTTCGAGGTACGTTCCGGTAGGCATGCGTTCGGCGTAGTCTGTTCCCCCCATCTCCTCGATACACCCATCCTCGGTCCGGAAGTACGGGACGTACTCCGACATATGGTGGGAGGATTCAGTTGGGAAGTAGCCGAAGTGGTTCATCATCTCGAAACGAACGGTGTCCCGCTCGTAGGTTTCGGGATCGTCGTAGGCCTCGTGCAGTGCTGGATAGACACTCTCGCCGTCGTGAGTGGCTTCAATAAACCACGCAACGTGATTGACACCTGCAACCCAGTACTCCAATTCTTCTTCGGGAACATCGACGTAGTCCGCGATGGCTTCGGCGGTGTGAGGGACACTGTGGCACAGTCCGACTGTTTCGATCTCCGTCGCCTCAAACATCGTTTGGCAGAGAATCGACATCGGGTTGGTGTAGTTCAGTAATAGGGCGTCTGGGCAGACCTCTTCCATATCACTCGCGATGTCTAGCATAGTCGGGATCGTTCGCAGTCCACGGAAGATGCCTCCTGGGCCTATCGTGTCCCCGATGGCTTGCTTGACGCCGTACTCCTCTGGAATTCGAATCTCGTTTTCGAACGGCTCGGTGCCGCCGACATTGATCATGTTCAGGACGTAGTCGGCGTCCTCTAGCGCCTCGATACGGTCGGTCGTCGATTCGACTGTCGCGTCGAGTCCTTCGTTTTCGACCATCGCCTCGGCTACTTGGGTCGTCTGATTGAGTCGATGCTCGTCGATGTCCATCAGGGCGATGGTACTCTCCTCCAGCTCGTCGAATGAGAGGATATCACCGACTAGTTTGGTTGCGAATACCATGCTCCCTGCTCCAATGAAGCTTATCTTCGGCATACGTGCTATCGTGCTTGATAGGTAATAATAAATGTATCGCTGATCAGATCCACGCTACTCTCTGTGCTACCAATATCCCACACACTCTCGTCATTACTCTACAGGAGAATTAGGCCATTTTGAGACCGATTTCAAGCAAATTTCCCAAGTCCAGTATCCACTCCTTGACCTCGTTATACGTTTCGCGAGGTCCGCGTTGGGATTGACTGATTTTGGGGCACCCCCTTCCGACGACGTAAAATATAAATAGTAACAATTAGATGGTTGAACCGGACAGACAATGTCTCCAAGTCAAAGCATCAGCCGTCGACGCTTAGTGAGTGCCATCGGTGCGGGTATCGCAACAGGAATTGCAGGCTGTAGCGGTTCCGACAACCAAGCAACGACTGACACTTCCAATAGCCAAGAGGGAGGAAACAGTAATTCGCAGACGACAACACTCAACGTGGCAAGTTGGGGTGGTGATGTCGAGTCCGGTATCGTCGAGAGTATCCTCGAGGACTACGATTCATCTAACCAGAACATCAATGTCGAATACCAGAACATCCCCTTCAGCGAGTACTCGACCAAGCTTCAGACGCAGTTCTCTGGGGGAACTGAACCCGAAGTCTTCTATCTGGCCTCGGGTTCAGCACCTCAGTACATGCAAAACGGTGCGTTGCTTGCTCTGGACTCCTATGTAGAGGGGTCGGACGGGTATGCATACGACGACATCCTGGACAATCTCCTTTCGGCGTTCCAATACGAAGGCACAACCTACGGAATTCCGAAAGACTTCACCCCTGTTGGCCTGTTCATAAACGGGGGTCACCTTGAGGACGCAGGGGCGAACACCTCGCCAGAAACCTGGAGCGAACTTCGCTCCGCATTCGAGACGGTCAAGGCGAATACGGATGTCGAGTATCCGTTCGCGTTCGGAAGCCGACCACGAAACACCCTTGTTCAGCTCATCTGGCAGAACGGTGGACGCGTGCTTGCCGAGGATAACTCGGAATGTGTCGTCGGTTCCACGGCTGCTATCGAGGCACTACAATACCTTCTCGATCTCCGTAATGACGGGCTCGCAGCCGTCTATGGGAACGAAATCAGTCCGACGTGGGCAGCGCCGTCGCTTGGTCAAGAGACCGTGACAGCTGCAATGACCGGTGCCTGGTCGATCTCGACACTCAACGAAGAATACGGGTCGGTTGCTGATTCGTTGTCGGTCGCGGATCCGATGCCGATTCCAAGTGGTGGGCAACAGGCGACGATCGTGTTCACAACCTCGTGGTCGGCCTCCTCACAGCAGGACACCAAGCAGGCCTCTGCGGAGTTGATAAAGTCTCTCACCAGCAAAGAGGGGATGTGGCAGTGGACAAAAACCGGGACTGCACTGCCTGCACGGGAGTCACTTCTTGATAAAGAGTTCTACGACGACCGACCGTTGCTCGACGGGATGACGAACTTGGCCGATTACGGGCGGCCGTTCCTGTTCGGAATCAACCATTCGGAAGTCGTCGACACGGTCATGTCTGAGGTAGAAGGCGCTGTGACCGGCGCGAAATCTGCTGATGCGGCCTTGAAAGACGCCGAACGCCAACTCAACAGCGAAGTATTCTAGTAACGATGGCAGATACGACACTCACCGACGTTAGAAAACGTTTCGAGAGTGACGGAAACGACGTGGTCGCTGTAGATGACCTGAGCATCGAGATCAAAGATGGAGAGTTCTTGGTCCTCGTCGGACCGTCAGGATGCGGAAAATCGACGACTCTACGGCTCATCGCCGGGCTCGAAACTATTTCCGATGGTGAGATCAAGATCGGTGATACTGTCGTCAACGACGTTAAGCCCAAAGACCGTGACATCGCTATGGTGTTCCAGAACTACGCGCTGTATCCGCAGCGAACTGTCCGCGGGAACATGTCGTTCGGGTTGAAAATGTCGACCGATTTGCCCGACGAGGAGATCACTGAGCGGGTTGAGGACGCGGCAGAGATGCTGTCGATCACAGATCTGCTCGATCGTCGCCCCAAGGCCCTTTCCGGTGGGCAACAGCAGCGCGTGGCGTTGGGCCGGGCCATCGTCCGCGACCCGGAGATCTTCCTCATGGACGAGCCGCTCTCGAATCTCGATGCGAAACTCCGGACACAGATGCGGACGGAGCTTCAGGAACTACACCAACAGCTCGGCGCAGCGACTGTGTACGTGACCCACGACCAGACAGAGGCGATGACCATGGGCGACCGTATCGCAGTCCTCAACGATGGACAACTCCAGCAAATCGGGACACCGCTGGAGTGTTACTACGAGCCCGCAAACCAGTTCGTCGCGGGTTTCATCGGTTCACCGTCGATGAATTTCATCGAAGGGACACCGGCTGATGGAGAGCTCCAACTGGACCTGATACGGTATCCCCTCACTGACGAGCAGCAGTCGGCAATCGAATCGGCGGCCGCGAGTTCGGTGACAGTGGGGATCCGACCTGAAGACATCGAACTAACCGACGAAGATGGGCCTCGGACGATGGAGATGAACGTCAGTGTCGTGGAACCGATGGGGAGCATGAATCTCCTGCATCTCGAACAAGACGGTATCGAAATAACCGCTTCTGTTACTGGCGAACATATCGTTGACGAGGGAGATCGTGTTCGCGTTCGGTTCCCTGCTGACCGTATCCATGCGTTCGACCAACAGACCGGCACTGCGGTGTTCAATCGCGAACGCAGTGACGAACGACCCCCCGGGATTCTCAGTCGAGAGGGGGTGTCAAGTCATGGCCGTTGACGATAAGACAGACTCCGTCACCGTCCGACAGCGGATCGGCCGCCTTAGCGAGTCCGTTACCAATTTCGGACACGCCGATCAGAACAATCTTGCCGGATTACTCCTTCTGCTCCCGAACTTCGTCGTATTCTCGCTCTTCCTTCTTGGGCCGGTGCTGTTCGCGCTCTTCCTCTCGACACAAAACTGGAACGTGTTCACGAGTTCGGGCGAGTGGGCGTGGACCACGCTCTTTGGCGTCCGTCTTCCAATTCAAAACTACGTCGAGGTACTGACGCCGTGGCCGTGGGAGAACAACTGGGCATCGTTGCGGAGTCCGTCGTATAATCTGTGGTGGTTCGCACTTCGTAACACCATCGCATACGTCATTGTCGTTGTCCCCGCACAGATCGTTGGTGCTTTCTTCCTCGCACTCGCACTCGATATGCGCATCCGTGGGAAGAAACCACTACGGGCAGCCTACTTCATGCCCGTGATGCTGACATCTGCAGCCAGCGGTGTCATCTGGCGGTGGCTGCTCGCGAACAACGGGGTCGTCAACGAGTTCCTGCGTCCGTTCGGGCTCGCGAACGCGTGGGCGAACGACCCCGGGACGGCACTCGGTAGCCTCATGCTCATCGGCCTCTGGGGCGGTATTGGATTCAATATGATTTTCTATCTCGCTGGCCTACAGAGTATCCCCGAGGAACTGTACGAGGCTGCGCGTATCGACGGCGCGACCGGTTGGCAACGCATCAAAGAAGTCACGTGGCCCAATCTACGGAACACGCACTTCTTTGTCATTGTTCTCTCCATCATTGGGACCTTCCAGGTGTTCGGTATCGCGCTCGTTTTCGCCAGAGGTGGGCCGTACCATGCGACGACGACCACAGTCGTGCTTATCTATCAGACGGCCTTCGAGAACAGTAATTACGGAGAGGGAGCGGCGATGGCGTTCATACTGTTCGCAATCGTCTTCGTATTCAGCTATTATCAGTATCAGCTCAATCAACAGAACGAGGTGTCGTACTAATGCCACGGTCAAACTACGATTATCCCGGATACGAACGGTCGGGTACAACCTACTGGACGAAGACTACGATTCTCTATGCTGGAGTCATTGGGGGAGCCTTGCTCTGGTCGCTCCCGTTTTGGTGGATGCTAGCGACGTCGATCACGGCGAATCCGTCGGCAGCGTCAATCAAACTCTTGCCGTCGAACCCAACACTTGAACACTTCCAGACATTGTTCAGAACCCAGCCAATCGGTAAGTGGTTCCTCAATACAATCGTCTTCGCAGGATCAGTCACCGCCTTCAATCTGGTGTTTGACAGCCTTGCCGGCTACGCACTCGCGAAAGTGGACTTCGTCGGCCGGGAGAAGTTCTTCCTCCTGTTCATGTCGACAATGATGATCCCGGCGATGGTGACGCTGATTCCTGTCTACGTATTCTTGGCCGAACTCGGATGGGTGAATACCTACCAGGGACTTATCGCACCGATGATAGCGAATCCGATCGGCATCTTCCTCCTACGACAGCATTTCAAGGGGATGCCTTCGGCACTCGGTGACGCCGCAAAGATTGACGGCTGTAATGAACTGCAGACCTTCTACAAGGTGTACTTGCCACTGGCAAAACCAGCACTCGCAACGCTGGGGATCTACACGTTCATCATGACGTGGAACAACTTCCAGTGGCCACTCATCATCTCAAGCAGTGATCAGATGTACACGCTACCGGTTGCGCTATTCAGCGTTCGAAATCAGTTCTTTACCGAATGGGGCCTCGTAATGGCTGCAGCGGCTATCATCGTGATGCCTGTGATCCTCGTCTTCCTTTCGGCCCAACGGTACTTCATTCGTGGAATGACTCTCTCGGGTGTGAAGGGGTGACTGATTCGATCCGATACCCTCGTTATCGACGCGCGTAACCAGTCCGAATTTTTCCCGCTCCATCACCGAATAGTTCTTCGAAAGCGACGGTTTCAGTCACAGCCAGAAGCCCAGGGCCCAAGAGGACGAAAGCCGGGGGAAAAATCTGCGTGAGGGAGATTATCAACCCGCCCCAGACGAGGTACAACACGGTGAAGGCAGGCTCTTCGACGAGACTGTAAGCGGCTCGTTCCATCGTCTCCCGGAATCCCGATCTGGACTGTGATTGCGTTCGCATCCGGATACTGGCCGCTCTGAAAACCCAGACAAGAACGATCACGATCAGATAGAGGCTAAGTAGCGCCCAGAGGAGTGCAAAAAGATTGGCACTCGTCAGGCCAATTAGCAGGTACAGATATCCCCCACCTGCGATAACAAGCAATAAGACACTGTACGGAAGGCCCACGAATAGATTGTTTCGCCACTCAAAAATGAACATGGTAAGGCGGTCCCGTTCACTAATTGGTTCTCCCTCTGACTCGGACGAAATCGTCTCGATCCACATCTCGATAAGCGCAATGATTGATGCACCGATCGTGAGTAACAGAATCGAACCAAGAATAGTTAATAAACTTGACCAGGCGAGTGTGAGCGCATCTTTGTAGCTAACCTGTATAATGCCACGGCAAACATCTCCCAGGCTAATCTCAGATTGGGCCATTGTCTATATGTTCTATTCACAGGTCAGTACATCATAGTATTTGTCTAATCTATTCAGACTGCCGCGGTAATCAACAGGTTGACAGAGATAAGGAAGCTGAAATTAGTGTCTTTAATCATGATCGAGACTTATTCAATAGGATGTAAGTCATAGTATAACGGTAACTGAGAAAAGTAATAACAAATTTACCAAATTTCAGCATAAGTACTCCTAACTATGTACAAAAATTTGATAAATACCAATATATACTTCTCTTTTGTACATATAAGAGATAATTATATATGTGCTCAAACTATCTTAGTCGGCGTCATCCCCTCGCGATATTCGATTCGCTCTCGTTCGTGCTGATCGCGGAAGGCGAGCGTCTGGCCGTTCTCGTATTCGACGACGATGGCGTCCTCCAGAGCCTCCGCAGTCGCCCGGCTGCCGTCGACGGCCCAGACGGGGTCCATCGGCTCGGTCTCCAGCGGACTCCGAGTGTCTCCGCTGCTGGGCCAGACGCCCTTGTCCTGCCAGAATCGCTTGATCCAGTCCAGACTCTCGCGAACCGTCTCCCGGATCGAGAGGTGGTCGGCCGTGCCGTAGCCGTGTGGCGTGAAATACTCGCCGTGCAGCGCCGCCAAGTGGATGCCATTCCAGTCGAGCCCGACGATATCGGCTGGCTCCTCGCCGGTCACACGCGGCTGTGTGAGCGCCTCGATGGCCTCGTACTGTTTGGGCGGACTCGCACCCAAGAGATGCACCCGCCGCCCGCGCCAGTCCACGATATCCGTGTACTCGTCGGCGGTCTTGTTCGAGTACCCCAGGGGATACCCCAGTACGATGTCCTTGTCGATCGCGTCGATGGCTGCCCGGCACTTCGGGACGATGATGACCTCTGTCCCCGGAAACTTCCGCTTCAACTCCCGTGCGGCCTCGTTGTACTGTCTGGCCTCCTGGCGGTCGTATGCATCGCCGAGTATCCCGACCGACGGCTCGTGGGCCTCGAACCGCTGGATGTACCGGTCAAGGTCGGGATTCCGAAAGTCGTTGTCGAGGATCTCGACCGGGACGTCGACGTTCCGGAGCGAGGACTGGTAGGAGTAGTCCTCGCGGACGCCGACGGCGAACCCCCGTGCATAGGCGTCGATCACGAAGGGTTCGCGATGGAGGAATCCGATGTAGTCTGCGCGCTGTGCGTCGCCGATGGCCGTCGCTGACCAGGAGTGGAGCGTTTCTGAGGACATCGAGTATCGCGCGCCACTGTCGGGCGCGCCCAGCTGGCAAGCGCGCCACAAAACCCGCCCTACTGGTTACAGAAAGATGGGCTAGGGTGGATTCGAGCGCGTATTGACAAGCGTGGGGTCGTCACGTTCCAGTGCTGTTCGCCAGCATTTCAACACGGCTCGCGTGATGACTTCGACCGCTTCGACCTCGATACACGAGGGAACTCTCGTGCTCGCATCCGGTGGTTCGTGGAAGTGCTTCTCTGCGACGTTCGGTTCCGGATGGCGATCGAAGCGAAAGTCGATGCCATCTGGTTCGGTGTAGTGACATCCTCCGCGCCGTGAACGGCGCGGCTTCCCTGCATAGGAATACCAGCTAATCGCTGGCAGTGGGTTTCGACCCGAACTCAATGAGCGTCATCTGCTCTGATTCGCTCTGTTCGGTGTGGGTCGTGGTGCTGTCACAAGCACTCCCGTCCCGTGACGAGTCATTGCCTGCCGGTTTCAGCGGCACGCTCTCTCCCCACGGGTCTGCCCGCTGTGCGATATTGATAGCGCCGTTTATATCACCCTCAAACGTCGTGATATGGCACTCGTCATGCGTACAGTGGAACTCTCCGCCACCGTCTCGATAGCCGATGTGACCACACTCGTGGCATGTTTGCGAGGTGTATGCGGCGTTCACGTATTCAACCGGGATACCCGCCTCTCGCGCTTTGTCCTCGATACGGCCTTGCAATCGAGCGAACGCCCATGCGTGGAGTCGACGGTTCATGAATTTGCCACAGTCCAGCGATTCGCGGATGTACATCAGGTCCTCCATCACCAGAACTGGCTTCTCGAATTGCCGGGCGTACTCGATAGCCTGCCGAGACGCCTTCTCGACAATATCTGTGAGGGCGTTCTGGTAGTGGTCGAACCGTTCGTCTATCCGCCACTCGGCGGCGTCACGCTCTTGCAGTCGTTTCAGGGTGGTGTGCATCTCTTTGCGGAGATGCTTCGCACGGCTCCCGTCACACACAAGCGGGCGGGTCGGTGAACCGTCTCTGAGGGCACAGCCCATGATAAGCGACGATTCACCAATATCCAGACCGATGTGCGTCACGTCGTCGCTGTCGGTATCATAGTCGGAGTCTTCGGTTGAATACTCGACAGCGATGTGTAGCGTCCACGACGCGCGATTCTGTATCAGCTGGAGTTGACCGGGCGACACGTTCCCGTCCAGTAGGTCAGCCCACAGTTGCTCCTGTTCAGGGTTGATGCAGAGCGGAATCCAGAAATTCGTCCCACGTCCGGGTTGGGGGACTTCCCACACGTAGCTGTGTGTTCGGTCCTCTGAGTAGTCGAAGTGAGCGGCACGGTTGACCATCCGCGTCGGGTGGTCGTCACTCAATTCCTGTGCGTCGTCTAACGACGGCACGTAGTTTTTGAGTGCGTCTTTGACCTGATACGGCAGGTCGTAAGGCGTCACGATGTCGTTGACTGCCGACTGCGTATCAGCGCCCGCCTCGAACGCTTCGTGTAGTCCCTCATGATACAGGTCGTGGAGTTCCTGTAGCTTGCGCTCTTTGTGGGCTGTCGGCGGCGCGAGTGTCGCTTCAAGCGTCTTAGTCGGCATCAGCTGCTTCTAATCCCTTTTCGATTAGCTCGCGGTATGCTCGTGGGTGGCGGATGCCGTTTTCACGGGCATACTCCTTGACCCGTTCGTGTAGGTCGCCGTCCCGCTCCATGTCTACGTCGGTTCGCACAGAGCTATGTAAGTAATCATGTAACTAAACGTTTACGTCTGGTATTCAGTCAGGCGACAGTCCCGGCGGTTGTCGCCCGGAGCTTACGCGATTCCCTCCCGCCCTGTTCGTTCCTCGGTTCCGACTGAGCGTCGGAACACTCGTCACTCACTGGAAGGGCGGGATTCCCTCGCTATATGAAGATGGAAATTGTAGCAGTCTCGTTCCGTCCAGACAATGTCGAACCTCCCGGACGGGCTAGCGCCAAAGCCCTCGTCGACCGTAATATTCAGCTCTGGCTGTGGATCGAGCTGACCACTGAGGTCGTGATGGGTCACCAGCGGATCGCTCTTGAGAAAGATATCTCGGATTCGCTGGAGTGCCTCGTAGTTGATCGGCCCCGTATTCCCTGCAAGATACGTCATTGGTCAGACAACCACTTTTTCAGCATCGTAGAAGCTGATCGCTGCTTTCGCGAGGTAGAGATTCTTCTGGGCGGTTTGCCACGTCCTGTGGTCCTCCCAGCCGTCATGATCATCGGGGTCAAGCTGTTGTGCGAGTTCCGCAGGTGACTCGACGTCATGTTTGGTTCTGATCTCGTTGACTGTCTGTTTCAGATCCTGCAATGTCTCGACCAGTTCCGCTTCCGAGTACGCATCGTGCAGCTCCAACACCTGCTGATAGATATACATCTGATCGTTGCGCTTGTACAGCGCGCCCTGCCCACTGTCAATTGTCTCGACGAGTCCGATGTTCGTGAGTTCCTTGAGCTCATCACGAACTACTGGCTGACTCGCTCTGGCTTTCTCGGCTATCTCGGACGCCGGCGTTGGCTCAGTCGTTCGCGTGATTACGGCTTTGATTCGCTCTCGCGTCGTTGTCTCGTCCTTCCAGTCACTAACAGCAGCCTCATTTACGTCGTCGTATTCCTCGGTTGGATCGAAATTCATGCGTATGCCCTGTCTCGTTTTCGGGGACGCCGGATCAGTTGTCGATGTTGCATCCGATATCGTGGGAGATCCACCATGCCCTACATAAGATATTATTTGAGGTGGAAATATAACTTACGCCAGAACGACTTTCGAGCGAGAGGGGGTGGCCCTTGATCTAGTTATCTGACCACCTCATGGGCCGAATATTTAGCCGACACAACTCTCTCCGTCCGTTTCTCGTATTCGATCGGCACTATCCCTCGACGGCGTCGATGAGATCCGCTGCTGTCGACGAGATCCGATCTAGTCGGTCCCGCAGCGTCTCGGCCGCCTCCCCATCCCAGGCCGCGAGATAGAACGCCGAGTTGTCCGGGTCCAGTCCGAAGTGTCGACTGACGATGTAGGCGACGGCCTCGGCTTCGACCTCACGCTTGTCCCGCTCCGTCTCGTCCTCGACGTCGAAGTGGAGCTTGGCGTGGGCGAACTCGTGGATCAGCACGCTCGCGACCGCGGCCCTGTTGTCCTGGTGTTTCACCTCGACCACGGGATTGGTCGTCGTCACGCTCCGGCGCGAACAGACGCCCTTTGCCGCCCCATGGTCCCAGTCGTCGGAGTCGACGAGCTGGGCGTCGACGCCGATCTCGTCGGTCGCAGCCAGGAGGTCCTCAACGAGTCCAGCCGGGTCGCCGTGGGTCTCGGTCTCCAGTTCCGGGAGTGGCTCGCCGTCGGTCTGGGAGATGTCGAAGACGCTGGCGGGGCGGAATCCAACCAGTCCGCGCGACCACTCGTCGGGGTCGGTCTCGTCGTAGTCACAGTCAGTGTTCTCGTGGTAGGACGGCGAGTTCCCGCACTTGGGACACTTGTTCGTGATGATCGGCGCCCAGATCCAGATAGCCGACTCGCCTTCCTGGACGTAGCGGTCGAACTCGTTTTTCCAGGTGTTGTACCCCGCAACGCGGGTCGCTTTGGGACACTGCATCTTGATCAGCAGCGTGTTCCGCGCCGAGTAATCGTGGAACTTCGATTGGACGTCCAGCCAGCGCTGGAATTGCTCGCTGGCCTGGGCCTCGTCGGTGAGATCAGCGAGGTCTTCGACCCACGCATCGAGGCGATCACGCATGTCGTCGGCACGGCTGTCCGAATCGTCGAAGGTAGTGGTCTGGTGGCTGTGCTCCTGGTCGGGGAGGTTGCTCTGTATCGTCGACATCGGTCTGTGTCGGATCGCGCTCTCGGGCACGATCCCGCACCTCCCCTGGGGGGCAGAAAATACCGCTGCTGTGTGGGAGTGTCTGTTCTGGCTGTCAGAGTGCAGTGCTGTTTTCAGAGCTACTGGGAGGATCAGCCGATCAGTAGGTGTGCAAAATGAGCACGGTGAACTGACCCTGAGATTCGAAGTTATCGGCACCACGGAACGAAGTTTCTATCGACGACGAGGATGTGCGATAAACTGGACCCGCTATGAGAGGTCGGATAGCAGCGTTGCGACGAACTGTATTTTCTCTTGGTATTCGACGCCGTGTTTGAGGAACGACCCCATATCATCGATATCCCACTGTCCGTGCTTGTCGATGTATAGCAGTAACAATCCGTCAAGCAGTAATTTCGCCCCATTTCGGTGGCCTTGATGAATCTCGGTCTTCAACCCATCATGAACGAGTTCGTGGCGTTTTTCTTCTAGCTCTTCGACAGCGCGCTTCAATTCGGGACGAAACGATTTGTCACCGCCATGGTGATAAGTAAGCGCGAATTCACCACGGTCAACCATCTTGTCGAAGTCACTGGCGTTTGAATAGTCGTTGGTATTCGAGAGGATCTCAATCCCTCTCCAGAAACTGAAGAACGATTGCCGAACAGACCGCTCGGTTATCCCGTCTTGATACGCAAGTAGGGCACTGACAATATACCCCTCATAGGTTCCCTTGTCAGCGTCGTAGTCAAATATCGGAACGTCGCTGATTTCGTCGATGTCGCTTGCATGGCTGAAGGTGATCCGACCTATCGACCGTCGATAGTCAAAATCCATTCCGCGATACCTAACAAAATCTCCGTCTTGGAATATCAGGTAGAACGGTGGTTCTTGATGCCTTGTCCATTTTTCGTACGGAGCTCGGTCTGAACTCCCTGGTTGCGGCATACTAGCTGACCAGAGTTGGTCGAAGAAATTTATTTCAGCGAAGCGTGTTTCGACGTGTTCAGAGGCCCTGTGTAGGGCATAGAACTCGTCTCTGGATTCAATTTCGACCTTCAAATAGGTCCACTCACGACGTTCCAACGGATGGTCGGAATAGTCGTTCGGGAGTTCATCGATGAAAGAATCGAAGTTGGATTCATCGTCATTTTTCGCCGCCCTAAGATGATCTTCCCACTGGCTATTGTCGATTTGCTCTGCTTTCGATTCATAAAGCTCGACTTTATCGGGGAAATGCTTGCTCCGTATCATTATCGGAAAAACAAGCGTGTACGTGTCCGGTGGTGCCCCTAACCAATCCGAGAAAATCTCGTTCTTCTTAGTCTGAAAGTGAACGCTCAATTGGTCTTTGGTGAGGTCTGTCCCTTGTGTTTCAGCGATTTCAAAGAGTCCTTCGTGAAATTTCCTGTATAGGCCGTTATTCGTGATTCGGTGGCGGTCTCTGTCGAGGCCGAGATCTCGGATGGCGTTGTAGAGGTTTGTTTTGAACAGAGATTTCTGGCCCATTGAGATACGTACTTCGTCGGTCCCTGGTGGTTTCCAGATCCGCTCGTAGGCGTCGTAGAATCGCTGGTCCATGATGTAGGTCTTGTTCGGTTGTTATGTTAAGTTGGCTCCCTGGACTGACCGACGAAGTGATGAGGAAAACAGCAAAGACAGAGTTTATCACTCGCTTTCGGCTGCTTCCCACCCCTTGTGGAAGTACGCCAGCGCTGTGTTGGACTCGAACAGTTTCCCCGACGGGTTGTGACAGATCACTTCGGCCTCCGGGATGAACGAGAGCGTCCCCTCGTCGGCTAGCCGCTTGACGAGATCGCGGGCTCGTTGCTCGTCGATCTCGACGGTATCTGGCCGCTGTCGGTCGCGGTCCTGTGCGATCTGTCGGCGCTCGAAGCGTTCGTAGTCTGGCATTGCAGGGTCCATTGTGTTCACGAGGGTCGCCCCTCACTCCCCTGGGGCGCAGAAAACCGTGTTAACCAACAGACGTGACAAACAGGTCCCGGTGTTGGTTAAGACACACCACCGCTTCCGGAGAAAAACGCCCACTCAGCTACTCTTCGGGCATTTTCGGCGCGATAATGAACTGGCAGGCTCCGTCTGCGTCGGGGAACTGCGATTTGACGACCAGCGGCAGTTCGTCTCCGATATGGAGAACACGGTTGGCCCCGCTGGGTAGCCCCTTGCTTACCGATGTGGCCAGATCGGCGTCAAAGGCTGCCTGGACGTCAGCGGGGTCGAATGCCACCAGATCGGTCGCCTCGCGCCGGTAGACCATGCTGTCGGTGTCTCCGACAGCCTCGAACCGGAGTTCGCCGGCGTCGGGGTCGACGGTCAGATCGAACCGGTCGTTGGCCTTCTTCGCCGCCCTGAGTGCGAATTCGAAATCCCCCTGGTCGAAGTGGGCCGTCGCTGGCAACTCCACGGGCGGAATATTCGGTGGGTTGCGGAGCAACTCGACTGGTTCGAGGTCCACAGTTCGGGAAATCCCGTTGATCGTGATTTCCAGCGCCCCCCTTTTGAGTGAGAACTGCGCGAGGTCCTCTGGCTCCCCGATCGAGAGTGCCTCCCGGACCCGGCCGACAGCCACCCCCAGCGTCCCCGGATCTGTCGTGAACGTCTCGAAGGAGTCCCCGTCGACACTCAGATCGACCATCAGGTGGTTCATGACGTCGCCTGCTCTGATCGCGAGCGTCGACGTCGACACACCAACTCGAACCTCGTCCGCAACCGCTCCGGCTGCGGCGAAGATCTGGTCGAACACCTGGACCTCGCCGCTGACCCGGAGGTGGCGAGGCGCATCCAGCCCGAACAGGTCCTCGGTATCGAGGCCGTCTGGCTCGTCGCTCGCCGAGGATGCTTCGGACCCGCTGACGTCGGGGCTGTCGGTCGTCGTGTCGGTACTACTCGGAGCTGAGGACTGTGACATCTCGAATACCCTCCACTTCCCGGAGGGGAACACAAAACGGGAGGCGGTCTAGGGAACGACCGAAGCGAGCCGATCGGTTCGGTAGTCGACCGTCCACGTCGAGAAACTCGTTCTGATCCGATACTCTCTGACGGTCGCGACGGCTTCGAGACAGTCGCCGGACTGCTCCCAGGCGAACTCGTAGCCAGCGATGATCTCGCCGTCGACGCGGTCGCCGACGGAGTGGTCGGGGCCGTCCCATTCCGCAACGATCGGCTCTCCACTGGTCGGTGGCTGGATGCCACGCCCGACGGTGCCCTGGATCACCGACGGGTCGGTTGCCAGACTGGCCAGCTGGGCCAGGTCGGGAGCGTCGATCGTCCGTTCCTCGCCGTCCTCGTCGACGAAGGTGTGGCGAGTCCGGCCGCGGAGCGAGTCGTAGGTGCAATGGTCGATCACCGTTCCGTCGATGTCTGCGAGCAACTCGACGAAGCGTGCGGCGCCGGCGAGGACCTCCGGATCGTCTTCTTCGATCTCGATAGTGCCCGCCGACGTCGCGACCTGGGTTGTCGGCCCACCATCGTCCGGGCGGTCGACTGGCATACAACTGCACAGCAGCGTTCCCTCTGGCCCTGTCAGCACCCAGGGCTGGCGGCCACAGGGGATGAGCATGTACTGGCTGGCCGTGTAGCGGCCCCCGCCAGTGAGCACTCGCAGCGCCTTCTCGATGGCCTGTCCGTCGATGCCAAAGCCGTAGTCTTCGCTGCGTCCGTCGACGAAGGCAACCTGCGTCTCGATCTCGCTGAAGTCCCCGTACGTTTCCGGGATGTCGAGTAGGCTCCCGTCGCCGTGCGTGGCGACGTAGGCTCCGACGTCGCCCTTGATCACCCACCGCGTTTGCTGGGGACGAGCGCGGCCTGCCGAGGTGTTGATCGAGGAAGTTGGTCGGCGGGTTCTGAGCCCCCAGTCCTCGTCAGGGGTTGCCCACTCGACGCCGTCTCGATCGGGAGCGCTGACGGTCGTGGCACACCGGGCAACGCTCTCTGCGTCGGGACTGAGGTCTGTATCGTCGTCGATACTACTGAACGATCGGAGTGACTCGGTCATGGAAAGATCCTCTCCACCTCCCAGAGAGGGCAAAAATAGCGAGATAATCACGATCAACATTCCAGGAGCACATCGTATCCCTGGCAGACATGAATCAATGGCGTACAGTCCACAGTTCGAGCCCTGGGGGGTGATTTCCTTATACGCAGAACAGACGCAACACTACGGCCTTCAGGTCGTGGATAGGCGCCGTCACTCAAAGACACATTCCACCGGCACCGATAGGTCTGGATATCCAACCCTAGTCGGTGTTTTTCGCTTGCGTACTGTGGTCAGCAATCGTCAAACGTTCAGTTGTTTCGCGAGACGTCATTCCTTACTCTGGGGAAGTCCAGGACCTGCTGTTGAACAATTAGCCATCGGGATCCAGTGCCAACTCCAGTTCGTGCCGGTCTGCAACTGTTGCCCGTCCAAGGTGCATCGGTCGATCAGTTCCCAGATGGATAGTTTCAATTGGTAACTCCGTCGCGAGAATTTCGCTGAGTTCTGCTATCGAGTAGTTCGTGTGATAGAGCAAAGCCTTGGCGAGCCGTCGGTTCACCCTGGTCGGAGATGGCGTACTCTGGTACGCGATGTATGGAGTAAAATTCAGGAGGTATTGAGGCGATTCGCGATCGAATCGAATCGTAACATGATCCTTAGTTTTCTTACTGAGAATATTGACCTCGATCTGTTCCGGCGACAATCCAAGTTCTGGATGACGTTGTAAGACCTCATGGACGTACGATTCGATATATGCAGAAATGCTCTCACCGGCGTAATCGTTCATGATGTCGCTGTCGACACACTGGTCACACATAGCTACCCCTACCGTCGTCATCACATAATATTGTGACTGCTACCTTAGGATCGAGAGGGGTGCTGATATTACATGAATTTTGTCAGACTAACACACAGCAGGGGGCGATCTATGCAGAAAAGTACGGTGCAGCCCTCAGCCGGTCGGTGATCTCTTCGACTTGGTCGCACCCACAACGACTGCAGACCGCTAGCTCTTCTGGCACAGCATGTTCGGTGTCACAGGCCTTGCAGGCGAAATACCGCAGCTCAAGCATACTTACAGTATGGCTGCCGGCGACTTAGCATGTCCCCCTGCGGGAAGGGGTAGGAATCCACTCGAACGCAGGCTCGAGCGTCACTACCAGATGCTCGCTATGTAGCAGTGGTTGTCCGTTACTGCACCCGCAGTATCATCCGAAAGTGCAAACCGAGAGCGAGTATTGTTTTGATCTGTTTCATCGGGTCGCATCCTCATCAGAATGAGTTGTATTCCTAAACATGTGTCACAAGTAGCTACTATTTTGATGTTGGAGCGGAACGTTTGATCAAATGTCGTTACTTTTCGACCATATCATCGGGCAGTTTTCAGTTGCCGACGCGACTCTTCATGCTGCGACTCCCGACGAACTCGAGAAGGGTGGGCCGGACGTACCAGTACGACCAGTCGCAGAGTTCGCCCAAAACCACGACGAGTTGGTTCATCCGGAGGAAGACTGGACCTGTATACCCCTTCACGAACAGGGGGCTGCGACACGCACTGGTTCGTTTGTGGCCTTTACCGAACACGCACTACACGGACCGATTTGTATCTTCGAGCAGGACGGGGATCGTGAGTTTATCGACGTCGACGACTTTGGGGCCACGAAACTCGCCGACAAAATCCGATTCTGGCACTCGGATTGGATACCCGAAACCTATCCGCCCACCTACGATTCTCCGATCGATGATCACGAACCGGCCCGCAATCCAGTCGAGGCCGACCACCTGATCGACGAGTTGCTTGCCTATGTCGAAAACGAGCGCGATGCGACGCGGGCCGCGAATCGTGACCGAGCAACCCGGCAGTCACCATCTATAATCTACGAGTCGGGTGGGGACGCGATCCCCGCCATGCACGCTCTAGGCAAGAGCGATGATGGAACGTTCGAGTTCCGTGTTGATCTCCCATCGCACCTCGAATCGCGCCGAGATGGTGACTGGGCGTTCTTTGTCGAATCCGAGTTCGGCATCCATGAGGGTAATGAAGTCTTGCTGGACGTGTGTGACGGAGAGGGCACTGCTGACTGGGCTCCACTCCGAGCAGAGGTTTCACGGGTTCGGGGGTTGAATATCTGGCTCACTCTCGATTGGGCATCGATCGACAACGCAACTCGGGTTGGTAGCGCGCTGACTAAGGACACTACAACGTACGGAGTGAGTGCACTGCTAAACCCGGTTCCGTTCGACCGTGAACGAGAGGCAATCGAAACCCTCAGAGAGCATTCATTTCAACCGGTCCTAGCAGGATCGCGTCCGATCACGTTTTCTAATGGGGCTGCTGCGCAGAGTGAACAACTCGACACCGCACTCAACCAGGAACAGCAATTGGCGGTCGAACACGCGCTCTTGGCCGACGATTTGTTTTGTATCCACGGCCCACCAGGAACAGGGAAAACTCGCACCCTCATTGAAATCGTGCGACGGGCAGCAGCTGCTGGTGAGAGTGTTCTCGTCTGCGCAGATTCGAACCAAGCGATCGACAATCTCCTCGTTGGCGCCTCCACGACAAATGAGGCCGACCCACGATCCTTACATGCACATGGTCAACACGGCGACGGTGAGTTCACACTGACACGCCTCAATGCCAGTCACTCCGACAGTTCGAATGTCCGTCGCTGGTACAGTGATGTCCCTGGCCATCCCGACGTCGTCGCGGCAACGAACAACACTGCAGCCACGATTGCGCGGGAATTCGACCTCGTTGTCCTCGATGAAGCGACACAATCGACGGCGACAGCCTCGTGTATTCCACTTGCGAGGGGTGACCGAGTGGTCCTTGCCGGTGACCACCGTCAGCTGCCACCGTACAGTGCAAGAGAGGAACCCCCAACATCTGCGTTCGGCCATTCCCTGTTCGAACATTTCTATGCGACAGGTGGTGTCTACGAGGGCGTTGGCATCCAACTCCATACACAGTACCGGATGCACAAGGATATCGCCTCGTTTTCGAATGAGGCGTTCTACGACCGAAGCCTCCGTAACGGCCGGGCGGTCGACCCACTTCCTGACCGATCGCCTGTCGAAGGCTACAATATCGGTGGAACTGTCGAAACTATCGACAACTCGAAAGCGAATTCGACTGAAGCTCGCTTAGTCACCCATCTTGTCATGGAACTACAGGAGGAGCTTCCACCGGAGGAAATTGGCGTGATAACACCGTATACAGCACAGGTGTCGAAGATACGTGAGATGCTCGCAGCCAATCTGGAGGAGGCTCGCGATGTGACCGTCGACACTATCGACTCTTTCCAGGGTAGCGAACGAACAGCAATCGTGCTCTCACTCGTCCGGAGTAATGGCGATGGTGACCTCGGGTTCCTTGGCCGACCGGTGGATGGGCCACGACGCCTCAACGTGGCCCTCACGCGAGCGAAACGCTACTGTGCAATCGTTGCTGACTGGCATACACTCCGCTACGAAACCGATGGAAAATCCAATTCCCTGTATACGGATTTCTACCAACACTTCGACACTAAGTATCGAATACGGACTGTCGATCCTGATTTCCTTCCTGTTTAAATACATATATGATAGGGGGGTGATGCCTCTGCGGCGAAGTGCTGACAGATAATAAACCCGGACATCGCACGCTATGTCCAACAGGGAGCCTAGGAGTTACGGGGGGACGATGACACGATCCAGAACCAGATAGCGAACGACTGCGGAGCAACGAGAAAAGCAGTCGCAGAGACGTTCGGCGAGATTCCATATCGAGGTGGGTCGTTTGAGACCAAACGAACCGCCCTCCGGGAAGTTTTCTCCAGTGCCAATGAGGAGTTGACCACATCATATATATCTGAACAGGGAATATGAGGCAATAAGATGAGGCAAATCCGTTTGTGGAATCTGATTGTTTGTGTGGTTGTCAGTAGCATTTTAAATAGGGAGGGATATTATTCGGATGAGTGATGATATCGAGTGGAGCTTTACCGATGAGAGGCCATCGGAGATAGCAACCATTGTCACAGAATCGCGTGATTTAGATATCGCGAAATCAGTTCTCGAGCGAGATCTAAAAAAGGCCAAACGAGCTGGTATTGATATCAATCAGGCCCTTCGGACCCTCCTTACTGCCCATGACCAATCGCGAACAGAACCGTGGGTTCTTGATATATACGGGGTAGGGACGGTCCGAGGCTGTCGTCTCATTGAAGCAGGATTCGATGAGTTGGAATCGATAGCCCAAGCGGATATAGAATCACTCACTGAAATCAAAGGAATCAGTCGGGATTATGCTACTGTCATCAGCGAACACGCTCAAGAGCTACTTGGGCAGCGCGAGTCGACAATAGATGCGATTGCTGCAGAAACGAGCGAGTCCAAAGAGCAAATCGAACGAGACCTGAGTTCGCTGGGTGCGTCCGGTGTTGCACCTAGCCAGGCCCGGGAGTTTCTAATCGACCAGTATAGCGCTACTCGACCACGCCTCATTGATATCGAGAAGGTCGGGATGCGTATTGCTTATTTCCTCACAGAAGCGGGCTTCGACACGCCAAAGGCAGTGGCCCAAGCCACAGCAGAGGAACTACTGGATGTTCGGTATATCGGGCAGACAAATGCTGAGAATATACTACAATCTGCGATGTCACTCACCTCCTCAGCCGCCGATAGTACGGAGGGAGATGAAATTGAGGAGCAAAAACACAGTGGAGCGGAAGAACAGAACCATGATTCCCAAACAGATACCTCAGATCAGGCCTACAAAATTGCTTGTTTTGGAGGACTTACCGCCTATGAGCTGATACAGGATCCAGAAACTGGACTGGAACTGGCGAGTCAGGTGGCAGATGATCTCCGATCGGAAAATATCGATTGTGTCCTATACACCGGAAATCGGGCATCTAATATCGATTCCGTCAATATGGATTTCGAGACGGCAGTGGAAGCCACGGTTGATTTGTTTGCCGATGCTAATTTTGATGCTCCAGTTGGATTCGTTCTGGGCGCGTACGATACCTACGGGGAGTCTGTTGAGTCAAACGCGACACCGGCTACTAACTATGCTGAGTATCCAACCTTCCAAACACACGGCTTCCCACGTTTACCGGACGACATAATATATATTCCACCTGATAGCATTGTAGAGATCGGCGGTATCCGGTTAACCCAGAACCCAGATCTAGCTACGCCAGAGACAATTCATCTCACGCATCAGAGGTCAAATCAGGGCTCTAAGGAATCAAAAGCCGACATTTTCGGTGATGGCATCCACGGATACTACCATGGCAACAAATTAAATACGATCGCGGTTACGTATGATCTCGGCTTGACTAAAGAAACGGTTCCTGGGGGGTATCATATCCTGACTGTGGGTTCGGAAGGGATCGAGACAGAGGAATTCAAACGACTGGGAAGAGTCGGCCAACTCGAGTGCTGGGAGCACACTGCGATAGGGCGTCAGTATCTGCACGGACCAACAGAATGTCCATACTGTGAAAACAGTGATGTAGAATTGGAGACACCAGGAACAGCCCCACTTTCGGAGCAGATTCCAGGCCAAACAACATGGCAATCGAAACTGGTTGCGTCATCCCAGTGTAGAATCAACCAAGCCACACTCAACGCGTATTACCACAATCACGGTGTTCGTCGACCGGTCAAAACTACAGAAGAGGATGTGCCCTCAGAGGCGGGTGCCGAACGGAAGCTAGATATTCAGGCTCTAGAAGCCGGTATATTGCAAGGGGAGTGGATTTTCTCCTGCCCACCTAGCACCGTAGATGACGTCTGGAATCAGCTACTCGAACTAGTCGATGATGGCGAGTTGTATGATGCACGTGTGGATACGAAACTCCACATGAAGTTAGGAGACTCCGATCGTTATTACCTGTCAGTTTTGGTACCAAACTACTTTGATTCTAACGAGGTGAGGAGAGTCATGAGACAAATCAAGGGAGAGGGACTTGTCTCAGATAGTTTGTTCTTCAAACCGCTACTGTATTCAAAATTACGGGTTACAAGCCAGAATAAGGCTGAATTCAGCTTAGAGAAAACCACAAGGTACCAAGAAATGACTGAATA
The DNA here is from genome assembly GCF_056934385.1 of Haloarcula sp. H-hyl2. Lineage (NCBI taxonomy): Archaea > Methanobacteriati > Methanobacteriota > Halobacteria > Halobacteriales > Haloarculaceae > Haloarcula > Haloarcula sp. H-hyl2. The sequence goes on along the minus strand of NZ_JBRIIJ010000004.1, from coordinate 136,762 downwards.
ACACCTGTCTCGTACGAGGCAATAGATGTTATTTTTGCCGGTAACAACAGATTTAATAATCCATCATGAAAAAACTTGCTTGTCTCACACCGAAACAACATTGAGACAATGAGACCAATGACGACACACCAAAATAAGCTCTCTGAGATAGATGGGAGTGAGACCCGAGTTACTGTCCGAGCGGAAGTTACAACCCTAACACAGCTGAATACGCACTTCTACGTACAAAAGGGACCACTTCGTGATGGGTCGCTTGATTCGGACGAGTGCGTTAAAGTCTTGCTTGCAAAAGATGGACAGCCGAACCGTCTGAAAAAGTATCACGAGTATCAGTTCACTAACGTTCGAACTCGGTTTGAAAGCTCAAACCGTCCGTGGGGACCCGAGGTTCAAATCGTCATTGACGAGTACAGTACCGTCGAATGTCTGGATGACGACGACAAAGACGGCTACTCTAGCCATGATCCAACGGGTGGGAGTGGTCCCAGCTCGGGTGGAAGTGCTGGGAAATCGAAAACACGGGACAGCGAGATCCGGAGTAATCTAAATCTGACGCGCGGGGGTCCATAGAACGCCTCCCTTGAGAGGATCGGAACCTAACTGACACACAAATATGCCAATTATGTCACAATCAGCGACAGCTTCGGTTCGTCAGCACGAAAAGAAGGTCTACATCCTTCGGCTTGAGGGAGAGAACTACTACGTAGGTGCAACAGGTGATCTGGACCGTCGCCTTCGACAACATCGATCCGGCCAAGGGGCTAAATGGACACAGAAACATCCGGTCATTGAGCTTGCTGCCTCTTCCAATCCGGTTTCCAAGTGGCGTCAACTGGAACGTGAAGTAACCCTCCGGATGATGCGAAAATACCACTGGAGTAACGTTAGAGGAGCATGTTGGACGGCCCGGTGCCTGTCCTCAGCTCCCCCTGCACTACAAGAGACAAACAGTGGAGTCAATAAATGACCCGCACGCTCAGAGAAATCAAGCGCTACGGTGCTGACTGGGATGAGAAACGCAAACAGGTACTTTACCGTGATGATTATACATGCCAGCGCTGTGGCCACAAGAGCGGCCCGCATGCCGGTGATGATGGCCGCATCCTCCAAGCGCACCATATCAACAAGGTGTCTGATGGTGGGTCAAATGAAAAATCAAATCTGGTAACCCTCTGCCGGCCCTGTCATGGGGTTCAGCACCCTGATAATGATACCTTCGACAATGTCCGTGGCTATGCACAAATATACGCTCATCAGAACGCTGACGACCGTGTTGCGTATGTAAATTCAAAAAAGGAACGCGAATCACGCCAATCCTTTATTGACCGAAAGGATTCTCACTACTGTGAGCGCTGTGGCCGTCCCGTGAGTTCCGAGATGGAAAAGTACCTCTATCCCAATATTGATTTCAGCGAACGCGGCACCTATGAACACCCCGCCGAGAAATTCGGCGTCTTGTGTGGTCCGTGTACAGGCCTGGTCGCGAGCGCTGATGACGATAACGTCAAAAACCTGGTCCTGGACATGCGCGGCAAGGCGTTAAAGAACCAGATTATGATGGTTAAAGGAGAAAAGGACCAGGCTTTGATATCGGGGTCGAATAAGACTCGAAAGTTTGGAGCTACACGTGATCCTGTGAATCGGAAAGAATGGCTCCTGTTCAAAAGTCCATATCGCATTATCCATTGGCTGTGGCGGAAGTTGGGCACACCTGCGCTCACCATCGCGCTCTTTCTCTTGACAAGCCCACTGCTGGATAGTCGCAGTGTGGCCTTAGCGTCTGCAGTTCCCGAGATTGGTTCCGGTGCATCGTGGTTTTATGTCGTCGGTGGTGGTGCCATTGTCTGTGTGGCCTCAGCATATGTTGTCCGTTGGTCAATCGCGGCAATTTCTGATCAGGTGTGGAAGACGATTGATAACACCATGGAGCCACATCACTTCACTAAGCCGAAACTGTTCACTCTCAAGCGTCGGCTTCGTAGCGTCCGTAACTGGCTCATAATCCCTTATCTCCTGTTCGGCGTCCTGTACGCGATAGTGACCATCCTCTGAGAAACTGATCCTCTGGGCGTTGATTAGATCGTTTAACCTCCTCTCACGACTGAAGTGGCGGTAAAGAGCTTTCCTACGAGAGTGAGACTATTTCGGATTCTTTGCACCGACTTCGCACTGTTTTTGTCATAATGCGTTTTCAGTTGCCGAAGGTCACCGATGGATCCGACAACGACGACCTTCGGAGCGCGCGGGCACCATTGTACCGGATTTTCAGAGAGAACCGTAGACTGCTTCGCTCCCTGCAGAGGCTACTGAGCCGCTGGCTCTTTGTGCCATGCGTTTCGCGGTTTCGATAGTTGCGAGATTTACGAGCCCGACCACAAACCGGAGAAAAGGTTACAATCCACCAGCCAGCCACGCTGCTTGTGTGATAATCCAGTGCATATAGAATACCGTGTTTTACAGAGTGGTGGCGATCCACCGCTGGGAACATAGACAGTGACCGGGTTCAATACTATGGAGATGACCCAGTATCGGAGAACTATCTACACCGGATCAACCGTATTCAATCCCAGTGATCGAGGCTCGTTTGGCTATTGTCTTGTTTCTGGCTGGCGGAATGAGCACCACTCTCGCACTCCTGAGACAGTTTTGACAGTCGGCTTTTGATTTCCGTGGCTGATGAGACGATAGCCGTTGTTTCACCAGAACGGAGGGTTGAAAGCCCCTTGTCGGGCTTTATTCCAGACTCATGATCGGGAACGAATACTGTCCGATTCTGATCGACAGCATCCTCATACTGTGACATAGTCCCCCCAGAGCCGTCCGTCGCAACAATAATCAAGCCCGGGCTCAACGCTGAGATGGTCTCATTGCGGTCGAGAAACGCGTATCGTGCCGGTTCGGCAGACGGTTCTCGATGAGAGAGGAGGAGCCCGCCTTGCTCGACGATGTCTGCAAACAAATCTGCGTTCTCTTCTGGATAAAGCCTGTTGACACCTGTGCCCAGTACTACGATTGTCGCACCAGTCGCGTCCAGTGCTCCTCGGTGTGCTGCCGCATCCGCGCCCAGAGCACCGCCACTGATGATTGTATAACCATCCGCAGCAAGCTCTCTCGAGACCTGTCGTACCCACTCTTTGCCCGCCGTGTTAGTGTCTCGAGAGCCTGATACACTCACTGATGGGTCTTCCAACCGCTCAACATCCCCTTTCGCATAGATAACGAGGGGGCTGTGGAACTGATCTAACGGTTCAGGATAACGGGCGTCGTCGATGCCGATAACCGAGATTCCATTGGCTCTGTAGCGATCGAACCGCTCACTGTAGGTACGAGACAGATTGGGGAGATTGCGTAGCTGGTCCACAGTGTCCTGGGTGACATAATGGAACTCCTCAAAGGCAGCCAGCGGGCTCTCCACGATGGCTGACTCAGTATCAAAGGCGCGAAATAGTTCGAGGGCTCGCCGGTCGCCGATACCATTTATCTCAGTGAGCGCGAGAAGCGTCGCTAGCTCATCCGATTTCATCGCTCGATGCCTGCGATTATCTCCGATGCGTAGGCCTCGGGTTTCTCTATATCTATAACCGCGCCTTCTTCGACACCGGGCGTGAAGCCAAGCGTAAGCCCGATTACCCGCCCTGCACCTGCCTCTTGGAGTAGATGAGCGCCCGCCAGTAGCGAGCTCCCTGTTGTACAAATGTCGTCAAACAAGAGAACCGTTTCACCATCCAGTTTGGTGCGAGCGCGGAGTGTATCCTCGGGATTGACAGCGACATCCTGACGCTCATCGGCTGACTTGCCTCGTTGCTGACTGGCCGTCTCTGTCCGTTCGAGCATCGGGGTGTAGACGATCGACGTTTCCACGACGGCATCTCTCGCCAGCTCGACCAACTGTGGACTGAGACTACCAGCCTCGTGTCCCGGAAACACCGTGATGTAGTCGTAGTTCCAGTGATCACGAAGGAATCTGCGGTGAACCATATCCTGTAGCCGCCGCCGGAATGATGGGATAGCTCCGTCACGTCCGTGTTTGGCTATATCCTGCAGTTCAGTGAACGCCCCCGATGCCCGCCGGTACCATTCCAGCCCGAAGACAGGCAGCGACTGATCGACTGGGGAGAGCGCCGGCGGGTCGATACGCCGAAACAGGTGGGTGAGTTTTCCGTAATCAAGCAGGAATGACTCGACGTCTGACTCCGAGGTTGGCGTCGCATCAACAACCGGTCCAGTAATCGGGTCACCAGTGGCCTGCCCAGGGCCAGAGAGTTCGTCAAGTTCGACTAGCTCTCCACCGGGTACAGTGGAGAATAATTCTCTGTACAGGTCCGCTATGGGCACGGTCTCATCGGAGGCACCGACCTCCGTCGGGAGGTCAGGATAGACCGGAAAGTCGTTCAGTATCCCCATCGCATACTGCAGCCCTTCGACTGAGGTGACTATTTCCGGGAGTGGGTGGCTCCCACCCGGCGGCACGGGTCGGACGAACCGATGCGTATTCTCTAACCATGTGTGTTTGGCCAACCAGTCCTGTGTCTCACGGTGATAGGGCTCGGTATCTATTACCTGATACTCTGTTACCCAATCACCATCACCAAACGTGTCTCGATAGTCACGTATCGGGAACGAGAGACGGTCCTGATGTTGCGGACCGAATCCCGCGAAGGTCACGTCCGGACTACCGTGACTGAGACATGCATTGAGCAACACATGGTACTGTACACAGGGGTCGGTAAGGTCGTCAGGATGGATATCAGTCCCAGCGACCTGCATCACCGTCCCGACCACTTCCCGAACACTTCGGATTGCCTCATAATATTCTGACAGCGGATTAGGGGTGATGTCTGCGTGGTCTTGGCTCTCGTCAGTACCCCGCTGGTTGGACACAGTACCTGTGGGCTTGCTGTCGTTGTGACTAGAGTCCGGTTCCTCTTTTTCCGCGGATTCGCCCTCTGTTTCACTAGATGCGCTGTTGGATTCCGCTTGCGCGTATTCGCTCTTTTTCACATCTGACAGCATCTGTCGTATCTGTCCTGAGCTGAGTCCGGTAGCTGTTTTGAGTTCACTATGGGAACTTGCAGACAACTGCTCGGTTGTCGTGATACCTGCCTCTGCGAGCGCATATCCAGCGGTCGGTCCCAGTCCACTAATAGCGTACAACCCCCCATCTCGCTCCATATCGATAGCATACCGACGGATATGCTCTAGGGCTTCGTCCCTAGAGGCCCCCCGCTCTCCGAGGATTCCAACCGATTTTTCGATGTCATTTTCTGACAGTATTGAAGAATATGCTGCAATGGCCTCCATAGTCGGTTCTGGTGTTTTCCCCTCGTATGGATCGCTGCCCGTAACAGAACCGGCGGTATCGGTCGCAGTCTCTTCAGAGTTACCATCAGACGCAACCAAATCTCCCGGGTGGTTACCAGTCGCACGTTCGCCAGCGAGTGTATAGTACAGTGATAGTGTCTCGTCAAACGTCTCGAAAACTAGCTCTCTGACGTCACGGCCGCATATATCGGCTAGACTCAGATCAAGAGTGACTACGAATCCATCGCTTAATTCGTTGGCTCGCTGAGTAAGTTCATCGGCGTCAATCTCTGACATGGTCTCATGTTTCGTAGCAAGAACAAACTCCGGATGCGAAGACAAAAATTCGGACACTTCGGAACCGTGTCGGCGAAGATTCTCTTCGATATCCGCAACCACTGTGTCATCTGCCCATGGGCCAAGGTAGAGGCCACAAATCACTTCGCGCTGGAAAAATCCACGAGCAGAACCGACATCGAATCCGAATTCGAATTGGAGCCCTGATGACGGTTTGCCGAGTGACTGATATCCCTCGTGAGCCACGCCGACCCAGAGATACTGTGACGCGTCGGGATCCGGTGGCCCGACGTATGGCGAACCGGGACTACCTGACCAGTAAAAATGTTCGAGGTTCTCATCTGCAGAGAATATATCCTCAAGTTCCGTACGCAACTGACCGAGCGCTTCTGCAAACTGTCTTGAGTCCGGAGACTCGTCATCAGTAGTAGACAGCTCATCAAATTCGTCGCGTGCAAACTCGATGCTCATCTCGATACGCTCACACTATCTCAGATTGATAAAAAAACCTACCGCTGATTTCGTTTCGTGTGGCGGATATATACTATAGAGTATTAATACGTGAACTCGATAGACGCTATGTTTCGAGGCAAAATCGCCGGGTATACCGGTACAAAACACTTGGATATATCTGCAAACAATAACTTCATAAATGAGTAGTGATACACAGTCGTTTCCGGTGGTAGAAGAGACAGCTCAGCCAGTGACCGGACAGCTGCGCGATTCTATCGATATGTACACGGGACAGCCCCCTGCAGTTGTCAGTATCAGCGACATCCATGGCTTCCTCGGGGATGCTCGGAGTGCCTTGCTGACGCTCTCTGATCATCCAGATTACGACCCAGTGGTGACACAGGATACGGACGGCCGTCTCCACTGGGCTGACAACAACTACGTCCTTGTATTCAACGGCGACCTCATTGATCGTGGGCCGCAGAATATCGAAACCCTACGGCTAGTCGCACGGTTGCGAGAAGAAGCGCCACTGGGTCGAGTCCGGATGACTCTCGGGAACCACGAGATGGCAGTCTTGACACCTAGCTTGTTTAGCTGGGATGGTTGGTTCTGCACCGACGTTGGTCCCGAAGGCCGTCAGTCATTGTTCAGTGCCATACTGGACGGCCACGTGGTCACAGCCTACGAGGGATATAGCGTGACGTATGTCCATGCCGGCCACAGTGAGCCCTACGATGTCGAAATAGTCAACGACCGCCTCATCGAGGCGACTGCCCAGTTGCGAGACGCTCATCAAACGCTGAACGACCATTCAACACAACAGGCAGTCGTCGACACGTATCCCCTCGTACTGGGCATGGGTAAGAACCATTTGAAACACCCCCCTGCTGGGCTCGTCTGGATAGATTTCCAGTATCTCTCGTCGGACGCGCCACCACAGATTGTCGGGCATACACGGCATGACTCAGTGACGCAAAAAGGACAGGTACTCTGTCAGAACGTCATTCGAAACACACATTCTACCCCTGGTGGGGAAGCTGTCCTCGTCGAGACACCAAACAATCTTGTCTCTCTGTGCCGGGCACCAGCCGGTGGCGTACATAGAACAGCATACACCCTGTAGCAACCAGGACGGCGATTTACTGCTCCTCTTTGCCGCATTCGTTCACCCCGGTTCCTGCGAGAAATCTCTGCAGGTGGGTTGGATCCGTTGCCCCATTCAGTAGAATCTCAGTCAGGAGTTTGCGGAACTGCACTAGGACCCCCGTATTTTGCTCTTCTAATTGTAGCAATAGCGACTCCCGGATTTCTATGATTGGGCCAATATCTGTTTGCACTACCGACACAGCGACCTCAAGTGCCTTACGAGTGTTTCTCGGATTATCACCTCGGAGAAGTGGATTTAACCGGCTGCGTTGAATCGCCATAAGGCGGTGGAATTCACTGTTTGACGGCACGCTTGATGTTGTAGACGACACACATCAGAGCGATTTCTCGGAACTCACGGAACCATGTACGCGCTCGCACGGCGATAGTGATCCTCAGAAGTTTTGTATAGTTAGGTAGACTGCCAAAGAAACCCGCTCTAACCAATCTAAAAGGCCAACAAAGTACTCTAATCGCGTTTAAGGAATACGTAGAGAAGCGGTGGGTGGAGTGAAACAGCCACACAAAATCGCGTTTAGAGCCATTGAGATTCGCAATATTGGCCGCCACATATAAATGTAATCTCGCACAGTCGTCGTTCTGAGAGAGACCTGTTCATGATCTCTCCTGCCATCTCAGTCGTATCTATCGAAAAATGCCGACGATCACTAAAGCCGAGCGAGCGCTTCACAGCTGAATTGACGGTCTCAGTCATGGAGCGCTGATTGTAGCGCTGTTTGTCGATTCTGGCGTTGTGAGCGTGGTCGTAGGGAGCGAAGATGCGGTGCTTGATGAGCGGTCTGATGCCGAGTTCACGCAGTGCTTTGCGGAGCGCTTGCTTGTCATAGCCTTTGTCGGCTGCCAGAGACCGCAGATCGCCCGCATTCCGGCGGGCGATCTGCTCAGCGAGGTCTGCGTCGCTTCCTTCCCGGGTCGTTGAGCAGTGTACGTCAAGGATTGCTTGGGACTCTGTATCGACGAGTTTCGTGACTTTTAGCTTCTGTACGCGGTAGCTGATTCGCTGGCAGTAGTGGCGGCTCGCTGCTGAGCGTTCGTAGAATGTAGCGTCGATTGCAGCGTGTTTCGAGGGATCGTGTAGCTGCGCCGACTGGCGCAGCAACACTCGACAGACGCTCATTTCGATTCGGTCGAACGCTTTACACAACGTGGATGGAGAGGGGAGATCGGCCGTGCTGAGGCCGATCTCCCCGGTTATTTGTGGCATCTCTTTGAGCAAGTCAATCGTCATCCGGTAGGACGTATCAAGGTAAATCCGCAGACAATGCAGGGAAACGATGGCATAGTCGGCGAATCCGCCGCCACCTTCCGGGGCGGCGGATTCGTCTCCATCACCGGTAACAACTTGAGCAATCGCCACAATCTCACCAGTGAAGCGGGAGATTTGCGTCATAGACAACCGCATCCTCCCGCTTCAACTCCTTTGATTTAGCGACCTATCCCGACGCCATCTAGCGATTCAACAGAGCCCGTAAAAGACAGGATGGTCCTCACTCGGTCGGAGCACGTCGTCGGGGCCTTCGACCGACCGGGCGAAGTGGGGATACTCTGTCCCGATCGAGTCGAGTGGGTACTCGGCTAGGGCGGCGAGCAATTCGGAGTCGATCCAGTTGGTGTGTCCCGACAGCATCGTGGGAATGTCGTTGTTCTGAAACGTATTCATGTGTCTGCGTCTTCGGGGTGATTGTTTAATTTTGTCACTCAATCGGTTCAAGCTACGACGGGAGGAACCCTACCACAGCGAGTTGCCAGCTAAACCCGAGTCCCAGTAGAGTCAAGACTGTGTAGTGGAGTCGCGCTCTCAGTGACCAGTAACTGTTCCACCACGCGAGCACTGTCCCGACCGTAGTCACGATAGTAAGAACCGCGATGACGGTTGGTAGTGCGAGTGCGATCTGCATCGGAAGTGGTTGCGTGATGAGTGTGAGGTCGCCACCGGTCTCCAGGACGAAGACGAGAAGTACGACAAACCCAATCGAGATGCTGCTCAGGCCGACGCCTGCTGCACGGGTAAGCCACGAGGGGTCGCTCAATCGGCGTTTGATGCTGTGAGTGTAGCCGCTTCTGTCGACATCATCGTCCTGTTCGGTTCGGTGCTGAGAGATGTGCTGTTCTGTCATTTGGAGTCCTCCATATCAGGTTCATCGTCGGTACGATACTGTTTCCACTGCTGCCAAGCGCTGTATCCGCCCTGACCAGCCAGTGAGAGCCCAAAGCCAGCGACTGCCGTCCCGAGGACTCCTCCGGTGACGAGCTGGCGTTCGTGGAACGGAACTGGTTGGTAGACGCCGGTCGGTTCGCTGCTCACGTTCAGCACGTCCACATCCCCATCTGTTATTTCGAAAGCGAGGACATCGTGGCCGCCAACTTCCTCGTATACGTACGGTTCAGTCTCGACCCACTGTTGGGCCTCATCTTCGAGAGTGGTTGTGCGAAGGCGGCCGTCACTTGCGGGTTCGACAGTCAGATGTGCGAGCATATCGGCGAATTGAAGTGGTCCACTCTGCGGGAGAGAGGAGAGGCTATACTCGCCGGCGACCGTTTCTACGCGCTCACGACTGCCAGATATCGAAGTCGGTGTCGGTGTCGTCGGTGCCTGCTGGAGATCGTACTCCGCGACGACCTCGTCGACGACAGCTTTCGGCCCTTCACTCGGATTGCTGTTGTAGACGACAAAGATCCCGACATCGTGGTCTGGGGCGAGCAGCAGGTAGCTGCTGAAATTGACGGTCGCACCCGAATGGCCGATAAGATTGGCGGCGGGGTTTCCGTACTCGTGGAACCCGTACCGCCAATTCGTGACTGCCGGGTGACGGACATGATGGCGGCTGTGCATCTTCTCCGAGGTCTCCGCGTCGAGAATCCGTTTGCCGCCGACTGCGCCGTCGCCGAGGTGTGTACTCATAAACGCAGCCATGTCCGTCGCTGTCGCGCTCAGCGAGCCCGCGGGGCCCATATTGATGTACACGTCGTCAGTTGCCAGGAACGACTCACCGTCACGGATATGCGGGGTGGCGAGGTCGCCGGGCTGGTCGGCCGGGACAGGCTGGGCAAACGTGCTGTGGGCCATCCCGAGCGAGTCGAATATTTCCGACTGTACGTACTCCTCGAACGTCGTGTCGTGAGCCTCGGCCACGACGTGACCAGCGAGTGCCGCACCATAGTTGGAGTAGCCGACGAGTTCACCGGGTGGGCGGATACGCGAGCGCTGCTGAGCGGTGAGTACTGTCTCTAACGAGTCGAGAGCAGCTGGGTCGTCGACGATATCCGGGTCGAGCTTGGATTCGAATCCGGCAGTGTGAGTGCCAAGATGCTGGAGCGTCACGGGGTCGTCGTATGTAGCCGGAACTGTAACAGCGGAGTCACCGAGATACGAGTTGATATCAGTATCCAGGTCGAGTACTCCCTGCTCGACGCCTTGCATGACGGCGGTGTAGGTGACGAGCTTGCCGACTGATCCGACTCTGAACACTGTCTCGTCGGCTCGGACTGGGACATCGGAAGCGGCGTCAGCAGTGCCGTATCCTTTGGTGAGGATGGGCGTGTCTCCGGAGACGATGGCGATACTTGCTCCAGGGGTCGTCGTTCCGATCCGTTCGGTCATCACGTCGTCGACGAACGCTTCGAGTTCGTCCACGTTCGGGAACGAACCGTCACCAGACTGTGTGTCGGCACTCTGAAGATCTGTTGCGATGCTCGTTCGACCGGCTGCAGTTCCGAGGCTGGCAAGTCCGAGGCTACCCAGACCGGCGAGGAATGACCGTCTCGTTGTTCTATCGGTACTGTCGTCAGGGGTGGAGGGTTGTGGTCGTGTCATCAGTCCGAGCTGCTGCGTGTAACGTGGTTGCCTTGCAGAACGGTTCGGTCACGATTTCGCCAGTGTGTCCACAGTAGCACGATGACGTACCCGGCGAGGACCGCTACGAAGAGTGGAATGCCGCGGGAGGCGCTCCACAGGCCCGTCGCAGTGTGTTCGACTGCCAGTAGACTCGGGACGCCGGGTGTTTCTGCTGCACCGATGCCGAAGACGTTCATGAGTGCGTAATTCACACCGAGGTGGAGGCCCATCGGGAGCGCGAGCTGGTTGGTACGGAGATAGGCGATGCCGAACAGGCCACCGAGCAGTCCAGTCTTCACGAAGACGAGTCCAACGTTGGCGTCCGCGAGCACTGCACCTGGAAGGTGGACGAACGTGAACGTGAGTGTGCTCACGACCAAGGCAACACTGGTTGCGACAGGCTGGCTGCTGTCGCGGGCTGTAAGTCCCTCGACAGCGTTCGTGATGAACGAGCCACGGTAGATGTACTCCTCGTAGAACGCGACGCCGACGAACGCGGCGAAGAAGACGAGTAGCCACCCGAGCTGTGCCGCGTTTGGGAGGAGTGTCTTGCTGGTCACTCGCAGGGAATCGGTGGAGAGCGCGATGGCGATGGTCATCACGACGATGAGGGCCCCGAATCCGGTGCCAACGATGAGGTCGCGCCACCAGTCGCGGGACAAACGGTACCCGTATTCGCGGACTGGTCGGTCGTCGAGATACCGCGCGGAGAAGCCGATGACACCCAGCATCACGAGAGTGGTTCCGCCGAAGGCAACCACCATCATTGCACCCCGAGACAGATCGAACATGAGTGCGGCTACGCCTGCGAAGCGTAACGCCAGGAAGCCAGCGAGGACCGGGATGAGTATGCGCCAGACAGCGCGAACGCGGTCGCTTTGTTGGCTCCAGACAAGCGATTGCAGGTGGGTACTGACACTAGACATACGCCACCTCCGGCATAGCGAAAGAATTCGGCTGCAACGGTTCGTCTGTCTCGGGGTGACAATGCGTCTGGGGTGGGGCGTACATGGTGGGTCCGTGGGTCGGAAAGTCGCGGATGTTGGGTCGATGAGCGAGCGTGTGCATGGGAGTTTACCTCGGAGTGGCGGTTATGACGGTGACGAGCCCGAAGAACGCAGTAGATGCGTTCTTGACGGGTATATCAGCCTGTTCGACGGTCTCCAGCGGTTCGTGATTCAACCGGCAGCCGTTCTTCTCGTAGTGGGACTCAGCACGCCAGTCTTGGAGCCAAGCCAGTGGTGCAGCGTCGCTGCGCCTGTGTTCGAGCAGCAGAATCTCGCCGTCAGGGGTACAGACTCGCTCCATCTCGTGGAGCGCTGCAATCGGGTCGGGGAACGTGCACGTGGAGAACGACGAGATGACGGTGTCGAAGCTGTCGTCCGGGAACTCGAGTGCTTGGGCGTCCATCTGCTGGACCTCGCCGTCCAGTTCGAGCTTGTCAAGCTCACTGCCTGCGTGGGCGAGCATCTCGTCGCTGATGTCGATGCCGACGATCTCACTCGACGACGGGAGGTAGCGGAAGTTTTGCCCGGTGCCGCAGGCGACGTCGAGCACTCGGCCGTTCGCGTGTCTGAAATGCTGGCGACGGTACCGACCGGCGAAGAGCCGGTCAAGCTGTTGCCAACGGGCGATTTTGTCAGCCACCTCAGCGTACGCGTCGGCGATCTCGGCAGCCGATTTCGAGCGCTTTTGTGCTGACTGCTCTTGGTTGGTATTCTCGCGTTGTGTCCGATACTGCTGGCCTGTCGAATCGTGGGGATCGGCTGATTGCATGTATTGGGACTCCGCTGACGGCGATTATTGGTCGGTCCAGCAACACCAATAAAGTTATTGGAAATTTGATAATTTGTCGGATCCGCTTCAAAACCTGAGTTGAGCAGAAAACCGGAATTACACACCCCTGATGGCAATAGTCGAAGAAACCCCCAGCTAGCACCGTCGTCTGCTCAACGGCAGTTTCGTAATACTGTTGTCAGGAATGACGAAACTCACCGCTTTCGCCTCGCACGCGCTCCGTCCGCACCACCGTTGCAGTCGAATCAAGATAGAGTCGAACTGCGTCTACTCCATGGCGCAACACAACTTCGTACTCGTCGGGATCAGACGCCGTCTGCTCTGATGTCCAACGACCTTGATAAAGATATTCGTGAAACTCCCAGAGACCCCGCGTTGTCACATCGACTCCATGATCCCAGTGGAACGCAATCGACGCCGGGTGGTAGACAACACTGTAGGTCAACGGGCTATTGTATTCCCGGAGACACTCTTCGCAGGTACTCGCCACCACGAACGAATCAGCATCGGGTAACGGGGATTCAGGCACCGAAACCACGTCGGCAGACAGGTGCGCCCCGCACTCCGGGCACATCCGCTGCCGTATCTGCCTGGCATCCTCCGCACTGCGTAACTTGACGCTCTGTACGAGTGAATCACCGTCCCGCGTTCTGGCTTGTGCTGGCGTGATCGGTTGTCCCGTCACCTGTTTCTCACAAGCAGTACAATCTATCCGAAAAAACTGATGTGAGAGTTTCGCCTCCAGCGCTTCCTCACCGCAGAAGACGCATATTCCATCGACCGGTTCAGGCCCGAACCGCTCTGGTTGCTGGTAATTTCCCGACAGGATGAATCGAACGATGCGCTCACCAGCGTGTGAAAGAGAGTATCCATCGTCACTTTTCCGCAGATAGGTGCCTGTGAGTTCCCCAAGGTGGTACGACAGCTTCGACGTGTTCTTCACATCGACGTGGTCATATATCTCAGAAAACGCGAGTTCGGCAGCCCCGGATCCAACTTGCTCAAGTTCGTACTGCGCAATGGCGACGGCACGAAGAATATCAACCCGTGTGTCGTCAGCGAGAAGGCCAAAAATATCCGTCGCAGAACGGTTTTCGACCATAGTCTTTCGTATCAATTTCCAGTTTAGCGAAGATATTGAAAGCTTTCATCATACTCTTCAATGAGAAATACCACGACAATAGGCACGGAGGTAACTAGCTATGATGAGTACTATATTCAGAGTCTGCTAACGGAGTCCAAATTTCTTAGTTCCCATATCCCAGATTTGCTGAATGTATGACTGCAGCGTACGACCCGGTTGAATCACCTGACGAAACGACTATCTTCCCTTATCATAATCTCACTCCACCAACGAAAGCAGATGTCTATCAAGCACGCCACATCGTCAACCGGCATCTTCCACGGACGCCGCTCGTTCGAAGCGAATCGTTATCGGCGAGGTTCGACGCTGATGTCTATCTGAAACGGGAAGACACGCTCCCGACAGGTGCATTTAAAGTTCGTGGTGGCATTAATTTGGTTTCCCAGCTTGACGCCGAGTTTCACGAACCTGGACTGATCGCTGCAAGTACTGGAAATCATGGTCAATCCGTCGCATATGCCGGGCGCACGTTCGATGTACCCGTGACCATTGTCGTACCCGAAGATGCGAATCAGTCGAAGGTAACAGCAATGAAACGACTTGGTGCGGAAGTTCGGTTCCACGGCGAAGTGTTTGACGACGCCCGAGAGCACGCCGAGGAACTCGCTGCGAACGAAGGCTACCGGTACGTTCACTCGGCGAACGAACCGGCACTCATCGCTGGCGTCGGCACAGCTGGGCTCGAAATCATCGAGGACTTACCCAATATCGACTACCTGTTTTGTCCGGTTGGCGGCGGATCCAGCGCAGCGGGTTACTGTCTCACCGTGGGTGCACTGGCGGATGCAGACGTGATTGGTGTGCAGTCAGAGGCCGCGCCGGCAATGCACCGCGCGTGGTCAGAGGGACATCTCACGCCTCACAACCGCATGGAGACCTTCGCAGAAGGAATTGCGACGCGAGTTCCGTTCGCGTTGACGCTGGATGTGCTTCGAGACCAACTCGACGATTTCGAACTCGTGAGCGAGCAGGCGATTGAAAACGGTGTCCATGAATTACTTACCAAGGAGAGCATTCCTGCGGAAGGTGCGAGTGCAACCAGCCTCGCAGCCATGAGACAGCGGCAGGACGAAGTTCAAGGACAGACGGTCGTCTTCCCTATCTCAGGGAGAAACATCTCTCCAGGCGCGTTACAGGCCCTTCTCGAAGGGAAGGGACTCAATTGATCCTTCTGGTATGACGATGCAGCAGTGTATTCCATAGATACGATTGGGAGTTCGATGGGGTGAACTGCCTGTCCAGCTAAAGGCCCCACCTCGCTGGACGCGAGTACCAGCCTGTGATTATTCCAACCACCGCGGATACTTTTGATCGATCTGGTTGTGCAACTCCACCCGTGACTGTTGATGAGCCGTTCTCCAACCGTCCAGGCACGCTCCGCTCGGGGCGAGTCCTAAGTCCCATTAGATCACTCAAGCATCCGTCGATAATCATGACCAGAGTCTCTTGCCACACTCTGTTCATACTGCGAACGAGATGGTTTCATCACCTTCTGACTCAAACCCGACAGTGCCCATTTGTCGGCGTAAATAAATGTGTCTGAGACACCCTGGAGAACAAAGGTGTCAGGGAGCGGCGGTGGCCCCGTCTCCGGGGTCGTGAGCAAGCGGCGATACGACGAGATCGTCATAGGGGAACAATGGCTTCTTTGCCCGCCCGACTGTCTCGAAGCGGATGACGCCCAGCGCTTCGAGTGTGGTCAGTTCTTCGTGGACATTCTTCTTGTCACGACTGACCAGTCGTGCTGTTTCGCGAATGCTTTCGGGTTCTTCATCTCTGATTACGCGCAAGAGTGTGTACGTCCGTTCGTTGAACACGTCGGTCAGCTGGCTCTCGTTCGGGAACCGAACAGTGGCCGGCCGGTCAAGGTGTTCTCCCTCCTTGAGTTTCTGAATGGCTTCGAGGCCCTCTTCGTACGGATTGGTCTCGTGGTCAACCGTAACTACGAGCACGTTCTGTTCAGTCATGGGTATCACCGTTGTCGTTGGATGGACCGAACCGTGGCTTCGGAATCTCGTCCCAGAACCGTTCGTAGAGTTCCTCGATGCCCGGGAACTTGACGAACTCTGGTTCTGGGTCGGGAGCGACGTGTAATTCGTGGCCTTTCGTATCCTCGTGTGAGTTATCGTAGCGACGGATCGTTCCGTCGTCAAGCGTCTCGGGACCGGCGGTCAGGGCTCCATAGTGAAGCGTGTACCGCCACCCCGATGGATAGGCATCGTCGTCTGTCCGCCGAATCGACACGCGAACGACAGTCCCATCCTCGTACACTGTGGCGTTGTCGTATCCATCGAGGTCGTCGGCCGTTGGTTCCATCCGGTACTACGTTGGTTTCGTGGCCAACGATATAGGAGTGTTGGTTCCTCAAACAACGTTATAGAGACAACGCTGTACTGAGTGATTCGGCTATGAATTGATTCGCCATAGGGCGAGAAGCACGATCACTTTTACAGAGGGCTAGCACCTCTACTTAGCCCTAATCGTAGCAGTGCTGGAGGCAAATATCCCGTCTGAGAATTGGCACCACACTCTTATGATATCTGCTACAGGAGGTCTATATATGGGTCATCTATCAGATTTTCATATTCTACACGTTGATGACGAGCCGGATTTTACTGACATGGTAGCTGACTTTCTCGAACGCGAGGACGATGGATTCATTGTCGAGACCGCAACGAGCGCTAGCGAAGGATTAGACAGACTTGCTGACGAGGACTTTGACTGTATAATCTCTGA
This sequence comes from Haloarcula sp. H-hyl2, assembly GCF_056934385.1. Lineage (NCBI taxonomy): Archaea > Methanobacteriati > Methanobacteriota > Halobacteria > Halobacteriales > Haloarculaceae > Haloarcula > Haloarcula sp. H-hyl2. The sequence continues at coordinate 120,029 of NZ_JBRIIJ010000004.1, read as the reverse complement.
CTACGATATGCCCGAGCAGAACGGAATCGAATTCCTCAAAACAGTTCGTGAAATGGCTCCTGACCTGCCGTTCATCCTGTTCACCGGCAAGGGGTCGGAAGAAGTTGCCGGCGATGCCATCTCCGCAGGCGTTACTGACTACCTGCAAAAAGGGCGTGGCACTGACCAGTACACCGTGTTAGCAAACCGGATCCGAAATGCTGTCGAACGATATCGTGCCGAGCACGCCCGAGAGCGTCAGCGCAAAGCCAGCGAAACCGCACACGAGGGCATCAGCATCCTCAACGAGGACGGCGAATTCATCTATGTCAACCAGGCGTACGCAGATCTCTACGGCTACGATCCCGAAGACATGCTTGACCAACACTGGGAATTGGTGTATCCCGACGACGAAGTAGCAGTCACACGGAACGAGATTTTACCGACGGTCGCTGATGAGGGCTCTTGGAGCGGCGAAACGACCGGCCTCCGAGCCGATGGCACTACATTTCCCGAAGACCACCGGATCGTCCAGACGGATTCTGGAGAATTGATTTGCTCGGTTCGAGACCTCTCTGCAGAACAAGAATTACAGATCGAACTGACGCGATTTTCGACGCTCGTAGAGACGCTCAGTGACCCAGTCTACGTGCTTGATGAGACGGGACGGTTCGTATACGTAAACGACGCGTTCGTCGAGATGGTCGGGTACCGCCGCGAAACCGTTCTCGGCGCGACACCAGCACTGATTAAATCAGTGGAAGCAGTCGAACGAGCGGAAGCCAATCTCGGTCGGATTCTCTCATCGGACGGTCCCAAGAGCGTGCAGTTCGAGATCGAGATTCAGCCCAACGATGGGGGGCCGATTCCCTGCGAGGACCATATGGGTATCTTACCCTACGAAGGGGAGTACTTCGAGGGTTCGGTCGGGATGTTGCGTGACATCACCGAGCGCAAAGAGCGCGAACAGGAATTGAAACGGCGGAACCAGCGTCTCGATGAGTTTGCCAGCGTCGTCTCTCACGATCTCCGGAACCCACTCAACGTGGCTACCGGTGGGATAGAACTCGCACAGGCGGAGTATGACAGCGAACACTTGGAGCGCGCCGAACGTGGTCTCAATCGAATGGAGGCTTTGATCGATGACCTCCTGACGCTGGCTCGTGGCGACGAGACAATCACTGACCGCGAATCGGTCGACATCGTGCAGATTGTCGAGGAGTGTTGGTCGAACGTCGAGACAGAGGACGCCACGCTCGTCACCGACGTTGATTGTACAGTCAATGCCGACGAGAGTCGGCTGAAGCAGGTATGTGAAAATCTCGTTCGTAACGCGATCGAACACGGTGGCGACGACGTGACCGTGACTGTCGGTGAGTTTGAGGAGGGGGTCTACATCGAAGACGATGGTTCGGGGATCCCCGAGGACGAATACGACGATATATTCACTGCGGGATATTCGACGAGCGACGAGGGAACGGGCTTCGGGCTGAGTATCGTCGAACAGATTGTCGAGGCCCACGATTGGGAGATACGCGTCACAGAAGGATCCAAAGGCGGTGCGCGCTTCGAAATCATCACCAGTGAGTTCGTTACTGCGTAAGTCTCCTTTCAAGATCGACTCATCTGACGACTCGTCTGACAGTCCGTCGACGAGCGGTCCGTGGCTGCCGACGGATTGAAGATGATTGTTGGCGCCGGAGCTCGGGCTAGCCTTGCCTGAGAGGATGTCTGATGCTACTGTTTGGGCGCACTGACACCTGAGATGACGATACGGATTCCGTCTTGATACGACGTATCGAGCGTCGCCTCCCAACCGTGGGTCTCGGCGAGCATTCGGAGGTTTGGGAGTGTCAATCCGGCCTCGGCATCGGGAATCGCGCTCCCATACTCGAAATATGAGGCCGGGTCGGTGTTGCCAGTCGGCGCACCGTCATCGGTAATTGCAAAGCCATTGTCGGTGACGGTAACGGTAATCTCGGTCGCACCGTTGTGTGCACCGAATGTGAACGAATTGACAAACAGCCTTTCGAAACGTTCGGGATCAGCCGTGAGTTCTGCACTGTCCTCAATCGAGAGGGTACCATTGTCAACGTCAGCAGTCGCCCATGCCGCCTTCGCGATAGTTCCAAGGTCAACCGTCTCGGTCTGCCTATTTTCAACGGTTTGACCGTATCGAGCGAGCTTTGCTAAGTCATCGACAATATCTGCCATTCGTTCTGAGGTGTCCGAGGCGGTCTGCAAGCTATCTCGAGCCAAATCCACCTCACCGTCTTTGACCGCGTCGCCAGCGATGTCGATTCTGGCGCTGACAATCTGCAGTGTATTGAGCAGTTCATGCCGGATAGCAGCGGCGAACCCTTCCAATTGTTCATTCTGCCGTTCCAGCTCTCGACGCTGTCGTTCGGTCCGAGTCACATCAGTAAACAACAACATCCGGCCGATGCCAGTCTGGCCCAGAGAAAAGCGCGTGTCACTGACCAGATAGTGTTTGGTCTCGCCGGCGCTGGTCCGGTCAAGGATCCAGTTTCGGTCGCCAAGTTCCGTGCTCGCGGGTGGGATAATGGCGTCCAGCGGTCCCCCCGTCGCCCCTTCTAGGTCCGGGAACAGCTGCTCAGCGCGTTTATTATAATGGCTGATTCGATCATCGCGGTCCAAATAGATGACCGGCGCGTCAACGCCGTCGGTGAGTTGGACGGCGAGAAACTCTTCTTCGAACACGTACAGGACGCCGATTGCGAAGACGGCGACACCAAGCGGCTCGTAGTTGATATCAATGAGGGCATCGCTGGCGAAGCCGACGATATCGAACACCACAGGGAGGCCAGTAATCCCGACGAGCACGGCCAGTGGCCGTGTATCGTAGTCGGCGTCCAGAAATAGTTCGTACAACATGAAGAAGCCCACCGCGACAAGCGCATAGGAGAGCCCGGTAACGACCCAGTGTAAAGTACCGTGCATGATTGTCTGATGCGGGAAGGGCTCGGTGACGAAGGTCGTCTGGAAGTACCAACCGTGGATTGGGTTCGTGAGTTTCACTGCGACGATAGCGAGATATAGCGCCACCGCGAGACGTCTATACATCTTATCCCGGTGAAAGGAGCGTCCGGTGTAGGCTGAGGTGAAATAGAGCCAAGCCCCAACGGTAGTGAGTCCGATGATCAGGCTGAGCGTGTAGGCTCCGTAGCCTAACGCAGGCGTTGGCGCGACCAGAAAAGCCAATTGTAGCGCGGCCCAGCCGCCACTCCCGACCAGCAACGCGACCAACCCTCGACGGGTATCGGTGTCTGTGACCTGCCTGGCACGGCCGAGAGCGGCTATACAGCCGAGCGCGGCCAGTCCGTAGGCGAAAACATATGCCAAAAACGCTGGAGAAACACCGAGAACGGTCATCTATCAGAGTTAACTGACTGACCGGTTTGAGTCCTGTGCCCATATTACGACAGTTGATAATCACACCACTGTAGTCAGCCAACTATTGTTATTCTTCAGATGCTCGTTGAGGAGGGCACCACTGCGAATCAGCCCGAGAAGACGAGGGCGTCTGTACCCATGTGTTCCCACAAGGGGGAACAACTTATCCGACCGGCCTCCGTACTCCCTACTATGAGCCAAGAATCGCTCGACGATACGATTAAATTCCGTGCTGGCCCGCTCAAGGAGGCGGCAAACGAACTCGATGCCGTCCATCTTGGTGGCATCAATATCAGTGAACTCGGACGTGAGGGGCTTACCGAGATGCTTCGGCGAGCGATGACCGACGACGACAAAATCGCGATTTACGAGCGCTACACGGCGGGCGATATCTCAGAGGACGCTGCTCGAGTGCTGCTCGGTGAGGAGTTCGATTTGATCCAAGAGGACACTGAGGCCTTCCGCGAGGCTACTGAGGCCGACACCAGCGACTATCTCGTCTGAATGGCTGGTGGTGACACACGGTATCCGATCCTCGTCGATACGGATACGCTGATTGCTGTTGCGAATAGCTCTCTGTGGGCCCAAATCACTGAACACGTCGGCCTCACGACGACAAACGTCTGTAAACAGGAGCTAGAGCGACACGCCGAGGAGGCGCGCGAAACCGCACCTGAAGGAAGTCGTCCGTACCGACTCCATCACGGAAGCCGTGCTGCACTTGCGGCGCTTGCGGATGACGACACACCGCTCACCCAAGTAACGAGCGTGCCCCGGCCCCACGGCGCGGACGCTGGCGAGGAATCCCTCAGACAGGAAGTGGTACAGAACCCAGCGGCCATCGACTATGTAATCTTGATGGACGCGGCGGGCCGGCGCTCGATCCGCCGGGCTGTCGACGATCAAGACGAAGATATCCGTGTCGTGGCACCGCCGTTTCTGTTCGACATTCTCTACGATAACGACCTCATTTCTCGTCACGAGTTCTGTGAAGCGTGTGGTGAGCTGTTGGAACGAGAAGGGTGGACCGGATACAAGGCTGTGAAAGCCGCATGGGAGGGGATTCCGATTGATTGCAGCGACATTCTTGACGACAATCTGCTCCCGTGACCGAACTAGCTCCCGCAGCGACACGTGTTGATTCGATATCGCTCGCGGACTCCTTCGAACGCTACCTCCAAGACAAGGGGAAAGGGCGTGGTGGCGACGGCGGGAACTACCGTCGTAATGCGGCCCGCGAACTCAAACGGTTCGGCCGGTGGGCTGCCGGTGACTGCGGTCGGAACGAGTGGACAGGAATCGTCCCCGAAGATGTCGACCGGGACCCGTCCTTCCAGGATCTCGATGAACGAGTGTTCCGGGCGTACGCCCGGCATCTCGGCAGTGACCGCGCGCTCAAGCAAAACACCATCCACACGTACTATCACTACATCTCTGCGTGGTGTGGCTGGTGCGCGAACGAGGGATATCTTGAGGGGCACTACGCCCGGCGGGCAAGCGCGATGGCACCACTCCCAGAGGACGACGGTCGCAAACCCGGTGACCAGCAGATATGGACATCTGAGCAGCGCCATACTCTTACCCGGCACGTTGAGGAGCGAGTCAACGATGCAATCGAGACGTACAGAACTCTTCCGGAGGATGTCGATCCCCTCGACAGGCAGCGAGCGCGATACGCGATTCTGAAGGCGGCTCGTGATCGCGCTCTTGTCTTTGTTATCGCATACACAGCTGTTCGAGTTGGTGAAATCCTTCGTGACCCGAACGATCCAAGGCGGCGTGGTGTCCGGTGGGGACAGATTTCGCTAGACGACGGGAGCATGGATGTCTACCGAAAGAAACAGCAGTGGGATGTTGCGAGTCTCCCAGATCCTGTGATCGAGCCACTCCGGAGCTATCGAACGCTGATGGACCCACCGACGGTACAATGGCCAGTATTTCCAACGTTCGATCAGCGGACCCTCGCAACGCTCGTCCAAGACGGGCCAGATACAATCGAGGAGCAACGTGACGAGTACGCTCGGGACTTCTTGTTGGCTCTCGACGAGGATATCCACCCACCGTCGATCACGACCGATGGGGCCCGGTCGATTCTTCAACGGCTCTCAGACGCAGCGGAGGTCGACATTGAGCATCCGAAACACGATTATCTCGCTCCCCATGGTGGCCGACGGGGAATGGGCGAAATCCTTGTCCGCGGGTTCGGGTACACGGTTGCTGCTCGGTATCTCGATAGCTCAGAGAAGATGATCCGTGACCGCTACTCCCACATCGAGGCCGATGAATTAGGTGCGCTCGCAACCGAAGCAATCAACGAGATTGATTCTATTTGAAGATGCTGAGATCACTGTTGGTTGCTGACTAATGGCGGTGAGACGGTTGAATCTACCTGCATGCTGGGAGAAGCACGACCAACATTCCAGGGGCACATCGTACCCTGCTGACAGACACGAATCAATAGTGTCTCGTCCACAGTTCGAGCCCTGTGAGTAATTTCCTTATTCGCTTACGTACTGTGGTCAGCAATCGTCGAACGTTCAGTTGTTTCGCGGGACGGAACCAGGAACCTTACCGAAGTTGGTCTCGCTGCTCGGACAGGAATGAGACGAGGTCGTCGACCGCATCCGCTGGTAGCGTTTCCTGTCGGAAGACTCCCTTGAACGAGTCTTCGAAGCCGTCCTGTTGGAGTCGATCTAACACTATTTCGATCTGACCATCGAGCTTCTTCGGCTCACCTCGATGGACGTGCCGTTCGATACGGTCGAACTCCGCACGCGTGCTGATGACGACGAGGTCGCGGGTGTCAGCTTTCCGGCCGCTGTGGAGTTTCATCGCGAAGAGGAGGGCTGGCTCCGGGATTCGACCATCGAGGTCTTCGGCGACGTCGAGCGATTCGACGGTGCTGTGTTCGTGGGGATAGCGATACGACCACTCCGCGTCCGTCTGTCGGCACCCCATCGCGTCGACGAGTGCCTCGAACTTGACTTCGTTATCTCCGACCTGCTTCGTGTACTGGACCATCCGACCGTCGTACTCGTTCGCGACGTCCTTCTCGAACTGCTTCTCGTACCCGAGGTCGCGAAGGAGCGAGTCGTACTCATCGAGTGCCGTGTCCGGAATTACGGTGTCGATGTCCGTCGTGAACCGCGTCTGGAACGCCGAGACCGCCCAGCCACCCACGAGAACGTACGGCAGTTCGGCGTCCCGCACCGCCCGATGCGTGTCGACGAGTTCGGATTGGCGCTCGGGGAGACTCATTTTATCAGCTCCGTTAGTCCCCGCTCATCGCGTTGTGGTGCGACGCGTCGATGTCCCTGTCGTACTCGTCGGCGATGATCTCCAAGGCGGGCTCGTATGCCGGGCGGTTCTCCATCATCTGGTCGATAGCGTCGTCCAACGGAATCACGGGATTGCCGTTGACCCACTCGGCGTCGATGCTGTCGGTCTTCGGAAACAACATGTAGTGGACGTTCCCGTCGACATCGCTGGCGTCCGGGCGCTCGTTGATTGTCGTGTCGACGCCGAACTGCTGGAAGAACGCGATCCAGCGTTCGACGTCACGGTCGTGGACTTCGATGAACACCGGGTAGTCATCGTGACCCCGGGCGATCTGGTAGCCGCCGTGCGTCCAGACGTACGCAGCGTCGATCTCTGTGTACGCGAACTCCATGCCGCCGAAGTGCGGGATGACGTACGCGTCCTCCTGGGAGATGGTGTCGCGGCTGTACAACGCAGCAATCATCTCGGCGTACTGCTGACGCATTTCGTGGTCGGCGATCTGGAGACCACTATCGGTAATAGCGACAATTTCAGCGTCTTCTAACCGCTCGATCCAGTCGTACACCCACGAGTACGAGATGTCAATCTTACTCGCGACACGATTGATAGAATCGCCACGCTGAACTGCCAAAACAATCTTTGCGGCCGTGGCGTCCATTAATTCGATCATTGTTGAAATTGCCTCCTAGTCTACGCCGGCGGTCTAGCTCTCAGTTATCGCTAGAGAGATAGTGATGTATAGAACTTCCGGCTAGGTGCAGGAAATACATAGAATCTCGGAATAGTGGTTCCTAACCAACGCAGCACCCACTAATTACAAAGAGTCTCAACCGAGAGATTAGAATTCGAATAAACGGGGGTGAGAATCTCAGTCCAATTGACCTAGATCACCGCGATAATCACGATCAGTTTCATAGAGAGTTGCCACCTCTGCTTAGGTGCGAGACTGAGCGGATATCGAGCAAGCAGATACCGAGCCAACGGACAGTTCTAAAGAGTAGATTTCGGAACTTTCGGGCCGAGTCAGTGACTCAGTTGTCTTGTCCAGTGACGGCCGGGATTCTACCAGCTCCGATAGATGTTCAGACAGCTGTGCAAGATACACAGCGCATAGTCAGCACGGGGTCACGTTCCGCTTTCAGGCACCCAAACTGGTCAGTACAACGACGCGACCGACTGCACGCTCCACGTCCGCTTTCGCGAGAGCAATGATGACGACCCCGAGGAAACGCGGAAAGCGATCGGCCGTGGTGAGACACTTGGGCCGCATCTGGAGGTGGTGTACCACGACCCGGCCGACGTCCATCGTGTGACCCGCCTCAAATCACTGGAATTACTTCGTGCCATCGTTCAGCACGAACCAGCGATATCCGGGAGACCGCTCGCCTCGTCGATCGTGACGTGAGCCAGGTCCACCGGAACCTCACCGAACTCAGCTCCATCTGATTGAACTCGTTGACGACGGCCAGTCCAAGCGACCGACCGTCTGGTACGAGACAATCGATATCGACCTTCCGTTGCTCGCGTCCGAGGTCGGGTCTGACGAAGCGACTGCGTAGCGAGTGTGATGATTCGTTAGAAGATTTTATCACCTGTCAATCTGGCATAAGTTGCATGACCGGCAAGAATTCACTTACTCGCCGTAGATTTGTGTTGGGGATGTCAAGTACTGGTCTACTTTCAGTTGCGGGGTGTGTTGGTGGAGGGGAGTCCGAAGATGATATTGAGGATTCTGATGGAGATGGGGTAATCGATAGCGAAGACTACGCCCCTCACGATCCAGAAGTTCAAGAAAAAAGCGATATACAAGCTTCGTCAACCGAGACTTCAACTGAGACTCCATCACCGACCTCCACCGAAACTCCAACGTCATCAAAAGCTACAGAACAAGAGGCATTTGAAAATTATCGCGCCGGATATCGAGATGTGTTGTCATCGGCTGAGACAACTGAATTAGCTGCTAAGGACTACAATAATGATGATTATTTCGAAGCCGAACAGCACTACCAAGAGTCACGTGAAACAAATCGTGAAGGAAAACAGAATTTCGAGAGTGCGCTTGAATTGATTGACGAATCTGAATATCCGGAGGCATACGAATCAGTACAAGCAAGCATAGAGTTCTCTTCTGTTGCGATTGAGTCTAGAAGTGTAGCTATCGATGCATGTCAAGCCGCACAAGACGGGAATTTTGAACAATCTAGAGAGCTAATGAACGAGGTTTCAAACGACTACTATGAACGTTTGGACAAAATAAACAACGATGTCTTGGACCTTGATCAAATGAGGGAGGCACTAGGGATATAACTCCTATCCAGTCAATACACACGCGCATCTTGCATCTGACCACGAACTTATAATTGGCCTTAGACACGTCTCTGTATGAGCGAAACCTTGCCAGAGGACCGGTCGCCCGAGCCGGTCACCGTCGAGTCGATGATGAGCGACCTCAGCTCGCTCGGCGTTGAGACCGGCCAGACGGTGCTCGTTCACGGGTCGCTCTCTGCGCTCGGGTGGGTTTGTGGCGGGCCGCCCGCTGTCGTCAACGCACTCCAGCGCGTCGTCGGCAAAGACGGGACAATCGTGATGCCGACGCACTCGCCCGAGAACAGGGACCCCGCAGACATGGAACATCCGCCGGTCCCCGAATCGTGGTACGACACCATCCGGGAACAGATGCCGCCGTATCGGCCCTCCGTCACGCCCACCCAAGGGATGGGTGCAATTGCCGAGTGCTTCCGCTCGTATCCGGCGGTACACCGGAGCGACCACCCGCAACACTCCTTCGCAGCGTGGGGAGCTGATGCCGAGTTCATCACAGAGGGCCATGCATATGACTACTCGCTCGGTGAGAAGTCGCCGCTGGCCCGCGTCTACGACCTTCACGGCGACGTGGTGTTTCTCGGCACGTCCCACGCGAGTAACACCTCGTTGCATCTCGCCGAGTACCGCGCCGAACTCGACCTCGATACCGTAACCCACGCTAGTGCGGTGCTCGTCAACGGTGAACGCGAGTGGGTCCAGCGGAAGGACATCGATTTCGACGATGAAGACTTCCAAGACTGTGGCATGGCCTTCGAGCGCGAACATCCAAATGCGTTCGAAACGGGACAAGTGGGGGCCGGCAACGCGAAACTCATTGACCAGATAGAACTCGTGGACTTTGGTGTTGAGTGGTTCAAGTCGAACCGCGAGTGATACTTACTTTTTCTGTACTGACCATCAGTCTGGTCGGTAGAGCATTCGGCGAGAAGCACGAGCAATTTTCAGCGGCTCAGGATGCGCTTCATGAAAGCTTGCTCTCGGCTGACGATCTCCCAGGGCGATACAACTTCCCGAACACTTAGGCCGACTCGCGCGTATGCATATAACATCGGCTACAGTATCCGCCCCCGACGGTGTCGAGTTCGTCGAGGAGGACGACGGCCGGGTGACGGCCCGACACCTGGAGTCGGGCGTTGCGTCGTTCGGTGACACTGAGGCGGAGGCACTTCGACAACTCGCCGACGCGCTGGAGTCACACCGCGGCGAGGGCGACCCCATCGACGACCCCGAGGCGTATCTCCGGGAGCAGGGTATTGACGTAGAGATCGGCGAGGCCGGTCCGCCGTCGTGGGAATAGTGTGGTTCGGACGACGTTCTCCTCTGACGAGGTTCTGGAGAACTGACCAAACATGGGTACGTCCCGGTCGGCGGAAAGGGGAGTCACACAACACTTCGGTATGAGAATCCCGACACTGGCGAGATTCGGACCGTGACGGTTCCGAAAGCCGATCCCATTCCCACTGGGACGCTTCAAGATATTGCTGACCAGTGTGGCGCCGAGGAGTCTCACTCACTCGTGGTCGCGACGGACAGGTGTTTGTGTGATTGTCGCACGCTAACACATTCCCTTGCTCTCCCGTTACAAGTGCTTTCCGGAGGCTCAAACCTGGAAGCGAACAATCACTATTTCTTCAATACACCTGGGAATAGACTGGGATGTGACCTCCACCAGCCACGCCCTGACGGTCTTCAGTACCTGGCGCGACACCGCCACAAAATGGCTTGAGACGACCGAGCGGTCGGTACAGAAAACCGTCGCCGCAATCACCCTCCTCGCCCTGGGACTCCGACTCGTCGGACTCGGCTCCCGGCCCGCACATTTCGACGAAGCCCGCGTCGCCCACTGGGCCTACCATCTCGCAGAGAACGGTGGGTTCTTCCACCGACGAATCGTCCATGGGCCCCTGATACAACACGTCGACAGCTGGCTCTTCGCACTGTTCGGCGCGACCGACACGACGATGCGGGTATTCGTCGCAATCGTCGGTGGGCTCCTCCCACTGACAGCGCTGTTGTTCCGGGCACATCTCCGCCGACTCGAAGTACTCGCGCTCGCCGGCCTTCTGGCAGTCAATCCCGTTCTGCTGTACTACTCACGGTTCATGCGGTCGGATATCCTCGTCGCCGCATTCATGTTCGCGATGTTTGGGTCGCTGGTTCGCTTCGTCGACACGCGTCGGGTTCGATTCCTCTATTTGAGCGGGTTCTTTGGTGCGCTCGGGTTCGCCTCGAAGGAGAACGCTCTCGTGTACCTCCTGACCTGGATCGGTGCGTCCGGTCTCATGATAGGGAAGCGGCTACTCGTCCCGGCGGGGTACCGCTCGACTGTTCGGTTCTTGTTCTCCAAGCCATCGCCACGAGTCGTCGGCGAGCGAGTCCGTGCCCGACTCCACGACCTATCGACTGGTGCCGTGCACACACTCGGATCGGCCTGGCAGCGTCGATCCCGGCCACTCCTCACGATCGGTTCCTACACCAGCCACGTTGTCGGAGCCGTACTCGTCTGTTGTGCCATGCTCGTGTTCATGTACGCCCCACGTGGCGACGCCCTCGGACTGCTGTACCCGGAAGCGGCGATTTCCCGTCAGCCGATCCCGTTCTGGCGTGGTGTGACCTCCCCGAACGCGTTCTGGCCGATGGTTCACGATACGGCAGTGTACACTGTCGAAGAGTACACTGCGTGGTTCGACCCCGCGAGCACCAAGGCCTCGACCGAGGACGGGGGCCTCGTCACTGTGCTCAAGGCTGCGGTCGAGGCCTCCCGGGGAGATTACGAGGTCCTGCTGAAGGCACTCGGTCTGACGGCACCTGCAGTGCTCGGACTCGCCGTCCTGGGATACGGCCGAGATCGACTCGGAGCAGGAGAGGCACGACATCTGATCCCGTTCACTTTCTATTGCGGTGCAGTATCGATCGTCGGCTACCCGATCGGGACCGACATCGCTGCGCCGTGGCTGGCTGTCCACGTCGTAGTACCGCTGGCAGTCCCTGCGGCAGTCGGTGCCGTTACTATCTGTCAGTGGGGCGCCCAGGCTTTGGAGAGCAGTGACGGTGTCAGTGTCGCCCTGTCGGTCGTGACCGTCGTGTTGCTTGTCGTGCTCGTCGGAAATACCGCCGTCTCGAACGTCTACGTGGACGACACAGCTGACGAGAACCCTCTAGTACAGTATGCACAGCCTGACGACGATCTAACCGAGCACGTGCAGACGGTCGACAGAATCGCCAGCAATCACGACTCCGGACCCGACGTACTCTTCTACTACGGTGAAACGGGCTCGGAGTACGACGACCGGCGTGCCTTCGTGGAGGCGGACGAATCGACCTGGAACAGCTCGGCATTCCCCCACAGATACCACTGTATCAGATGGTACAACAGTCTCCCGCTGGGCTGGTATTTCCGAACGGATGACGTCGCCATCTCGTGTGAAACCGACCAAGCACAACTCTCGACACTGGCTACGGACGGTTCTGTTCCCGTGATTATCACGCAGTACGTCGATCAGACAGTGCCAACACAGCAGCTCAAGCGAGCCGATTACAACCGACGGGGATACTACCACAGAGCTGGCGGTCGCTGGGAGTACACGTCTCTCTGGGTGCATACCTCGTACGCCCAGAACAACACATCCTCATCGCTGCCCGGTGACCGCACCATCTTCGACCAGAGACGGGCCACCGACAGCCCGACCTGAGAACCCTCACCTGCTCTGGACCGCTCGGCAGTACCAGCCGACACGACCGATTTCTCTCCTCACCGCCCACCGCAAGCTGTCAGTCGTGTCCTTCAGCAATGGTCACTCCTCGTCGGTGATGCCGACGACGATCGTTCGTTCCGGAGTGTCACCGACGCGTACCGTCGCAGTCGAACTGGGACCACCGTCGACCTCCACAGTAACAGTGTACTGGCTGACAGGGAGCAGGTTCACCGAGCACCCGTCCTGTCCTGGCTGTGGAGGAGTGGGTCACTCCAAAGACCCACCTGTGGAGACTGCGCTTCCTGTGGGAACTCCGGTTGTTCCTGCAAAGCCCGTCGTCGAAGCAGGAAGCCCCTGCCGCAAGAAACGAGCGGCTACGCGCGAGTGAGTAGGCAGGGGTAGTTCACAGAATATCGAGGCGGAAGCCACGGGGCTTGACCCCGAGGTTGTTGACTCGGGTAGCACAGTGTTGGCTATATTTAGTGTCCGATACATCTCTCGCCTCGTCCCGGTCTTCCGGGAACGACTCCTCTCACGAGTCGAGAGTATCCGAACCCTGCCAGCAGCAGGATAGCCAGCGACTCGGAGCAGAAGGGCCAACAACCGGAACGATCTCCAGGAGATTTCACCCCCAAAGATGGATGGTGGGCCCCTAGTCGCCCGCCTTGTTCACCACCGTGACATTCGATTCGTTCTGTTCGATGGTGATGTGGTCGGAGGTTGCAGATGCGTTCCGAACGTTGATCGAACTATTTCCATCAGCCAGCTTGATATCCGATCGGTCGAGTTGGATTTCGACCCCAGACTCGACGATGGTCTCTCTGTCGAGATCGACGGTGATCATCACCGAACTGCCGTTCCCGTCGGGACGCCGAAGTTCGATATCAACGTAGCCGTCGGCGGTCGATTCTGTGACAGTCGCTTGCAACGTCCTCGCATCCAGATGCGCCCGGACGTTGTAACTCGTTTGTGGGTCGGTCACGACGAGACGCTCAATCGACTCTTGCTCGTCCTGTGCTAGCGACCGGGCTCCATCGGTGAAGTTCAACTGAACCTCGTCCACGTCCGGCCTGGCAGTCTGTACTGTCATCGTCTCGTTGGTGGCGTTGACCGTCCCGCGGACGAATGGGAGACAGTCGTTGGCGGGTCGAACGCGGATACCAGCGATATCGAGCGGCGCTTGACGTGCCGTCGACTCGTAGTACTGATTGACCTGCACCTCGAGCCGAGAATATTCACCGAGGCCGGCACGAGAGTGGGTCGCGTCGACGACCCGTTCAGCGAGGCGCTGGCGCCCGACTTCCTGGACGACCATGCCGTCGTGGTGAGTGACGAGCGTTACTGTCACGTTTCCGACCTGGTGGGTGGTGCTAGTGTGGTTCTGAGTATCGAGGCGGAGGGCACCACTACACGTGTGCTGGGCCTGCTGGAAAGTGTACTCGCTGCCGTTGGCTACGCGAACTGTTTCAGTGACCTGTTGCTGGTCAGTGTCCAGCTGGACGGTCGTCGTGTCGTTATCAGGACCGTCAGCGGGGCCAGCGGATGAACTGGCACCTGCGATGACAGCAGCACCACTGGCCGCAAACAGCACAATCGCGATACCGAAAGCGTACGTCGCGAGTCTATAGTCACGTTGCATACTGCTCACTCCGTTCGAATCGATCGTGTCGTATCATTGTATTCTCCGGCAACAGCCGGGCGGAGACCGATCGGGCGGCTGCGGGACCCTCGGAAACGGCCCCGCAGTCCACTGCAACTGGTCGTCCCGACTGCTGTGCTCGTGGGGTATACGAAAACCCTTGTAAATCACCGTTGGAAACGGCGATGAAACACGTCTGAAACGAGTTTCATCGCTGTTTCACGCCCTGGAAACCATCAGATTCTTACTGCCGATATTACCAGTCCCAATCATGCCCGTGGTCCCCTCCTCCCGACTAGTGTTCGTCATGTCACTGGTCGTCCTCGGTAGTAGCCTCGGCGTGTTCGGTACTGTCACCGGACTCGTGCCTGATGATTCGCACCGACTGACGATCGAGAACGATGCCCTCGTCACCACACCCAGTGGTGGACAACCACAGGTGTTAGTCGAGGACGTTCGTACTGTTTCTCGGATCGAAATACGCCGAACAAATGGCTATACAGTCGTTCAGGCGATCGACCGTGAGCCGCCAACCGTGCCGACAGAAACCCGTCTACGAGCGCAGCAGATCGTCTCCGCTGCCGACACTGTCGGTGCGGACATCCCACCACCGAATAATGCAACATACGCTATCCGTCGGATACCAGCAGGACTCGCCAGTGACCGTGCGGCGGTCATCGGTGCGGCACCGAACGCCTCACTACGGACAACGCTGCCCGCTAATGCGTCCGCGTTCACTGTCCAACGGCAAAACGAGACCATCCTTTTCGAGCGGCGCGAATCCTGGTGGAGTACGGACCGCGTGCTCGTGATCGTGGCACCAGCCGATTCCGAAGGGCAATACAGTATTGTGGTTGATCTCAGCACCGCAACCGTCGAATCGCTTGTTCGACTCGACAGAGGTGGCCGATGACACAGATACGCCCGCGTTCTGAACTGCTTGTGGCTGGAATCCTCGTCACCGCTACAGCAATCCTCGTGGTACATTTTGTCGCTGCGAGACCAACGATGGTTGCTTTCGGCAAAAGTGGCACACGGATCGGGACCACAGGGTGGCAGTTCTCACTCCGTGATACTGTCGCAATTACGCTTGCAGCTGCCAGTGCCGGAGCCAGTGCGACGGTGCTTCTCTCTCACAACTCGACGTCGAAATCCACGACGGAGGCAACTTCGTCTGCCGACCGATCCACAGACAGCTCCAGCAATGAGCTTCTACGGGCCCGGCGAAGTGAATGGGAAACCGTTGCAGAACGGCTCGCAGACAATGAGGAAACAGTGTATCAGGCAGTACTCGACGCGGATGGAGTCCTCCCGCAGAGTGAAATTGTCGAGCAGACGGACCTATCGAAGGCAACCGTCAGTCGTACACTTGACAGTTTAGAGACGAGAGAGATCGTTGAACGCAAGCGCAGAGGGATGGGTAATATGGTGTTGCTTAGATAAAAATAGTATAGAGGGTGTCATAGAACTCTTGTCACACCGTGATGATCGTGCTTCCCGGATTGTCTCCGCGTTCGTAGTTGGTGATTGCGACAACGAGGCGAAGGCACAGAGCGAGGAAGACCTGTGCTCGTGCATGGACGCGGCCTCGGGCGTGCGTTCGCCCGAGGCCGCAGTCCTTCACTGATTCGTTGGTTCGTTCGACTCCAGTACGGCGGTTGTACGTCTCATCCAACGTGGACTGCTTCAGCTGAACGTCCTCGCTGTGTTGTTCGATGCGGTCTTCGACCCTGTACTCGATGTCTTTCGGGTCGTCAGTGTTTCGTGCGTTGTACGGGGCGACTGGCACGACCCCTGCGGCCAGCAGGTGGTCGTGCCAGTCGAGCGTGTCGTAGGCGCTGTCACCGACCATCCAGATCGGCTTGGCGACGGCGAGCGCGTCACGTGTGACGCGCATCGCCGTCTCCTCTGGTGCTTGCTTACTCTCTGTGAACTCGGCTGCAATCGGGATCTTTTGCCCGGTCGAGACGATCGTGCAACCGTAGCCGTAGTAGTACTCGTCGTCGGTTGGATCGTAGCACTTCGACGCGTCTTGATCGGCGGGCATCGCTCTCACGTCAGTTGAATCGATACAGTAGGTCACATCGAGCAGGCCGCGCCGGGCGGCCTGCTCGACGAGTCGGTCGAAGACCTCGTCGACGACGTGTTCGAGGTCGGTGAGAAAGCGATCGACCGCGTCTCTCGACGGCGGTCGATCGAACCCACAGCTCAGCCAAACGACCGTGTTCCGAAGCTCTCGCTCAACGGGACGAATGCCGTAGATGTCGTGGTAGTAGCAATGGAGGAAGCCACGCATCAGCTCTGGTGGTTCGTGATCTCGTGTTCGCCCCGTCTGCGCCGGGGCGAACACGTCGAACTCTTCGAGAAACTCAAAGGAGAGATGCTCAAACAACGCTAGCGTCTCGGTTTCCGCGACATTGAAGAACGACTCTACCGAAGGATCATCTTGCAGGGTCGCTGAACTCATCCACCTCAGCGTTCACCCTGCTCTTTGGTGTGCTACTCGTTCTATGACACCCTCATAGTATATCGTACGTAGCGTCACATCCCTCAGCCATTCCAGGCCGACTGAATATTAGTTAATATTCAAATATATGCGACAGTTCTACCCTCGAATCGCTGGGTGAAACACCGGGTCACATGTATTCACTGATCCCAACAGCGTACTCCGCGACAGCCACGAGCAACAACGTCCCCAGCATCAGGACAGTCCCGATAGCCGCAATCTGCTGGGGTGACGTGTTGAAGAAGAGATTGAACAGTCGCAGCGGGAGCGTCTGGCTCTCGGGACCTGCCAGGAATAGTGAGACGATGTACTGGTTGAACGAGAGGACGAATGCGAAGACAACACCACTGATGACACCTGGTTTGATGAGTGGGAGGGTCACGTGGAGGTACGTTTCCAATTCTGTAGCACCGAGGTCCTCCGCTGCTTCCTCCAGTGAGTGATCGAAATTCTGGAGACTCGCTGTCGTCGTCCGAATTGCGAACGGGAGTGTGATGATGACGTGCCCGACAAGGAGCGTCCAGAATGACAGTTCGATCGCGATCCCGAAGTCCGACCGTAGACGGCCGATGACCAGCAAGATCGCGAAGCCGACGAGGATCCACGGATAGATCAGCGGTGAGAGGAACAGCGTCTCCAGAGTTGCCGAGGATTCGAGCCTCGACCTGACGAGCCCGATCGCGGCGAGCGATCCGATCGCACCGGAGAGTGCAGCAGTAGCCACCGCGAGCTGGAGGCTGACACTCAGTGCTTCGACGATTCCGAGATACGACACTGTCTCGGCCAGTGAACTGTACCACGTCAGCGAAAGAGCCTTCGGTGGCCACGTCCCGTATGGCGTCTGTTGGAATGAGATGACGACGACGATCAACAGCGGGGCCAACAGGAAGAGTACCGTCGCGTAGACCAGCATCCGGTAGCCGACCGTCGCGACAAGCGGGAGGATGCGGTCCCGAACTGTCGAGGTTTGCATGGTACGTTCACTCATTGGACTCACCCTGAAGACGGAGACGTGCTCTGTGATAGCCGACGATGACGAAGATGGCGACGACCAGGAGGATCATCGAGAGAGCACCTGCGAACGGCCAGTTGTTTGAGCCGGTCACCTGCGTGACGATGATCGTGGGGAGTACCTTGATTTTGCCACCCAGTATCGAGGGCGTGACGTAGGACGCCATCGTCAGCAAGAATCCCATGAGCAGGCCGGCCATGATACCCGGCAACGCAAGCGGGAGTACGACCTTCCGGACTGTCGTCAGCCGGTTCGCCCCGAGATCCCGTGCCGCTTCCTCAAGGTCCCGTGGGATCGTATGGAGCACGTTGATGATCGGGAAGACGACGAACGGCAGGATGATGTGGGTCATCCCGATGACGATCGCGAGTTCGTTGAACAGCAGTGACGGGGGGTTCTCGGCGGAGATAAACGGGAGAAATACCAGTACAGTCTGTACGAGTCCACCGTCGTTCAACAAGACGAACCACCCAAACGACCGGATGACGATGTCGATGGTCAAGGGGGCGAACGTACTCAGGACGATGATGCGGCCGAGCCACCCGCCAGTCCGGACGGCCGCGTACGCCAGCGGAAACCCGAGCAAGAACGTCACGAGTGAAACATAGAGTGCGATTTTGACTGTCCGGATAGTGACAGAGATGTACAACGAGACGTCGAAGATACGGGTGTAGTTCGCCAACGTAAACGCTCTGATGATCTCGCCATCGACGAACGAGTAGAAACTATATCGGATCAGCAACAGGGCGGGTACGATAATCAAGAACAGTATCGCGATGAGCGCTGGGGCTAGGAGGAGCGCCGTCCCGAGTCGGGTCCCACGGTATTCCCTGATGAACGACGATACCGCTTCGTTGGCCTCGGAGACTGAAGACGAGATGGTACTCATCGGTCAGGCCTCGACGAGATGGGTATCTTCCGGTTCCCAAGCGAGTGTCACTTCCTGGCCTTCTGACACGGTGACTTCGGCGTTCCCTTCGGCCACGTACTCAACGCCATCGACCGAGACAAAATATTGTGTTCGGGAGCCGGCGAACAGCACTTGTTTGACCGTCCCCTGGATCGCGTTCTGTCCGTCGCCTGTGTCAGCCACGACAGAGAGTCGCTCCGGTCGAACGAACGCGAGTGCTTCTCCTGCAGGTGTTCGTTCGTTCGCCACGTGCAGCGTCTTTCCATGGGCCTGGAGTACCGTTCCGTCCTCGTCCTTGGACAAGGTCCCATCGATGAAGTTCGCATCGCCGATGAAATCGGAGACGAAGCGACTCGTCGGGTGGTTGTATATTTCGTCGGGCGTCCCGATCTGTTCGATTTCCCCCTCGTTCATCACGGCAATACGATCGGCCATGGTCAGGGCTTCGTCTTGATTGTGTGTGACGTAGACTGTCGTGATCCCGAGACGCGTCTGGAGCCTGGTGAGATCGATCTTGATACGATCACGCAGCTGCTTGTCCAGTGCTCCAAGCGGTTCGTCCATCAACAGGACGCTTGGCTCGACGGCGAGTGAACGAGCTGTCGCGACCCGTTGTTGTTGGCCACCAGAGAGTGTTCCCGGCTTTCGATCCGCCATTCCGACCAGATCTACAAGTTCGAGAGTTTCCTGAATTCGTTCTTCAATCTCGTCTGCAGGTACGTTCCGACGTTTGAGGCCGAAGGCGATGTTCTCGCCCACCGTCATGTGAGGGAACAGTGCGTAGTTCTGGAACACCATCGAGGTGTCGCGTTTGTGTGGAGGCACACCCGTGAGATCGATACCGTCGAGTTCGATTCGTCCCGCTGTGGGATCTTCGAAGCCAGCAAGCATCCGCAGTGTCGTCGACTTCCCAGACCCGGATGGACCCAGAAGAGCAAGAAATTCCCCGTCTTCGACGGAGAGGGAAATATCGTTGACTGCGACAGTGTCCCCGTACTCCTTTGTGACGTTCGTAAACTCGATCATTGGATCGGAGGTCATCAATAGGCTCAATTTCTATCTGAGGCTATTAAACATTCCGACCATAACGAAATACTGTCCCACGATGAAATTTTTCATTGGACTAGAAACGATATATTTGTGAATAATGGGATTAGGACCAAAATAGCTATGTGAGAGAAGCTACGACTAGCGGACGGAACACCCATGCGAAAAGATACCAATAACGATAGCAGACGCTCGTTTCTTCGTGCAACAGCCGGAATCGGCGCACTCGGGCTAGCAGGTTGTCTTGGAAACGGTGACGGCGGTTCGGGCGGGAGTGGATCCGGAGGCGGCGACGGAGGCTCTGGCAGCGATGGCGGATCTGGCGGGAGCTCGGATGGCAGTAGCTCTGACGAACTCGATTTCGGTGGGCAGTCGATAAACGTCATGTTGAACGCGGGTGCACTGGCAGAACACCAGCGCCGGAACGTCATCCCCGTGGTCGAGGAGAAATACAACCTCGAGGTCAACGACGAACAGTCGACGACCGGACAGATGATCACGAAGCTCCGGTCGAATCCCGAGAACCCGCCGGACGTCATCGACGTGAACGTCAACGGCATCTACGAGGCACAGCGAAACGACTGGTTGGCGAGTTTCGCCGACCACACTGACATCGTCAGTAACTACAGTTCTATCTACGACGAGGCGAAGTACTACAACGACACTGGCGTCAGCTGGTACTTCGGTGAGCTCGCGCCGATCATCAATACGGACAACTGGGATTCGATGCCAACTTCGTGGGTCGAAGTGGTCGAGGAGGCGGATAACATCGCGATTCCGCCCTTCGCCTGGACGCAGGGACTCTTCCTGTTGCTCGCATCGAGTATCGAGACCGACCAGGGCTTTGACTCGGATTCGCTTGACGTAGAGACAGGGTTCCAGTGGCTCGAAGAGCACGTGAAACCGAAGCACAGCCACACGATCCAGGGGATCTCCCAGGCGAAGCAGCTTCTCCTGAGCGGTGACGCTGACGTGTTGTTGCCAGCGTGGGACATCTGGGTGACTGACGTATTCCTGCAGGGCCAGCCGTTACGGCCGGTGCGGCGACCAGACCCTGTCGGGATCGCAGCACACGAAGGAGTCGCAGTCCCATCCGGCGGAAATGTCGAACCGGCGATGGCCTACGTGAACGAGCTGTTATCACTGGAGGCACAGAACGCCATGCCGGAGATCGTCGGAACCGGACCAACCCACAAAGAGGCAGAGCTCCCTTCGAAGATTCAAGAGTTCGGTGCCCCGACGATCGAGGATGTTCGTAGTGGCGCACTGAAGACGCCGAGCTACGAATTTATGTGGGAGAACCAGGACGGCTGGGGCGAACGCTGGAATCAGATCTTCGCGGAGTGAACACCTCATGCACCCACGAACTTCCAACTCGGCCGCAACGTTGGACCATGCAGTAATCGTCGGCTCAACTCTCGATCGGCTCGTCGACGCCTTCGAGGACATCGGGCTGGAAGCAGCGTACGCTGGGCCGCTTGCGAACGACGTCAATCACCTCTCACAGCTGGCGTTTCCCGACGGTTCGTACTTCGAGCTGTTGTCGACGATCGAGCCCGAGCAAGAATCGCCGTGGTGGAACGACCACCTGAAACGCGACGGTGGTCCCTGTGCATTCGCCCTCGAGAGCAGTGATATCGCAGCGGATACTGACCGGGTCCGGGCGGCGGACGTCCCGGTCGATGGTCCGACCGAGTACGGGCGAGAGCGACCGGACGGAACCTACTTCGAGTACGAGCTCAGCATCGTTGGCGAGGGTGGCGTCGCGACCAAATACCCGTTCCTCATCCAGGATCA
Source organism: Haloarcula sp. H-hyl2 (assembly GCF_056934385.1). Classification (NCBI taxonomy): domain Archaea; kingdom Methanobacteriati; phylum Methanobacteriota; class Halobacteria; order Halobacteriales; family Haloarculaceae; genus Haloarcula; species Haloarcula sp. H-hyl2. Next base: position 98,426 of record NZ_JBRIIJ010000004.1, on the reverse strand, counting down.
TACACCACGGTCGAAGCGCGTCGAGTGGCCCTCGCCGACAGTTGCCCAGACAGCACTGACTGGCATCGCGTATGTAGTCGTCGGGGTGTCAGATATCGAGGCGTCCAGTGACGCCTACAGGGCAGCTTACGGCCTCGACGAGCCAATTGAGGAACCCATCCCGGCCCTTGGAGCAACAGCCTACCGGTTCCCAGAGTCGCCGATCGTCCTCGCGACACCGACAGACGAGGACTCTCTCTTGGCCGAGCGAATCGAACAGCACGGGGAACGGCCCGCAGCCTTCCTGCTGGGGACCGATTCGTTCACTGAGAGTTCGGATCGGTTTGAACTCGACGTGACAGACCAGCTTTTTGGCTACGAATGTGGCTGGCTCGAAAACGACGGTCTCGAAGAGATCGAAGTGCGAATCGGGATTCTCGGCGACCAGTAGCCGCGGGATCCGAATCTACAGTTCCGGTTCGTCGAGTGCGATATTGACCGTCTTTGTCTGCTGATACTGGCCGAGCGTCTCGCGAGCACACTCGCGTCCAATCCCGGAGCGCTTGAAGCCGCCAAACGGCGTGCCTGGCACCAGCCGTCCGTATTGGTTGACCCAGACAGTACCGGCTTCGATGTCCGCTGCTGCCCTATGTGCTACGGAGAGGTCGCTGGTCGCTACCCCGGCAGCGAGCCCATACTGGATGTCGTTTGCAGTCGAGATTGCGTCCTCGTAATCAGTGAACTCGATGACCGAGGCAACCGGGCCAAATATTTCCTCCTGTGCCAGCCTGGAATCGTTGTCAACATCCGCGAAGATCGTTGGTTCGACGAACCAACCGTCGGCCGTCTGTGGATCCGCGGGGCTGTCTCCGCCGGTAACCAGACGGGCGTCACTCTCTTGGCCGAGGTCGATATACTCTGTCACCTTCTCGTACTGGTCGGCCGACGCGAGTGGCCCCATCGTGGTCTCTTCTGCAAATGGGTCGCCGACAACCACCGACGCCGCCTCGGCAGCGAACAGATCGACGAACTCCTCGTAGACGGCTTCGTGGACCAGCGTCCGCGAGAACGCCTCACAGGACTGGCCAGCATTGTAGAAGATCCCACTGGCGGCGATCTCGGCCGCCTGCTCGAGGTCCGCATCGGGGAACACGAGGAACGGCGACTTCCCACCGAGTTCGAGCGTCACGGGCGTGATGTTCCCGGCCGCTGCACCCATGACTTTCTCGCCCGTGGTGTCCTCACCGGTAAACGAGAGTTTGTCCACGCCAGCGTGAGCCGTCAGTGGGGCCCCTGCCTCCTCGCCGAACCCGTGAACCACGTTCAATACGCCGTCCGGAAGGATGTCAGCAGAGAGCTCTGCGGCACGGGTGAGCGATAGCGGTGACCACTCGGCCGGTTTGACGACCACAGTGTTGCCTGCGGCGAGTGCCGGGCCTAGTTTCCACGCCGCAAGTATCATGGGGTAGTTCCAGGGAACGATGAGCCCCGCGACACCATATGGCTCCGCGCGAGTGTAGGCGTGGGCGTCATCCGCAAACGGAATCTGTGTTCCTTGGTCGCTCCTAACCAGATGAGAATAATACTCGATATAGTCCAGCGCCTTCCCGACCTCGTATGTCGCTGCGTCGATCGGTTTCCCGACGTCGAGCGCTTCGAGTCGTGCGAGTTCCTCGACGTGGTCTCGGAGTTGCTCGACCCACTCGACTATCAGATCGGCACGTTCCGTACCGGCCAGCACACCCCACTCGGTCTCGAATGCGGCGCTGGCCGTGCTGACCGCCCGGTCGATGTCCTCCGCTCCGCATCGTGGTACCGTCGTAAGGACTTCGTCGGTCACCGGGTCACGTGTCTCGAAACGGTCGCCGGATGCCGCAGTCGATCGCTGCCCGTCGATCCAGGCGTCGAACGACTGGTCGTTGGTCGCCTCCTTGACTGCCGTTTCATGCCGTCTTCCCGTCTCATCAGGGTCTCGTGCTGTCATTGTCGATTAGTTTCCTCGTCTTGTATCGCTTCGATCCAGTACGTTTTCGGCGTGGTGAATTCCTTGATGCCATGGGAACCGAGTTCGCTCCCGTATCCGGAGGCTTTCGTCCCGCCGAACGGAACACGTGGATCGGACTTTACTCTCTCGTTGACGAACGCAACCCCGGTGTCCAGCCGGTGAGCGACACGCTCGCCCCGCTCGGTGTCGGAGGTCCAGACGCTCCCCCCCAGACCGTATGGGCTCGCGTTGGCACGGTCGACTGCTTCGTCGTCGCTAGCAACGGTGAAAACGGCGGCAACAGGCCCGAATAACTCCTCTGTTGCTGCCGGCGCATCCGGCGGGATGTCAGTCAGTACCGTCGGTGGATAGTAGTAGCCGGTGCGGTCGACTGGCTCACCACCCAGGTGGACACTGGCCCCGGCATCAACGGATTCAGTGACCTGTCCGTGGAGTTCTGTCAGCAGATCCTGACGAGCCATCGGCCCGATGTCGGTCTGCTCGTCGGTCGGATCGCCGACCGTCAGTGACTGCATCTCCGCCACCAGTCTGTGGACGAACTCATCCGCAACCTCCTCGCGAACGATAAACCGTTTGGCAGCGATACAAGATTGCCCCGAGTTCTGTGTCCGTGCGTCCACAGCGGACGCCGCGACGCTATCGACCGGTACGTCTTCGAGGACGATGAATGGATCACTCCCGCCCAGTTCTAGAACAGTCGGTTTCAGCTGTTTCCCGCTCTGGGCGGCCACGGCTCGGCCAGCAGCAGTACTCCCGGTGAGGGTTACCCCACGGATGCGATCATCTGCGATGATGTCGGCCACGCTCTCGTCCGGAACCCGTATCGACTCGAGGACACCGTCCGGATATCCAGCCGCCCTGAATGTCTCCTCGATCAGCTCTCCACAGGCCGGAACGTTGGGTGCGTGTTTGAGGACGACGACGTTCCCAGCCGTCACTGCAGGTACAGCGAACCGGAACACCTGCCAGAATGGGTAGTTCCACGGCATCACTGCCAGGAGCGGGCCGAGCGGTTCGTAGGAGACGTAGGTCTTAGCTGTTGGCTCAGTTCCGACGTGCCTGTCCTGAATGTGTTCACCTGCACGTTCCGCGTAGTACTCACACGCCCAGGCACATTTCTCGATTTCAGCGACTGCCTGAGCGTGGGGTTTCCCCATCTCGCGGACCATCGTCGAGGCGTAGTCGTCGTTCCGTTCTCTCAGGACCGCGCCGAGGTCGCTCGCGAGGCGCCGGCGGTCCGTCAACTCCCACTTGGACCACTCGGTCGCTCGATCGTCCGCAGATGCAAGTACAGTCTCTACCGCAGCCTCCGAGTGGTCGCCGTACTGTGATAGGGGCTCCTCTGTCGCGGGATTTGTATTAGGCATCAGCCATCTGCTCCTGGGCGACGGTATCGAGGGCGGTCTCCAATGCTTGCACCGCCCGCTCTAGCTGTTCGCGAGTGATCGTCAGTGGCGGCTGGAACCGCATGACGTTCTTGTAGAAGCCACCCACGCCCATGATTATCCCAGCCTCGCGAAGATGTGTAGCCACGTCAGCAGCGACGTCCGGTGCAGGTGCAGGACTAACCCCGAGTGGGCCCGTCTCATTCCCAGTGTCGACGAGTTCCACACCTTGCATCAACCCCAGTCCTCGTGTCTCCCCGACGAGATCATACTCAGACTCTAGCTGTGCCAGCCGCTCCGAAAGCCAGTGACCCTGTGCCCGTGCATTGTCGACGACTCCGTGTTCTAGTTCCTCGATCGTGGCCAACGCCGCAGCACACGCGACCGGATTCCCACCGAACGTCGACAGGTGATCACCAGGGTCAAATGCGTCAGCAATCGCTTCTGGCGCCGTAAAGACACCCAATGGTAGGCCATTGGCAATTCCCTTTGCCTGTGTGAGGATATCAGGAGTGACGTCAAAGTGGTCCACAGCCCAAAATTTGCCCGTTCGGCCGTATCCACTCTGTACTTCATCGACGATGAGTAGCGCATCGTGCGCGTGGGCAATCTCACGAACTCGCTGGAGCCATCCATCCGGCGGAACAATGATTCCTCCTTCCCCCATCACCGGTTCAACGACAATTGCAGCAAGATCGCCTGCAGTCTGACTCTTGATCGTCCGTTCGAGTGTCTCTGCACACCCCGAATCACAGTCTCCAGCGCATTGCTGACAGCGATATGCGTATGGAGCAGGCGTATGAGTAACATCGTTCAGAGTCGGCGCCATCCCTGATTTGTAGGATTTGTTTCCGGTCAGGGCGAGACTTCCCAACGTCCGTCCGTGGAACGCCATCTGAAGTGCTACGATCTCTTTGCTGCCAGTATACTTCCGGGCGAGTTTGATAGCACCTTCGACAGCTTCGGTCCCGGAGTTACAAAAGAACGATTTCGACAAATTACCGGGCGTCACAGCGGCAATTTTAGCGCCCAGCTCGGCTACAGGTTCGTTTGGGTGGACGTACGAGCACCCGTGGACAAACTCTTCGAGTTGTGCTTTCGCTGCTGAGACCACTTGCTCATTGTTGTGTCCGACATTTACGACAGAGATCCCAGAAAAGACGTCCAGATATTCGTTCCCATCGAAGTCCTCGACAGTGCACCCGGACGCCGTTTTAATAGGTACGTTGAGGTCCTTCCAAATCGGCATTACGTAGTCCTCGTAGTCCGTTTCCACGTCGCTGTTGGCTGTGTTCTGTTTCATACTATTGTGACCTATCCTCACGATCGTACAGAGGGATTACAAACGGCGAATCAATAAAACTTCCGTACTAAATCTCAATTCTCCACTAATACTTGGATTCAGTCCAAGTAATATTCGTTCAGAGAAACAGAGAGATGTAGCTACTGAAATAAACGATGAGCAGCGCCACACCGATTAAAGAGTGACAACACCTTACCGAGATATCTCAGCTGGTCACTCCGAGCCAAGTTCGTCGATCAGCGTCTCAAGATTAAAGTCCACGAACGGATGTTGACTATGTTTGACAGTCTTGATGACAAATTTTGACGAAGTCCGTTGGACTGCATCTATCGACTCATACGCCGAGATGAGTTCTTCGACCATTTCACGGGATCGAACACTTGCGATGACGATGAAATCGGTATCACCCATAGTGAAATACACCTGATTGACACCTTCGATATCCGCAAGCTGTTGTCCCACTTGGTTATGATAGTCCTCATCGTAGATGGCCTGAACCTCGGATATCGCGCGCATTGACAACCCAAGTTTCTCCATATCGACCTCGAAGAGATCGTTTTTGAGTATCCCCTCTTCTTGTAGTTTATCAAGCCGATAATGGACCGTCGACTTCGGAATGTCTGTTACCGAGGCAATATGTTCCGGGCTCCGTGAGCGTTCTTCGAGCGCAGCATACAGGATTCGTACGTCTTTTTCGTCCATGATTTCACCAGTTGTAGGTTGCAGTGTAGTCCTTTTCAAGTGCTGACAGGCAATCTCGCATCGGTCGTGTCAGTCGCACAGTCGGTGGGTGTCGGGCAATTTGGGATGGAACCGTTGTAATGCTAGTCATGCGGTCCCCGTGCAGATATCCTCGAAGTTCGTTAACACACGGGTAGCCGTGGACTGATCGAACGAGGCAGATCCTGGATTCCAGTCCGATGGACGGTCTTCAACCCGTTCGGTGAATTCCGGATGGAACTGGACTGTCCACACAGGTGCGGATGTGTGGCGTGTACAGAAGTGCTCGTTGTACTCGGTCCGCGCGATTGGCTCGAGATCTTCTCCAGGCTCTGTCACCAGATCGCTGTGTAACACTGGGACAGACGGTTTAACACCGGTCAGAATCTGATCGTCGGCGATCCGATCCATAGTCACGAACGTGGATCGGCGCCGATCTTGTTCGACAGTTCCACCCAGCGCCTGGTTCACGAGTTGGTGCCCGAAACAGATGCCCAAGAGTGGTAGCTCTTTTTCAATACAGGAGCGTACGAGGGTTGATTGTTTCCTGACCCAGTCCGTGTGGTCAGGATCGTACACACTGGCAGTCGACCCGGTCAAAATGACTCCATCGTACTCCGTAACCGTGGCCTCCTCATCAAATTCTTCGTATACTCGGTACTCCACGTCCCGAAGAAAGTGGCAGATCTCCGGCCCGAGGTATCGGTAATCCGGCTTCACTTCGTTATCCAGAACCACGATCATCGTCCTGTATTTGGAGCATATCCAAATAAAGATTTTCTACATGGATTCAGTCCAATCTGATGGGGTTCCTCCACGCTCGCTCCTCCAAATCAACGCCGTTCGAAGCCCTCAATCCGGCCATGAGTGAGTGGCACGCGATATTTCGGCAGCGACTCCATCTCATCGGGCAAATGCGAGATGACGAACCGACCTCAGAACGGGGACCGCGACATGGCTGTGGCTCACGAGCGGTCGCTACACTGGCCGGGTGGTAGCTTCCTGCCTGTGTGTTCGAGGTCACTCGTTGGTGGTACGAGACGGGACGATCACCGTGGGACTCCCTCTGGGCCATCAACGGCGACGGTGACTCGATTAACATCGGAGACGTGCCATTCCCCTCAGTACCTTGATCGTGTTCAGTGTGGCACACAGCTCCATTGTACCCGGTCGCTCGATTGCCTGTCGTGGCATCGCTAAGACCTGCAAGTCGGTCTGGCCGATAGCCTGGACGAGCTCCCGCTGTCCCTGGATCACTCGCAGTCCCACGCAGGCGGCGCTGGTACCTGGGCGGCAACTCCGTACAGAGGACTGCCCGGACAGATTTCTCGAGGATGGCAGTGGCCAACAGCCAGGGGCCGCTGTCGTAGTCTGCCAGCGTGATACTCTCACCGCGTTGGGGAAGGCTCATGCACCCCCTCGAATCGAGTCGCAGTCCCGCAGTTCAGAAAATTTATCCCGACCCATCACCGACCTCTTTGATGGGTCCCGGTTCCCGCTTCGCAGTCCCCTTCCACACGCCCCGAGCGCATCCACCGGGGCCCGACTGACTCTGTGTTCCGGCGCTGATCGCGGGTTTCCCCTAGTACCCCGCGGTTCGGCGCCCCCTCTTTGGGTTTCCAATGTGTTCGATAGAGACGATTCTCGGTGAGAGAGCACTCGCGCTTCAGGTCGGGGTAGGTGGTCATCCGGACGTGTGCAGGCAATAGATGTGGTAGTCCAGGCAGCCTGTTGACAATAGTCGTCAGGAGCCACCTCCCGGATAGTAGACCGACCGAGTATGGCATTGCTGTATGGCCTGCAGTGAGCCGTGAACTTGTCGTGATGCAACAATTACATCTACGTTCGACAGCGTAGGGGACGCTGCCGGCGTAGCAGAGTTGGCTTTGTCCGGCACGATTGTCAGAGGCACGCGGCGACTGGCCCTGTCGCCTGGCTCGATGGGGCCAACGGTCACGCAGAGACATACGACAGCGATTCTCACAGCGGTAGTTAAGCTGGATACCCACGTAGGACTGCGCAGGGACCCGGCCCACCACCCTTTCGGTGGCAGTGTGCCTCTGACAACATCCACCCGGGTCCCGGTTCTGTCTCGCTGAGTGTCGACTGACGGGCTCATCGCCGATCACCGCTGTCGGCGACGACCTGGCAGGTGTCACGGACGCTCGGGAGCAGTTCGGCCTGGGCCTGGAGCAGTTTTGTGCCGTCGGGTGAGGCGAGAGACGTTCGTGCGCTCGTTTAGATAGGCTTTGAGTGCGAGGCCGTAGGGCTCGACGCCGGCGATGGCCGTCAGGAGAGCCCGCTGGAAGCCTGTGAGTTCGTGGCAGGTCGTCATGTTGGATTACCTGCGCGCGAGGTGTTGGCGGGTCAAACGGCCGGGAGTGGGCCTCTCGTCGTCGGTGGGCTTAGTTGTGCGCATGGATTCGGTGGGACGCCGCGGTGGGTGAACCTTGCTCTATCTCCTTCTCTGGAGCAAGCATTATTAGCCCTTGCTCTGTAGCAAGGGACGCACTCAGCATAACTAATGACTCAGGCAGGTGAAAGACTGGCACAGTGACAGAGAAACCCGGCCCGGATCCGACCGCTGATCGGAAGTCCATACTCGAAGTACTGGCCTTGGCATATCCTCCGGTTCTGGGAACGAGCGATATCGCTGAGAGGACAGGTGTGAGCCGGCAAGCCGCGGATCAGCGCTTGCGGCGGATGTCAGAGGACGGTCTCGTGGACACTCGCAAAATCGGCCGTGTGCGCGTTTGGTGGATTACTAACGACGGTCGAGCGTACTTGGATCCTGACGAAGAGCCGGGGGTCCAATAAACACCGGCGCTACTCCCGATTTTCGTGCGGTCAATCTCTCCCCGTGTATCAAATTGATTGGGGCGCTATCTCGCTCTTTCCGGAGAAAGGGAAACTGTCTCTGCTACGTCTCCAGCAGTGACGAATGGAGCCTGGACAGATCCAATGATATGGAGCCTCTCTTCATCGGTTCATTGGTATCGGGTCACGAATCGACATAGTTCCTCTCTATACCCTTGGTTGCTCCGCAGCAACAGATTTTCGTTGGTCCGGAACAACAGCAATACATAGGAACACCGAGGCGCGTGGTTATGGAGAGGACCGATGGCAACTACGCAATCCGCTTCACAAGAACGTACCGACCTCCCGTACCTACAAGTGCATATCATAAATTAGTGATCGGGACGCCATGACGTTCTTCACGCTCCAGGCTTTTGAGCGTCAATCCCATGAAGTCTCCCTCGTGCGTGTCTGAAAGTCACGTCGTGGAAGCAAGATGCCTGACCTCACGCGATTATGATTCCACTGCTCTCATAAGGTGTCGAGTGCGCGAAGTGCATCGACAATATCAGCTGGACGGAACGATCCGGACTGATTCGAGATGGTACTTTCGCCCTGGAACACAGCCTGGGCAACAGCAGTAAGTTGTGCATCGTCGCTGGCATCGAGTTGAATATCGGCTACGGTCGTCGGGAGACCGATGGTAGCAGCGAACGAGGCAACGTCTTGAATTTCGGATCTGGGTCGTCCTTCGAGAAATAGCTGTGCGAGGAGGCCAACACACACCTTTTCCCCATGAGTTGTGTCCGTGTGCACAGTCCTCGTAATTCCGTCGTGGATCGCGTGGGCAGCAGCCAGTCCGCCGTTTTCGAACCCGAGACCCGACAGGAGAATAATCGCTTCGGTGACGTTGGCAACCGCCGGAACAACCTCATCCGCCTCGACAGCCTGGACCGCTGCCTCCCCGTCCTCACGAAGGATATGGCCACACTCCGAGGCTATCGAGAGCCCCGCACGTGTTGGTCGACCACCTGCGACCGTCTCACCCGTGCCGGTGGCAACCGCGTTGGCTTCGTATTCGGTTGCAAGTGCGTCGCCGATGCCCGAAATAAAGAACCGCGCTGGGGCATTTGCAATGACCGTTGTGTCCGCGATAACGAGGTCAGGTCGTTGGTTATGGACGATCCCCGAATCGAGTGTACCGTCAGAATTGTACAGGACAGAGAGACCACTTGTCGGTGAATCAGTCGATGCAACCGTCGGAACAGCTATCATTGCACCACCGACTGCAGCACGGATCGCTTTTGCCGTGTCGGTTGTCTTGCCCCCACCTGCGCCGACGACGACGTCGGCGTCGGCCCCACGTGCGATATCCGCCAGACGGCTGATTTCGGGGGCCGTACATTCGCCGTTGAAGCGGGCGACAGTAAGTGAACACTCGGTATCGGCAAACGACGCTTCGACCTGATCACCAACGACAGCCAGCACAGTTTCGTCTGCCACAAGCAGGGCATGCGACCCGAGTCGTGTCGCAGCGGTCCCCAACTCGGATAGAACATCGTCTCCCTGGAGATAGCGACCAGGAGAGACAAAGGAACGTGACATGGTCTGTTTTCTGTCGCCCGCAGGTATTACTCTTACGTGTGGTGAAACAATAGAACCTCACGTTCTGCACAGAGAGACAGTAAAGTATCAGTTTGTATCGACAGAACACAGTTTAGAATCGTTCTGACCTCGGGAACCTGTGTGACGAGTGAGTCCGCACTATGACAGAGGGTGACGAGGGAAACGTTCCGAGGAAAACGGGTCAGATACTAGTAGAGTTCCGGAGCCCGGTACTGGAATAACATCCGTACTTGTGTTATTCCTCGAAATGGACAGGTCATAAACCCATCCGGAAAGAACCCCTTGACGGACTACCACAGCATGTAACAGATAGTGTCCTTGGTTCTAAATAGCGGGACTGTTTGAAAATGTCCCGCATTCCAGAACTTTCCTGATACTTCTCCCAACAGGCGGAATGGTTATGTAGCGGCGTTCACAATTGGTAGTCGATGTCCGATTCCAATCACGAAGCAAACGGAGACACTGTACAGACAGTCCAGACCTCGTTCAGGATCTTAGCTGAATTGGGGGTCAAGCATGGCGCAGGTGTCACCGAAGTTGCGGATGCCCTGGATCTCTCGAAGAGTGCAGCACATCGTCATCTCTCTACACTCCGGGCGGAAGGGCAAGTCGAGCAAGTCGATGGCGAGTATCGAAGGACAATCGGTAGCCAGACGGCGAGTCTGGAGATGGCCTTCGGCATCATCGAAGTACTGAAAGAACACGGACAGGCAACACCGGAGGCAGTCGCCGACGAACTCGACACGCACACCTCGACAGTCGAACGGTATCTCTCGTGGCTCGAAACAGAGGACTACGTGATCCAGCGAGGAGACAACTACGAGAACGGTCTGCGATTTCTCGACATCGGGGAGCGTGTTAAACACAGCACCGGCGTGTTCGATGTCGCCGCCGAGGAAGTCGATAGACTGGCATCTGAGAGTGGGGAACTGGCGCTGTTTAGTCTCGAAGAGCACGGCCAGAACGTGTTGATGTACAAGGCCAACGGTGCAGATGCGATTCAAACGTCACACGAGATCGGGCTCCGCGAACCGCTGCACTGTAGTGGGCTGGGGAAAGCAATCCTCTCGAAACTCCCCCAAGAACGAGTCGAATCTATCGTCGAAGAGCGGGGGTTACCACAATTTACTGAGCAGACGATCACTTCCAGAGAGCGGCTCTTCGAGGAGCTGAAACAAACGCGTAATCGTGGCTATGCCATCGACGACGAAGAAGCCAAGCCGGGGATTCGGTGTGTCGCCGCCCCCGTCGTCTTCGGAGATGGTGACCTCCACGGTGCGGTGAGTGTGACGGCTCCACGGAGTCGGATGAAAGGCGAGCGGCTGGAGGAGCGACTGCCAGAGCTCGTAACTGGCGTGGCAAACGTCATTGAGGTCAACGCGATCTACGTCTGAAACTGGGGGAGTTGCCCTGATAGATCTAATAGCGCGACGTTCAGGCGGTCTGTTCCAGTCGGTGCCCATCTCCAGCGAGAACGTTCTTCTCTGTCTGACTATCGAAGAGATGGAGATTGGTCTCGTCGAACGTGAGCGAGATCGGGTCACCATGCTCGGGCTTGAAATCGGCCGACGCTCGCACGGTACACTCCTCATCACTCAACTGGACGTAGAGGAAATTATCGGACCCCACCGGTTCGACGACGTCGATCGCCGTCTCGACTGTGTTGGTCGCGTCCGATTCGGCAATCGAGATGTCTTCAGGTCGGATGCCGAGGACGAACTCATCTACTGTCGCATTCTGCCGGACTCGGTCGGCTCGGTCCGGGGAGAGCTCGTACTCAAACTCGTCGTGGACGAGTGTGTCCCCCTCGAGTCGGACGTCGAAGAGGTTCATCGCGGGGCTTCCGATGAAGTCCGCGACGAAGAGGTTCGCCGGTTCGTTGTAGATCTCGTCTGGACTGGCGACCTGCTGGATCGACCCATCGGCGATAATGACGATCCGGTCGGACATCGTCATCGCCTCCTCCTGGTCGTGAGTGACGTACATCGTCGTCGTATCCAATTCCTCGTGGATGCGCTGGAGCTCTGTCCGCATGTGCATCTTGAGTTTCGCGTCCAAGTTCGACAGCGGCTCGTCCATCAGGAAGACTTCGGGTTCGCGGACGATGGCGCGACCTGTCGCGACGCGCTGCTGTTGCCCACCTGAGAGTCCGGCCGGTTGTTTGTCCAGATGCTCACTGATCCCCATCATCTCCGCAGCGGATTCGACACGCTCGGATATCTCTGACTCGGGCAGATCCGTCGTCAGCCGAAGTCCGTAGGACATATTCTCTCTGACCGACATGTGTGGGTACAGTGCGTAGTTCTGGAAGACCATCGCGATACCCCGGTCTCGTGGATGGACATCGTTGATGACTCTGTCTCCGATCTTGATCGTTCCGTCGGAGATGTCTTCGAGGCCCGCAACCATACGCAACACCGTCGACTTTCCGGAACCGGACGGGCCGAGTACAGAGAGAAACTCTCCGTCCCTGATTTCGAGGTCGATGCCTTGGACTGCGACGACTTCGTCGTATCGCTTCTCGACGTTCTGAAAGGTAACCTGACTCATGACCGACTGTCCTAATGTGGCTCAAGCAAACATATATAATTTATCCTTTGGAACATTAATACGCCGTTTTTCGACGGTATAGGGCCTGAAACGTCCCTACTGGATCCGGGGGCTTCGTCAACGAACAAAAATTATAAATAGGGCGATTTCATTGGGGCTAGATGATGCCACGCGACTATCAGCGTTCCAAGACCAGGCGTAGCTTTCTAAAAACGGCCGGTGCAGCCGGCATCATCAGCCTCGCAGGCTGTGGTGGAAACAGTGGGGGGGACGGGGGTTCGGATAACGACGGTGGAAGCGACGGCGGGTCCACGGGCGGATCTGGCTCCGGAACGACGACCCTCCAGTTCTGGACGCTGTTCGCTGGCGGTGACGGTGAAGCGATGAAGGCGATGGTGGACCAGTTCAACGAGGAGCATGACTCGATTCAGGTCGAACGGCAGCGCCAGCCGTTCGCGGAGTACTACGACAAACTGTTCACTGCTATGACGGGTGGGAACGCGCCTGACCTCGCGGTCTTCCACACGACTGAACTGCAGCGATTCGCACAGGCGCTGCAGCCACTCGGCGACACGCTCTCGTCCAGCGCGGGCGACAAGTACGTCTCGTCTATCTGGGACTCGACGGAGTTCGACGGCTCCCGCATCGCGGTCCCACTGGATACGCACCCGAACGGGCTCTACTACAACAAGGACATTTTCGAAGAGGCCGGTCTCGACCCCGAGAGTCCGCCGACCTCGTTCTCGGAACTGCAGGAAGCCGCGAACACCATCGAATCGGAGACGGACTACCTGGCGTTCAGCCCGGATCCGTACAACCGATTCCAGGTGCGCCAGTTCATCGCGTGGCTCCGCGGCCGCGGCGGCTCGTTCCTGAACCAGGACAAGACCAGCGCGGAGTTCGGCGGCGAGGACGGTGTGGCACTGGGCGAGTTCTACGGTGACATCACCAGCGAGTGGGGGTGGGACCAGGCCGATGCGACGGAGAACCGTGGGACAAAGGCCTTCCGCTCTGGTGACATGGCGATGACCATCAACGGGACGTGGTACTTCGGCGTCCTCCAGCAGCAGGACTTCGAGTGGGGTATGACCCAGCCCTTCGTCGGTCCCGAACAGTCGACCGACCTCACGTGGGCCAACAGTCACACGCTCGGAGTCCCCGCCGGCACCGACAAGGCCCAAACTGCGACCGAAGTCGCGGAGTGGCTCACGCAGACGGCTGGGCTGACCTGGGGTACCGATGCCGGTCACCTTCCGGCGGCCACCAGTGTTCTGGAGTCCGACGAACTCCAGTCGGCCACGGTCTGGGAGAAGACGCTCTCGACGTACAACGAGATGGCCCAGAACGGGGCACTCGCCTACATGCCCAGCACGGAGAACACCCAGGACTACAAGCGCCCTGTCAACAAGGCTATTCAGCAGATCTACTCCGGCCAGGCGGGGGCGGCCGACGCCATCCCGACCGCTGCAGACCAGGTCACGAGCAACCTCCAGGGATGACCTACGATGGCAACTGAAGACAGTTACTCGTTCCTCGGAAAGCTCCGGGCGATAGACCTCAGTGACGCCGAGACGCGGGACGGCATCCTCTTTGCGCTGCCGTATCTCGTGCTGTTCTCGGTGTTCCTGCTCTACCCGCTGCTGAAGGGGTTCTACATGAGCCTCTTCGCCTGGAACGCCTTTGCGCCGGCCCAGTCGGAGTTCATCCTGTTCGAGAACTACACGCGGATGTTAGGCGACCCAGCGTTCTGGAAGTCGGTCCGGGCGACGGTCGTCTTCGTAGCGCTGACTGTCCCAACACTCGTCGTCCTCGGACTCGGCCTGGCACTCGGCGTCAACCGTGACGTCAAGGGCAAGCGGATATTACGTACGGTCTTTTTCAGCCCGTACGTGCTGACCGTCTCGGTTGTCTCGCTCATCTGGGCCGAGTTGTACGCGCCCCAGTACGGCATCATCAACTACTACATCGGCTTCTTCATCTCGAACCCGCCGTCGTGGTTGAACTCATTTACCTGGGCGATGCCCGCCATCGCGCTCGCGACGATCTGGTGGACGGTTGGGTTCAACTTCGTCATCCTGCTTGCGGCCCGTCAGAGCGTCCCCGAGCGCCTGTACGAGGCCGCGCGCATCGACGGGGCCAGTTCCTGGCGTGCGTTCAAGGACATCACCCTCCCGCAGATGCGGTCAGCGATCGTGTTCGTCACCACCGTCCAGTTCATCTGGTCGTTCCAGGTGTTCGGACAGGCGTACATCATGACCAACGGAGGTCCTGGCGAGTCCACCCAGACGCTCGTGATGTACCTCTTCAGGATGGCGTTCAACGAAGGGCAGTTCGGTTACGCGGCCGCTGTGGGCTACTTCCTGTTCTTCGTCCTGGTTGCGGTCTCGTTGGGGAACTACTACTTCGTCAGCGGAGGTGAGAGCGCATGAGCATTGCACGTCCCGATATCCTGTCGGAACGCGTCCGATCGATCGGTGTCTACGTCGCGCTGTACGGAGCTGCAGCGATCTTCCTCTTACCGTACGCTTACATGGTATCGACATCGATCAAGCCCGAGCGGTTCACGTTCACGAGCCAACCCTTCTGGATTCCGCCGGATATCACTTTCCGATGGTATGAGGCCGTCCTCGCGGGCGCACCCATCGTCCAGTGGGGCATCAACACGTTCGTCATCGCGGCGACGACAACGGTGCTCGTGGTCATCCTCGATTCGATGATCGCGTTCTCACTGACCAAACTGGATTGGCCGGGCAAGCGCATCGTGTTCTCGATCATCGTCGCCTCGTTTATGGTGCCGGTGTTCGCCAACATGGTACCGCTGTACACCATCATCACCGACTTCGGGCTCATCAACAATCCGCTGGCGGTCATACTGCCGTTCAGCGCCATGCCCATCGGTGTGTTCCTGTTCACGCAGTTCTTCAGTGATCTGCCGGACTCGGTCATCGAGGCCGCCAAACTCGACGGCTTCTCGACGTTCCAGATCTATTATAAGATCGTGCTGCCCCTGATGAAGCCAGCTATCGCCGCACTGTCGCTGTACACCTTCGTGTACACGTGGAATCAGTTCCTCTGGCCGCTCATCGTCCTACAGGGACAGAACCAGTTCACCCTCCCGGTCGGGATCGTCACGATGCAGCCCACCCAGGTGTTTCAGCCGGGTGCCGAGATGGCTGGGACGTTCCTCGCTGTCCTCCCGCTGTTCGTGGTGTTCCTCCTGTTACAGGAGCATCTGGTGAACGCCGTGCAGATGCAGGGGACCACAGGATAACATGAGCCGCCATTCGACACCGTCGAACGACCAGATGCGAACCGCGGAGTCGAGTTACCAGACGAGCGATCGGTCAGCCGACTCAGAGGAGTTCACAACCGGATCGGTGTTCGATCCCGAGTCGTCCGCGGTGACCAACGGTTGGCGTCACGGCGACGCAGACGATCCGGAGGACGAGTCCAACGCCACCATATCCACACTTCGGTTCGTCTATCGATACAGCACTGCACTCGTTCCGGCCAGCGTAATCTGGGTACTCCTCTCGATTCCGCTCGTGACGGCCGGTCCTGCCAGTGTGGGGCTCTACGCGACGGTCATCTCTCTCAGGGAGACCGGACGGGTCGACAGTAAGTACGTGGTCGATACGGTTCGTTCGAACCTTGTGCCAGCATCGCTCTTCGGATTCGTGCCGATAGCATTCGTCGGTATCGCGGCGTTATACGTGCTGAGTGGTCTCTCGACGGGTATCGCCGGGATGGCACTAACTGCAGGCTCGCTATACGCTGGACTCTATCTCGGTGTCCTCCTGATGCCGACGTTCGTCATGATGGCCACCGGCCAACAGCCAAAATCCGCACTCAGAGACGCCTACCTGTGGGTCGCCGGCGAACCGACGGTTGGCCTCCAGTTGTTACTCGTGACAGTGATCGTGTTCCTCGCGACGCTCGGACTCACCATCGGGTTCGTGCTCCTGTTCGGCGCGGTTGCAGCAGCCTACCACATCGAACTCGTCTCGCGAGCAACGCGCGACGACGACACACCACTGAGCGGTACCGAGATGTATCGGACTGTAAACAAATAGCGTTCTTTCTCTCTGCTTCACGACGACGATGTGGACGAAAACTACATATGGTATCTCAAGAAAAACCACACAAACTGACCGTATCAATGAACGAAAGACAGCAAACAGTCGATACTGAGTCGACGTCCGTCTCGTTAGACGGACCGTGGCAGCTCCGTAGCGACCCCGACGGCGTCGGAATCGACGACGGATGGGCCGAGCCGGCGGCGGACTGGGACGACGATGAGACGCGTACCGTCACCGTGCCACACGCGTGGCAAGAGGTTGATGGACTCGAAGACTTCTGTGGTGCGGTCTGGTACCGTCGGACGGTCACCATCGACGAACTGTCCCCCGACCGTGACGCCCTCCTGAGATTCGGTGCAGTCGACTACGAGGCGACGGTCTGGGTCAACGGACACCGCTGTGGCGAACACCAAGGTGGCTATCTCCCCTTCGAGGTCGACGTGGGTGACGCACTCGAACCCGGACAGAACGTCGTCAGTATCAGGGTCGAGGACCCGGAGAATATCGACGAGATCCCCCACGGTAAACAGGGCGACCCGTGGTACACCCGAGTCAGCGGCATCTGGCAATCTGTCTCGCTCGACCTCCGCCCACCCACGCGGGTTTCAGACGTTCGGGCCACACCGGACCTAGACGCCGATTCGGTGACGTTCCAGCTCGAAGCTGTCGGGCTATCGGCCGACGAGACGAACTACGTGGCCAAGGTCCGGGTGCTGCAGGACGACGATGTCATCGAAGCATCCGAACACGTTTCGGTCACCCCAGACGCCGAATCTGAAACGGGCAGTGCTTCTGTCACAGTCACACTCGACGAACCAGAGTACTGGCATCCATCTGACCCAGTCCTCTACGATTTCGAGGTCGACCTCGTAGCTGATTCCGGCGTGTGTCACACCTTCAGCGACTACTTCGGGATGCGATCGGTGTCGTTCGAAGGGAGACAGCTCTACCTCAACGGAGACCCGCTGTTCATCCGTGGGGCACTCGACCAGGGATACTATCCCGAGACCCTCTATCGCCCCTTCGAAGCGGGCCTCTTCGAGCGAGAGATCGAGTTGGCGAAGGAACTCGGGTTCAATCTGTTGCGGAAACACATCAAGCCAGCCCACCCGGACTTCGTCGAGGCGGCTGACCGACTCGGGATCCTCGTGTGGGAGGAAACGGCGAATCCCGCCCGCTACACCGAACGGTCGAAGCGTGAAGTCCGCGAGCAGGTTGAGGGACTCATCAACCGTGACTTCAACCGCCCCTCCGTCATCATCTGGAGCCTCTACAACGAAGAGTGGGGTATCGGTCACCATCAGGACGAGACCTACGTCTGGGACGACCCCGAGAAACAGGAGACACTCGGCCAACTGTACGAAGCGGCCGCCGGCTGGGATCCGACGAGACTCGTCTGTGACAACTCGGGGTGGGCCCACGTCGCGACGGACATCAATGATTACCATCAGTACTTCGCAAGTCCGGACCGTGCACAAGAATGGGCGGCGAACCTCGATGAGATCATCGCGAATCCGGGCGACAACTACGCCGCCGAGTGGACGGACCCGGAGGAGACACCCATCGTTATGTCCGAATTCGGGACGTGGGGGCTCTGTGATACGGACCGTTTGGAGGCGTTCTACGACGGACCGCCGCCGTGGTTCTACCACTCGTTCCTCATACCCGACGAGCATCGTGGCGAGGAACTCGACTCGCACCATCTCCATCTGGAATCGGGCGTCCGCCGGTCCCCAGCAGGGTTCAAGGAGCGGTATACCCAGACATCGTTGCCGGAGATGGTCGGTGATATCGGAGCCCTCGCTGAGTCCTGGCAGTGGCGTCAGTTCGTCTCCCTCAAAGATCAGATCGAGGAGATGCGGACGCGTAACGAACTCGCTGGATACGTTATCACGGAGTGGACGGACCTCGAGTGGGAGTTCAACGGTATCCTCGATTACCTCCGTGAAAAGAAGGTCTTCCACAACGAGTTCGCTGATGTGAACGATGCCTTCGCGGTTGTTGTCGAACCCGAAAACCACGTCTGCTGGGCCGGAGAGTCGGTCCCACTGAGTATCTCGGTCATCAACGACACCGGTGTCGATGGTGAGGCGACGGTAGAGTGGACGGTCCACGACGATGGCGAAGTCCTCAACGAGGGCGGACGGGAGGTTCACGTCACCGAGTTCAGTTCGACTGCTATCGACCGACCAGCACTCACGTTCGAAGCGGGTGAGGAACCGCGGACGGTCACCATTGAGGTGTCTGTCGAAGGACCAGCGGGAACGGCGACGAACTCCGAACCGCTCGTCGTCGTGCCGGCCCGACACGCGGTCTCGACGGACATCCACCTGTTCGTGACCGACGACATACTCGCGGAGAGACTTCGGGGTGCCAGGTATCGCGTCGTCGACAGGGTGGCTGACGCCGACCTCATCGTTGGGAGTGGAACAACCCATCCCGTAGACGAGGGTATCGCTGACGGTACCCCAGCACTATTCCTCCCTGGTCCTGACGAGTTCAGTCCGGAGACATCGCTATTCGACTACCGTGAGCTCACACCGGGCGAAAACTGGAACCTCGCTACGTCCACGTACGCACAGGCGAGCCCGATACTCGCTGATATCGCGGCCGACGATCGCCTCGGTTGGGGTTTCGAAGGCATGTATCCTAATGCGGTCGTGACGGACCTCGACGCCGAAACCGACGACGTTCACGTCGGGTACGTCGAGGGCTGGATAGCGAATTGGGGGAGCCCTCTGGTGGTTCGAGATGTCGGAGCCGGAACTGTCTGTTCCTGTACCTTCCGGATAGGTCACCAGTACGGCGACCACCCGACAGCGACGCTCCTGCTCGACAGACTCATTACAACGCTCGCAACAGGATCCCCTCGAACCGGCGACTAGTACTCGATAGATCAGGACACATATCTAACAATGACGCAAATAACGGATTACCAACTATACGAAGTACCGCCACGGTGGCTGTTCTTACGAATCGAGACGAGTGACGGTACGGTCGGCTGGGGCGAACCCGTCGTCGAGGGACGTGCCAGCACGGTCAAAGCGGCAGTCACCGAACTAATGGACAACTACTTGCTGGGACAGGACCCCCAACCGGTAGAAGACCACTGGCAGACGATGTATCGAGGTGGCTTCTACCGAGGTGGGCCAATCCTGATGTCTGCTATCGCTGGCATCGACCAGGCACTCTGGGACATCCGCGGAAAGTTACTCGGAGAACCGGTGTACGAGCTACTGGGTGGCCCGGTCAGAGACCGGATGGAGGTGTACCATTGGATCGGAGGCGACCGACCCGCAGAAGTCGGTGAAAACGCAGCCGAGACGGTCGAATCAGGATTCTTGGCGTTGAAAATGAACGCCACATCTGAGTTCCGTCGCATCGAGTCGCCAGCAGCCGTGTCCGAAGCGGCCGACAGACTGCGTGAGGTCCGAGACGTCGTCGGCCCAGAGGTGAACGTCGGTATCGATTTCCACGGCCGCATCTCGAAGTCCATGGCAAAGCGCCTCGTGTCGGCTCTGGAACCCTACGACCCGATGTTTTTCGAGGAGCCGGTGTTGTCGGAACACAACGACGCGCTCCCAGGCATAGCCAAACACACATCTGTCCCGATTGCCACCGGCGAGCGGATGTACTCTCGTTGGGATTTCAAGCAAATCTTGGCGGACGGGAGTGTGGATATCATCCAACCGGACCTCTCACACGCCGGTGGAATCACCGAGGTGAAAAAGATCGCCGATATGGCTGCTGCGTACGACGTCGCGATGGCACCACATTGCCCACTCGGGCCGATTGCACTCGCATCGTGTCTCCAGGTTGATGCCGTCTCGCCCAACGCAACGATTCAGGAACAGAGTATCGGCATCCACTACAACGAGGGGACAGACGAACTCGCCTATCTCGAAGATCCATCGGTGTTCGAATACAGTGACGGCTACGTCGACCTACCCGATGGACCAGGACTCGGTATCGACATTGATCACGAAGTCGTCAAGGCCTGTGCAGAGGACGTCAACTGGCACAACCCAGTTTGGCGACACCCGGATAATAGCGTTGCCGAGTGGTGACACTATCGCTGACACAGTTCCCCCCGATCAAGACTGCGGTACACAACAACAATAACAAGACACATGACAGGACGCGAACGCTGGACTGAAGCACAAGCATGGGACTGGTATGGAGAACAGGACTGGTTCGTCGGGTGCAACTATCTCCCGTCGACTGCGGTGAACCCCACCGAGATGTGGCAATCGAGGTCTTTCGACCCAGAGACCATCGACCGAGAGCTTGGCTGGGCGGCCGAGTGGGGGATGAATACTGTACGAGTCTTCCTCCAATATCTCGTATGGAAAGACGATCCAGAGGGACTCCGTGACCGTCTCGAACAGTTCCTCTCCATCGCGGACGAACATGAGCTAACGGTGATGCCCGTGTTCTTCGACGACGTGAAGTTCTCCGGCAAGGAGCCGTATCTCGGCCCGCAGAGAGAGCCGTTGCACAATACCCACAACAGCCAGTGGACACCCAGCCCCGGCCACGAACTCGTCGTCGATCGATCTACCTGGTCCGAACTTGCGACATACGTCCGTGACATCATCTCATGTTTCAACGATGACGAGCGGATCTGTATCTGGGACGTGTACAACGAACCTGGAAACAGCGATATCGACGAGGCGTCCAATCCGCTGCTCCGGAAATCGTTCACATGGGCCCGCGAGGCAGACCCTTTACAGCCGATTACGGCGGGCGTGAACTGGGATCCGAACCGGGAGGACCAGAACCGTATCGGCTCGGTTGAGGCGGATGTGGTTTCGTTCCACGACTACAGCGAACTCTCGTTCACGAAAGAACGGGTTGACGACCTCCAAGAGTGGGATCGCCCGCTGCTCTGTACGGAGTGGCTTGCCCGGACCCGCGACAACGAGGTCGAGACGCACCTCCCATACTTTCGGAAGCAGGGTATCGGTTGCTACACCTGGGGGTTCGTGAACGGGAAAATCCAAACACATCTGCCGTGGAGCACCGCCCAGACATCGATCGCGGAGGCCATCGACGGCGAGGAGACGGACACGTGGTTCCACGACCTCGTATACGACGACGGTACCCCTTATCGTGAACGGGAGTACGAACTGTTCCAGAAGTTCGTCGTTCGAAACGACGGGAGACAGGACGACACGTGACATCCTCCCCGTCGTGAACGGCGGGGCTTCCCGTCCCGCAGGTGGGATATTTGCCGGTCTACGACACGACTTGTTCTCTCGTCCGAAACGTCCCGCTCTCGCGGTCGAATAGATCTCCGAATGAGGGTTTCAACAGAGCCACTCGAAGTCATCGACAACGGGCCCGTAATCCCGGAGACGGTTCAGGATCTCTTTGTTCGTCGCGAGTACGACTAGCTCGTCCATCTCGACGTATTCGGTTCTGTATCGTGATCTGGTTTACTCAAACGCCCGGGGGAGAGTTCACCATCGATACGAACAGCATGGATAGAATTGCAGTTCAAGTCAACACATCCATAGGTGTGAAAGAACATTCTACGTGTATATTACCAGAGAGTAGTAATGGTATTCGAAAATATAAATATAGATATGGCAAATATGAGATTTAAGACCCTAATTTATATACAGACATTGGTAAATCGGGGGATAGATTCGATAGACTATTGCATATGGGAATACTGTCTCTGAACAATTTACGTATTGGAGTCTCCTGATAGGGTTTGTCCTACTGTCTGGCCAAGCAGTGACGATTCATTAATCACTGATCAACGAAACCACAGAATTATACCACTGGACATACTTGGCTACCAATGTACTAATCAGTACATCCAAGTGCATGATTACACAATATATAAGACAAGCTACTGGCGGCAGGGACTTCGAATTCAGCGAGGCGCGTACGATAGCCCAACTGGTCCTCGAGGAAGCAAGCGACGCACAGATTGGTGCGTTGCTCGCTGCCCTCCGTACAAACGGTGTGACGACGGCCGAGATCTCAGGATTCGCAAAGGGAATGCGCGATACCATGGAGACAATCGACCCAGACCGCTCTCCTGTCGTCGACATCTGTGGCACCGGTGGTGACGAGTACAGTACCATCAACGTTTCCACGACCAGTGCGATTGTGGCAGCAGGGGCGGGAGCGACCGTCGCCAAGCACGGGAACTATTCAGTCTCGTCTTCCTCAGGGAGTGCTGACGTGCTGGATGTTGCAGGTGTCGATATCGCGGCTGACCCACAGGTTGTCGAAGCAGCTATCGAATCACAGGGGATCGGGTTCATGCTGGCACCGGTGTTCAATCCGGCGATGGAGGCGGTCATCGGCCCACGCAAGGAGATCGGAATACGGACGATCTTCAACATCCTTGGCCCGCTCACCAACCCTGCAGGAGCTGATGCCCAGGTTCTCGGCGTCTACGATCCGGAGTTAGTCCCCACGATGGCCGAAGCGCTGGCCGAGCTAGAGGTGGACCGTGCACTGGTGGTGCACGGCTCGGGCCTCGACGAGATCGCCGTCCACGACGA
The DNA here is from genome assembly GCF_056934385.1 of Haloarcula sp. H-hyl2. Classification (NCBI taxonomy): domain Archaea; kingdom Methanobacteriati; phylum Methanobacteriota; class Halobacteria; order Halobacteriales; family Haloarculaceae; genus Haloarcula; species Haloarcula sp. H-hyl2. The sequence goes on along the minus strand of NZ_JBRIIJ010000004.1, from coordinate 75,459 downwards.
GACTGTCGTCGCTGAGGTCACCGACGAGTCCGTGGAAGAATACAGACTCACTCCCGAGGATCTGGGCCTGGAAACACACGAAATCGAATCCGTTGCCGGTGGTACGCCCGAAGAAAACGCGACTGATCTTCGGGAAATCCTCACGGGCTCGGTTACTGGCGCGAAGCGGGATATTATCCTTGCAAACGCGGGTGCCGCGGTGTACCTCGCTGGTATCGCGGAGACGATAGAAGAAGGCGTCCAGTGTGCCCGCGATGCGATCGATTCAGGCGATGCTGCTGCCAAACTCGACGACCTTCGTGAGTATTGACGGCGATCAGTAAACAGCAATACTGAGCTTTCAGAAGTAGACCCTAATGACGCAAATGAGCAACGAAGCAGACCGTACACGAGTGATGGGAATCTTGAACGTCACCCCGGATTCGTTTTCCGACGGCGGACAGTATCTGGCGGTCGAGGACGCCGTCAGACGCGCTCGGGAGATCAACGAAGCTGGTGCGGATATTCTCGATGTCGGTGGAGAGAGTACCAGACCAGGGGCCGATCCAGTTCAGAGCGGGGAAGAGTTGGAACGGGTCATCCCTGTCATCGAACAGCTAGCTGCGGACTCGGAGATTGATACGCTCATCTCGGTCGATACGTACAAACCCGGTGTTGCAGAGGCAGCCCTGGACGCTGGGGCCGACATCATCAACGATCAGAACGGACTTGCCGATCCCGAAATGCGCTCGGTAGTCGCGACTCGCCAGTGCAGTGTCGTGGCCATGGACGCGCTCAATCTCCCGGTCGACCCGGGGTATTCTCCGGAAACCGGTGACATAGTCACTGAAACCCGAGGTCGGCTAACCGAGATAGTCGAACGTGCCCTTGCCGATGGGATTTCACCAGATCAGCTCATCTTAGACCCCGGGATCGGTTTTGCCACAGGAGATGGGGGCGATATAGAACTGATCGCTCGGACCGATGAAATCGCAGTCCTCGGATTTCCCGTTCTCGTTGGTGCGTCGCGTAAGTCGTTCACCAGCGAACTCGTGGAACTGCCTCCACAGGATCGACTCGCACCGAGCCTCGCCGCCCATCTCGTCGCTGCCAGAAACGGAGCTGACATCGTCCGTGTCCACGATGTCGCTGAAACCGTGCATGCACTCCGCACGGCAGAAGCCCTGTGGGACTGTCGCAGCACCCGATAGAATCACTCTATCGCTGTGGCAGAGTGATGACCCGCGACTACCCGGTCTGTATCTCCGGGACGGGAGTTTCGTGTCGGTGGTTTCCACAACACATCGCGACTCCTCCCGTTGATGGTCGTATACAGCAAGAAGTGGCACTGACTGGCCCGCCTGCGAACGCTATAGCCACTCCAGACAGACAGGCTCCGATACCGAGAATCGTTCACCGGACTCTGTCAGCTCGCCACTGGCAATATCGATATCGAAGACGACGACCTCGTCCGTATCTCGGTTCTCGACGTAGAGCTGTTCCCCGGTTGGGCCGATACTGAAGTGACGGGGCCACCGGCCTCCGGTGGCTGTCTCACCGATGCGGTGGAGTTCGTTCCCATCGATAGCGAAGGCCACGATCGTATCTCGGCCCCGGTTCGAGGCGAACAGGTATCGGCCCGATGGATGCACGTCGATCTCGGCTGTCTTGTTGCTCCCCTCGAACTCGGGAGAGAGTGTGGCGACGTTCGATTGCGTATTCAGGCCGCCATCGTGAGTGCGTTCGAAGACGGTGACCGTCGAGTCCAGTTCGTTGATGACGTAGACGTACTGCCCTTCCGGGCCGAAAGCCAGATGACGTGGCCCAGCTCCCGGTGCAGTCCCCACTTTCCGGTGCAGGATAATATCCTCCGCAGAGGGGCGGATCTCGTAGATCACGATTTGGTCGGTACCGAGGTCCGGAACGTAGAGGTATTCGTTGTCCGGGCCAGGGTTGACCGAGTGAGGATGTGGACCTGTTTGTCGCTCTGGGTCGGTTCCAGAGCCGCTGTGTTCTCTCACAGCGGTCGGTCCCCCTACTGCACCGTCAGATTCGATCGGGAGCATCGACACGGCACCGCCCGCATAGTGGGCGACGAAGAGGAACTGTCCTGTCGCGTCGACACTGCAGTGGCACGGACTAAGCGCCCCGCTTTCGATGCAATTGACGAGGGTCAGCTCGCCAGTGTTCTCGTCGACTTCGAAGGCTTTGATCTCCCCCTCTGGCTCGGATCTCACTGCAACATAGATGTAGTCTCCATTCGGGTGCGCTGTAACGAATGTCGGGTCCGGGCCAGCGACGATAGAGTCGAGGTGCTCTATCGTGCCGGTCTCGCCGTCGACCGAGATGGTATGGAGTCCTGCTTCGGTTGCCTCGCTGTACGTTCCGATAACTGCCTTATTGGGTCGTGTTTTCATTTTTGTTTTCGTCCGTTCGTTCTCGTGTGAGGGGCGTCTGCGACGATAGACTGCTGTTCACTTGTTGGGAGATTCGTCCCACGATTCACCGTTGTCCTGGGGCCGATAACCGAGCTGTTCACGGGCGTTCTGGATAGAGAACCACCGGCGGTCGTTGTCGCTGACACCGTTGAATATCCCGTAGGTCACCCCGGAGTCCTGTAGACAACAGTCGATCAAGTGAGCGAAATCTCGCCGAGAGTGCCACGTCGCTTTCGTCCGGTTTACAGACTGTTGATACGCCGCATCGTTCCGGCTGATCTCACCCTGTTCGACGCGCTGCTCGGCAGGCCCGTAGGGGCTGTCGTAGGGAGCTGACTGAACCGTACAGATCCGTAGCGCGTAGAACTGCTGGGGCCACTCTTTGGCCTCGACGTAGTACCGGCCGATGTCTTCGCCGAAGGATTTCGTCGCCCCGTACAGCGAATCCGGACGCACTGGATCGGTATCGTCGAGCAATAGTGGGTGGTCCCACTGATAGATCTCGGGTGCTAGCTCGGCTTCGTACAACCCCTGGACATGATTGGTGGATCCGAAGACGAAGGATTCGACTTCTGCGTCCCGCGCGGCCTCCAGGACGTTGTACATCCCGAGAATGTTCGGTTCGAAGACGTCCGACCAGTCGCCGTCGGTGTAGGGGTACGCTGCGAGGTGAACCACGGCATCCTGGCCATCGAACGCGGGACGGATTGCCTCGTAGTCGGATACATCGGCTACGTAGGTGTCGAACGAACCGTAGCGATGGTCTTCGGGCCGGTCAGAGCGGTTCAGGTAGGTGAATTCGTACTCCGGATTCTCATCCAGGTGGTCGATGAGGGCAGTCCCACACCGACCGTAGGATCCGGTGACGAGAACGTTCATGGGGCAAATCTCGGTTGAGTCATCAAATAATCTTGCGATATATTCGCACAGCGTTTCTGTACTGCTATGCTTGCGGTTACAGCGACTGGCGGACTTCCGGTATCACCCTCGTCGGGAACACGCGAGCAGGCCGTTGAGGTACGCGATGGCGTGGGCACGGGAGCGATGGCCCCACTCGGTGTCGTCGACAATTTCCGGTACGTGGTCCGGGACCATGACCCCGTTGAACCCGACATCCTGCAACGCCTCGATCGCGTCCAGCGCATCGAAGTTGCTCTGCTCGTCGTCGACGAAGGTCTCGGTGAAACTGGGCCACGTGCCGATGACGTCACGGAAGTGGACGAAGACGATGTCGTCGCTGGAGCCGAAGTGCTCGATCACCTCGGTGACGTCCGTATCGGGCATCTCCGAGAAACACCCGAGACAGAGTTTGAGTCCGTGATTGTCGCTTGGCACGAGTTCCATCGCGCGCTGGAACGCCTCGAAGCTCCGGAAGAGACGGGGAATCCCACCGAGTTGCTCGACCGTCGGTGGGTCTGCAGGGTGGAGCGCCATCTGGACGCCTGCTTCCTCTGCGACGGGCAGGACCTCCTCGAGGAACCGTTCGTAATTGTCCCAGAGTTCCGACTCCTCGTACTCGCGTTCGACACCAGGAGCCTGCTCGTACGGATCGGAGATATCCTCGATGTCGAAGCCCCTCCCTCGCGCACCGCCACGCAGACGGACGGTCTGTGAGGTGCGCATCGGGACGACGCCGCGCGGATTCCACTGGTAGCCAAGAATCGGGATGTCCGCCTGTCCGATGTTCCGGATGAGTTCTTTGATGGTCTCAAGTTGCTGTTCCTGCCCGTCTTTGCCGAGCATGATCTTCCCGTAGACGTTGTAACTCAGCGACTGAATCCCCATCAGACGGAGCCCCGCGTCCTCGGCGCGTCGGCGTGCTTGCACCAGTTCAGAGACGGACGGGACGACACCCTCGTCGATGGTGAGCGTCTCTTTGTCGTTGCTTCCCTCGTCTTCGAAGACGTCGCCACGCGGGTCGCGATGGTCCAGGAAGATGTCTTCGACGCCGATCTGACGGCAGAACTCTAGTCGTTCGTCTGCGAGGGTCCGCGTTCGGAGTCCACTGCGCAACGGGAGTGATTCCACGTCGGGTTTCGTATCTCGTGTCATGTGATAACGTATGTTGTCTTCTGTGTTAGCTCTTTGTCCGGGGACTGCTCACTAGATCAGCCGTGCGATATCGTCGTCCAGCTGATTGTAGAGCTCTTCAGCCTGCTGTGCTTCCGACGACGACAAGGGGCGGATCGGTTCACGCACGTCCCCACCGTGCATTCCGGCGAGGTCGATGCCCTTCTTGACCGCCGGGACACTGATGGCGCCTGCGATGGAGTTGTTCTGGCCGGTCTGGTCACGGAAGTTCTGGTATGGCAGACAGATGTCCCGGAGCGTCCGGGCGCGTTCCCAGTCCTCGTCAGAGAGCGCCTCAAACAGTGCGAGGCCGACTTCCGGTCGGAAGTTGCTCACGCCAGCCGAGAACCCCTCCGCACCTTCGGCCCAGAACGAGACTGCGTACGGTTCTGCCAAGCCGTTGACCCAGACGACGTCGTCGTCGCCCCTACTCGCAGCAGCACCGAGCTTGATCGGATCTTTCAGGGCGTACTTGATGCCTGCGACAGCGTCGATTCTGGATAGCTCCGCGAGGTAGTCGACAGACGGATCGAAGCCACGGACGTACGGTACGAGGGGGGTCTCGGTCGCATCTGCCAGTTCGTGGTAGTAGTCCAGCAATCCACGTTCGTGCAGGTACGTGTGATCGGGCGGCATGATCATCATCGCATCGACGCCGAGACGATCGTAGGCCTGAATCAGGTCACGTGCTGCCGACGTACTCCCTCCGACACCAGCAAGGACACAGGCATCAGAGGGGAGTCCTTGCACACTCGCTTCCGTGACGTCCACGCGTTCCTCCTGTGACAGGGAGTGGTACTCGCTGATGTTTGCAGCGGCGAGGAACGTCCGGATTCCCTGTTTGTAGTGGGACTGTGCGTTCTTCTCGATCTTCCAGTGTTCGATTTGCCCGTCGTCGTCGAAAGGAGTCAAGAGACCGACCGCCACACCTCTAAGATGGTCTCTGACCTCGTCCATACCGAGTGGCATTACGTAGACACACTAACTTCTAGTATAAAAAACTGTCTATAATTTCGGTGCCGATCGTCGACGACACAGGCGAGTCGGCCGCAGGACGGATCGAGTTACCGGTCGAACCGCTCGGCAGACTGGCGAGAGAGTCAGTAACTCCGATAGACGGTCTTCGTCGAGGTGAAGAAATCGAGGCCAGCGTCACCCTGCTCCCGGTACGTGTTCGTCGAGGAGTCTTTGTACCCACCGAAGGGGACGTGCAACTCCAGGCCAGTCGTCTTCTGGTTCACCTTCGCGACGCCGGACTCGATACGATCGACGAACCTGTCGCCCTCGGAGAGGCGATCGGTCACGATGCTCGCCGAGAGTCCGTAGTCGGTCTCGTTCGCTAGCGCAAGTGCATCCTCGAATCCAGTGGCCTCGATGACAGACAGCACTGGGCCGAAGATCTCCTCCTGTGCGATGCGCATGTTGTTGTCCACGTCTGAGAACACGGTCGGCGCGACGTAGAATCCGTTCTCGTACTCTCCGTCGGTCAACCGGGCACCGCCAGTTTCGAGGGTCGCACCTTCCGCTTTCCCGATGTCGACGTACTCGAGGGTGGATTCGAGTTCGCTACTCGAGACGTGGGGCCCCATATCTGGGTCGTCCAGGCCTGGACCGATGTCGACCGATTGAGCACGTTCGACTATCTTCTCGACGAACGCCTTGTAGACATCCTCGTGGACGATAGCCCGGGACGCGGCAGTGCATGACTGGCCGGTGGTCCCGAAGGCCCCGTTGGCGACGATCTCGGCCGCTTCGTCGAGGTCCGCGCTCGGCATCACGACGGTCGGGTTCTTGCCGCCCATCTCACACTGAACGCGCTTCCCTTCCGCGGCGGCAGTCTCCGCGATATGGGTTCCGACAGCTGTGCTTCCAGTGAACGAGACACCGTCGATATCGTCGTGCTCGACCAGTGGCGTCCCGACCTCGGATCCCGAACCTGTGACCATGTTCGCGACCCCGTCCGGGAGTCCGGCCGCGTCGAGGCACTCGAAGATGATGCGTGTCGGGCCAGGCGAAGCAGTTGCAGGCTTGATGACGACCGCGTTCCCGGCCGCGAGGGCCGGAGCAAGTTTCCAGGCCGGGATCGCGATGGGGTAGTTCCACGGCGTGATGAGTCCGACGGTCCCCAGCGGTTCGACCTTGGTGTAGAGGTCCGTGTCGCGGCTGCTGGACGCTTTGTACGTCCCGCCGAGATCCAGTGCTTTCTGCCCGAAGTAGGCGAAGATATCGATCGCTCGCTGGACTTCGCCGGCCGCTTCGGACCACGCTTTGCCCTCCTCTCTCACCAGCGTCTCGATGGCTTCCTCTTTCCTATCGGCCAGCAGTTCGCCCGTTTCTTTGAGTACCGTTCCCCGTTCGGGGCCCGGCATGGACGCCCACGTGTGCTGTGCGTCGTCGGCGACCTCGATTGCGTCGATAGCGTCTGTCTCGCTCGATTCCTGATACGTCCCGACGACTTCGTCGGAGTGTGCTGGATCGATGACGTCGAAGGTCTCGCCAGCGTCGGCAGTGACCCATTCACCGCCTACGTAGTTCTCGTAACTCTCGGACATCGGGCGTAGATATCAGATACCCACATACAAATGTTTTGGTGAGCGGGCCAGAACGTCAGTGGGGCGGCCCTGTGATTACGAGTACATCGAGTTGACCTCGATGACGTTGGCTGCCTGCGCGATCTTCTCCGAGAGGTCGTCCTGGATCCGCTCTTCGGACATCCGTTGAGAGGGTGCCGAGATACTGAGCGCGCCGAAGACACCTCCATCGGGATCTGACACTGCCATCCCGATACAGCGAACGCCCGGGATGTTCTCCTCGTCGTCGATGGAGTATCCACGTTCGCGCGTCTCGTCCAGTTCCGCTATGAGTTCCTCCAGCTCGGTGAGAGTATGTTCGGTCCGTGCTGTGAGATCGTGCTGTTCGAGTACCTGTTCCGCATCTTCGCGGGGTAATTCGGACAGTATCGCCTTCCCCAGAGACGTCGAGTGCATCGGCATCCGCTTGCCCACTTTCGATGCCGTCTCGACCGCGGAGTCACCCTTCGATTTAGCGAGATAGACTACCCTGCCGTTTTCCTCTGCACCGAAGTGAACGACTTCACCCGTCTCCTCCGCGAGCGTCCGAACTTGCTCCCGCACGATTTCGCGTTTCGCGATCCGCTCTTTAATTGACTCCGCGATGTCGACGAAGCGCAGACTGAGATAGTACGAATGGCCGTCTTTCACCACCAGCCCCTCGTCTTCGAGCGTAGCGAGATGACCGTGGACAGCACTCTTCGAGAAATCCATCGCCTCGGAGATCTCCGTGATACCGGCCTCCCCACGTTCCTGGAGAATGTCGATGATCCGGCAGGTCTTGCGGACCGCCTCTATTTTCCGCGGCGTGTTTGTTGGCATGGCTCAAACAACGGTGCGGCGTCACTTAGGTCTTGTTCTCTCCTATCGAATCCTGGGCCTCAGATCGTCTCTGTGCCATATATTGGACGTAGGGATTATTCTGTCCTGAGTGGTTGTGGAATCATCCTAGGGTAGACAGCCCGGTCGATGGGAAGCAAACAATCGGAGTCAAGCCAGTACATTCACTGTAAATAATACGCGTACGCCTGTTATTTTAGTGGTCTAGATTCGATTTCGACGGGAGGGTCACGATATTCCCGAGCGAGATGAATATTCGCTGCTCACGGCTACTCGCGGACGCGTTGTTCACCAAGTAAGAAACGGCCGTATCATGTCTTCAAAGTCCGATATTCTAGCGATTATGGTGATCGTTTTGGAACTGTAGGATCGCTGTGGAACCGATGATCAGCGATTGGATAACGTATGTACGGGTGTTATTCAAAAGCGGATTTCGCCTCCGCACTGCGGCAGTGCCCCACTGAGACAGATGACTCGCGTCGTAGTTCGTTCCTCGAGAACACAGGGGGCATACTCCTCTCTCATCCACGCGCGCATCGCGAATCAAAGCTAGCGACTGTCGACAGACGGGCTAGTCTCGTCCGCACCACCACACCGTATAACACGATATTCCGCCGGTACGAACCCCTCTGTGTCCTGATTCGCTGAGAGCGAATCGGGTGGGCTACCGCCCATCCACCCCGTCACGGGGCAAATTGTCGTTAGATATTTATATCTGAATGGGCCATCTGGATACATGGGCTTCGTTGATGACAGTTACCTCCTCGAGTCGGAGGCGGCTGTCGAACTCTACGACAGCATCCGAGATCTCCCGATAGTCGACCCGCACAGTCATGCCGACCTGACCGAAATCGTCGCGAACGACGGGTGGGACGATATCTGGGAGGTAGAGGGGGCGACAGACCATTACGTGTGGTCGGTGATGCGCAAGCGTGGCGTCCCCGAACGCAAGATCACCGGTGATGCTTCGAACAAGGAGAAGTGGATGGCACTGGCAGCGGTCTTCCCCGAACTCGCGGGAAGCCCGACCTACGAGTGGATCCACCTCGACCTGCGACGGCAGTTTGGTATCGAGAAACCGGTCTCCGCGGAGACTGCCAAAGAGATCTGGGAAGAGACTCAGGAACAGCTATCGTCTCCTGACATGCAACCCCAGCAACTGCTCGAGTCGATGGACGTCGAAATCCTCTGTACGACAGACGATCCCACGTCCTCGCTCTCCGAGCACGAGCGTGCAGCCGACGACATCGAAGGGCTCGACGTGCGACCGACGTGGCGTCTCGACCGAGCGTTTCACGTCGACAGTGGGTCGTGGAGCGAGTTCGTCGAGGAACTGGAGTCGGTTACCGGAATCCAGACGGATACTCTATCTGGGTTCCTAGACGCGATGTCACAGACACACGACTACTTCGCCGAACACGGCTGTCGGGCGAGCGACCTCAGTCTGACCGAACCGGTCTCCAGACCGGTCAGCCGAGAGCGTGCTCGGTCCCTGTACAGACAGGCCAGGGACGGCCAGAATCTCTCGGAAACAGGGGTTCGAGATCTGCAGGCGTTCATTCTCGAAGAAGTGGGGAAGCTGAACGCAGAGAAGGACTGGGTCACACAGCTCCATATCGGCCCGGTTCGTGACTACCGCGACTCGCTCCACGAGACCGTCGGTACCGACGCGGGAGGTGACGTCTCGACACAGTCGATCGAACTGACTGATAACCTCCGGCACTTCCTGAACACGTTCGACGACGAGACCGAGATCGTCCTCTATACCGTCGATCCGACGCACTACCCGTCTCTCACGACGCTATCGCGGGCGTTCCCGAACGTCAGCGTGGGTCCTGCGTGGTGGTTCAACGACAGTCCGTTCGGAATGGACGAGCAGTTACGGCAGGTCGGCAGCGTCGACTTGCTCGCGAACCACGCCGGGATGGTGAGTGATTCTCGGAAGCTGATGTCCTTCGGCTCTCGGTTCGAGATGTTCCGCCGTGTTCTCTCGAACGTACTCGGAGAGATGGTGGAACGCGGGCAGATGCCGATGGCACACGCTGACCAACTGGCGACGCACCTGGCCTACCAGCGGCCGAAGTCGCTGTACGGTTACACAGAACATACATAACTCTCCACTACGACCCATACTGTAGACGATAATGACTGTCCCAAACAGCTTCGACATCGACGGCAAAGTCTGCGTGATAACCGGCGGATCGGGAGTCCTCGGCTCCGAAATGGCGAAAGCGATCGGTGAGAACGGTGGGAAGGTCGCGCTCCTCGCCCGTGGCGAGGAAGAACTCGAGGAGAAACGCGTCGAACTCTCCGAACAGGGGATCGACGTCATCACGATCCCCGCGTCAGTGCTCGATCGTGCCGAACTCGATGCGGCCGCCGAGACGGTCGTCGACGAATACGGCCGTATCGACGTGCTCGTCAACGCCGCCGGCGGTAATCACCCCGATGCAACGACCGGATCGGACACGTCTTTCTTCGATCTGCCGAAAGAGGGCCTCGAACGTGTCGTGAACGTCAATTTCGTGGGAACGGTGCTCGCCTCGCAGGCCTTCGGCAAGTACATGGCCGATCAGGGGGAGGGGGCGATTCTGAACGTGTCCTCGATGAACGCGTTCACACCGTTGACCAAGATTCCGGGGTACTCGGGTGCGAAGGCCGCCGTCTCGAACTTCACGGAATGGCTGGCTGTCCACATGGCACAGGAGTACTCCCCCGACATTCGCGTGAACGCAGTTGCGCCTGGGTTCTTCCTCACCGAACAGAACCGCTACCTGCTGATCGACGAGGAAACCGGTGAGTACACTGACCGCGGCCAGTCCATCATCGACAACACCCCGCAGGGCAGATTCGGTGATCCGGAGGACCTCTCGACGACCGTCCTCTGGCTGATTTCGCCCGGTGCCGAGTTCGTCACCGGGACCGTGATTCCTATCGACGGCGGCTTCTCCGCATTCAGTGGTGTCTGAGACAATCGGTTTCCCGCTAATAATCGGTCTCGCCGGATAGCACGACTGTCTCCATAGTCCAACAGCGCAGCTCGGTTCGAATCGAATAACTGGCTGGTCTCTTCTCTGTGGATAGCGAGTCTTAGACGCTCGTCCTGCTGTCCAATTGCGCTCCCGAATGTGGTGATATACCACATATACCAAAAACTATTAATATTATTGTCTCTGTAGAATCCATCGCAGCATGTCAGACAACAGTGGCGTACATAGACGGCAGTTTATCCGCGCAGTTGGGGCAACTGGAATCGCTGCATCGCTGGCGGGTTGTTCCGGCGATGGCGGGTCGTCGGGTTCCGCCAGCGGTGGCGGCGGGAGTTCCGGTGGATCGACCACGCTGAAGATGAATCTGCTCTCCCGAACCCCGAAACAGGCCATCGAGCAGTTCGAACCCGCACTGCACGAAGCGGGACTCTCTGAAGACATCAGCATCGACCTCAGCACGAAGTCACCGGGCACGCTCGAGTCACAGTATCGGCAGTGGCTCAACGCAGGCCGGAGCAGTCCTGACATCCTGACGATGGACGTCGGCTGGTCGATTCCGTTCATCCGGCGCGGTCAGTTGCTGAATCTCAGTGAGGCCCTTCCCGACGAGGACATCCAGACGCTCGAAAACGAGTACAACCCCGAGAGCGTCGATTCGAGTCGTGGCCGCAACGGGAGCATCTTCGGTGTCCCGCTCATCATGGACGTTCGCGGGACGTGGTATCGCCGTGATCTCGCAGAGAAGGCAGGCTACGATCCAGCGGGTGAGAGTTGGGGCACGGAACCGAAGTCCTGGGAGGAGTTCTCCCAGGTGGTCGCGGATATACAGGACCAACAGGGGCTCCAGTATGGGCTCACGATGCCGTTCGAGTTGTCACAGACGATCACCTGCTGTACGTTCAACTCCATCATGTCCCAATGGGGTGGCGCGTACTTCGGCGGTCGAGAGAACCTCTTCGGGCCTGTCGGGGACCGGCCGATTACGGTCGACGACGAGCAAGTTCTCGAGTCACTCCAGATGCTCCGTACGTTCATGTGGGGCCAGGAGGACCAGCACTCGCTCGACAACGACTCGTTCGTCGGCGGAATCGTCCCCTCCGACGTACTCGGATGGCGGTACACAAAAGATCTCGACGCGTTCCTCAACGGGAACGCGTTCGCGTATTCGGTCGGAACGGCTGGCTTCGCCGCGCTCGCTGCCTCGGAAGACAACTTCGGCGAGGCAGTGAACGAGAAACTCGGCCTCATGCCGAAGCCGTACGGAATCCAGGAGTCCGAGTCGAAATACGAGAACGTCGGCGGGACGACGTCGCCACTGGCAGGGTACAACCTCTCGGTCAATCCCAACTCCAGCAAGCAGGAAGCGGCGCTGGAAGTGCTTCAGACGGTTATGAAAGACGACTTCCTCGCCCAGTGGTTCAATCTCTCTGGTTTCCTGCCACCGAAGCTGGAACTACTCCAGTCCGAGGACGTCACGAACCACCCCCTGTTCGGCCAGTACATGGACACGTTCTCGGTGATGGCCGAGAACGCCATGCCACGCCCCGTGACGCCGATCTACTTCCAGGAGTCGGAGGTCATCTCCCAGGAGGTCCACAACGTGGTCTCCCAGAGTAAATCGCCCGAGAAGGGGATGGCCGACGCCAAGCAGAAGTTACAGAACATCGAGGAAAGCTATGGCCAGCAGTAACCGAACCGCTGAACAACAGGCGTCGATCGTTCCGAACAGTCTCCGACAGAGCGGCGCCTACGTGAACGACTGGGTCGAGAACCTCTCGGAGACCAAGTTCGCGTATCTCGTGCTCGCACCGACTCTGGTGATATTCTCGCTTATCGCGCTGTGGCCGATCCTCTTTACCCTCCGAACGTCGCTCTTCGCAGATAGCTTCAGTCAGTTCACCGGCGGGTTCGTCGGCTTGCAGAACTACATCGAAATCGTGACTGGCCAGCGTGGCGCGATACTCATTCGTCCGTTTATCGACCTCAGTAATCCGTTCCGGAGCATTCTGCCGACGACGATGATCTACACGGCCGCCAGCGTCATCTTGATCACACTACTCGGCTTCGTGCAGGCGCTCGTCCTCAACAAGACGTTCCGAGGACGCTCGATCGTCCGGACAGCAGTGCTGATTCCGTGGGCTGTTCCGATCGTCATTCAGGGGATGATCTTCTACCTCATGTTCATTCCTGGCGGGCTGGGAACGCGAGTGCTCCACGATATCGGACTCGTCGGAGCACGACCGCTCAGCAACAGCGCCACGACCGTCGGGATCGTCACGCTCGCAGCGGTCTGGAAACGCTCTGCGTACGTCGCGCTGATCGTCCTCGCAGGGCTCCAGGGGATCGACGAACAGCTCTACGATGTCGCGAAGGTGGCTGGCGCCTCACGCTGGCAGCAGTTCCGCATGATCACGCTGCCGCAGGCGATCCCGACGCTCATGATCGCGATGTTGCTGACCTCGATCGCGTCGATGCGCGTCTACGGACAGATCGACGCGATATCCAACTGCAGTACGATGCCGTCGATCACCTGTGCAGTCGTCGGAACGTTCAACGGGAGCCTCTACGGAACAGCATCGGCGCTCGCGTTCCTCACGGCCTTGCTGATCGGCGCAGTCTCGATGGTGTACCTCCTCGTGCTTAGCCGGTCGCGGGCGGGAGGGATCTGAGATGGCGACCGACACCTCACTATCTGACCGGCTGTTCGCGCTCGGGCTCGACGACGATTCCAGCCCGCTGTTCCGGTACACGTTCTACGGCACGACACTGCTCATCTTGCTCATCTCGCTGTTCCCGTTCTACTACCTCCTGATGTTGGCACTCTCGAAGCCAGGCGACACGACGCAGGCCGGTCTGCTGCCGGCAGGGTTCGACCCGACGTCGTTCCTGGGGGCGTTTCAGGCCGTCCCGTTCCATCTCTATATGCGCAATAGCCTGATCATCGCCACGGGCGTGACGGCGTTCGTGTTGGTATTCGCGAGCCTCGCTGGCTACACGTTCGGCCGGATGGAGTTCCGTGGGAAGCGGCCACTCTTCCTCCTGCTCATCTCCATCTCGTACTTCCCCGGCGCGACGTTCATCGTCGGGCTGTTCAAGCTTCTGACCGGGAACGTGACCGTGTTGGGCGTCAGCAGTCCGAACCTGTTCAACTCGCCAGCAGCAGTCGGACTGCCACTCACGGCGCTTGCACTCCCGTTCGCTATTCTCCTCTTGACCACGTTCTACGGGCAGATCCCCGACGGACTCGAAGATGCCGCCCGCGTCACCGGCTCTACTCGGATCGGCGCACTCTACCGCATCATCGCGCCACTCTCCGCTCCCGGGCTCGTCACCGCAGGCATTCTCACCTTCATCACCGCCTACAACGAGTTCTTCTTCTCCCAGCTGATGACGACCGGGTCTCCCCAGAACTGGTCGCCCATCGTCTGGGGGCTGTTGCGCTACCAGACCGAACTCTCTGTCAGATACGACCTGATGGCGGCTGCGAGTCTCATCGGCGTCGTGCCCGTCGCGCTCATCGTCCTGCTCGCACAGCGAAAGATCGTGAGCGGACTCACCTCGGGCTCTATCAAGGGATAGTCTCACCAGAGGACTGCAACCACCACCCAACCGAACAATGACACACCTCAAACTAGACGGAGTAACGAAGCGGTACAGCGACGTCGTCGCGGTCGACGACATGAATCTCGACATCGAAGACGGGGAGTTCATCTCCCTCATCGGCCCCTCGGGCTGTGGGAAGTCGACGACACTTGAGACAGTAGCCGGACTAACCAAGCCGACAGACGGTCTCATCGAGATTGCCGGGACGGACGTCACGAACAAGCCACCGAAGGACCGGGACATCGCGATGGTGTTCCAGAACATCGCGCTGTTCCCGCACATGACCGTCCGGGAGAACATGACCTTCGGCCTCCGGCTGAAGAACTACCGGGAGCCGGAGATCGACAAGCGAGTCGACCAGGCTGCCGATATCCTCCAGATAAACGGGATGCTCGATCGGATGCCGGACGAACTCTCGGGCGGGCAGCGACAGCGGGTCGCTATCGGCAGAGCGATCGTCATGGACCCCGAGGTGTTCCTGATGGACGAGCCGCTGGCGAATCTCGACGCGAAGCTGCGAGTGCACATGCGGACCGAACTCCAGCGCCTCCAGCAGGAACTGGACGTGACCACGGTCTACGTCACGCACGACCAGGCCGAGGCGATGACGATGTCCGACCGTATCGCCATCATCAACGACGGCCACCTCCAGCAGTTCGCGCCGCCTCTGGAGTGTTACAACGAACCAGCGAACCTGTTCGTCGCAGGCTTCGTCGGGTCGCCAAGCATGCGATTCGTCGGGGGTCGGATCGAGGATGGCTCCTTCCATGCACCCGACCTGAGCATCGATCTCGATGTCCCCTCTGCTGTCGAGGTTAGCGAGGGCGACGACGTCGTTCTCGGTGTCCGACCCGAGGACGTCTATCTCGACGCTCACCGCACGACAGCGACCGCGACGGACGTAGTGACGCTGGAAGTTGACGTGGTCCAGCCGATGGGCGACGAGCTCGTCGTCTATCTGCGTCCTGAAGGAACCGACGTCGCCTTCGAGGCTAATCTGGACGACGGAGAGGAGGCCGACACACAGACTGGCCAGCTACTGATGACCGTCGAACCGACTGTCGATATCGCACCTGGTGAGACGGTCGACATCGCACTGGACCGCGCACAGGTCCACCTCTTCGACGGGGCGACCGGCGACGCGGTCGTCCACGGACTCGAACCACGCGTCGAACCGGTCTCAAACTAAGGTCGAACACCCCGGTATCGGCCTCGATGGGCCCGGACTGGAGGATCTGCAACGAACCAGCGACCGCAAGACACCGCCAAACGGTGACTCGTCCCCAAACGTTTATATGCAGATGTACCATCATCTATAATCGATGCAATTGTTAGCCTATCCGCGAGAGACAGCCTCGCTCGACGGGACCTGGCAGGCGATTCCAGACCAGTACGAGATGTTCCGTGACTACTTCGACGACTTCATCGAGGACGACGAGGACGAAGTCGCGGCACTACCCGACGACGACGGCCAGCCAGCACTGAGCTTCGAGTCGATATACGAGCCGAGTGCCTCGGGCAACGACGACATCACCGATTTCAACATCTACGATGGCTATTCCGTGGACGTCCCGTCGAGCTGGGGCGAGGAGCTGCCCGAGTTCCGTCACTTCGAAGGCTGGGTGTGGTTCGCTCGAACGTTCGACCGCGCCGATATCGACGAACAGGATCGGACGTTCCTCCGTTTCGGGGCGGTCAACTACAAGGCCGAAGTCTGGCTCAACGGCGAACGCCTCGGCGAGCACGAGGGCGGCTACACACCGTTCAGCTTCGAAGTCACCGACCACCTTCAGGACGGTGAGAACGTGGTCGTGCTCCGGATGGACAACAAGCGCTACGAGGACGGAATCCCCAACGAGAGCACCGACTGGTACAACTTCGGTGGGGTCAATCGCTCGGTCGATCTCGTTTCCGTCCAGGAGACATTCCTGCGGAACTTCAAGGTCGAGACAGCAGTCGGGGACGATGTCGTCGACGTTCGGGTCGACGCCTGGCTCGACGGGCCCGATGTGAGCGAAGCGGGCGCGGTCGCGCTCCCAGAACTGGACGTCGATCAATCACTCACTCCCGACGGTGATGGACGACTCAGTACGGAGTTCTCTCTCGAACGGGACGCACTGACGCTGTGGAGTCCCGACGATCCGCGCCTGTACGAGATCGAACTCACCTACGGCGATGACACGGTCACTGACCGCGTCGGTCTCCGTGACGTAGAGGTCCAGGGCAGTGACGTGCTGATCAACGGCGAGAAGGAGGTCCTACGCGGCATCGCTCTACACGAAGAGGTCGCCGGGAAGGGACGCGCACTCGACACCGAAGACGTCCAGACCCGCTTCCAGTGGATCAACGAACTGGGCTGTAACTTCGCACGGCTCGCCCACTATCCACACACAGAAGAGATGGCCCGCACGGCAGACGAGGAAGGGATTCTCCTCTGGGAGGAGGTTCCTGCATACTGGGACATCAACTTCGGTGACGAGGAGATCCAGGAGCTCTATCGGCAGCAACTGCGCGAACTGATCCAGCGTGACTGGAACCGCGCGTCGGTCGTGCTCTGGTCGATTGCGAACGAGACCGACCACAACGACGAGACCCGCAACGAGGTACTTCCCGAGATGGCCGAGTACGTTCGGGGCCTCGACGACACGCGACTCGTGACTGCAGCCTGTTTCGTCGACGAGACCGACGACGGACTCGAAATTCGGGACCCACTCGAGGACCACCTGGACGTCGTCGGCATCAACGAGTACTTCGGCTGGTACTACGGCGACGCCGACGATATGCAGCAGTTCCAGGACGACCCCGACGGGACGCCGGTCGTTATCTCCGAAACCGGCGGTGGCGCCAAGTGGGGCAATCACGGTACCGAAGCGGACCGCTGGACCGAGGAGTACCAGGCGGCGATCTATCGCGGCCAGACGCAAGCGATCATGCAGAACGAGCAGATCGCTGGCCTGTCACCGTGGATTCTCTTCGATTTCCGGGCACCGATGCGTCAGAACGAGTACCAGCGAGGGTACAACCGGAAAGGCGTCGTCGACCAACACGGGCGGAAAAAGAAGGCCTTCCACGTCCTCCGGGACTTCTACCAGTCGCTCCAGGCCGAGTGAATCGGTCCGGTACCCCCGTCTCACTGTTGTACTGACCGCCTACAGATCCGCGTTCCGAATGGGTGGTGATGCAAGGACTCTGACGGAGCAGGTGGCTCAGACACCGAATCTGATCTCTATCTCGTCGGGGCCTGTGATGGAGATCCCGTCGTCGGTCTCGGTGACGGCGTATTGGCTGCTCGCAGTACGTTCCTGGACGGCGGAGAGTGTCTCCGTATCGGGAACGACTACTTCGAACCAGGATAGCCCTCTGCCGGCGACTGGCCTGGAGCGACGGTTCCACGTGTTCGCAGCGATATGATGGTGGTATCCACCAGCAGCGACGAAGCGTGCAGCTGGCAGCACCACCTGTCTCTCGAACCCGATGAGGTCCTCGTAGAACGCGCTGAACGCATCCAGCGAGGATACTTCGAGGTGAACGTGGCCCAGGTCCGTTCCGGCGGGAAGGTCTTCGCCGCCCGCCCCAGCCGCCGCAATCGGCTCGGTTGAAAGTTGGTGAGTGCCCATCTGAATCTGGCCGTCGTCGTCCCGAGGCCACTCCGCACGCGGGTAGTCCCGATAGATTTCGATTCCATTCCCCTCCGGGTCGTTGATGTAGAGCGCCTCACTGACGCCGTGGTCGGACGCACCCCCGAGATGCCAGTGTTCCTGAATCCGATCGTACGCGTCCCCCAGTGCTTGACGTGTTGGGACTCTGAACGCGTTATGAAAGAGACCAGCACCCGATCGGTGCAGTGTGCGGGCTGCAGATCCCCTTTCGAGGACCAGCAACGGTGTCTCCTCGACACCCAGCACGGCTGTCGTGTCGGTGCGGCTGAGTACAGCGAGACCAACGATGTCACGGTAGAAGTCGACCATCGCCGTCAGATCCGAGACCGTGAGTGCAGTCCGGCCGATGCGACTCTCTGGGGGGAGTACAGCTCTATCTGATAGCATAGCAGTCTGGAATGCTGTGTTAGAAAATCAGCCAGACCGCGATATTAGAATTGTCTTTCCCGGCAGAAGAGACGTCGCTCAGGCAACTGAATCGAGGAGGCCACGCATGTAGCCGATAGCGAACAGCCGTCCCTTCGTGTGGTAGCCGGGATTCGAGTTGTCTTCGCCGGCCATCGTCGGGACGTGATCGGGTCGCATCGGTACGTCGCTGTCGACGGCCTCTTCGTAGGCTGCCATCGCTGCGTGCATGTCCGTCGGCCCGTCGTCGTGCCAGGTCTCGACGAATCGGTCGGCGTCACCCTCGACGTCACGGAAGTGGACGAAGTTGATCCGGTCGCCGAACTGGCGAATGGCTGCCGGGATATCCGCACCCATCGCGGCGAAGTTCCCCTGGCAGAACGTGACACCGTTGTGCTCGCTGTCGACAACGTCCAGGATCCGCTCGTAGTTCTCGACGCTGTTGGCGACACGAGGAACCCCACGAACGGACTCGCGCGGTGGGTCGTCCGGGTGGAGGCCGAGTTTGACGCCTGCCTCCTCGGCCACGGGAACGACTTCTTCGAGGAAGTAGGCAAGCGCCTCGAATATCTCCTCGTGGGTTCGTTCCGAGGCCGGGACAGTCGGCCCACCCTGCATCTTCTCGTTGTCGTACCCGGTCACGTAGGACCCGCCACGGGACTCGATGTGGGCTTCGGTACGGGCCCAGCGGACGCCCGCCATCCAATCGTAACAGACGACAGAGATTCCCAGATCGCCACACGCCCGCAGGAACTGTTTGAACTCGTCGATATCCTCGTCTCTGCCGTCGAGGCCGAGACGGACACGGTCGGTCAGTGGCACGCTCCCTTCGAGCACTGAGAAGTTCAGCTCGGCGTCGTCGAGCCAGTTTCGCAGCCCCCGCAGTTCGTCGTAGGTCCATGTCGTCTTGTCGTCGCCGATCTCGAGGGGATGAATGACGGCGTCGGTAACGCCCATCTGTTTAGCCAGTTGCCACCGTTCGTCAGGCTCCGGAGGGAGCACTAGCGCTGGTCGAACCATACAGGACGATATTTCCTGAAGCGTATATAGATTATCATTACAGTTCCGACAGGTGGAGTGCTCAGTCGACGATTGCAGAGAATATACCGGCATATATTGCGTAAACAAACGTGCTAGCAACCGTAGCCAGGCAGGTGTCCTCGTTCGTCACCACAGGTCACTAGAGATAGCAGTGGAGCAAGTGCCTACTCGAACGCCCAGCTGTGAGGACAGGCGCCCGTGATTGCTCCGATAGAAAGATATTTATAATAGTTGTGGGTATACATTGATACGTATGCTACTGCCTGGCTCAGAGAGTCGACAGACGACCGATCGCTGCTCGGAGGGCCGCACACGGTTGGTGTAACGATGTCAGCAGAGAACTCCAACTCGTTCCACTGGCCGTTGCTCGGAACACTGGTCCTGATCGGGGTCATCCCGTCGTTCTCCGGCGCGCTGATCAACCCCACGATTCCAGCGATCCAAGAGACCTTCGCCCACCTGCCAAATTCCGAGACGCTCGCGCAACTCGTCAGCACGACCTCTGCGTGGGTCGTGATCGTCGTCGCGCCGCTCACGGGGTACCTACTGGACAAGTACGCGCGCAAGCCGGTCCTGATCGGGGCCGTCATCATCTACGGTGTCGGGACGAGCGTCGCGTTCTTCCTGGACTCGATCTACCTGATCCTCGCGACGCGTATCCTCGACGGTATCGCCGTCGGTGCACTCATGGTGACGGTGCCGACCCTCATCGCGGACTACTACTCCGGTAACCGGCGTGAGTCGGTCATGGGGTATTACGGTGCAGTGCAGGCCGGTGGCGGTGCAGTCGCCGCCACGCTCGGCGGATACATCGCCTCGACGTTCGGATGGCGGTACATCTTCCTGGTCTTCGCGGGGGCGCTCCTGTTCATCCCGCCGATCATCCGGTTCCTTCCTGAACCCGAACTCACGGAGTCCGAAGGAGGCGCCGAGGTCAGTCGCCTCGAAGCGATCACCAAGATCATCCGGGAGGAACCTGCGAAGCTCGTGATAGGAATCTACCTCATAGTGCTCCTGGGGATGATGGCGACGAACCTTGTCATGATCGAGGTCCCGTACTATCTGCAAGGCTCCCTCGGCGTGGGCGGGTCACAGATCGGGTTGATCATCTCGGGCGTGATGATCGCCGGTGTCGTCGCCGCATCGCTGTATGGCCGGATCAAACAGCACGTCCAGCACATCACGGTGATGGCTATCGCATTCGTCGCCGGGGGTGCTGGGTTCCTCCTGTTCACGACGGCCAGTTCCGCTCCGCTCGTGATCGCGGGCGTCATCATCGCTGGCGCGATAGGGTTCGGACTCGTCATGCCCACAGTGAACGACTGGGTGGCATCTGTCGTCCAGAAGGAAGTCCGTGGCCGGGCGCTCAGCGGCATCACGATGATGACCTACGGCGGCTTCGCGCTCTCACCGTTCGCGCCGATGCCACTCGTCGACGCCTTCGGGCGCGTTGGGATGCTTCGGATCGTCGGGTACGCCCAACTCGTGATCGCAGGCGCACTCGTGACAGCCTGGTTCGTGACTCGTTCCACTGTCGATTCGACGGTGACCAAAGCGCCGTCGGACGACTGAATACGAGACGTGTCTGCAGTAGAGCCACACGATGCCGAGTAGCCGTCGAACGGAGACGTCTCTGTAGGTAGCTCGACCGATCGTCGGGGACAGATTTTCGAACGAACCTCTCTCGGAGCGATGGGTTTATATATCCAGATATATGGACTCCATGTGTGCCAATCGAGACGATACTGCTTCCAGTTAGCGACTCGGACGAAGACAGAGTACACCGCCTCGTCGATGTTACTGTGGAGATTGCCGGTCCAACAGACGCGAACGTCGTCGTTGCCCACGCCATCCCGAAAGATACAGACGGAGTTTCGCCCACGATCCCCCCGATTTCCGGAGGGGGCTTCCCACAGATACTCTCGGCGTCGGAATACGACGACTTCCTCGAGGGGGACTCGCCGGACGAAATCGCTGCAAAACACCAATCCGTCCAGTCGGCGACTGATCGGCTCAACGACGAAGGTATCGAGTACGAGGTCTGTGGCGCAGTAGGTGAGCCCGCTGACGCACTGCTCGACCTCGCAACAGAGGTCGACGCCGACCGTCTCGTGGTCGGTGGCCGTCGGCGGACCCCGGCCGAGAAAGTCGTCTTCGGCAGTCTCGCACAGCAATTACTGTTGGAGTCACCTTGCCCAGTCACGTTCGTTCAGGACAACTGATGCCAGTAGACGGACACCCCGGAGAAGTGAAACCCACCGAACTATTCCGGTAGGCCCTATTGTAAACAAGATACGTAAACACAAGATCGAGACTGTGTAATCCACAAAATCGGGGATAAAATGATGCGTCTACTGGCACTAGGAGTGCTGATATACGTGTCATAAAACCGAACCATGATCATATTCAAGTGGTTTATAATTATAAATTAGGTTCGTTAGCCGTGCTACCTGATTACCTGCATCGAACACCCGCAATAATTATCCCCCTGTTGTCATAACCTGATTGAAGGATGTTTGATCTGGTTGAATAGAGGCAAATGTAGAAAATTCGCCGTTTGGTTCTTGAAATCATCCCAGTATAGGAATGGTCCAGGTGAGGAAAGATACGTTCGGCAAAATACGGCTGTATTCCGGGCGTCTACCGCTCCGGAGACGGAACGAGTCGGATCACTGGCTTTCAGCGACCGTCTGTGAACTGGCATCGTCGATCCAGACCTCGACCGTGGAGCTATCCCCACGGACGAGTGGGTCTGCGATACTCGCGTGCAGATACACTGCCCGTGGGCGGATGGACTCGCTCACACTCGCAGTGACTGTGACGGTAGCGGCCTCGTTTCCAACGGCGACCCGATCGCCCGTCTCGATATTCCGACGGTCGGCATCGGTTGGATGGATGACGAGACCTCCCTCTGTTTCGACTGGACCGGCCGTACTGAACTCCTGAACACGGTCGCCGATCACCAGCGTAAGACTGGAATCGAGTGTCTCTCCACTCGGTGTTACATCGAGAGAGGTGAGCGTCGTCAGTCCGTCGTCGGTATCGAAGGACTCCGTATACAGGACCTCTGCGTCGCTGCGGGTCTCACCTCGTGACGGCCATCTTCGACTCCGGTCGCCGAGGTCGTCGTATGTTAGGTGCGAGTACGCCGGTGTTACACTGGTGATCTCTTCGAACACGTCACGTGGCCTGGCGTATTCGAATTCGGGGCCGACGAGACCGCGACCGAGCTCACGGAGGATTGCGAAGTCTGTCCGAACACCTTCGGGTGGGCCTACCGCGGGCGACAGTCGCTGGACCTGTCGGTCCATGTTGGTGATCGTTCCCTCCTTTTCCACGGTGGCGGCGACGGGAAGGACGACATCGGCATGTCTGGCCGTCTTGCTACGGAAGAGTTCCTGGACTACCAGCAGGTCTATCGAGTCCAGTCGCTCGGCGATCCACTCCGGGTCGTGTTTCGAGATCGCCGGGTTCTCGCCGACGACGAGTGCGGCTTCAATCTCTTCCCCGAATCCCGAAAGGAGGTCTCGTTCCGTATCTCCAGGTGTGGGAGGGAGTTTGGTCCCCCATTCCGCTGTGACTCTATTGCGGGCAGCATCGTCAGTCACCTCCTGGTGTCCGGGAAGCCAATCCGGGACACATCCCATGTCGGTCGCCCCTTGCTCGTTGCTGAGGCCCCGGAGCATGTTCAGCCCGGTTCCTGACCGACCGATATTGCCGGTCAGTGTGAGGAGATTCAACAGACCGTTTGCTGTCGCCGTCTCGTCGGCGCCAGTACCGGTGAGCACGGCTGTCCGGTCCGCCTCCGCGATTTGAACGGCGATATCGCGTAGTTTCTGTTCGTCTACGTCGGCGTCCGTAAGCAGGCACTCGATATCGTACTCCGCCAGCGATGCCCGGAATGCCTCGAACCCTTTCGTCCGTGTTTGGAGGAACGATCTATCGAGACCGCCTGCGTCGATGACGAACGAACACAGTATCGTCGCGACGAGTGGATCCGTTCCCGGTCGTGGTGCGACGTGCACGTCGGCGATTCGCGTCGTTTCGTTTTCGTGGGGGTCGACGTGGATCAAGGTCGCGCCGTCGGCAACAGCGGGCCTGACAGTACTGTTGAAGGCGACAGGTTGCCGCGCAGCGGGGTTCGCACCGACAACGAGGAATACGTCCGCTGCGCCCAGATCAGCGAGCGAATTGGTCATCGCCGGGTAGCCCAGTCGAGTGTTCAACACTCTCGCCGTCTCGGTATGGCAGCTTCGTGCTCTGTTGTCGACGTTGTTCGTCCCGAGCGTGCGGGCGAGCTTCTGGAGCAGGTAGTTCTCCTCGTTCGTACAGCGTGGTGCGCCAAGAAACGCCAGTTTGTCCGGGCCCTGCTCGGTGCGAATCTGTTCGAGCTCGGTGACGACACGGTCCAGAGCAGTCTCCCACGAGACGGGGACGAGGTCGCCGTCGCGTCTGACCAGCGGTGACGTGAGTCGCTCGTCACTGGTGCGCCGGTCGAACGCACGAAGTCCTTTCTGACAGAGCCGACCATCCGGATTTGCCGCGCCCGGGACGCCACGAACCCGGTCGCCGTCGTGGGTGAGCCGACAGCCGACGGCACAGAACGGGCAGACCGTCCCGCTCGACCCGTCGCCACCCTCTTTCATCGTCGTAATCGACGACCCATTGCTGCAAGGAGTTCGGTGAGAAATCCGAGACCGGCACGCGCGTCACGTGAGCGAAGGCGACCGACCAGTCCGAGTAGTCCGACCGGTTCCGATCCGCTCTGTGCCTCGCCCACTGCCGAAAGCACTGTATTCAAGCCAGCCGCGGTGTCAGCGTCTATCTCCAGTGTCGAGAGCGTGGTCGCCAGTGTGATCAGTTCCTCGAGGTCGCCCTCGCGCTGGAGTTCCAGCACGATATCGAGTGCCGCGAGCATCTCGCCGCTCTCTTCGTCCAGCAGTGTGGCCAGATCGTCGATCTCGTCGGCGGAGAGTGACTCCGTGAGAGCGGTCGCTATCGTCACGAGGTCGTCGAGAGTTCCCGTTCGCTGGAGCGCGAGGACAGTCTCGAGTGCATCGGCGAGTTCATCCGCGTTCGCACCGATATCGGTCGCGAGGTCGGCCGTGTCTTGGGTCGAGAGCCCATCTGCTGCTTCCAGAAGGGTGGCAGAGGACGTCGTGAGATGCTCGATCTCCTCGTCGTCCGCGGTGGCGAGCAGCAAGATCGCCGTCTCGACCGCGTCCTCCAGTTCGTCCGTTCGCTCGATGGCCGCAGCGAGTGCGTCGCCGTGTTCGTCCAGCGCGTCACGGAGTGCTGCTTCACCCTCCCCGGTTTCTCGCGGCCGACCGCCGTGCGTTGCGTCGTCGGGATAGACGTCTGTTGGCTCGGCCATCCTCAGTCACCTCCCTCGATCGGCTCTGAGCGATCGGTCGTGGGACTGTTGTCGGTTCCCTGGGCACCTGTGTCGTCCGCGGGAGCGATACTGACCGCGGAGATCTTGAACTCCGGCGTCGCCGCCGACGGGTCGAGATGCTCCTCGTCGGTCAGCTTGTTGACGGCGCTTTCGGCGAAGTGGATCGGTGCGAAGAGGGTGTTGGGCCCGACGCGGTCGGTCACCTGTGCCGGAACGGTAATCTCGCCCCGCCTGGACGCGACTCTCACCATATCGCCGCTCTCGATTCCGTACGCTTCGGCCGTCGCCGGGTTGATCTCGACGAAGTCGCTCGGTGTATACTCCATGATCCCTTCCTCTCGGTGCGTCATCGTGCCGGTGTGGTACTGATAGAGGACACGACCAGTCGTCAGTGTGAACGGATACTCCTCGTCGGGTGTCTCCGCGGGTTCACTGTAGCCGACCGCCTGGAGGTGCGCCTTCCCGTCCGCCGTGTTGAACTCGTCCTCGTACAGTCGTACGGTCCCTGAGTGATCCTCGTCCCAGCAGGGCCACTGGAGGCCGCCTTCGTCGTCGACTCGCTCGTGTGTGATACCCCCATAGATCGGGGTAACCGAGTTCACCTCGGCCATGATCTCTGCTGTCGAACTGTAGTTCCAGTCACGCCCCATGCGATTCGCCAGGTCCTGTAGAATCTGCCAGTCGGGGCGGGAGTCGCCTTTCGGTTCCATCACCTGTTTGACCATCTGCACGGTCCGATCGGTGTTCGTGAACGTCCCTGTCTTTTCGACGAACGAACACGCTGGAAGGACGACGTCGGCGTACTGTGCGGTCTCGGTGACGAAGAGGTCCTGCACGACGAGGAACTCCAGGTTCTCCAGTACCTCGGTCGCGTGGTTCACTCCCGGTTCGGAGAGTGCGGAGTTCTCGCCGATGATGTACATCCCACGGAGGTTCCCCTTGCTGGCCTCGAGGAACATTTGGGTCGTGTAGTAGCCGTACTCCGGCGATATATCACAGTCCCAGGCGTCCTCGAACTTCGCACGGATATCGTCGTCAGCGATATCCTGGTATCCTGGGAAGTTGTCGGGTAGCGGCCCCATATCACCGCCACCCCCCTGGACGTTGTTCTGGCCGCGGAACGGTGAGACGCCAGCACCGGGTTTGCCCAGGTTCCCGGTCACAGCAGCGAGGTTCCCCATCGCCATGACGTTCTCCGTTCCGTGGGAGTGTTCGGTCAATCCGAGCGTCCATCCGAACACACAGGAATCGGCCGCAGCGATCGTTTCGGCTGCTGCGGCGATCTCCTCGTGAGGAACGCCGGTCACCTCCTCGACGCGCTCGGGCGTGAACTCCTGGACCGCATCCGCGACTGCGTCGAATCCGGTCGTCCGTTCCGCGACGAACTCCTCGTCGTAGAGGTCGTTCTCGATGACGTACCGCGTGATGCCGTTGATCCAGACCGCGTCGTAGCCCGGTTCGACACGGCTGTACTGAGTGGCGTACTCGGCGATCTGGACCTCGCGGGGATCGAAGACGACCAGGTCTGCACCGTCCCGGACGTTCTGCTTGATGCGCGTCCCGATCACGGGATGGGCCTCGGTCGTGTTGGACCCAGTGATGAGATAGCAATCGGTCGACTCGATGTCGTCCATGCTCACCGAGGCGGCGCCGTACCCGTAGGTCTTTGCGAGACCGGCCACCGTCGAGGAGTGACAGAGGCGGTTACAGTTGTCGACGCTGTTGGTCTCCAACACCTGGCGGGCGAACTTGCCCATCAGGTAGTTGTCCTCGTTCGTCGCTTTCGAGGAGGTGATGACCGACAATGATTCGCCCCCGTGTTCGGCCTTGATCTCGCTGAATCCGGCGGCGACACGGTCGAGGGCTTCGTCCCAGGTCGCGGTCCGGAACTCCCCGTTCTCGTCGCGGACCAGTGGCGACGTCAGTCGGTCGTCGGAGTTGACGAAGTCGTAGCCGAACTTGCCTTTCACGCAGGTCGAGATACCGTTGACGGGTGCGTCCTCCTCGGCCGTCGGCCGAGCAGCGAGAATCTCTTCACCGTCGGAGTAGAGGTCGAACCGACAGCCGACTGCACAGTAGCCACAGGTGGTGTCGGCGACGTTCAGTTCTTCGAGTCGCTTGTCACCGACCGACTGCGCTATCTCGAACAGTTTTCCCTCCGGCAGTGTTTCGGCTGCGACACCCTCGGCGAAGTGTTCGACGTTCTGGAGCGCTTGGTCCCTGGCCGCCTGCATGTATCCCGCAACTCCGTCCAGGTCGTCGTCGGTCATGGCCAGTCACCACCATCCGACTCGTCCGCCCAGACGTCTGTCTCGTCGGAGACCGCATCCTCGCCTGTCGACTGGTCGCTCTCCGAGGTTTCATCGCGTTTCTTGGATGTCATCGGACCGCGTGCTTCGCCAGAACTCTCGTAGCTACTGCCGACACTGTTCTTCTGCGTGAAGCCGGGGAGAGGGAGCGTCGTAGCGTCTTCCATCCCCTTCTCGACGAGCGATCCGGTCGGACAGACAGTCGCACAGTGGCCACAGGAGACACACGCCGAGTCGTCCATCGTCTCGGAGTCGCTCTGGAAGCCGATCCGCGTGTCCTTCCCCGATCCCTCCAACCGGAGCACGCCCTCGACCTGAACGTCGTTGCAGGCGTCGACACACCGATTGCAGAGGATACACTTGTTGCGGTCGATCTGGATGAACGACGAAGTGTCGTCCAGCGGTTCGTACTCGTCGCGGTCGTCGAGGACGCCGTAGCGTGGCTCCTCGACCTCCTGTTCGATCGCGGCGTCCTGCAGCTCACAGCGGCCGTTCTTGCCACAGGTGGTGCAACGGAGATTGTGGTCCGAGAGGACGAGGTCGAGGTTCACGTCCCGTGCTTCCGAAGCGGTGTCGGCGTCAGTACGGATCGTCAGGCCGTCCTCGGGCGGGAAGCTACAGGCCGGCACGACGCCGTGAGCGTCGGTCTCGACCATACAGGTGCGACACTCGCTGCGAGGACCGATCTCTTCCCGGCCGTAGTGGCACAACGCAGGAACGGATTCCTCGGTACTGACGGCTTCGATAGCATCGATGAGGGTCGAATCCGGGGGAATCGTCACGGCAGTGCCGTCGACAGTGACCGTGACCGACTCCTCGGTTCTGACTGGCGGGTCCGTTGCCGTCCCCGGTGCGATTTCTTCGGTCAAAGGCGGTACGTCCGTCGTCGTTTGCTCTTCTGAACTCATGTTACGAGACCTCCATGGCGTCGATGCAACTGCCAGCCGGGCATTGGCCGTCGGCGTGGGCCCGGAACTCCGACTCGAATGCTGCGATTGCCGTCCGAGCGGGCCGAGCAGCCTGCACCCCGAACGCGCAGATACTCGACGTCTCCATGACGCGGACCAGTTCCTCGATGCGGCCGGGCGAATAGTCCCCATCGTACACATCACGGAGCAACTCCGTCAACTGTGTCGTTCCCTCCCGGCATGGCACGCAGCGCCCACAGTTCTCCTCGGACGCATACCGGGCCAGCCGCCCGACGAATTCGACGATACACCGGTCCTCGGATAGCACACGGACGGTACCGTCTGTTCCGAGTCCGGCTGTCGAGAGCGATTCAGGGTCGACAGCAATGTCCAGATCCTGGGTCAGGCCGCCGAACCGGCCGCCGACACAAGCGGCTTTGAGTGCCCCCTCCACAGCGACGGCCGAGACTGCTTCGGATACCGGTTCGGACTCCCGAAGCTCTACTGTGGCAGGCGAATCCACGTCCCCCGTTACCGTCAAGATGCGGGTGTTAGGCAGTTCTCCCCGACGAAGCGCGACCGAGAGGGTCGCGAGTGTTCGGGGCGTATGCACCACCGTCGGATTCCCGTGCAGTCCTACCTCGTCGAGGGCCGGCGGGCGAAGTCGAGCTTCCAGTCGGTGGTTGCCCTCGATCGCCTCGACGGCCATCGTCGGTTCGGCCGCTCGGTACTCCGCTGGGCCCTCGACCACGGAAACTGGGACCTGCAGCTCGGGGTGGACGTCGATTGCCGCCTGGACAGTCTCGACGTGGTGCGCGTCCGCAGTCGAGGTATACACGACGACACGGTCGATATCGGCGGCCCGGACGACAGCAGCCACCCCGTCCAGTACTTCGAGCGGGACGCTAGAGAGCAGTACTCCGTCGCCGTCGGTCCCGTGTGCGTTCACGACGAGCGTCGTCTCATCGTCGGCTCCGCGGACGGTCTCCCAGGCGTTCCCGACAATGTCGTCGTGACAGCTATCTCCCCAGCCTCGCCCGCGGAGTTCGCGGCCGATAGCCAGTATCGTCTCGGTGTCGACGTCGGGAAAGCCACCAGCCAGTTCGTGATCCGACGGGTCGGTCGGCCGTCGCCAGCCACAGCCGCCGAGCACGTCACGCTTGCCTGCACTCAGTTGGGATAATTCGGGGACAGGAAGGCGGGTCGTCTCTGGGTCGTGGTCAGTGACGGCATCCGGGGTCGCAACAGTCACGTCATCGGCCCCGTTTGTCTGTGCGACGATGTCGCTGATGTGTTCAGGCGAACACTGTGTGTGGAACGCGGTTTCGCCCTGTCGCGTCACCATGACGAGGGGCTCGATAGCCTGTACGCCGGTCGTCCCGACCCGCACGAGACAGTCTGTATCCGTATCCGTGCCCGAGAGAACCTGCTCAGGATTCCTGGTGGCTACCCGGACGATGGTCTCGTCGCTGCTGATGATGTCGCTCATGTGGGACGGTCCCCCCATCTGTGCGCAGCCCACGAACAAGTACTATCCCGACCCAACAGTCCAGGACGTTCGCAAGCCTCCTCTGTAGGAGTCACATCCGATGGGTAGGGGCAAAACAGGAACGGCCCGCCTCCGGTATGAGCGAGGCGGAAACATTTGGACAGACACTTCGCGATTCCGTGCTGAGTACGCTGGAGCTGGGGGGTGACAGTTCTCGAGGTCCCGGAGTCACGGAGCCAGTGGGTGTGCCGTTCCTGCATTTGGAGATTGAATTCCTTGTATATATACGTACCGGTCTTGCGCCGAGACGTCCCTCTCATTTTCCGGCCCATTCTGGATCTCTGTCCTCGAAGAAGGCGTCGATACCCTCGTTCTTGTCTTCGGTCGCGAACAACTGGGCGAACAGTTCGGCCTCGTAGTCGATACCGTTGTCCAGGGTCATCTGTGACGCCGCTCGAACGCTCTCTTTAGCGTACTGGAGCGCGACAGGGCTCTTGCTGGCGATGGATGTCGTGATGTCGCTCACGCGGTCGTCGAGTTCGTCGGGGTCACACACCTCGTCGACGAGTCCGATATCGTCGGCTTCGTCTGCGTCGACGAGGTCACCGGTGAGGATGAGTTTCATCGCCTGCCCCTCGCCGATGAGTCGGGGCAACCGCTGGGTTCCCCCTCCGCCGGGGATAATACCCAGATTTATCTCGGGCTGTCCAAGTTTCGCGCCCCGCTGGGCGACCCGAATGTCACACGCTGTCGCGAGTTCCAGTCCACCGCCGAGAGCATGCCCGTTGATGCGGGCCACCACTGGCGTCCGGAGGTCGGCGACGGTTTCGTAGATCCGCGGCCGTTCACTCGCCTGGCGCTGTTCGAGCATATCTCGCTCGCGTAGTTCGCTCACGTCCGCACCGGCGACGAAGGCGCTGCACTCGGCCGAGCCAGTGAGCACCACGACACGCACGTCGGTGTCTTCGATGGCCTGCAACGCGTCGGTCAATTCCGTTCGAACGGTCTCGTTGAGAGCGTTTCGAGCGTCCGGGCGGTGTATCGTGACAGTGGCGATGCCATCGTCCTGTTCGACACCGATGGTCTCGTACTCCGCTTCCAGCAGGGCCGTCTGCTCGTCGGTCATCGGTCACCCCACTCGCCGCTCATCCCGACGGTTTCACCGTCTTCCCAGACGTAGAACCCCTCTCCGGATTTCTGTCCGGTCTTGCCGGCCCGAACCTTCCGTTTGAGTAACTGCGGCGGTTTGAACCGTTCACCCAGTTCCTCGCGGAGATATTCCAGGATGTCGAGGCGCACGTCCAGGCCCACGACGTCGGTAAGTTCGAGCGGCCCCATCGGATGGTTGTAGCCGAGTTCCATCGCGTTGTCGATGTCCTTCGGTGAGGCGACGCCCTCCTCGACCATGCGGATAGCTTCGACACCGAGCGCAACGCCGAGTCGAGAGGACGCGAACCCAGGCGCATCACGCACGACAACGGGCGTCTTGTCGATACTCTCGACGTAGTCGACGGCGAACTCCCTGGTCTGGCCGTTCGTCTGTTCGGCGACGATCGCCTCGACCAGCGACATGATGTGGACGGGGTTGAAGAAGTGCAGGCCGACGAATCGCCCCGGTCGTTCGAGCGTGCTCGCCAGTTCAGTCACCGAGAGCGACGAGGTGTTGGTCGCGAGGACCACGTCGTCCTCGACAGCCGACTCGGCGTCCGAGAGGACACTCTTCTTCAGATCGAGTTTCTCCGGAACGGCTTCGACGACGAGGTCTGCCCCGTCCACTGCGACCGCTAGATCCGTCTCGCCGGTGATGCGATCGAGCGTCGCAGCTTTCTCTGCGGCCGTGACCTTTCCGTGCTCGATGCCACCGTCGAGATTCGATTCGATGGCGTCGATGCCGTCGGCCACCAGATCGTCTTCGAGATCACGAAGCGTCACGTCGTGACCGGCCATCGCACTAACCTGTGTGATACCATGTCCCATGGTACCTGCGCCTAATACAGTTATCCGCATATGTTAGAACGGGACAGTATCCGTGATAAATGTTAATACTAGGGACGTATCGGACTCGGCCGCTCGTTGAGCGCTTCCCAGACGGGGAGCGACAGAAGAAACATATCCCTGGCCGTGTAGATGAGACCTGTGCAAGAAGCAATATACGGGGAAGCACCCATAGTCGCGGACTCTGCGTTCGTCTCGAAGATGGCGTACCTCATCGGCGATGTGGCAGTCGGCGAGCGAAGTAGCGTCTGGCCGTTCGTCTGCCTCCGTGGTGACGAGAGCGGGATGCCGACGACTGTCGGTGACGAGTGCAACGTCCAGGAGTTCACGATGCTCCACGGGGCGACCCTCGAAGACGAGGTGTCGGTCGGCCACAACGTGGTCATCGACTACGCTACGGTGAGAGAACAGTCACTCGTCGGGATGCACAGTGCGGTGTTACGTGGTGCGACAGTGGAACCGAACTCGCTCGTCGCGGCGGGGAGTCTCGTCAGACAGGGCCAGACGGTTCCCGAGGGGCACCTGGCGTACGGCGTCCCGGCAGACACACGTCCGCTCAGCGACAGCCAGCGCGAGGAGATATCGATGGTCCACGAACACTACGTGGAACTCGGACAGGACTACAAGGAGACAGGACGGTTCGAATGACACACTACGATATACTGGAGTGTCCAGCGTGTGGGTCCCAGCTCGAAGGTGACGGAGAAACACCGGATAGTATCGTAGACGGTCAGCTTCGGGTCGCAATCGACTGTCCGGCGTGCGAGACGCCCCTCCGAGTCGATTTCGAAGACCTCGACCCACGGACCGGTGACGTCGCAGTCTCGGTGGAGAGACGCATCGAGTGAGTCGGTCAAAAACGGAGTGAGTCAACAACAGCGCCCCCCGACCAGGGTAGCTGAGCAGTCCCGCGCCCGATACCGTCGATCGGAGCGTACTGTACCAGCAGTTATAAGATGTTATCGGCTGTCACACTATACATGGCGGATAGCTCGGCTACACCCGATGGTACGGGACGTATTATCGACGCACACGTCCACATGAACCCGTTCTGGCGACTGGACGACGACGCTCGCTCGTTGCTTCGCGAATACGGCCACGGGTTCGACGAGAAGATGGAACTGGCGCGTAATCCGGAGCAGTTCGTCGACTACCTCGACGAGCAAGGCGTCGAGAAAGCGGCGATAATCAACTACGTGACGCCGATCCTTGGGTATACGCACGACGTAAACGAGTGGGCCACCGAGTTTCGCGATACCGCTCCCGACCGGATCCTCGCGTTCGGGGGCTTCGATCCGAATGACACCGACGACCCGGAAGCGGAACTCGACCGTGCCATCGACGATCTCGATCTGGACGGCATCAAAATTCACCCACCACATCAGAACCTGCAGGCCAACGACTATCTCTCCGATCCCGGTTATCGGGGACTCGACAGCCTTCGGAGTCTCTACGAGCGGTGTGCACGAGCGGACATCCCCGTAATGGTTCACACTGGGACCAGCATCTTCCCCGGGGCACGCTCTCGGCTCGCCGACCCGATGCCGCTCGACGACGTCGCTGTCGACTTCCCCGACCTCGATATAATCATGGCCCACGGCGGCCGTCCGATGTACACAGACGAGGCGTGGTTCCTCCTCCGGCGACACGGGAACGTCTACTTCGACATCTCGTCGATCCCGCCGTCGAATCTGCTGGAGCACTTCCCACGACTGGAAGAGGTCGTCGATCAGGCGCTCTTCGGGACCGACTGGCCGGGCCCGATGGTCCCTGGTATCGGCGAGAACGCCGAGGCAGTCCGGTCGCTCTCGCTCCCGGACGATGCGATCGACCGCCTCCTCTATGGCACTGCCGCGGAGTTGTTCGACGACGCATGAGTCCGTTCCGTATCGCCCACAGCCACGGTAGTCCCGAGGGAGAAAACAGCACGTACGTCTTCCCACAGCGGGGCGTGCTTATCGATCCGGGACCGCCGGGCGAGAAACCGTGGGAGACCCTCTGTTCAGGACTGGCTAACCACGGGATGGAGGTGGTCGACGTAGAGCACATCATCCTCACACACTGGCACTCCGACCACGTAGGGCTCGGTCCACGGCTAGCGGCGGCCGCAGACGCGACACTCCACATGCACGAACTGGACGCCCCGCTGATCCGAGACTACGGTCAGGAACGGCGCAAGCGGGTCACGCGCGACGCCGAGACACTCACCTCGTGGGGTGCGCCAGAGCACGTCGTCGCGGACGTTCGGAAGAACGACACCCCTTCCCCCATGCCCGACGCCGTTCCCGTGACCGAACACCAGGACGGTGACAGCGTCGCGGGCCTCGAACTCAGACACACGCCTGGACACACGTGCGGACACGTGACAGTTCGGGCGCAACGAACGCTCTACGTCGGTGATGCCGTGCTACCGATGTACACACCGAACGTCGGCGGGAGCGACACTCGAACCGCCGGTGAGGACCCGCTCGAAACGTACCTGCAGACCATCGACCGGATTGCCAGCTGGGACGTTTCGCAAACAGCGAGGCCGGGGCACGGTCCGTCTGTCTCACTCGACGACCGCATCGACGTCATTCGAACGCATCACAGAGAACGCGTGGCCGACGTTGTCGACGCGACACCAGCCGAGGGGGCGACACCGTGGACCATCGCTCGGACGCTCTTCGGCGAGATGTCTGGCATCCACGCGAAGATGGGAGCCGGTGAAGCGGCCGCGCACCTCTCCCGCGCCGCCGAACTGGGATTCGTCGAACGAATACAGGAGCAACCGGTCGTGTTCAAACCGACAGAGCGTCCGCTCGAAGACGGTTCGCAGCTGCTTGCCGAGTAGTCCGGACCCACTCCCCCCATAGATATATATACTACCGATGTAAACAGCATTGTACGTCCAGAAATCACACTGGAGCGGGTTTCACCATGACAAGATACAGTACAGCCGAAGAGAATCTCCCCGACGACTTGGACGGAGAAGTGAGTATCCAGCTGACAAACACGGACACGAAGGAGATATTCGTCACCCGGGCACGCGTCGCGAGGTCCGAAAGCGAACTCGACGATCCGGAGCCACTGACAGTTGTCCGGGGTCCCCACGAGAACATCAAGGAGGACTGGTACATCGATATCCTGGAGACCGAGCCCGAACTCACAGAGATCGACGAGGAGACACTCCACGAGTGCATCGAGTACAGCCGCACGGAGTCGAACGTCATCAACGCCCGGTCGGAGGACGCCCGGGCGATGCTCCAGTACCTCGTCGCCGTCGGCGAGTTCGACTCTGTCTCGGACGGCGTCCGCACGATCGTCAATTCGTATATGCAAGACGCCTACCCCGAACTCCTCGAGGCCTATCTCGACGCCAAGGCAGCGCGCATGCGGGACGAGCTATCGAGTGCATTCGGTGACAACACATGACGACGTCGCAAAACGGGGCGGTCGGTAGCTTTCGTGGCTACCTAGAGCGACTCGAAGACCGCGGCGAGTGCAACCGGATCGGCCAGCAGATCTCCTGGAATCTCGAAGCGGGTGCGGTGACGATGCAGGCCAACGAACGCGACGCAGCCATCCCTGTGTTCGAAGACGTGAGCGACGAGTCGACGGCGCGACTCGTGGGCGACCCCTACCGGGGACCACGCCGGCAGCCCTGGGAGCGTATCGCGATGGCGCTGGACCTGCCGACAGACCTGACGACCGACGGGTTCTACGAGGAGATGATCGATCGCTTGCGCGCGCCGGTCTCGCCGTCTGTGGTCGACAGCGACGATGCCCCGTGTAAACAGGTCGTCCACACCGACGAGGACGTGGATCTGCTCTCGTTCCCGTGGCCGTTTCTCCACGTCGGCGACGGCGGCCGGTACTCGAATCTTCATACCCTCATCGCGGACGACAGAGATTCTGAGTGGACAGACTGGTCGTCACATCGCGCGATGTTCCACGACAGCACGCGTGCGAGCGTCTTGCTGCTCGCGGGTGAGCAGACACCGAACATCTACTACTACAAGTACGAACGCCACGACGAACCGATGCCGGTCGCCATAACGATCGGCGCCGAGCCAGCGGTCGAGTCCGTCTCGATGATGTGGATTCCGACCGGCCGGGACGAAGCGGAGTTCGCTGGCGGGTTGAAGCGTGAGCCGGTCGAACTCGTCCCCTGCGAGACGAACGATCTGCTCGTCCCGGCGACCGCCGAAATCGTTCTGGAGGGTCGGATCCTCCCCAACAGTCGACTCGACGAGGGCCCGTATGGGGACTACTTCGGCTACATGCACGGGCCCCGCCGGTCGATGCCGGTGCTCGAGATCGACGCGATCACGCACCGAGAACAGCCCTATATTCCCTTCGCAGTCGAGTGGTCCGAGGTGGGGTACGCCCACAACACGACGTCGTCGATGGAGCTCGCCTGTGTCGGCCCCGACGCGACACTGGGCCTGCGAGCGGTCGGGTTCGACGTAGAGAAACTGGCCCCGTGGCCCTTCACTCCACGAACTGTCTACGTCATCTCCACGGAGCGGACCGAGCCCTCGTACCTCCACGAACTCGCGAACTTCATCTTCACGACCTGGGGAATGCTCCACGTGGACTTCTTCGTCTTCGTCGACGCCGACGTGGATCCGTTCGATCAGCGCGCTGTCCTCGAAGCGATGTCGCTGTACGCCGACCCGGATAAGGACTTCCACCAGTTCGGTGCGGAATCGATGCCGAAAGTTCCGCTCAACATCTACCAGACGCCGGAAGAGAAGGGGGATGTACAGATGGGGACGTCGAAGGCGAAGACGGCGAAGACGTACATCGACGCGACACGCCCGGAAGGAGAGAAATCGCGTCAACCGTTCGAACACGCCGACGCTGATCGGCGCCAGCGTGCGCGGGAGATACTCGTCGATGCTGGATTGTCTACCGACGCCTTCGGCGTGGATACCGTCGGCACAGCGGGGGAGCGATAATGACGGACGCACCCTCGCTTCGAGAGACGATCGACGCACTGGGAGCGACCGACGACCTCCTGACCGTCGAGCAGTCTGTCCCAGACGAAGAGATCACCGCAGTGGCGACAGAGTCGATCCGTGCGAACGGGCCAGCCGTCCGGTTCTCCGATACCGGCGGTGTCGTCACGCCAGTGTCCGGCGTCTTCGCGGGACCGGAACAGGCGACACAGTATCAGGAGAAACCGTGGCAGCGTCTCGGGGTCGGACTCGGTCTCGGTGGGGCCGTCCCATACGAGCAGGTCGTCGAGCGAGTCGTCACACCGCTCGCGGAAACGACCGACCCACCGGCGGCGGACATGCTCGCCGACCCGTCGGACGTGGACTGTTACTCCCTCGGACTGCCACCACTCGAACCAGGCGACCCACCGGCGTTCACACTGGGGATTCTCGCGGTCGAGGACGGCGACGAGACGCGGTGGTTCCCGGTCCGTGGGACAGTCAGTGGCACGCACCGTCTCCGAGCGGTCGTCCCTTCGAACAGCACCATCCGATCCGATGCGACTGTATCGCTATGTCTCGGTGTGCCGGCGGCAGCTCTGACCAACACCTACCTCCACTGGCTGGACCGCTCTCAAACAGGGAGCATGCGGCCGAGCACCCGGTCCGACGCCGTGCCTGTCGCGACCCACGAGGGCCTGGAGGTTCCAGCGACCGCAGAAGTAGTCGTCACTGGCAACGTGGACGACGTGCGGTCGGGAACACCGACAGACGAAGGACAGACGACCTGGGAACTGGCGATGGAGACGGACGTTGTCGACATCAGCGTGAACTCGGTGGCACACCGTACTGATCCGCTCGTTCCGTTCATCCCGCTCGGGGCCCCACTCACCGACGACGTCCAGCTGGTCGGCATCACGGAGTCCGCTCGCCTGAGCTATCGTGTGAACAACTACTGGGGGATTGCGCCGGTCGAGTGGATCCGTCTCCCTGCAGAGATGTGCCTCGGTATGTGTGTTGTCGCGTCAGAGGTTCTGTACGCCGGGTTCGAGTGGCAGCTGTCGAACACGCTGTTCTCGTTCTCCAGCCTGTTCGACAAGATACTCATCCTCGACAAGGACACCTCGGCTGCCGACCTCTCACGCCCACTGGACGACGTCTGGGTGAAAGCACACCCCTCGCAGGACTGGGTGTTCAGTGAGCCGAGCGCACCCGCTGCGACCGCGCCGGAGTATCGGACCGACGGCACGCCAGGATCACGGCTGTTCATCAACGCCACATGGGACCCACGCTGGGACGAGGAATACATCGCTCCACGGGTGACCTTCGAGACGTCCTACCCCGAGGAGGTCCAGCAGACTGTTACAGAGCTGTGGGACAGTCTCGGCTTCGATTCGTCGACCGATAGCTGAGTTACTCGGGCACGAACTTCAGCCCGTATCGGGTGACGCCCTCCACAGTGTAGATCCTGCGGAACCGTCCAGTGACCCGGTCACCGACCGAGACCTCGCTGGGTTCGCAATCGGTCAACTGGACAGGGAACCGGGCGCTCTCGCCGTCTACCGTCACCTCGACGATAGCGACGGCGAACGCCCCGTCCCGGCGCTGGAGTTCGACGAACTCCGGCGGTGCGCCACCCTGGCCGATGACGGTCACGGCGACGACCTCGCCGGTTCGGGGGAGTTCGACCTCGTCGAACGCGACTCGTTCGTGGCAGTCGGGGCAGGTCCCTTCAGGCGGGAACGCGACGGTCCGACAGTTGGGGCAGCGGCCCGCCTGGAGCCGGTACCGCTGTGGAATCGTCCGCTGCCACGACGGGAGACTGACGTGTGCGCCGCCACCGGCCACGTCGGTGTCGCCGATCGCCCCGCGTTCACGCAGCGCCCCGGCGTACGAGATGGGGGTGCCGGAATCGATAGCCGTCTGGACGTCCGTCTGAACGGTGTCACGCGCTTCGAACGCTAGACCGACAGCCGTCGCACCGCTGCCGAGGAACCCGGCGACGACTGACGACGAGTCCTCGGTCTCCGCGAGGGCAGCGAGCAGACCGATGGCAGTCGTCGCTGCGCCAGCGTCACCGATCTCGTCGACGACGGTACCAGACCCGACCGTCTCCGTATCGTACGGAAGTGCACGAGCGATCCGGTGTGGGATGTCGGCCGTCGGCTGGTAGAGACTGGCGCCGTCGACAGCCTCGTGATCGACGGCGAGTGCGTTCACCGACGACGAGACCAGGTCACGGATCGTCTCGCGCTCGTAGGTCGTGATGTCCAGGTTTGCGACAGTCTCGCTGCCGCGCTCGCGGAACCGGAGTCCGGGTGCATCACGGGACCGCGTCGCCGAGTCGACAAGGACGACAGCACCGTCCTCGTCGAAGAGGAACGCAGCGGCGCCTGCGCCGACGCGCTGTCCAGCCTCGGCGGGGTCGCCACTGGGTGCGTCCGAGACAACGGCGAGCGCGGGTCCGTCTGCAGTAGCCGCCGACAGGAGTGCATCAGCACCGGCGACGGTACTCTGGGTGGACACGTCGAGGCGCACATCTTCGTCCATACCGAGTGCCGCGGCGGCCCGGGGCGCGAACTCCTCTTCTTCCAGCGGTGGCGTCGTCGTAGCGATCGCGAGATGCTGGACAGCCCGTGGCTTCCGTTCGCTCCCGGCGATGGCGTCACGGCCAGCCGCGACGGCCATCGTGAGAGCGTCTTCGTCCGCCTTCGGCACGGCAGCCTGCGAGACGGGTGCGCTCGTCTCCCAGGCCGCTTCGATCTCCTCACCGTCCAGTCGGGCTTGCGGAAGATACATACCGGTCGCGACGATACCGTAGTCGGCGCTCATAGTGCACCTCCATCGACCCGCTCGAAGACGTGGACAGTCACGCCACCACCGGACCCACCGACGTTGTGTGTCAGTCCGACCTGTGGATCGTCCACCTGAACGTGGGCCTCATTACGGAGCTGAGAGAACGCCTCGACGACCTGTCCCGTCCCGGTCGCACCGATGGGGTGCCCCTTCGACTTGAGCCCTCCAGACGTGTTCACCGGGAGCGCGCCGTCCGGATCGGTGATTCCCTCACGGAGGAGCCGCGGGGCTTCGCCCCGCCCGCAGAAGCCGAGGTCCTCGTACGCAGCGAGTTCGGCGATGGCGAAGCAGTCGTGGACTTCGGCGAAGTCGAGGTCGTCCGGCCGGACGCCGGCCTCCTCGTAGGCGCGCTCGGCGGCCGTCTCCGAGGCCGGGATACTCGTCAGCGAATCGCGCTGGAACAGGCCCACGCGACCGCTGGCAGCGCCTGCGCCCGCCACCCGAACCGGCGCGTCCGAGAACTCGCGTGCAGCCTCCTCGCTCGCGACGAGGACGGCACTCGCACCGTCCGTCGTCGGACAGCAGTGATACAGGTTCAGGGGGGCAGCGACATCGGGGGCGTTCATCGCGTCTTCGAGCGAGCATTCGAACCCGAGTTGTGCGTGCGGGTTCTGGGCCCCGTTGGCGTGGTTCTTGACCGCGACGCGGGAGATATCCTCCTTCGTCGCCTCGTATTCGCGCATGTACGCACTCGCCATCTGTGCGTAGACGCCAGCGAACGTGGTTCCGGAGAGGCGTTCCCATTCTGTCTCACCACTGACGCCGAGCCACCACTTCGTGTGGTCTCCGCTCATGTCCGTCATCACCTCGTAGCCGCCTGCGAGCGCCACGTCTACCATTCCCGAACGGACCGCCATCACGGCCTGTCGGAGGGCGTATCCGGAGGCCGCACACGCGTTTTCGACCCGTGTGGTGGGGATCCCGTGGAGCCCGAGGTGTTCGGTGACGGCTGGCCCGCTCAAGCCCAGTTGGCGGCCACCGACACCGAGGGTTCCGAGGAACGCCTCGTCGATTCGGTCTGTGTCGAAATCGCTGTCGACGCTCTCGAGGGCTTCGTCGAACGCGTCGTCGAACAGCGACCGATACGACTCCGACGGGAACGAGCCGAAGTCTGACTGTCCAGCTCCGATGATGTACGCATCGGTCATACATGGTAGATGATGACGAGCCAATATAAGATACGGGGGTATGAACGAGCGTCAATCGTTTCACTTTGAAAACGTTTCCGGCATGTTGAAGTAAGAGAGTTTGCTCTCGACACATGCAGGGAAATCAGATGAGTTCGAACCAACTGGTATCGGATGTCGTTTTCTCCGGGGCTGACGAACAGACCGCGCTTCGACAGGAGCGTGATTTCTGGCGCCAGCTATTCGATTCGCTCGTGGCTTCGTTTCCGGAGCCCGTCCTGGTAG
Source organism: Haloarcula sp. H-hyl2 (assembly GCF_056934385.1). Classification (NCBI taxonomy): domain Archaea; kingdom Methanobacteriati; phylum Methanobacteriota; class Halobacteria; order Halobacteriales; family Haloarculaceae; genus Haloarcula; species Haloarcula sp. H-hyl2. The sequence continues at coordinate 34,578 of NZ_JBRIIJ010000004.1, read as the reverse complement.
TCGACGACGAGGGCTGTATCACACACTGGAACGAGCAGATGGCGGACCTCATCGGCCATCAGAAGGAGGACGTGCTGGGCGAGGCAGCTTACGACGTGATCGGGACTGACAGTGAATCAGAGACACTCGCAGAGAAAGTCGCCCGGACAGGCCACCCCATCCGGGAGGACAAAATTCGGACCGGGACAGGAGCAACCGGCGACACCTGGCACGTCCGGGCTTCCGGGTTTCCACTGACGACCGCCGACGACACTGTCGTGGGGGCATTCGAGATAACCTCTCGGGTGACGGAACTAGTGGAGCAGCGGAACGTACTGGAGGATCTGCAATCGCAGATGGCAGACGAAGTCGAATCTGCGATCGCCGATCTGCAGTCCTCAGCAGAGGACGTAGCAGCGAGCTCCGACCAGATCAGTGACCTCGCCGACGAACAGGCTGGAGAGCTCGACAAGGTCAGCGACGAGATCTCGACTTTCAGCGCGACGATCGAGGAGATTGCAGCGAGCGCTCGGGAGGTGAACGAGAAGAGCGACGACGCCCGCCGCCTGGCCGTGGACTCCCAGGAGTCCGGACACACCGTCCTCGATAGCACCCAGCAGATGGCACAGGCGGGCGAAGATGCCAGTGCGAGCACACAGTCTCTCACCGCGAAGCTCGACGAGATAGATCAGATCGTGGGCGTGATTACCGAGATTGCAGAGCAGACGAACCTCCTGGCGCTGAACGCCAACATCGAGGCGGCCCGCGCCGACCAGGGCGGTGACGGGTTCGCGATCGTCGCCGAGGAGATCAAGCAACTCGCAGCGCAGTCCAGAGCGGAAGTCGACGAGATCGAGCAGATCGTCTCCGAACTGCGGGAGACCGCTGACGACGTGACCGGCCACGTTCGCACAGCGAACACACACATGGAATCGACCGTCGAACACGTCGAGTCGCTCGTCGAGAACCAGGTTGCCATCGTGGAGGCCATCCAGGAGACGTCGTCCGGGGTCGACGAGATCGCTGCTGCAACCGACGAGCAGGCCGCCAGCGCCGAGGAACTCGCGAGTATGATCGAGACGACAGTCGAGCGAGCAGAGACAGTCGCGAGCGAGGTCGAGGACGTGGCTGCGGGGAACGAGGCACAGATGACCAGGGTCGACGAGATCCACGAGAGTGTCCGCGAGGTCGAAGAGCAATTGCGCTCGAACTCCACCTGAACGGTCGAAATACGCCAGTTCCGCGTCGTCACACTCTCCGATCCGCTGTGCAAACTACTCCTCGGTGAACAGGGCACGCATCTGTGGCGTGAACGTGATCGGGTTCCCTGACTCATCGAAACATCCGTACTCGGAGATACCCTCGATACTCACGCTGCCGTCGCTCTTGAACAGGTGTTTGATCCGGAGGGTGTCCTCGGTGACCCGGCGCACGTCTGACTCGATGGTGAGCGTCGACTCGTAGGGAACAGGAGAGACGAACTCCCAGCGCCAGTCGCGAAGACGGAACGGTCTCGGGTCGTCACTTGCCGTTTCGAGAGCTGTATCCGTCGATTCGATGAACCGTTCCATCGCCACGTCGGCAAAGCGCGGGTACTCCTCGAAATACGCGAGTTCGGCACCCTCGATGTGGGGACCGCGGATATCGAACGATGCCGAAAACGATGGCCAGTCGCTGTCACCGTCCACGCTACGTGGGCCGGCTTCAGGTGCGGCCTCTTCGAGGGCGTCATGGAACTGGTTCCGGGTCGGTGCAGGAATCGGTTCCGTCCCACCGTCTGGAGCGATGGTGACGTGCGTGAGCCGCGCTGTGGCGAGTCGGTTTCCCACGCTGTCGGTCATCTCGTAACACAACTCGACACTGCTCTCCCCGACCGATATCGGGGTCGTCTCGACAGTCACCGTATCGCGAAAGCCCGGATAGCGATAGACAGTCGTTGCTGCAACGACCGGCGCATAGGGGATACCGCCGGCAGCGACGATATCCTCGAACGAGTGGCCGAACGCTTCGGTGATGACCTGTGTCGAGATGAGTTGCCAGTCGAAGAACCGCGCCCCGTCGACGAGCGGTCCAGCGAGCTCGCCGAACCGAACGTCGTGCGAATCAATCGTTCTCACACCCCGAGTGATGTCGGCAGGCGCTATTAAATACCCAGGCCCGGATGGTTTTTTGTCGGTCCGAGAACAATGGCACGTATGGTTCGAGTCGAGAAAGCCGACCGTGTACACACACTCTCATTCGACCGTCCAGAGACGAAGAACTCCTTCACTGTCGAAACTGCCCACCAACTCGTCGATGCACTGGAAACCGCCGAGGAGGAAGACGCTCGCGCTGTGGTCATCACCGGCGACGGCGACGCGTTCTGTGCCGGTGGCGACATCGACGCGATGGCCGAACGCGACGAGACGCCCGGCGAGGCCTACGAACGGATTCAGTCGACGCTCACGACAGTCATCGAGGGCATCCTGACTGCGCCGTTCCCCGTCATCGCGAAGATCAACGGCGACGCCGTCGGTGCGGGCACCAATATCCCGGCTGCGTGTGACTTCGCGTACGCTGTCACCGATGCTCGCTTCGGAGAGGTGTTCGGCAACGTCGGCCTGATTCCCGACTCAGGTGGGACGTTCTTGCTGCCGGCACTCGTCGGTCTTCGGACGGCGAAGGAACTGACGATGACCGGACGCCTGTTCGACGCCCAGGAGGCGGCAGAGATCGACCTCATCAACCGTGCGGTCCCTGCCGACGAACTCGATGCGGTCGTCGAGGATCTACTGGAGACACTCGCTCGGAAACCGACGGAGACGCTCGGGCTGACGAAACGCGGGATTCACGAGAACATCGGGCGGCCGTTTCGCGACGCACTGGAACGGGAAGCCCATCTCCAGACCATCGCCTACGGGAGTGACGCCCACGATATCGGTGTCAGCGCGTTCCGACAGGACGAGCGTCCCGACTTCCGGTGAACCGGCTTCGAGGCAAGATTTTTTATAGGAGTGTATGATAGTCAACCACGTATGAGCTACGACGGTCCGAGAGAGCTGTATATCGATGGCGAATGGAGAGCAGCGGAGAACGGCGACACGATCGAGACAGTCGATCCGGCGACCGAAGAGACCTACGCGACAGTGGCATGCGCGACGGCCGAGGACGTCGATCACGCGGTTGCCGCTGCCGACGCGGCCGCCGAGCGTGGATCGGAATGGCGGACGATGAGCCCGAGTGACCGCGGTGCGCACCTCCGGGCGATGGCCGACGAGATCGAATCGCTGGCCGACGAGATCGGTCTCGTCGAGTCTCACGACAACGGCAAGACGCCGTTCGAGGCCAGCCTCGACATCGACATGGTCGTCGACACCTTCCGGTACTACGCCGGCTGGGCGGACAAGTTGACCGGTGAGACGGTTCCGGTGCCCGGTAACCGTCTCGACTACACGCTACAGGAGCCACTCGGTGTCACCGCCCACATCGCTCCCTGGAACTACCCCTTCCAGCTCGCGGGCCGGAGTCTGGCGCCGGCACTCGCCTGTGGGAACACGGCTGTCCTCAAACCCTCGAACACGACACCACTGACCGCGCTCTACTACGCGAAGGCTGCCGAAGCAGCCGGCCTCCCCGACGGTGTCCTCAACGTCGTTCCCGGAACCGGGTCCGAAGCGGGGAGCGCACTCGTCTCCAATCCCGCCGTCGACCACGTCGCATTCACGGGCAGCACGGGTGTCGGGAAACACATCATGTCGGAGGCCGCCGACAACGTCACCGGCGTCACGCTGGAACTGGGCGGGAAGGGGCCGAACATGGTCTTCCCGGATGCCGACCTCGAAGCCGCGGCCAAGGGCGTCCACTACGGCATCTTCATGAACTGTGGGCAGATGTGCTGGGCGGGGTCACGGTTGCTCGTGCACGAGGACATCCACGACGAGGTCGTCGAGCGTGTCGTGAACCGCGCGGAGGCGACGCCGCTCGGGAGTGGCATCGACGACGATGGCCGGATGGGTCCCGCAGTGAGCGAGAGTCACCGCGAGGAGGTCCTCGACTACATCCAGACCGGCATCGACGAAGGTGCGACCGTCGCGACGGGCGGCGAAATCCCCGAGGACAAGGAGCAGGGGTACTTCATCGAACCGACGGTGTTCACGGACGTGACGAACGACATGACGATCGCTCGCGAGGAGATCTTCGGCCCAGTGCTCTCGGTCATCGAGTTCAGCGACGACCAGGAGGCCATCGAGATCGCGAACGATTCACCGTTCGGGCTGAGTGCAGGAGTCTGGACCAGCAACATCCACAGAGCCCACGACACCGCAGCGCGTCTGGACTACGGGATGGTCAGTATCAACGAATACCCACAGACGTTCCCCCAGACGCCGTTCGGCGGATTCAAAGAGAGCGGTGTCGGTCGCGAACAGGGGACCGAAGCGATCAAGGAGTACACGCAGGCGAAGAACGTCAACGTCAACATCGACCGCTAACCCGCCCAGCGCGTCTCGAACACCAATCCTTCTAGAGTGTGTATAGAGTGGCCTGTCGGCCACTACGTCGTACGGTACCTCACAACAAAGAGGAAAATCTTTGTGACGCTGGACCGAGGTGAACATGTATGCAGCTGTTAGAACGATCGTTGTCCGCAGAGCATCGAGAAATCAGGGACCGTGCCGACGAATTCGCACGCGAGGTTCTCGCACCACAAGCAGAAGAGATCGAGGAGCACGACGAATTCCCGCGTGACATCGTCGAAGCGGCTGGTGATGCAGGGCTGCTTGGTATCCTCCTGCCAGAGGAATACGGTGGACTGGACTCCGATTTCGTCTCGTACGCGCTGGCAGTCGAGCGGGTCGCACGCGAGAGCGGGGCCGTCGCCGAGACGATCCAGGGACACACCTTCGCTGCGCTTCCGATCGCTCGTCACGGGACCGAGGCACAGAAAGAACGGTGGCTCCCGGAGATGGTGTCGGGGGAGTCCGTGGGCGCGATGTTGCTCACCGAACCCGGTGCCGGGAGTTCGCCGACGGAACTCGAGACGGTCGCCGAGGAGGCCGACGACGGCTACCGGCTGACGGGCGAGAAGTCCTTCGGGACGAACGCAGGCGTCGCAGACGTCCATCTCGTCGTCGCGCGGAAGCAACCCCAGCCAGACGACTCACACGGCGTCAGCGTCTTCCTCGTGCCCGCAGTCGACGAAACACTCGGGTTCTCGTTCGACCGTGCGGAGTTCATGGGGATGCGCGGTCACGTCACCGGCGACTCGACGTTCGAGGGCGTGCAGGTCGGGACGAACGCCCTGCTCGGTGAGGTCGGAGCGGGGTTCCGTATCGCGATGGGGACCATCGACATGGCGAGAACAGGACTCGGTGCCATCGGGACCGGTATCGCGCAGGCAGCATACGAGGATGCTGTCGACTACGCCAGCGAACGCCGCCAGGGAGGCAATGCGATCGGCGAGTACCAGGCGGTGCAGGTCCTCGTGGCGAAGATGGACACGCGTCTCGACGCAGCACGCCACCTCGTCTACGAGTCCGCGGCGACGATCGCCGACGAGGGTGGGAACACGCGAAAGTCGAGTCAGGCAAAGTACTACGCCAGTGACGTCGCCGAGTTCGTCACGCGAAACGCGATGCAGATCTACGGTGGCAAGGGGTACCGCACGGACTACCCCCTGGAGCGGTACTTCCGCGACGCAAAAATTCTGAGTTTGATCGGTGGGACGACCGAGATCCAACAGACGACTGTCGCGACCGAATCGCTCTCGCTGTAGTTAGTCGTCCGACGTCGGTTCGGGCGCTTCCTTCTCGCCGACCTCGACGCCGACGAAGTCCGGTTCGCGATCCTCGAGGAACGCGTTGACGCCCTCGTTGGCAGAGTCCGAGCCGAGCAGCGCGTTCTGCAGTTCACGCTCGTGGGAGAGCGCGTCCCAGAGCGGCATCTCCAGACCCTCGTTGACTGCCAGCTTGTTGTGGCCGACGGCACCGGCGGGCTTCTCGACGATCTGTTCGGCGAACTCGAAGACGGCGTCCTCGACGTCCTCCGGCGGGTGGATCTCGTCGAAGATGTCCTTGTCGTAGGCCTCCTGGGGCGTGAGTTCCTCACCAGTAATCATCATGCGGAGCGCGTCCGAGCGGTCGATGTACCGCGGGAGCAGCTGGGTCCCTGCCTCGCCGGCGATGAGGCCCAGGTGGACCTCCGGCATCCCGACGCGGTAGTCGTCATCGTCACCAACGAACCGGAAGTCACAGGCCAGGGCAAGTTCGAGGCCGCCACCCATGCAGTGCCCGTCGACGAGGGCGATGAAGATCGTATCCGTCGTCCGCATCTTCATGATGATCTCCTTCGACGTCTGGCTGGCGTAGCCGATCTGGTGAGCCTCCTCTGTCTGGAGGTCGTTGATGTCGAACCCGGTCGAGAAGATGCTCTCGTTGGCGCTCCCGAACACACACACGCGGACGTTGTCGTCGAAGCGAACCCCTTCGACGGCCCGCTGCAGTTCGAGCAGAACGTCGATGTTGTGAGCGTTGACGGGCGGCCGGTCGATCCGGAGGATACCGACGTGGTTCTCCACTTCAGTCTGGAAGTACTCTAGGTCGAGCTGGTCGAATGACTCCATTGTACGTTATACAGAACCACTGCATAGGTTATAAATCTTTGGGTGATGATGGTGCCGCGCAGCCCACCATCGTCCGCTCGCGGTACAACGGCCCGATTCCACGGCGGGGTGCCAGGATCGGGCACGGTGGTTCAGCCACCAGTCAGCTATCGACCGTCGTCAGGCGACTTGCCGTCGTACTTGAGACGCTCGAACATCGTGTTGCAACCGTGGCAGTAGTACTGGCTCTTGGAGATCTCTGACCCGAACGCGGATTCCTGCTCTGTGTTTCGAGACCCACAGAACGGACACTCGGGGTGTTTCTCCGTGTCCGGATCGTCGTTCATGGATGCACTCATCGGTCAGGCCCGCGCGAACTCCGCGCTGTTGGCACCGCTTAACGCATCGACCAACGCAGCACTGATGTGACCCTCGCCGACGCGACGGTGCGTAGCATCCCAGTCAGCAGCGTCTGGGGCGTCCCAGTCGGCCACCGAGATATCGACGTCGGTGTCCTCGAACATCGAGACGTAGTGCGACTTGAAGCCCTCACGGATGTCGGCGACCGACCTGTCGGTGAAGCCGGACTGCACGAGCGGATCCGAGTCGGCATCGAGCGTGGCCGGTCCGATGAACGCCAGCACCGCAGGGACGGCCGCTTCGAGCGCAGCCTCGACCTCCTCGGGGTTCTCGTCGGCGTGGTGTTCGAGACGACCATCGAGATGTTCCAGGTGGAAGTACTCGTCCTGGCCGATGCGTTCACCGAGGCCCTCGAAGTCCTCGTGGGCGATGGAATCGATCAGGTACCACGCCGCGCGTTCGGTCAGGTCCGCTACCGTGACGAACTCGGCCCACGACCCGACCGACTCGTCGAGGCAGCCAGCGTTTGAGAACTCCTCGGGTGAGCGGTCGCCCTGTAACCACGAGAGGTCGCGGCCGTTGTCCGAGAGTTTCTCGTAGAGCTGACGAACGTGACCGATCTCGTCCTGCGCAGCGCTCGCCCCTGCGATGTCGTCCTCCAGAACCGGCCCCGAAAGCATCCACTCCGCGTACCGGTGCGAGAGGATCAGCTTCGTGTCGGCGATTGCCTGTACGTAGTCGACAGCGTCGTCGTTCCAGTTGTCAGTCATTGTTGTCCCGTGGGCGGTGATTCCGCCTTCTGTTCGCCCGTCACTTCCACGAGCTCGTCTCGGGGAACGGCGACCATCCGGTCCCAGTCCTCCTCGTCGAACGTCGTGCGTGCGTAGGTCTTGACTAGCTTGTCGTCCGGTGCGTCCACGTTACCGACGTGGATCAGGTCCTCTCCTGCTCTGATGCGTGCGAATACTTCGTATTTCATAGTGCGATCCCCGATTCTCGGAGTTTCTCTCGCGCGTCCTCGTCCAGCATATCTTTGGTCCAGACAGGATCCCAGACCACGTCGATCTCGACGTCGCTGATCCCATCCATGGTCCGGAGACAGCCCCGGATGTCGTCGTGGATGAACTCGTATGCCGGACATCCCATGCACGGGAACGACACGTCGATGTTGGCGACACCGTCTCTATCCACGTCGACGTCGTATATCATCGCCATCTCGACCAGACTCAGTGGAATGTGCGGATCCGGAATCTCGTCGAGGTTCGCCCAGACGGCCTGTTCAAGTTCTGATTCGGTCCCGTCAGGTCCGATGTCGAACGGACCGAATCCCAGTTCGCCGATTTCTGTCTTCGAACTCTTGCTCATTGTACACCGGTTATGGCATCACGTCGACTTTGCCGGACTGGATCAGGTCGACGTACTTCTCGTTTGCCGGGCCACGCGCCCGCCAGCGGTCGATGACGTCGTCCCACGAGATCGGTTCGTCGAAGCGCCACTCCTTGTTCTCCTCGTCGAACGCGACCGGGAACTCGTAGTCGATCACGTACTCTTCGGCGTCCTCGTCGTAGTGAGCCGGGAACTCGATATCGATTTCGTTGAGGAACGGGACCGCGCGGTCCAGCCAGTCCTGGCGGAGTTCGTCGTTCGATTTCCCCTTGATACGGTATTCGAGCTGGTCGTCGTGGCGCTTCTTGTCGTCGGGAAGACCGAACCACTCCAGTGCCATGGGGAACATCCAGTCGACGGCCTCCTGGACCTTCTGTCTGGTCGACTCGTTCTTCGTCGCGAGCCGTCGCATCCACGTCTCACCGTGTCGGAGGTGGAACTGCTCCTCCTTGGACACCTTCGTCAGTGCACGCTTCCACGGCGCATACGACGTGTTCTCGTGGATGTCTCCCAGGAGCGTGATCCCCGCACGGTCGAACATACCGTGTGCGCAGACGAGCTCGGCGAAGTTATCGATGTGCTGATCGAATCCGTACGTGTTGCGGAACTCGTGAGGTTCACGCTCGAAGATGAGGTCCTCGCGGTCCTCACCGAGGTCCTCCAGCAGGCGGTACGCGATGTGGCCGTGACCGAGCTCGTCCTGGATGACGCTCACACACGAGGCCCGCGCGTCGAGACTCGGTGCGTTGAGCGACTGCTCGTAGTACGCCGGCGCACTCATCAGTTCTGTGTCAGCCGAGACCAGCAGGATCTGCTTCAGGGCCTTCTTGTACCCCTCGGTCATCTCCTCTTCCGACTCGACCATCTTCCCGTTCTGTAGCTGTTCTTTGAACTCCTCTTCGGAGAGTGTGGCTGGGTCTGCGGACATTTCGATACACCGGTATATTCGAGTGATTACATATAAGCTTTTCCCAGATACCGGCAATACTTCGGTCTTGAGCATGGCATTTTTTAACAGAGGGGGCTCAAATGGGGTGTATGGAAGCCGAGATACGGCAAGCCGAGAAAGCAGATGGTACTGAACTGATCGAGCTCTGGCACGGATTCACCGACTACCTCTCGAGGTACGACGACCGATACCAACACAAGGACGACGCCAACGAGCGGTGGCTGCAGTACTTCGAGAACCAACTCCTCGATTCGAAATACGGGACCGTCTTCGTGGCCGAGAGCGACGACGACCTCGTCGGTGTCTTAGAAGTGCGAGTGGTGGGGGATCACCCGATCTTCCGCCTCGAGGACCACGGGTACATCAGCGGTCACTTCGTGTTGGAGGAGTATCGCAAGTCGGGAATCGGCCAGCAGTTACTCGACGCGGCCGCGGAGTGGCTTCGCAGTCATCCGCGCGGTATCGAATTCTGCCGCGTCGACGTGATCGAGGGTGACGACCAGGGGATGACCGTCTACGAAGACCTGGGCTTCGAACCGATCGAACACGTGTACGAGTACGAGCTATAACGATGGTTACGACGCATACAGTGGAATTCGTCGATCTTGAGCGATCGATCGAAGTCCCCGAAACACAGAGCATCCTCGAAGCTGCTGACGAAGCTGGTCTCGAGTTACCCTATCAGTGCCGAATGGGCGTCTGTGGCGTCTGTAGTGCACTCCTTCTCGAAGAGGGTGAGGTCCAGCAGACTGAAGCGATGTTCCTCTCAGCCAGTGAGAAAGACGAGGGCTACGTGCTGACCTGTGTGGCCAAACCCCGTTCAGATCTGAAATTACGATCTAACGAGGGCCCCTGAGCGGTTTTCGTCTTTTCCTGGTCAGACCCGTGCCTGCAAAGAGGATTTTCGAACTCGAATCTGTAAACAATTGCTGTAAACAGCACGCATGTACAGGTGAGGCACCGATATCGAGTGGACAGTGCTAAGGGTTTACAAAATGACAGCCAACCAATCTCTGCGGAGATACAGGACCCGAACTACATGGGTTGGAAATTCAATACTTTCAGTGAATAACATGAGTACATATGTGATGTGAACCGTTTTCCGGAGCGGAGTTTGACTACTCTCGTCCCGCAGACGTCGTCCGATACAGCGCTATTCGAATAACAGACGTACCACTGTTATGGTCCTGACTACTATTCTTCTATCTGTTCTTATTATCCCGATCGTCGGGCACTGAAACTCGGCTCGGAGCCATCGTTGAAATATCAACAATCTCCTCCGTACGTTCAACCTCGTAAACATGACCATCTATAATCGTAAACAATACTGTTTTCACCGCGTGTAAATGAGTGTGTACTGCCAGATTGCGGCAGAAGATGGGTCCCAGACCGGAACAACCAGTGGTAGCTGTGGAGTGGGCTCCGTGTCGAAACCGTCGTCTACCCAGAGAGGGGTGATCGAATGCGGATGTCTACGCAGAAAAGCGTGTTTGCTGACGGAAACTACTGGGTTAGTGGGCCGAGACGACAGAGCATCGCTATCGCACTGCTTCTTCCCGTTCCCGGAGTTTCGTCCGCTGAATCTTGCCGGTCTCCGTCCGCGGAAGTTCGTCGAGGAACTGGATCGCGCGAGGATACTTGTACGGTGCGAGGGTGTTCTTGACGTGGTTCTGGAGTTCAGTGACGAGTTCCTCGCTCCGCTCGTAGTCCTCGTGCAGCACGATATACGCCTTCACGATCTCCCCGCGTTCCTCGTCCGGAGCACCGACGACAGCGACCTCCTGGACGGTGTCGCGCTCTTCGAGCACCATCTCGACCTCCGGCCCGGGAATATTGTACCCACTCGAGATGATGAGATCGTCCTCCCGAGACTGATACTCGAACCGACCATCTTCACGCTGAACGAAGATGTCGCCGGGGAGACTCCAGCCGTCCAGAACAGCTTCACTCTGTTTTTCGGGCCGGTTCCAGTAGGTGATACCCGTCGGACCGCGGACCGCGAGTTGGCCGGACCGCCCACGTTCCAGTTCTTCGCCCGTCTCCGGATCGACGATCTTGGCTTCGTACCCGGGAACGGCGAATCCAGTCGCACTGGGATCGATGTCGTCAGTGTGGCGGTGAGAGATGAAAATGTGGAGCATCTCGGTCGTGCCGATACCATCGAGGATGTCGATACCGTATTTCTCGTTGATCTCGTCGAAAGTGTGGGGCGCCAGCGGCTCACCGGCACTCAGCCCGAGACGGAGCGAACTGACGTCGAATTCCTCGTGCCCCTCGGGGAACTTCGAGAGTATCTGATTGTAGGCCGTCGGGACAGAGCAGAACACGGTGATCCCGTGCTCTTCGATGGCTTCGAGGAGGGTCTCCGGCGTCGCGTCCTGGACGAGACTCGTCGTTGCACCGAATCGAAGCGGGAACGTGACGAGATCACCGTAGCCGTACGCGAACGGCAGCGGCGGATTTCCGCCGAACACGTCGTCTTCCGACGGTTCGATACAGTACCGGGCGTACCCGTCGGCTGTCGCGAGGATATCGGAGTGGGAGTGGACAGCGCCCTTGGGACGACCGGTCGTCCCGCTGGTGTACAGCATCAGGCCGAGATCAGTCGCCGCCGTCTCGTGAGCCTCCAGATCGGCGCTCGCCTGGTCGATGAGCGACCCGTAGCTGGGGTGATCGTGTTCGACACCAGCATCGTCGACGACCACGACCTCTTCGACGCAGTCGACAGCGTCCACAGCGTCCTGCAGTTCGTCGAGCAGGTCGTCGTAGACGATAGCGAGCTTGATCTTGGCGTCATCGAGGATGTGTGTGAGCTCTTTGGCTCGCAGCAGTTTCATCGACGGCTGTGGAATCGCCCCGATCTTCTGCACGGCGAGACAGGAGACGATAGCTTCCGGCCGGTTGGGGAACCGAACGAGCACTCTGTCCCCTGGTTCGACACCGAGGTCACGCAGGGCGTTACCGAACCGATCGACTTTCTCCTGGAGTTCACGGTAACTGACTTCTCGGTCCCGGAACCGAATAGCGACATTGTCGCCACGCCCCTCCTCGACGTGCTTGTCGACTAGTTCCTCGGCCACGTTGATCTGAGCGGGATAGTCAGTCTCCGGAAGCGCGTTGACTGGGTCCGGGCCGTACGCTGCGTCGGGAAGATATGACTCGGGTAGGTTATCTTGCATCTCTCACTCTGACAATGAAGAACATGGTATTTGTTTGTTTCGGTAATTGACACCATTTATAAGATACATTATCAGAACCGAATTCAGCGGGTCCAGAACCCCTCGGGATCGAACTCACGGATCAGTTCCAACACCGTCTCTGAAGGGGGCTCAGTACGCCTCACTGGCTCACCAGTCACGTCCTCGCTAGTCTGGAGTTCCCAAGGGAAGTCTTCGAGGACGTCGTCCGGACTGGTGCCGGGGTGGAGCGACTCGAGGTACATGTCACCGCTGTCGTCGAACCCGAACGTGGCCTTCGTCGTGACTAGCGTTTCCGGGCCACCGCCCGCAACCGACTCGCGCTCACGCCAGTCGCCACCCGTACCATGGCCGGGGCTCGTGTTGTAGGTCACCTGCTCGACGAACCGACGCGGTTCGTGTGGCATCAGGATGACCGTCCGCTGGGAGAGACAGGCGATATCGCAGGCTCCTCCACTGCCTGGGAGACGAACCTGGGAGGTCCCAGCAGAGACACGGGTCGTATTGAGATTGCCATACCGGTCTATCTCCGCACCACCGAGAAAGCCCACATCGATATCACCGCGCTGGAGGCGAGACATGATATCGATCATGCTCGTCGTCGAGACAGCGTTGTCGAGGTTCGGCAGATCACACATCGTGTGGAGGAACCCGTCAGCCGGGTCGTCACGCACGACCCCGCTCTCGAACACAGAGAGCGCGTCCGAAGCATGTGTGCTCACTGCCACCTGGAACGCGATGAGTGGGAGTCGCATACCGACGAACGCAACGTCACCGTCCTCTATCTCGCGTGCGGCAGCGGCCACCATCAGCTCCCGAGCGGTGTATTCGTCACTGTCCATACTCCACCTCCGCGGCGACAGTCCGGTCAGAGAGTCCTAGCTCGCGGTCGATCTTTGCCATGTACGCAGTCCGGTCCGGCACGGAGTAGACCCACTCGTCCAGCCAGTCCATCGCACTCTCACGGTCCGCAGTCTGTTCGGCGTAGTCGACGTAATACTCGTTGTCCCGATTGTATCGACCTGCGAGCGGTGATGGGTGAGCCCCATTCGGGACTTCGGCGACGGCAGTCACTGACTCTCTGGTTATCGCGGTACGACTGGGGTCACTCTGTATCACGTCGGGATCAACGATCTCCTCTGCGACCACGAGCGTGTTCGTGGCGGCGTCGACGGCTTCGAACGTGACACCGGAGTTCCCCCAGAAGTGGGCGTCACCGTATGGCGACGCCCGCTGGACGTGTACGATGGCCCAGTCCGGCCGGATAGCCGGAACGAGGGCCAGGCGATCACCGGAATAGGGGTCTTCCGCCTCGCGGAACTGGTCACTCTCCGCGAAAATGTCGCTCCCGAGTAACGACCGCGTCGGGAGGTACGGGACGCCCATCGCTCCCGCTTTCAACGCCAGCGCGATACTGAAATTCGAGTGGTTCTCCACCGCTAGCTCGTCCTGCTCGACAGCACGACGGAAGTTGTAGCCGGTGCCGGCACTCACGTTTCCGACCCACGCGGCCCTGATCGTATCGACCAGGTCTGCCGCCACCAACTGGTCGAACAGGAGGTCGCTGATAGGGCCGACGAGCGTCAGCTCATCTGTCCCCTGCCGGATGAGTTCGTGTCCGGCAGCGAACGGAATCGCGTGTTCGAGCGCGAGTCCCATCGCGATGGAACTGCCCGGTTCGATTCGGTCGACTGCTGCAGAGAGGTCTCGCACCTTCGAACCTGCCATACGATGGCCAACTCCGCTCGCAAATATAAATTGCTGGGGTTAAGGTGTTACTTCTTTTATGTATGTTGCCATCGCGTCTCGGGCTGTTCGTAACAGCACCTTCGGGTGTGGGTTCGACCGGATGGTCTGGAAGATGCCGGCCAACCCTCGCGGTGCGAAGATGACGATGACGATGTAGACGATACCCAGGTAGATCTCCCAGTTACCGATGGCCGAGAGCGAATCCTCGAGGAACACGACGAGGAACGCGCCGGCGATTGCCCCCCAGAGCGTCCCCATACCGCCAAGCAGCGTCATCACGATCAGTTCGCCACTCGTCGTCCAATGCAGCATCGTCGTGGTGGCGGTACTGTTGAACGGCACCCAGAGCCCGCCAGCCAGCCCCGCCATCCCACCGCTGATCGTGAACGCGACTATCTTGTAGCGGTCGACATCGTACCCGATGAACGCGACGCGGTCCTCGTTCTCGCGGATGGCCTGCAAGACACGACCGAACGGGGAGTTCGCGAGGCGAGTGACCAGCGCCAACGTGCCCGCGAGCATGACGAGCGAGAGGTAGTAATACGACATGAGAGAGCCGGTATCGATCCCGAGTATAGTGAGCGAGGTGATACCGACCAGCCCGTTGTCACCGTTCGTCACCGCATCGAGACCCAACAGCATCGCGGGGATATCGTTGAACGCTATCGTGTAGAACAGCTGCGCGAACGCCAGGGTGAGCATCGCGAAGTAGATCCCGCGTGCGGTGACGCTCAGCCAGCCGATGATGGCTGCGACGACCGCCCCGACGACGACGGCGGCCGGCAGGACGAGCAGTGCGCTGGCCGTCACGTTCTGGATGAGCAACGCAGCAGTGTAGCCGCCAGCCCCGAACATGGCCGCGTGGCCGAACGAGAGCAGGCCAGCGTAGCCGAAGACGAAATCGAGACTGAGCGCGAACAACGCGAAGATGAACATGTGCGTCGCGAGGTCCATCCAGAACGGGTGGATCATCTGGGCCACCGGCGCGAACAGGATAGCGACGATTCCAGCCGTGAACAGGCCGAGGCGAACGCGACCGCTGAGGGCATCTGTCTGTGCGTGCGCGGAGAAGTGTCTGCCGACGATATCTCTGACACTCATCTCAGGTCGCCTCCGGGTTGCCGAACAGTCCAGCCGGTTTCACGAGCAACACCGCCGCCATCAATAGGTACAGGAGTGCGTCCGTGAACTGCGGGGCGAACGTCGGTCCGAACGCATTGAGCATCCCGACCACGAACGCACCGACGACGGCACCACGATAACTCCCGAGACCGCCGATGACGACGATAGCGAACGCCTGGATGATGATACTTGCTGCCATTCCTGGATCGACCGCACGGGAGGTGCCCAGCAACACGCCCGATAGACCAGCGAGTACCGATCCGAGGACGAACACGGCGGTGAATACTCGCTTGACGTCCGTGCCGAGAGCATTCACCATCTCTGAGTCGTGGGCACTCGCACGCATGACGATGCCGAAGTCACTCTGTCGAATCGCCACCCACAGCGCGGCTGTGACGGCGATACTGACACCGAGCAGGAACAGCCGGAACAGTGGGTACGAGAACAGGACCAGGTCCACAGAGCCATCGAGGAGCGCGGGGGTCGAGATATTCTGTACCTGTCCGCCCCAGATCTCCGTCACCATGCCGTGTAGCATGATCGCGAACCCGAACGTAAGCAGGATGTGGTAGAGCGGGTTCCGGCCGTAGAGCGGTCGTATCGAGAAGTACTCGATGAGCCCACCGAGCAGACCGACGAGTAACGGCGCGACCAGAAGGGCAGCCCACCAGTTGCCGGTCACCGAGACGATCGTGAGACCGAAGTACGCACCGAGCATGTACAGCGACCCGTGGGCGAAGTTGATGACGTCCATCATCCCGAATATCAGGGTCAATCCAACGGTCACCAGTACGAGTGTCATCCCCATCTCCACGCCCAACAGTGCTGTCTTCGCGAGTCCGTCCAGGACCATGTTACAGACTGCACCCCCAGGTCGGGCCTTCGACCTTCGACAGCGTCTCGACCACTTCGTTCTGGACGCCACCGTCGTCCCCTTCGACGACCTGGCGGACGTCCATGTCCATGATCGGATCGTGCGTCGAGGATTTGAACTTGAAGTACCCTCGGGGACTGTCGAGTTCCTTCCCAGCGAGCCCACTGACCATGCTGTCGACGTCGGTTCCGCCAGCCTCAGTGACGGCCATCTCTGCTGCCAGGCCGGAGTCGTACCCCTGACACGCGTACACGTTCGGGGTCGTATCGTACTGTTCGGAATACGCGTCCACGAACGCCTGGTTCCGGTCGGATTGCTTCGTCGGCGTGTAGTGCAGAACCGAGTACATACCGAGTGCTGCCTGTCCCTGTGCCGGAAGCGTGTCGGCCGACAGGAGGAACCCGCTACCTGTCTGGGTCATCTTCTCGTTGAGCCCGAAGGAACTGAACTGCTTGATGTAGTTCACGGCATCACTGCCAGCGAAGAACGAGAACACGGCGTCCGCACCGCTGTTCTCGATCTCCTGAAGGAACGACGAATAATCAGACGTCCCCAGTGGCGCACCGATCTCGTTGACGACGTTCCCGCCAGCTTCTTCGAACGCCTCCCGGAAGAGTGACTTCGACTGCTGACCGAACGTGTAGTTCGCGTACGAGAGTACGACGTTGTCCGTGACGTTCTCCGTGACGTAGGCGGCCAGCGGAGCGCTTGTCTGCCACGTATTGAACGAGGTCCGGAAGTGATACTTCGTGCAGTTGTCCTGGACGAGTTTGTAGTTCCCCGCGTTGGCGTTCAACCAGATCGCACTGCCAGCGCTTGCGATCTCGGGTTTCATCGCACCGGCGACAGCACTCGAAACCGGGCCGACGAGGAAGTCGACGTTCTCCGACTGCAGGAACTCCTGTGTGATGGACGCCCCGGTCGCCGGGTCTGCGCCAGTATCCTTGCGGACGTATTCGACCGGACGGCCGTCGATTTCACCGTCGAGTTGCTGGTCAAGACGGAGTTTCACCCCGTTCACGATACTCTCACCCAGGAACGAATACGTCCCGGAGAAGGGCAGCACGAACCCTATCTTGACCGTATCTGACTCGCCACTGCCTCCGCCGAGACAACCAGCAATGGACGTTCCCACGACTGCGCCACTTCCTGCGAGGAACTTGCGACGGCTACAGTGCCCGCTACGCTGCTCGGAAAGCATGCTCTCGAATGGCATAGGGAGACGAACGAATACTGCATAAATATATGTTATGGTTCCGTCAAGCTGTGAGAGAACAGTCGATCCAATCCTCTACACACAGAGATAGATTTTTATACTGTTACGGAACAGTTGTTGGTATGGCAACGCCTCACTTGGCGTTGGACAGCGTCTCGAAAGAGTTCGGCAAGATCCGAGCTGTCGACGACGTCACACTCGACATCCGGAAGGACGAGGTGACCGCCGTGATCGGCCCCAACGGGGCCGGCAAGACGACGCTGTTCAATCTGATCACCGGCCGATACGAGCTGACAGACGGACAGATCGAACTCCACGGGAACCGGATAGACGGACTCGAACCCCAGGAGATCGTACGACAGGGCCTCGCTCGCTCGTTCCAGATCACGAACTTCTTTCCAGATCTGACCGCGCTCGAAAACGTTCGACTTGCTGCCCAGGCACAGCAGACAGGACTGTCAGCCGGAGCGTTGCTTCGACACCACGGTGACGATCAGGGCCCGCGTGACGCGGCGACGGACGTACTGAAACGCCTCGACCTGTTCGATATCGCCCGGGAGCCAGCCAGTTCACTCGCCCATGGCCAGCAGCGCCACCTCGAGATCGGAATCGCACTGGCCTGTGATCCCGAGATCCTCGTGATGGACGAACCGACGGCAGGGATGAGTCCCGAAGAGACTGTCGAGACCCGTGAACTCGTCGAGGACCTTGCCGAGGACATCACCATCGTCATCGTCGAACACGACATGGACGTGGTCATGCGTGTCGCTGACCGGCTCGCCGTGATGGAAAACGGGTCGTTACTCACGGCAGGGCCACCGGACACCGTGAAAGAAGATCAACGTGTGCAGCAAGCCTACCTCGGCGGTGAGACCGCATGACAGTGCTCGAAGTGGATGGTATCGACACGTATTACGGTCCAAGTCACGTCCTCCACGACGTCTCGTTGGCGGTCAATCAGGGTGAGATAGTGGCCCTCATCGGTCGGAACGGGGCCGGCAAAACCACCACACTCCGATCGATCATGGGTGTCACACCACCGAAGGGCGGCGCAGTCCGTCTCCACGGGAACTCCGTGCAGGGCCTCCCGCCGAACCAGATCCGGCGTCGCGGAATCTCCTGGACGCCCGAGGACCGGCGTGTCTTCCCCGACCTGACTGTCGCAGAAAACCTCCAGATAGCGAACCGCGTCGAAGCCGACAGCGCCGACCAGAACGGGGGGACGACGTTCAGTATCGAGGATGTCTACGACAGTTTCGACCGTCTGGACGAGCGGCGAGGGCAGCGGGCGGGCACTATGAGCGGCGGCGAACAACAGATGCTGGCGATCGCAAGATCGCTCGTCGGTCCGCCTGTCGAGGTACTCGCACTCGACGAGCCATCCGAAGGGCTGGCCCCACAGATCGTCGACGACGTCCGCGAGATGATCGAACAGTTGAACGAGCGCGGGATGACGATCCTCCTCGTCGAACAGAACGCGCATCTCGCGCTGGAGATCGCGGATCGGGCGTACGTGCTGGAGACAGGCCATATCGAACTGACAGCCCCCGCCGACGAATTGCTGGACGATCAGGACGTGCTCGAAACGTATCTCGGGGTTCGATAGCCGTGCCGGTGGAACTGACTGATGGCGAGACTCGACGATACCACGAAACTGTCCGGGCAGACGTCGACACGGATACCGGCGTTGCGTGGCTCGTGATGGAAGCTGACGAGAACGATGTGAACGCCTTCACAGCGACGAGCGTGGATGCACTCACCGAAGCGGTGGCCGATCTTCGAGAGGATCTTCAGTGTCTGATCCTCTACGGCGAGAGTGACTTCTCTGTCGGAGCAGATCTCACCAACGTCCAGAACACGCCACAGGAACTCCGTCCCTCGAAGATAGACAACACTGCAGCAGCGTCGAACCGGTTCATCCGCGCACTGCGTTCGCTCGACGCGCCGGTCGTTGCTGCGATTGTCGGTGCTGCTGCTGGCGGTGGTCTCGGGTTCGCCCTCGCCTGTGACATGGTCGTCATGCACGAATCCGCGTCGCTCGATACAGCGTACGCACGCATCGGGCTCACTCCGGACAACGCCACACCCTTCTTCCTCACACGTGCCGTCGGGCCGTATCAAGCGCGAGATCTCCTCTTCGACCCGCGGCCCATTTCCGCGGACGAAGCAAAGAGTCTCGGTATCACAGACCGGATCGTCGCCGGTTCACAGGAGACGTTCCAGGCGGAGATAACCGACCTCGCGAACCGCCTCGCCGCTGGACCGACAGACGTGTACGGCAAGACCAAGACGTTGGTCGACAGCGCGTTCCAATCGCAACTCGACGACCATCTCGAACTCGAACGGGATCTGATCCGCACGGCGAGCGAATCCGAGATATTCGACGAGGGTCTCGACGCGTTCGCCGAAAAGCGCGACCCCGAGTGGGAGTGACCGGCTCAGCGGTCGCCCGACTATTCCCACCCGATGGGATTCGGCACAAGTTATACATCCGACACCGTGGTACATACTCACATGTCCGGGAGCTTTGAGAACGGTACGTCGGCCTGTACTGGATGGGACAACTCGTCGTGTGAGGGGACCGAATACTGCCCACCCCGCTGTCCACGCTTCGTCGACAAGGACGGGGTCCCACGAATCGCTCGCCGCTTCGATTCGTCTGATTTCGATGCCGTCGTCGACATGTACGACGATCTCGACAGCTTCAGTCGAACGCAGGGGATTCCGCCAGCCACCCGACCACAGATCGAGAACTGGGTCTCCTCGCTCGTCGAGAAGGGGCTAAATCTCGTGGTGAAGGAGGACGACAAGATCATCGGCCACGCCGCGGCCGTGCCGGCGTCTGCGACTGCTCCAGAGCTCGTCATCTTCCTCCATCAGTCGGTCAGGAACAACGGGATCGGGTCGGAGTTGCTCAAACATCTCATCGCACACGCCGACGACCAGAACCGCGACGGCCTGACGCTCAACGTCTCCCGTGGCAACAGCAGAGCGATCTCCGTCTACCAGAACATCGGATTCGACGAGATCGAGCGAAGCAAGACCGACATCGAGATGGAACTATCGATGGACGAGCCCATCGTCGAGCATGTCCAGTTGTTCCCGGCACAACGAGAGCAGTAGCATAGCCGTTCCGCCCACCCTCTCACCTCGAGCGTGGTGGGCACACCCACTCCGACACAGGGTTATAAGAGCCAGTAGAAAGAAACGTAGAGTATGTTTCGAGCGCTAGTCGCGTTAGACACAGCACTGCCACAGGCGAAGGCACAGGTCGCCGCGATCGAAGAGATGGTCGAGTCTGGACACGAGTTAGAGGCCTATCTCCTGCACGTCTTCGGCGACAATCCCGAAGGAGCGTCGGTCAGCCAGGTCGAAGCGGTTCGAGTGGTGAGAGAACCGCTTGAGGAACTCGGCGTCGACGTCGAACTACTGGAGACGAGTGGCGCTCCAGCGGACGAGATCCTCGTTCACGCTGCGGAGTACGACGTCGACCAGATCTGTGTCGGCGGGAGAAAGCGAAGTCCGACCGGAAAGGCGCTGTTCGGGAGCGTTACCCAGGAGGTCATCCTCGGGACCGACAGACCCGTGCTCGTCTGTGGTGGCGCAACTGAGGAGTGAGCGCATGACCGGCTACCAGTTGTAGCTGCGCGGTATTCTCGTGGGTTTCAGGAACACGTCCTCGGCCCGTGCCTCTCCAGATCGTTGTGTTCTGCACGTCCCTGCAGTGACCTGCCAGTCGAAACAATTGTTTTCGAAGTGCGAATACACAATCGTTTACAACCCCGGATCGAACCAGTCCCGCCATTTCTATAACACAGGTACACCTGTTATTGGTTCCTGTGGGCGGGATGCCACTCAGAAAGTGTATACAATATCGTATATTCGGCAACCCTCACCTCTCGACGGGGCGGGTACCATGGGGCGCGAATCGGTAACACAAAGTACCCGGAACGGCGAGAGTAGAGTCGATGGCGCAGACATCCGATATACCTGACTCTCACGAGACGAGTATGGAGGATCTTCCGACGAGTGCGAAATTGGTCTTCAAGACAATCGAGTACGAAGGACTCCTCACACAGAAGGAACTCGTCGAAAAGACGTCTCTCGCCGGCAGGACTGTCCGATCCGCGGTGAAGCAGCTCGAAGCGATGGGCGAAATCAAATCGCGTGTCAAGTACGGTGATGCGCGGCAGAAGGTGTACTCCGTCGACGAGAGCCCAGACCAGTAGATGATCGTGTGCAGAGCTGTTCACGTCGCTAATTCCCCTGTGTCTAGCATCTGTAAGGGGAGCACCTCACGCGGCGCGTAATCGACCGACTGCAAACTCGTGAGTAATCGTTCGCAGTACATCGACACAGGACTGGACCGTCCTGCTGACCGCTTTCGAGCGACGGCGTGGCGATGCTGACGCCCGCAAGATACCAGCAAACGCCGTACGGAAAGGCATGGCTTTTTGCTAACACTTCAGATGGGTAGATATGTCCCTCGACGAGGACGCACTCGACTACCACAGTCGAGACCCGCCGGGTAAGATAGAGATCGCGACGACAAAACCCACCAATACACAGCGGGATCTCTCGCTGGCGTACTCACCAGGCGTCGCCGCCCCGTGTGAAGAGATCGCTGCGAAACCTGGACAGGCCTACTCCTACACGGCGAAGGGGAATCTCGTCGGCGTCGTCTCCGATGGGTCGGCCGTCCTCGGACTGGGCGATATCGGCCCCGAGGCTGGGAAGCCGGTCATGGAGGGCAAGGGGGTCCTGTTCAAACGATTCGCCGACATCGACGTCTTCGATATCGAACTGGACACCGACAGCGCGGACGAGATGGTCCAGGCCGTCAGAACCATGGAACCGACGTTCGGTGGTATCAACCTCGAAGACATCGCCGCACCCGAATGTTTCGAGGTCGAGCAGCGTCTCAGTGACGAACTGGATATCCCCGTGTTCCACGACGACCAGCATGGCACCGCTATCATCTCCGGTGCCGCCCTGATCAATGCGGCGGAAATCACAGGAAAGAACCTCGAAGACCTCGATATCGTCTTCTCCGGGGCCGGAGCGAGTGCTATCGCGACCGCCCGATTCTATATCTCGCTGGGAGCCGACAAGGAGAACATCACGATGTGTGACTCTTCGGGAATCATCACCGAGGCGCGTGCCGACCACGAGGACCTGAATCAGTTCAAACGGGAGTTCGCTCGGGACGTCCCTGCGGGTGACCTCGCGGACGCGATGACCGGCGCCGACGTGTTCGTTGGCCTCTCTGTCGGTGGTATCGTCGACGAGTCGATGGTCCAGTCGATGGCGTCGGACCCGATCATCTTCGCGATGGCCAACCCCGACCCAGAGATCGACTACGAGTCGGCCAAACAGGCCAGAGACGACACTGTCATCATGGCCACGGGGCGTTCTGACTACCCCAATCAGGTCAACAACGTGCTGGGCTTCCCGTTCATCTTCCGGGGGGCACTGGACGTCCGGGCAACCGAGATCAACGAGGAGATGAAGGTCGCTACCGCACGAGCCCTCGCCGACCTTGCTCGTCAAGACGTCCCCGACGAAGTCGTCAAAGCCTACGGCGACCAGCCACTCCAGTTCGGGCCCGACTACATCATCCCGAAACCACTGGACCCGCGTGTTCTCTTCGAAGTGACGCCCACCGTCGCGCAGGCGGCGATGGACAGTGGTGCCGCTCGCAAAGAACTGGACGTAGACGTCTATGTCGAACAGCTCGAAGCCCGCCTCGGGAAGTCCCGAGAGATGATGCGTGTCGTCCTGAACAAAGCCAAGAGCGATCCCAAGCGGGTGATACTGGCAGAAGGTGACGACGAGAAGATGATCCGCGCTGCCTACCAACTCGTCGAACGGGGAATCGCCGAACCGATCCTGCTCGGGGATGCCGATCAGATCGAGGCGACCCGTCGGCGGTTCGGCCTGGAGTTCGATCCCGCGGTAGTCGATCCCCAGACGGCCGACGTCGAAGCGTATGCCGATCGTCTATACGAACTCCGCCAGCGCAAGGGCGTCACCCGCCGTGAGGCAACCGAACTCGTGCAGGACGGGAACTACCTCGGCAGCGTGATGGTCGAGATGGGCGACGCCGATGCGATGTTGACTGGGCTGACTCACCACTATCCGTCGGCACTCCGACCCCCGTTGCAGGTCATCGGCACCGCTGACGATGCCGACTACGCCGCCGGCGTCTACATGCTGACGTTCAAAAACCGGGTCATTTTCTGTGCGGACGCAACGGTCAATCAGGACCCGGATACGGACATCCTGGCTGAAGTCACACGTCACACAGCGTCACTGGCCCGCAGGTTCAACGTCGAACCGCGAGCGGCGATGCTGTCGTACTCGAACTTCGGCAGCGTCGACAACGAGGGCGCCCGGAAACCACGCGCCGCCGCCGAGAAACTACGGGCCGACGAGCGAGTGGATTTCCCGGTCGACGGGGAGATGCAAGCCGACACGGCAGTCGTCGAGGATATCCTCGACTCCACCTACGAGTTCTCCGAGCTCGACGAGCCAGCCAACGTTCTCGTCTTCCCGAACCTCGAAGCGGGCAACATCGGGTACAAGCTCCTCCAGCGACTCGGCGGCGCAGAAGCCATCGGGCCGATGCTGGTCGGGATGGACAAACCGGTTCACGTCCTCCAGCGCGGCGACGAAGTCAAGGACATCGTCAACCTCGCCGGCGTCGCTGTGGTCGACGCTCAACAGTCCTGAGTGGATATGATGTCATATCGTACATATTAGAGCTCTCTAACATCCAGATGTGGGATAAGTGGGAGTGAAAATAGATATTCGGCTATAATTTATTCATTATACTCTCCTAATCCCTTATTTGTGTTCAAATATACTCAGAATAGACTCAGATATACATTCGATAACTTTGAGTTTGTCCGTTCGAACTATCATTCGTGGTCGACATCACCAATTGGCTCGCTCAGCCAGCACCTCGGAGCACTCAAGAGACTCCTGCGTCTACAGCCGAGTAAATGGCACAGGATCTCTTTACAGTCTTGTTCGGTGATCCGTTCGCGGTGATGAACACGATCGGATTGGTCGCATTTGCCTTCGTCGGCTCTTCGAAGGCGATCCGTGAGGAGTTCGATCTGCTCGGTGTGACGATCGTCGGATTAGCGATGGCATTTGCCGGTGGGGCGACACGAGATCTGTTGGTGACACGGATCCCATTGGCCCTGCAGTCGCCGATCGAGATCAGCGTGGGACTGCTGGGTGTCGGGCTAGCGATCGCACTTGGCATCGTCCTCACAGCCCCTGAGACCCATCCACTCACGCTCGTCGCGGACGCGATCGGGCTCGCGGCCTTCACGACGACCGGTGCGATTGTCGCGACTGAGGCGGGCGTGTCTGTCTTCGGCATCGTGGCTGTCGGGACGATCAACGCTGTCGGCGGGGGTGCGTTTGCGGATATCCTGCTCGACCGATCGCCATTCATCCTCTTCGAGGATTTCTACGCCAGCTGTGCCGTCCTGGGAGGAAGCGCGTACTGGATCGTCGGAACGATCGGAGCCGTTGGGAGTACGGCTGCAGTGGTGTGTGCGGGAGTGACCGTCGTGACTCGTCTGGTTGCGGTCAGGTACGACTGGAAGCTCCCGACGGTGCAGAACATCAGATGACGAATTGTTCGCCGTGAGAAGATCCTCGCTTGGTGACGGTTTCAACAGTCCTGGTGTATACAGGGCGCGTATCTCACAAAGAGGTCATTCTCGTTTAGGGGTGGACAAGAACGCAATTGACCATTGAATAGGTGACGCGCCCACTCGATGGCCTACTGGAAGCGGAATCCGTGCCGTCTTTGCAGTGGATATCCCACCAGTGCGCTGCTTTCAGCACGACAAGTGGATTGGTCGGTGGCTCCGGACTCGCCAACGCACTGGTCATCGACTGGATCCCTTCGAGAACGTCGCTTGTATGGACATCGCCGGACTGCGTGTTCGCGATATCGACGGGAATCTCGTCGATCGAGACATCTCTCGGTGACGATTATCGACTGACGGAAATTACCTTATTCGAAGCCTTTCACTGAATCCCTTCACCCTCTCAGGGGCATGAAAAACAACCCACAGGCGATATTCCGGTGTCTCAGCGGCCGATAGTGCCCTGGCGCGTAATTGGCCCGTCAGGCTTGATGCTAAATGCGACGATGGTGGCGTCCTCGATGGCAGTGACGGTCACGTCGTCGCCGCCGGTCACGAGTGCGCTCTCGGTGTACCCGACCGGCTCGTCACCGACCTCGACGGCCCCATCAAACACGTACAAGTAGGTGTGCCAGCCCAATCGCGACGGGAGCGTGGTCGTGGCCCCGGCGGCGAGGCGGCAGTCGTAGAAGTCGACGTCGTTCCGAACGTACAACGGGGCCTCGGTGCTTTCGGGTCCGAATAGGTGGCGCCATTCGCCGGCGACCGAATCGGGAATCGGCTGGTGTTGAATACCGGGTTCGAGGTCGAGGCTGTGCGGGCGGACGAATATCTGGAGCATCCGCAGCGGCGGGTCGTCCGGGAGCGTCTCCTCTGAATGCCAAAAGCCGCTGCCAGCGTTCATCACCATCAGATGGTCGGAATCAGTGACCAATTGGTTGCTCTGACGGTCGTCGTGACGCATCACGCCATCGGGGACCCACGAGATGATCTCTTCGTTGCGGTGCTGGTGCATCCGGATTAGGGTTCCGGGGTCCATGAACGACTCCACGACGGTCGCTAATGGCCCGTATCCGTGGTCGTCGTGGTCGGGGACGGCGCGGCCGGGGAAGTTGAAGTGGATCCGAAACTTGCCCTGGTTCTGCGAGACGTCTGTTCGCGGCGCCGTGTAGATGTGAGATTGGGTCTGTGCGGAAGGCGACTCGTCCATTGCTCTGTTGTAATCGCTCACCCGCTAAATGGGTTCTGCGCTCCGGTTTCTGGCTTCACGGTGAATCGACCAAGACCGTCGCTTTCAGTGTCTGTATCTCTCGTCCTGACCGCCGCCGGTAGTGGAACGATGGCTGTGTTCGTTCGAAATACGTGCCGTCGATCGCTGCGTGGCCAGAGGTAGGCAGTTGCTGCGCGCTTCGGCGCAGCAACTGCCGCCACACCCACATTTCGAACCGATCGAAAGACTTGCAAAGCGTAGACGGGTCAGGTAAATCACCGGACTCAAGCTCTAATACGGCTCAAATCTCGCTCATCAAGCCAATCCGGTCTATGATCTCTCTGTAGCTGTACTCATCCTCGATACGGATACAGTGCAGGACAACGTGCTTCCAGCGGGCGAACCCGCCGCTGACGGGCTCGCCCGCTCGCTTCCCCAACGCTTCTTTGGCTAGCCGCTTACACTCCTGAACGAAGTCGAGGGGTTTGACTTCCATAGAGCAGAATCAAATCCCTCGGCTTCATCCTTCTAAACCGGTGAAAACAAACGGATTAGTTGCTCTTCAACAGAGCAGACTATACCACTGCCGAGCCCCCCGCGGCTAGCCTGCCAGTCAAGACGAAAAATAACATCACCCGAACGGGGACGAACAGTCGCGTGACAAATTTAGAGAATTCTTATCAAAACCATCCCCGAGGAATCCAATCGGGCCATGGGCGCCTCTGGCACAACGGTTGCGGCGTCCTGGCTGACTGGGGTACACACCACGATCGACGATGGCACACGACGACACATTACACACTGGCAGACAGTATAACCGGCGACAGATACTTCGACTCGCAGGACTGGCAGGTGCAGGCTCTGTCCTGACAACCATGAGCGGGACTGCCCGAGCGGGCCCGTACCCACCAGCTGTTCCCGGCGGGACACACCCTTCGACACTGGATCACAACGGCGTTCCAACAGCGGCACAGCCTGACGCCGATATGGACATCACGCCGTTCGCTGATAACGGCGCCTGGCATGGGTATGCGCTCCCAAGCGAGGACGACACGGACCGGCTCGGATCGTTCACGGGCCCACTGTATATCGCCCAAGAGTACGCGTGGTTCCTCAGCGAAGGATTCACGCAACTCTCTCTGGTCGACAAGCAGACGGAGAAAGAGGTTCCATTAGCCGACGCAGAAGCGGATATCGAATCATATCCTGGTCTTCTCGAGCAAGAGTTCACACTCGAAGAACTGACTGTTCGACTTCGCCTCCGGTTCGTGACCGATCGCTCGGCGCTGGTAACAGCAACGATCGAGAACACTGACGACACTCCCCGGCAGCTGACGGCAAAGTGGAGCGGGTCACTTCTACCGAATCAGTTCGATGCCCCGTCGCTTACAACAGGACAGAATGGGGTCCGGGTGACTTTCGACCGCGTCCGGGAGACGTGGTCGTACATGACCAGCGGGGAAGAGCGGTTCGAGGTTACCCACGATGCACCGGTGACGACAACTATCTCCGAGGACAGTTACACGACGACCCGGCAACCTCCCATCACGCTCTCTCCCGGCGATTCGGAGCAGCTCGCTTGGACGGAGTCGTATACGCTGACCAGCGAAGAGGCGGATTCAGAGGTCGATAAAACCAAACAAATCCGCACACACCCTGACGAGTATATCGGCAGTGTTGAACAACGCTGGGAGCGGTACCTCGATTCGGTAAGCAACAATACGGTAGACACCTACGAGGAAGTAGGTATCAAAGCAGTCGAGACTCTCATCGGAAACTGGCGGAGCCCGGCTGGAGCCATCGAATCTGATGGGATGACCCCGTCGATCTCGTATAAGTGGTTCGCCGGCGGGTTCTGGGCCTGGGATACATGGAAGCAAGCCGTCGGGACGGCCCGCTTCGATCCTGCGCTAGCGGAACAACTCATGTGGTCGATGTTCGACCACCAAGTGACCGAAGAATCCGAGACGCGTCCACAGGACGCGGGGATGATTCAGGATCTTATCGCGTACAATACGCCCGATAACGGTGGAGGAAACTGGAACGAACGGAACTCGAAACCACCGCTTGCGGCCTGGGCTGCTTGGAAGATATACCAACAGAACGAGAATGTTGACTTCCTCGAAGCGCTGTATCCAAAGTTGGTAGAGTACCACAACTGGTGGTATCGCACCCGAGACCATGACGGAAACGGGATCGCAGAGTACGGCGCAACCGTCCATCCATCGAATGACTCAGAGGAAGCAATCGTCACTGCTGCCGCCTGGGAGAGTGGAATGGACAATGCGCCACGATTCGATGATGCGTCAGTGCTTGAAAACCGAGACAACGGCGAGCTCGTGGGGTATTCGCTTGATCAAGAATCCGTCGACCTCAACTCGTATCTCTACGCTGAGAAGCAGTATCTCGCAGAAATCGCTGACACGATCGGTAAATCTGCGAGAGCAGATATGTATCGACGCGCGGCCGATGACATTCGGGAGTACATCCAGACACACATGTTCCACGAAGATACGGGCTTCTTCTACGATATCACGACCGACAAAACGCCACTGATCGAAGCACGTGGTGTCGGCCGCGCGATCGAGGGAGCCATTCCGCTCTGGGCAGGTGTTGCCACTGACGAGCAAGCGGAGGCAGTCGTCGACGTGCTGACCGACGAGTCCGAGTTCAACACGTATCTCCCCTTCCCGACAGTAGCACGGTCAGCGCCCGAATTCCATCCGCAGTCCTACTGGCGAGGGAACGTTTGGCTCGATCAAGCAAAGTTCGCTATCGAGGGGCTCAACCGATATGGCTACAGCCAGGTCGCAACAGAGCTTACGAAAAAGCTGTTCCATCACGGTGAGGGCATCCTCGGGGATCGACCGATCCACGAGAATTACAACCCGCTGACCGGTGAACGGCTGAACTCACCGAATTTCAGTTGGTCTGCGGCCTCGTTACTGACCCTGTCACAGGACTTCCTGTAACAGGCTCCAGGTTCGGGATTCGACACAAGACGTATCGCATCGGATAACCGATTTCTTCACACGGCAGTCGCCACAGCCCAAGTTATGGATATTGACGAATCTGACATCATCGACACGCTCTCTCGAATCGGCCTGACAGAAAAGGAGATCCAGGTGTATATTGAAGTCGTTGCTGCTGGTGCCACAAATGCAACCGAACTCGCATCGAGAACGGATGTGTCACAGCGGTACATCTACCGACTCGCAGATAATCTCGACCAGCTCGGGTTGATCGAAGTTGACGATCATACGTCGCCGAAACGAATCCGTGCACGGCCGCCAGGAGATCAGCTTGATGATCTCGTCGCAGATATCGAATCCGCGCGAGATTCATTAGACGACCTGTACACAACGACGGAGCCTGCTGGCGAGAACCTGGAAATTCTTCGCTCACGGGAGGCGACCGTCAGCCGAGTAGAGCAAATCATCCGAGACGCAGAGACAGAATTGATTGCAGCCCTACCAGTTGAGATTATCCGTCAACTCAAAGACACGCTTTCAGAGACGTACTACGATTGTACGTTCGTCGCACTACTGATTTCCGGTGATCCGTCAGAGGTGTATGATCTCGATTATGCTGGCTTCGCACAGGCGGTTCGGTTCTGTGAGTATCAAATGCCAGCGTTTCTCATTGCCGATCGCCAACAGGGAGTCAGTACGACACCGGACTTGTTTGGCTGGGAGCGGAGTGAGGATCGAGCTGTCGTATTCAACAACCGAGATATTGGAAACGTCTACGCAAGCTCCTTCTTCGGGAACTACTGGACGTTAGGCAAAGAGATTGCGTTGGCATGGCGCTCTCGGCTTCCAGAACAGTATGATAGTTTTCTGCGAGCGGTATACGATGGAACTATCCTCTATCGGTCGGGTGAGCCACACTGGATTACAGCGGAAGTCGTGCGGCGAAGTGATGGCCGAAAAGGGACACTCAGCGGCTGTCTATCCGGTGTCGAACAGCACCTGATCGAACCGCACAATGGTGAGACTGGAATCGAGAATCATCTCCTACTCGAAAGTGAGGATGAGACCTATCGACTCGGAAGTCCTACAGCATACCTAACAGAGTATCGTACCCACCAACTTCGGTTCGAACAACTAGAACAGACAAATTTGTGGGAAGAATAGCAATCCGTTGCCTTCGGGAGCGTTGGACTTGCTCAGAATAGACTGTCCGTTATCAGCCCACACCAGCTCGTAGGCCATCGACTATGCCTCTTTGTCGACACCCAGATCCCGAACCATTCAGTGACTACACCAGTAGTCCCGGAGGCAGTCAGCATGGACCTGCTCGTGATCTGTGACCTCGATGTCGATCTCACAGGGACAGATCAGGGGCTGTCCGCCGCAGGCGGGACACTCCTCGTAGTCACAGAGGTGATGATAGTACTCGCCTTGCTCGACGCCACAGGCGGGACAGGAGCGGCTGTTCCAGGTCTCGGGGTCGGTCGTCGCGACGAAGCGCTCGAGTTCCTGGCGGACGTCGGCTTTCGAGAGACGGCCCCGGCCCCCGCTGAGGACCTCCGTTTCGAGTGTGGTGACCTGCTCCTCGTAGGTTCGGAACTGTGCTTCCTCGCCCCACGGAATTGGATCGTAGGTCGCTCCGTCGATCTGGTAGCGCTTTCCGACGCACGCCGTCGACGGATACGGACGCTCGCAGTCTGGACAGACCATCTTACCGCCCTCCCCGCTGCTGGCCCTCGAAGACCTCGCCGGTTGCCTGTGCCTCCTGGTGTTCGGCGTCGATGTCGACGTCGTCGGTGGTGTGTTCTGGCGACTGTTCGTCGACGGCTTGGTGCTCAGTGCTCATATCGGGAAACCCCTCACCCTCCGGGGGTGCAGAAAACCGCGGCTAGCGTTCGGTTTTCTGCAACTGCTCGTGGGCGTCGGGATTGACCACGGGGACGACGCCGTCAACATCCTTGTCGTAGTCCTCCTGGGTCAGCTCGAAGATATCGTCCGCCAGCGCGACCGCCTCGTCGCGCTTGTTCGGATTGGTCTCGTGGACAGGGAAGTCAGCAGGACCGACGTCCTTGACGACGAGGATGAGTCGATCGTCAGTCATCGCGATCGACCTCCTCGACAACCAGGACGGGATCGTCACTGCCGAGCAGTTCGGTGCTGAGGAACTCGGATGTCTCGAGCGTTTCGGCAACGAGCTGGCGGAACTCCGCGTCGACGTCGCCGAACTCGACGATGACTGCGCCGGCGTCGATCACGGCTTCGGGATACCCCGTCCCACCCACACTCACGTGAATCGCCTCGGGGTCAAGCTCCGGGGCATTCTCCTATACCGCCTGTAAAGCCCGAAGGGAGTGAGATACCGACGACACCTCTTGAAGCCACACGCCTGGTCGCGACGAGCAATTGCCCATCGTCAATTTGCTGTGTTGGATCGCGTTCGATGTCGGCTCAGGTGGTACGCGACACCCCACGCAAACGCGACTCCCATAATTGCGAATAACTCACCTGACAGCTCCTCCGGCAGCTGAATGCCTGTCGTCAGGGTTATCGACTTCGCGAGGAAGATTCCGGCCGTCTCCGACGCTCTCCGAAGCCCTGGCAGGTGTATCTCGATATACGACCGCAGCACGGTAGCCAGGACTAGTGCTGCAAGCGCTGCCATGGCGTGTGATATTCCTGATTTTATCGGCATGCTCGTCCTCGTTCGTCGTATGTTGGGACTGTCGGTGTGCCGTGAGTGGTCGTCGCACGTAGCCGACATCGGGTGGGCCCTAAAGACAGGCACCCACCCACGAGCGTCGCACTACTATTTGTCTCATTCCCAGTTGCAGTGGCAGTACCGTTTGCGCTCCCGTTCTCACCCAGGGGCAGTGATGGCGAAGGTACCGACGGGAGATCTGGCAGGGTCGGAACGGGCACATTCGAAGAGAGGTCTGGAAGCAACACGACACCACCCACGGCGACTATCTTGATACAGCGAGAGAATCCCGCCCTTCCCGCGAAGGACGAGTGTTCCGACGCTCTGTCGGAACCGAGGACTGAGCAGGGCGGGAGTGAATCGCGTAACCTCCGTGCCACAATCTCCGTGACTGTTGCCTGACTGAATACCCAACGTAAGTATTTAGTAGGACAGAAACGTACAAATCCTTGTGCGAACAGAGATAGATATGGAGCGCGGTGGCGACCTACACGAGCGAGTCAAAGAGTACGCTCGTGAGAATGGTATCCGCCATCCGCGTGCCTACCGCGAGCTAATTGAACAAGGGTTGGAGACGGATGGAAACGGCGACTAAGACACTCGAAGCGACCCTCGCGCCGCCGACAACACACAAGGAGCGGAAACTGTGTGACCTGCTCGAAACCTACCGTGAGGGGCTTCACGAGGCGTTCGACGCTGGGTGTGACACGATGAGCGCAACCAGCGACGTGGTGACGCCCTACGACCTCCCGTATCAGGCGAAAGCGGCCCTGTGCAACTACATCCCACAACTGCACGACACCTACAACGCACAAGAATTAGACGACGACCATCCAGTTCGCCTCACCAACCAAGCCGCCGAGTTTGACCACTCTCCGGCACGAGACTACGAGTTCACGTGGTGGGCACCCCAACCCGGTCGTGGAACGAATTTCTGGATACCGCTTCGCATCAACCCCGAACAAGAGGGTCTGTGGCACGCCCTCGTAGACGGGGACGCTTCGGCAGGCCAACTCCGTCTGCAACGGAATCGTACATCGTGGACGTTACACGTCACTGTCGAGTTTCCGGTCGAAGAACCCGACTACACGACAGACGGCGACGACGTGACACACATCGGTCTGGACATTGGTGAAACCGCCCTGATAACGGGCTGTGCCCTCAAGGACGGTTCACCAACTGGCCCGTTTGTGTGTGGCGGAAGCCGTGCAAAGCATCTCCGCAAAGAGATGCACACCACACTGAAACGCCTCCAAGAGCGTGACGCCGCCGAGTGGCGGATGGACGAGCGATTCGACCACTACCAGAACGCACTCACCGATATTGTCGAGAAGGCGTCTCGGCAGGCCGTGGAGTACGCCCGGCAATTCGAGAAGCCGGTTCTGGTGATGGAGAATCTGACGTACATCCGCGAAGAATTGGACTACGGCGCGTATATGAACCGACGACTCCATGCGTGGGCATTCGCTCGGTTACAGAACCGCGTTGAGGACAAAGCGCGAGAAGCTGGTATCTCGGTCAAGTACGTCCGACCGGAGTACACCAGCCAGACGTGCCACGAGTGCGGCCACATCGGAAACAGAGCCGCCCAAGCTACGTTCCGGTGTACAAACGACGAGTGCCACATCACGACGTTTCAGGGCGATATAAACGGCGCAATCAACGTTGCACAACGGGCTGACCCGTGGGGAGAGAGCGTGCCGCTGAAACCGGCAGGCAATGACTCGCCTCGGGATGGGAGTGCCTGTGACAGCACCACGATCCACCGTGAGACGAGCGAGAAACACTCGTAAATGACCCTCTCGGCCTTCCACGGGTCGGAACCCTCTGCCAGCGACAGCCGCACTTAGCTGGTATTCCCCATGCGTGGGAAGCCGCGCCGTTCACGGCGCGGAGGATGTCACTTAGTCGCTGACGAAGTTACAATTCTCGTCAACGTGTGAGTGGAGTTCAGCGTGCTTTCCGTTGTCGTTCTTCTCATAGCGCCATGCATGCAGGCCGTAAAGCCCAAGCTCTGGGATGAAGTGAGCGTGATGTCCGAAGAGGCTGAATTCTTCGGTCGACAGATATTCCACTCCGAGATAGATGAGATCGTCCCCGTCTTTGGCATAGACGAGTGCCTCCGGTTGGCTCACCTTCACCTCGGTATCGATAAGGTCAAAGTTGATGTAATGTATACCCATCCCTGGCACACACGGCGTGGGAGCGTATCCTTCCTCGACAGCTCTGCGAACGTCGTGGTATTTTCCAAGGCCCTCCGGGTTGGCTGTGGCCGATCCCGTCATTCCTGTTGAGAGGATGGCCCCTGCACCGATGGCTTTCAGCACTGTTCGTCTGGTCTGATGGGTTGGTGGCATCTGCGGTCCTCCTTTGACGCTCTCCCACCCATCTCACCGGTCGCTGTTCCGGCGCAAAGAACGTCATATTTGAATTGTACACGCTCAATGTTAACAGTTACCAATGCGGTGTAAGTAGTCAATGATAAACTCACTCGCTGTATCTCGCAGACCGATATTAGCAGACGTACGATAGTTTACCAAGTTTTTCTGCATCGACAGCGCGAGTCGGTCATCAGAAAATGGTTACAATATTGGTTGGATGGTTCGAAACAGAGCTCAG
>NZ_JBRIIJ010000003.1:0-429535 GCF_056934385.1 Haloarcula sp. H-hyl2 | reverse complement strand
TCCTCTTCGGGAATCTCTCGACGGTCTCGGCCGAGAGCGCGGCGATACTGCTCGTCCTGTTCTCGGTCATCGTCGTCACCGTCGCACTCACTCGCAATCAGCTCCTCTATGTCACCTTCGACGAGACGGCCGCCGCCGTCTCCGGGCTCTCGGTGAACTGGTACAACCGGATCATGGTGATGCTGACGGCGCTTGTCGTCGTCGGCGCGATGCAGATCATGGGTGTCATCCTCGTCGCGGCGATGCTCGTCGTCCCGGTCGCCGGCGCCACCCAGGTCGCCCGGAGCTTCAACGAGTCGCTGCTCGTCTCGGTCGTCCTGGCGGAACTGGCAGTCCTGCTCGGCATCGGTGTTTCCTACTACGGCGAGGCCACCGCCGGTGGTGTCATCGTGCTCATCGCGGTCGCCATCTACGTCATCGCCGTCGCTGGGGGGAAGGTCCAGCAGCGGATCGGCGACGACTCGATGCCCGAACTCGGGAGTATCGACGCCGAAGAGTCAGATTCGACGGCGGATTGAAGCAGGCTCTCACTCCCGATAGACACCGTTGCCGATTTCGAGGTCGCCGTCGGTCACGTGCCACCCGGACTGGGGCCCGCTCATCTGGATCCGTGACCACTCGCGGTATTCGTTGCCGCGCCAGCCACCAGCGAACCACTCGTTGCGGCCGTTGACCTCCGCCGAGACGTAGACGTTCGTGTCGGGGTCGGTGTCGTACTCGGCGTAGACTCGGCCGTCGTACTCGTAGCAGTGGTTGGTTTCCGTGTCGCGGCCGAAACAGGACACCTCGGTCTGGTTATGGCGCGTCGGGAACAGCGGTTCGTCGCCGATGGGCGTCGCCGTGTCGATGGTCTCGTTGGCCCCGACCGAGACGGTGAACTCGAAGCTCCCGTCGTTCTGGACGCCCATCGACGGGTCGCCGGGGTCGTACTCGGATTCGTCGATGCGCTCGTAGTAGCCGCCGGTCTCGTTCTCCACGTTACGGTAGTACACTGTCTCGACCGGAATTCGGTCGGCGGATATCGCCAGCATCGTCCCCTCCTCCGTCTCGACGAGTTCGTACGTGAACTCGACCCTGGCAGGATCCCCGTCGTACCCTCTCACTGGCGGCGTATACCGATAGTACTGAACGTTCTCAACGAACTCCTCGCCGAGACGGGAGCTGTCGCCTTCGACTGGCACTGGCACGTAGAAGGTGGCGTCCTCAAGGGTCTCGTCGGCGGAGATGCTGACACGGTACTCGTACGTGCTGGACGAGCTCTCGTCGATCCGTTGTTCACCCAGCACCGACAGGCCGGCCAGGAGGAGGCCAAAGAGGAGTACGACAGCCAGGGCGCCCGCGCCGACGGTTCGCCAGCTTATCCGGTCGCCCGCCGGCCGCGTGAACATGTGGTGGGTCAGGACTGCCACAGCCGTCCCGGCGATGATGCCGGCGGGGAGCCCGACCAGGATGGAGAGCCAGATGACCGGTTCGAGCACGATGGTCAGGCTCAGGCCGACGACGACGAAGGTGACGAAGCCGGCGACGAGGCTCACGACCAGCGGCACCCACGAACGCGGCGGCGAGTCGCTCATCTCGGTGATCGAGTCGACCGCTGTCTCCTCCCGCGCTACACGCCTGTCCGCTTCGAGGATGCCGCCGAGGCCGCCGCCGATCGCAGCGACGAGAATCTGACCGACCGTCGCGACGAGCGACAGCACCGCACCGATCAATAGCCCGCCCAGCGGCACACCCAGCCCGTCGAAGGGCAACTCGCCAAAGCGGAGAAACAGTATCGTTCCGGTGATTATGGTCCCGATCGCCGCCATGACCGCCCCTGCGATGGCGCCGGCGATCGCGCCCCTCCTGGCCCCGTCACCCTCTAGATACCCGGCGACACCGCCACCGAGTAGCGGAGAGATCAGCAGGACGATGGGGACGAACCCGATCAGGGAACCGACGACGCCGCCGATCGCCCCGTTGCGTAGCGTTCGACGTTCGGGAATCTCCATACGGGACGTGACACAGCGCTAATATTTATCTCTAGGCCGAGATAGTGGTTCGGCGTCGCTCTGGAGGCGGTCGCCGACGGCTCTCCGAGAAGCGAGACGGGGCCTCGGGGACCTATCCCTGGTGGGTTCCCCTCGGTCGAACTATTCTTCGTCACCACCGCGGCGACGGAGGCTGATGACGACGATAGCGACGATAGCGACGATTGCGATGAGTTTCGTTCGGTTCATCGTGCTAGAGATATCTCACCAAATAGATATAAAGATTACCGTGCGCAGGGGCTGGGTCGTGATGCCCTCACCTCATCGCGATGTCGTAGCTGGCTCGATGGCGTCGATCACCCCACGCCAGTACGGTGCCGGGCCGCTCTCCAGGTCCCACTCCGCCGACGCACGGGTCGGGACGAGGCGGCCGTCGATATCCTCGTAGTCCGAGAACAGGCCCCGCCACGGTGCATACGAGCGGGTGTCCTGGCGATACCGGTCGGTCGTGACCCGTTCGATCAGCCCCCCGTCGTCGAAGTGGAAGACCACCGAAGCAGTCACGTCGCCCTGTGAAATGGTGGCTCGTGCCGAGGAGTCGTCGATCCCCTCCCAGAGAACGCCGTTCTCCGGTCGGAGCGCCCACGGATACCAGGCTGCTTCGGCCAGATATCTCGCCAGTTCTCCTTCGCCCGTGGCGAGGTCGGGGCCCGCACTCGCGACAGGGAACACGGACCACGCACGTGCGCGCAGGATTCCTTCACCGTCTGTGAACGCATCCACGACACGGATATCCACTCCGGGCAGGAGTTCGACCGTCGCGTCCCACACGAATCCCGGAGGGTTCGTCCCGACGTGTTGAGTCGCCTCGAACTCGTACCATCTCCCGTCGGACTCGCCGAGTCGAATCTCGCCGTGCTGGTCGATCCTGAGTGGCCCTGACGCGTCTTGATCCGCTGGGCGAACCTGTTCGAAGTAGCGCCTGACTGGGGCAGGCAGGTCCTCAATGGGCCTCTCTGTCTCGGTGTCGGTCGGACGGCCCCTACCGAGAGTGCGTCGCCGTTGCTCGATCTCCTGGTCGAATCGCCGACTGCGGAAGGCGGCACCGACGGCCAGACCGGCACCGACCGCGAACAGGGTCGACAGGCGCCGACGCTTCGTCACGCCAACTCACTCCCGGGAGCCGAACTGTCGACCAGCCGCACCAGCGCCGAGGGCGTGACGCGAGGGCAGGAGACGCTCGTTGGATCGTAATGTCCGTCCATGCAGCGATGTTCGATGCCACCGGATATCAACGTAACGACACGAATTGGACACACACCTCTATCGAAGTGTTCAGCCGAACGTTATATTATTGGAAGGCCAATGTTTTTACGATCAGATATGGCACGGTTCTACGTGATCTACGGCACCGGAGAAGGGCAGACTGCGAAGGTAGCGGACCGGCTCGCAGAGTCGATCCGTGACCGCGGACACGAGGTGACGGTCAGCGACGTCACCGCAGTCGATTCGATGGCGGACCTAAACGGCGCCGATGCAGTGTTGGTCGGCTCGTCGATCCACCTGGGCAAACATACCGACGAGATTCGGGAGTTCGTCGAGTCACATCTGTCCGAACTCGAAGCCGTCCCTTCGGCGTTCTTTCAGGTGTCTCTGTCGTCTGCGGTCGACGACGAAGAGCGACGGGCCGAGGCCGCCGCGTACGTCGACCGATTCACCGAGGATACCGGGTGGCACCCGGACCGCATCGGCCTGTTTGGCGGGGCCTTGCGCTACTCGAAGTACGGCTTCCTCAAGCGGTTGCTGATCAAACGCATCGCGAAGGACGCCACCGGGGACACGGACGCCTCCCGGGATTACGAGTACACCGACTGGAACGAGGTCGAACAGTTCGGCAACGATGTCGCGGCCTTCGTGGAAGGCAGGCTCGGTCTCGTCCCGCCGGACACGGCGGAATAGGCTCTCAGGCCGGCGAGCTATCACCGCTGGACTCGTCGAGTGTCGTCTGCCGTCCGCCGGCGGATTCGTCACGACCGCCGGAGCGGTAGGCCGCCCGGAGACCGAGCGCGAGCGCGCCCATCCCGAGCAGGAACGCCAGGAAGTCGAAGAGGCCGCCGACGAACGGTATCGCACCCAGGATGGCGAATCCGATCAGGCCGACGACGAGCGCGAGCCAGCGGTTCTCCCGGTCGGCCAGCCCGAGTACCCAGGCACCGACGGCGTACTGTCCGTAGACGACGCCGACCCAGACCGAGATGCCAAACGCGATGGCGCCCACGAGCGAGAGCGGGATGCCGATGATGGTGATCGCCAGGATGAGCAATACCAGCGGGACAGCGATCAGGACGAGCAAGCCGACGCCGCCCGTCCGGACAGGAGTCGACGCGACACGGTCCGCGACACCGCTTGAGAACTCCGGGAAGATCGCGAGCAGGAGGACTCCCAGCAAGAGGTTCGCGACGAGGCCGTAGACGAACCCGACCCACGACGGGATCGTGAGTCCCTCGAAGTTCGGACCGCCGGACTCGCCGATAGAGCGGTCACGGACGACCTCACCCTGGACTGTGGCGCCGGGGTCGCGGTTGAACGTCGCGGCGTCGTAGCGGAACTCGCCACCGACCCGTGCGTTCGGACCGAGGTCGATCGTCTCTGCGCCCGCTCGGACGTCGCCGTCGATCTGCCCGTCGATGCTGAGATAACTCGCGCCCGTCTGGAGCGTGCCACCGATCTGCCCGGTCTCACCCAGGATGACGGTACCGCCGCTGGCGTCGACGTTCCCATTGACTGTCCCGTCGATCCTGATCGTCCCGGCGGCGGCGTTGACGTCCCCGTCGACCTGGCCGGTCTCCGTGATCTGGATGGTCCCGGCGGCCCCGGAGACATCACCCGTGACGGTGCCGCGGACGATGATCGTCCCGGCGACACCCTCGATGCTGTCGTACGTCTGACCTTCCTCGACGACGATCGTTCCGGCGGCGCCCTGGAACTGCTGGGCGGCGGCGACACCGGTCCCAACTGGGACCAGGAGGAGCCCGACGACCACGACGAGAACGGTACGGCGTGTGAGAGCGGGGGAGACACTCATATCCCGCACTTCTCTTCGGGAATATATAAAGATTCGCTGACATTTCTATCCCGGACGACGGTGGGGGAACAAATCTATATGGCCGAACTTTCATCTGAGAACAGAGATTAAATACGTGTATTCGGGATTATGAAGCCGCAAATCGCAAATATAGATACAAAAATAGAATTTTCAAATTGTATTTTGTAGAATAGGTGCACTATCGCGCCACTCTGCTCGTGGATAGGGACTTTAGCTCGGGATCGAACGTAGGATTCCCGAATCCGTCTGTCTTCGTCGCCTTCAATCCGCACCGAACCGGCCGAACCAGGAACACTGGGTACACGTCGCCAGCCCGTTCTCGGTCGTCAACTCGCTCCTGCACCGTGGACATACCGAGCCGATCCGTGGGTTCGGTACAGGCTTACTCATCTTCTGTCGTGATGTCCGAGGAGAGGCCCTGGGCCAGTTGGATGTCTTTCGAGTTGTTCAGCGTCCAGGCGGTTCGCTCGGTGACGGCCTCGATGACCTCGCGGCCACTCGGGTAGCCGTTGCCGGACTTCTTGACGCCGCCGAACGGGAGGTGGACCTCGGCGCCGATACACGGGAGGTTCCCGTAGGCGAGGCCGACCTCGGCACGGTCCCGGTACCGATTGATCTGGCGATAGTCCTCGGAGATGATGGCGCCGGCGAGGCCGTAGTCGACGTCGTTGTGGATCTCGATGGCGCGGTCGACGTCGCCACTGTACGACAGCAGCGCGACGTGGGGGCCAAAGACCTCCTCGTTGAGACAGCGTGCGTCGCTGTCGTACGCCATCTCGTAGACGAACGGGCCGACCCAGTGGCCCTCAGCGTGGCCGTCGGGGATCTCGTCTGCGTCCAGTTCGGCGCGGTCGACGAGGACGTTCGCGCCCTCCTCACGGGCGATCTCGTTGTAGCGGTGGAACTTCTCGACCTGGTCCGCCTCGACGAGCGGACCCATGAACGTGTCCTCGTCGAGCGGATCGCCGACGGCGACCTGTCGGGCGGTCTCGACGTACCGCTCTTTGAACTCGTTGTAGACGTCCTCGTGGACGATGAGACGTTCACTGGAGACACAGCGCTGGCCCGTCGTCTTGAAACTCGACATCACGGCCGAGTGGACGGCCACGTCGAGATCGGCCTCCTCGGTGACGACGACGGCGTTCTTCCCGCCCATCTCGCAGGCCGCCATCTTGCCGGGCTGGGAGCCGACATTCGAGGCGATCTTGTGGCCGACCGCTGCGCTCCCGGTGAACAGCACGGTGTCGACCCTGTCGTCCTCGACGATGGCGTTACCCGCGTCGCCGTAACCCTGGACCATGTTGAACACGCCGTCAGGGATACCAGCGTCCTCGAACATCTCCGCGACGATGTGGGCACACCAGGGGGTCTGTTCGGCGGGCTTCCAGACGACGGTGTTGCCCTCGACCAGCGTGATCGCCAGGTGCCAGAACGGGATCGCGACCGGGAAGTTCCACGGGGTGATACAGCCGACGACGCCCTTTGGCTGGCGGCGCATGTACGCGTCCTTGCTCGCGATCTCCGAGGGGATGACGTCGCCGTGGGGATGGCGTGCGTTCCCGGCGGCCAGTTCGACCATGTGCCATGCCTCGGTGACGTCGGCCTTTCCTTCGCTGATCTCCTTCCCGCACTCCTTGGTCACCACGCGGCCCAGTTCCTCGTGGCGGTCCCGCAGTTCGTGGTAGATATCCCAGAGGTACTCGGCGCGGTCGATGTACGAGAGCGACTGCCACTGTTCTTTCGCGCCCTCGGCGGCGGCCAGTGCACGAGCTACGTCCTCGGGTGTCCCGCGGTGGAACCTCGCCAGTTCCTCGCCTGTTGCGGGGTTCTCGCTGGCGAAGGTCTCATCGCCCGACCCGGTGGTCCATTCACCGTCGATGTAGTGTCGCTGTGAGCTTCTAGCACTCATGTGAGAGAATCTATTCGCCACCCCCGAAAAACCGGGGCCGTCCATGGTCAGGGGGTTGGGAGGCGGTCTGGACCGTACTTTTATATGTGCGGCTAGAGACATACACGATAACGCTACCGAGCGAGTAGCGGGTATACGCATGAGTGAAGCACAGCACGAACAGAGCGGCGTCCAGATGACGCTGAGCGTCTGGCACCCGGACTGCTGGACGACCGAGGTCACAGACGAGACGTCGGCCGGGTTGCTCGCACACGGCGTCTACAACACACAGGACAGTTCGGTGAAGGGGCTCTTTACGGCCTACGCCGATAGTATCGACGCGGTCGAGGAGGTGGTGTCACTCGCCCGGGAGTCACCGCTGACGGACTCCGTGATGGAACTGGAGGGTCGGCACGGCTCGCGCGGGCGGGCCTGTCTCCCGGAGAACACCACGAGAGACCTGTTCGTCGAGTACGAACCCGACAACTCCATCACGGAGAGTTTCACCAAGCGGGGGTTCATCCACGACGAACCGGTCAGGGTCCGGCACGGCCGCGAGCATTGGCCGGTCTTCTTCCCCGGGTCCCGCAACGAGGCGGAGTCGCTGCTGGCGGAGATCCGCGAGCGCGAGGACGCCGAGATCGAGGTGAAACGGATCACGACAGCCGGTCACGGTTCCTCCCAGGAACTCCGCCGGATCGACCGACTCTCGGATAGCCAGCGGGAAGCGTTCGAACTCGCCCGCGAACACGACTACTACGACTGGCCACGTGGGATCTCGACGCGCGAACTGGCGTCGAAACTCGGCGTCTCCAAGACCACCCTCCTCGAACACCTCCGGAAGGCCGAAGCGAAACTGCTCGACCCCGAGACGCTCCGGTGACTAGCCGGCGAAGTCCGGCCGCTCAGGTCAGGACCGCACGCGCCGCGAACAGCAGGTTCTCCTTGCGTTCTCGCACGCGCCGATAGAAGTACGAGACCCACTTGTCGCCGTAGGGGATGTACTGATAGACCGGGTACCCCTTTGCGGCGAGGTCGCGCTGTGCGTCGTCGCGGACACCCATGAGCATCTGGACCTCGAACTCGGTCCCGTACTCGTCGTGGAGATCTCTCGCGAACTCGATCATCTCCGGATCGTGGCTGCCGACGGCGATTCCTCCCTCGAAGGTCTCGAACATCTGTTCGATGCAGTCCCGATATGCTTCGTCGACGCGGGACTTCTCCGTGTAGGCGATCGAGTCGGGTTCGGCGTAGGCGCCCTTGACGATCCGGACTTTGCCGGGGAGCGGCGCCAGTCGTTCGAGGTCGTCCGGCGTGCGCTTGAGGTTCGCCTGCGTGCAGACGCCGACACCGCCCTCGTGTTCTGTCACGAGCCGTTCGTAGGCGTCCAGGGTCACATCGGTGGTCTCGTGGTCCTCCATGTCGACCCAGACGAAGACCTCCTCCGCGGCCGCTGCGTCGACGATGCGTGTGAGGTTCTCTTCGAAGACGTGATCGCCGACATCGAGGCCGATCTGTGACGGCTTGACCGAGATACACGCGTCGAGATTACTCCGGCCGAGGTCCCGGACCAGTGAGACGTAGGCATCCGCGTCCTCGTCGGCTGGGTCGCGCTCGCCGTAGTGCTCGCCGAGGAGGTTGACGATGCCCTCGATCCCGTCCTTATTGAGGCCGGCCACGTGGTCCAGCGCCTCTGGCGCGGTCTCACCGGCGACGAAGTTGTCGGCTATCGGTGGAATCATTGGGAAGAATACGTCACCGATTGACCTAAGCGGTCCCCCTACCACAAAATACAAGAAACAATCCCTGGAACAAGCCCTAGCGGAAGTGTATGGGTGCT
Source organism: Haloarcula sp. H-hyl2 (assembly GCF_056934385.1). Classification (NCBI taxonomy): domain Archaea; kingdom Methanobacteriati; phylum Methanobacteriota; class Halobacteria; order Halobacteriales; family Haloarculaceae; genus Haloarcula; species Haloarcula sp. H-hyl2. The sequence continues at coordinate 420,731 of NZ_JBRIIJ010000003.1, read as the reverse complement.
AAAGATCGAGGAGATTCTCTGGAACGATCCTACACTAGGGCCGTATGAACTGCCGTCTCCCGACCACTGGCACCCCTAGTTATTTTGTGGGTTCGATCGAACGGATAATATGGTCGTGTTAGCAGCAATTACTGCGGAGCGAGAGAACGAGCCGGTCGTGGAGACAGCCCACGACCTCGCAAGGGCCTACGATACACAGTTGCACGTCCTCCATACTGTCTCCGAAGAGGAGTTCAAATCCCGTAAGGACTCCATGGAGGGCTCCGGTGCTGTCGAGGGGTACAGCCTCTCGCAGTGCCAGGAGTCGGCGGCCACCGTCGCGAACAACGTCGTCCGTGACACGCTCGAATCCGTCGACGCGACGACGGTCAACACCATCGGCCGGGTCGGCGACCCCGTCGAGACGATCCACGAAGTCGCCGACGACCTGGATGCGAACTACGTCGTTATCGGCGGCCGACAGCGGTCGCCGGCCGGCAAGGCAATCTTCGGGAGTACGACCCAGTCCATCCTGCTGGAATCCGACAGGCCCGTCGTCACCGTGATGGACGAAGCCCAGGCTTAGTCCCAGGGCCACTCGCCGGAGGCCCGAAGCGGTTCTTCGAGACCGGCGTCGGAGACAGCGTCGCGGACGTCCGCCGACGGTTTGTGGTCGACCCCGGTCTCGTCTGCGGCCAGACGCACAGCCCCCTCGGTAACAACGACCGCGAGGTCCCGCAAGTCACGCGGATCTAGTTTGTCCAGCGTATCGGCGTGTGTGTGGCCCCAGCCCCGTCCCTCCGGGGAGACGGTACGGGCCTGTGCGCCGGGGACACCCTGCTGGACGAACGGCCAGTGGTCGCTGTGAGTACTGAGTGCAGTGCGTGTCTGGACCGGGACGCCGAGTGCGTCACCGGCCTCGTCGTAGACGTCACACAGTTCCTCGAACGTGTTCGCGAAGAGATCCAGCGTCCGGGAGTAGCCGGCGCCGTCGACGTTGACGACGCATTTCACGTCCGAGAGGTCGTTCGACTCGACCCAGTGGTACGCTCCCCGATAGCCGACCTCCTCGGCCCCGAAGGTGACCAGGCGGACGCGTGTATCGAGGTCGTCCGCGACGGTCGCCAGCAGTTCCCCGGCAGCGGTCAGCGTCGCACAGCCGAAGCCGTTGTCGTTGGACCCACTGCCGATGTCGTGGGCGTCGAGGTGTGCGGTGAGCAGGACTTCGGGTCCCTCGGCCGGGCCGACGACACCCTCGACGTTGTAGCTCGTGGCGTCACCCGTCTCGCACTCGACGGTCAGTGTCAGTTCGGTGTCGTCGTCCGTCCGGCTCAACCGATCGCCCAGTTCGCGGGAGACGCCGACCGCCGGAACCGGCCCGGGGCTCTGCTCCGTGCTGACGTCGCCGGTCGGCGGTAGACAGCCCTTCGTGGTCGTCCGGAAGACGAACCCGACCGCACCGGCGTCGGCGGCCGCGAGGTACTTCTCGACGCGGTGGACGCGGCGCGGGTAGTCCGGCGGCGTTTCGTCGGAGACCAGCACGACCGCGCCCTCCGTCTCCAGATCGGCCAGTTCCTCGACGGTGCCACAGCCCGCGTCGACGAGCGGGGCGGTCACCTCGCCGGGGGGCGAGCCCGGCAGGCCGATGACCTCGTGTTGCTGCGTGAACGTCGGTCCGTCGCTCAGTGCGACTGTACTGTCGCTACGGGTCCAGCCGTGCACCGGGAACTCGGGAACCTCGACGTCCCGGACACCTACGTCCCGGAAGGCGTCTGCGATGAGTTCTGCAGCACGTTCCTCGCCCGGTGACCCGGCCATGCGAGATTCGATATCCGAGAGGGATTCGAGCAGTTCCCAGCCCCGCTCGCTGGTGTAGGCGGTCCCGACCGTCTCGGTCGGCAGTCGCGGCTCGGTCACAGCGACCACCCGTCGCTGGCTGAGATCTCGTCTGTACTGCCGTGGCTCCCTGGACACAGGGCGCTACTGTCCATGCGGGGTGGTCCCAGCCCGGCGAGAAAAACCTGTCGAGTCCCGCTACCGGTCCAGCGAGAGTCGCTCGCTCACGTGGTCGTTGACCGGGCCCGTCGTGAGGATGCGGTCGGCGCTGCGGGCCTCCGGATTCTCCGCTCGATTGTCGACGACGCCGAGGGTGACGTAGTAGCCCAGCAGTTCCGGAAAGTCGGGGATGGTCCCGTCGAGTGTGAACCTGAGCTGGCTCTCGGCGGTGAGTCGCGACAGGGGAGCGCACTTCCGGCCGGCCAGTGGCCGCCACTCCGATGCCGTGTCCGGGCGCCATCGAGCCGTGACTTCACATTCCTCACTCGGCTGGCGGGTCGTCCAGCGCACGTAGGCCACGACGTCGTGGTCGCCGTCGCGGAACCGCTGTGGCAGGTCCGAGCCGGCGGCGACGCCGACCAGCAGGGGCGTCCAGGCGTCCATGTCGCGCTGCAGTGCGGCTTTGACGTGGTCGATAGCGGTGTCGTCGTCGCCGTTCCAGTGGCGGGCCAGTCCCGCCAGGACGTGTGCCGTGATAGCGATATCGTCGTCTTCGTGGTCGGTGGGCAGGCTGAACGCCGCCGCGGCGTCCGCGTACTCCTCGCCGGCACAGTGAGCGGCACCCTGTGCGACGGGATCGACCAACGGTTCGGGGAGTGTCACACTCTCGAAGGCGTCCCCGCCTCTGGTCCGCGAGAATGTATAGACGGCGGCATCGACCGGATCGACCGTTACTGGGCCGGTATGGTCCAGCGTCATCGCGGTCCCGGAAAGTTCACTGGTGGCGTCTTCGATGATCGCTGCCGCGTCCGCATCGCTCTCGACGGTCCGGTCGCGGGTGACCGTCCGATAGGCGTCCCGGACGATCTCGCGGGTGGCCTGGTCGGCGAAGACGCTCTCCTCGTCGTCGATATCGAGGTCGGCGACGGCTCGGCCCACGATGTTCCTGAGCGTCTCGTTGTGGTCGACGTCGGTCACTGTCTGGTCGGCCGTCGCCGGCTCGGGGGGTTCTCCGCCGGTCGGGCCGACACCGGCGGACTGGTCGCTCGTCGGGTCGGTCATCGGACGTTCGCCCCCGTGTCGGCGCCGGTATCTGTCTGTGGGGCCTGTCCGTCGGTTCTGCCCTCCTGGTCGGCTCCGAGCGTCGGGTTCTCGACCTCGATCTCCGGATCGTGGAGGTGACACGACACCTTCCCGTCGGCCGCCCCGTGTTCGTTCAGGTCGGGTTCGACCTTCGCACAGACCGTACTGAAGGAGTTCTCCAGCGTGTCGATGGCAGCCGCCTGGTCGCCCTCGACGAGCGACCCGAGCGCGTCGCGGACGGTCGCCTCCCCGTCGCTGGGCAGTGAGACCGATTCTGCGTCGGCGACGGTGCTCCGGGTGACGTGCTCCTCGTAGATAGCGTCGATGACCGCGCTCGTGGAACTGTCTTCGCCCTCGGCTTCGAGGTGGTCACGCGTGGCCGCCGGATCGATCTCGTCGTCCCGGATCCGGGTCGCCAGTCCCAGCGTCCGTCGCCAGGCTTCCTGGGAGCCGTCCCACTCCTCGGGCGGGATGACCTTCGGACAGCGCGGGTGGAACCGACAGCCCGACGGTGGGTCGATGGGCGTCGGCACGTCACCCTCCAGGCTGATGCGGTCCCGTTCGACGGTCGGGTCGGGGACCGGGATCGACGACAGGAGCGCCTGCGTGTATGGATGGCGTGGCTCCGCGAACAGCGTCGCGGTGTCGGCTACCTCGGCGATCTCGCCCAGGTACATCACGGCCACGCGGTCACAGACGCGGCGCACGACGGACATGTCGTGGCTGATGAACAGCATCGACAGCCCCATATCGGCTTTGAGCTCCGAGAGCAGGTTCAGGATCTGCGCCTGGACACTGACGTCCAGCGCCGAGACTGGCTCGTCGGCGACGATCAACTGTGGCTCGACCGCCAGCGCCCGTGCGATCGCGATGCGCTGTCGTTGCCCGCCGGAGAACTCGTGTGGATGTCGGTCGACGTGTTCGGCACCCAGGCCACAGCGTTCCAGCAGGTCCATCGCTCGCTGGCGCCGTTCGCGCTTGTTCGACCCGATATCGTGGACCCGCATCGGCTCCGTGAGCGTCTTCTCGACGGAGTAGCGCGGGTTCAGCGAGGCGAAGGGGTCCTGGAAGATCATCTGGACCTCGCTACGGAACTGTCGAAGTTCCTCCCGGGAGTAGCCCGTGACCTCCTCGTCGCGGTAGTAGACCTCGCCCTCGGTCGGTTCGAGCAGTCGGATCGCGGCGCGAGCCAGCGTGGACTTCCCACAGCCGGACTCCCCGACCAGGCCCAGCGTCTCGCCGTCGCGGACCGAGAGGTCCACACCGTCGACTGCACGGACGGTATTGACCGTCTGGTCCGGGCGCAGTCGTCGGATGAGCGAGTCGCTCTCGGAGAAGTACTTCTTCAGGCCGTGGATGTCGAGTATCGTCTCGGTCATTGTGGGTCCTCCCAGATACAGGCGCTGTAGTGGTCGTCGTCGACCTCGCGCAGACGCGGGTCGGTCTGCTGGCAGTCGTCGCTCGCGTACGGACACCGCGGGGCGAAGTTACACCCAGACGGCGGGTTCGCCAGGTCCGGCACCTCGCCGGGAATCGGTTCGAGGTCCTGGTTGTCCGCACTCGGGTCCGGCACGCAGTCGATCAGCCCCTTGGTGTAGGGGTGTCGCGGATCCGCGAAGATGTCCTCGACGTCGCCGTACTCGACGACGCGACCCGCGTACATCACGGCCACGCGGTCACAGACCTCCGCGACGACGCCGAGGTCGTGGGTGACGATCACGACGCTCATCCCGGTCTGTCGGTTGAGCTCCTGGATGAGATCGAGGATCTGGGCCTCGATGGTGACGTCCAGCGCAGTCGTGGGCTCGTCGGCGATGAGCAGGTCCGGCGTACAGGCCAGTGCCATGGCGATCATGGCCCGCTGGCGCATCCCGCCGGAGAACTCGTGTGGGTGGTCGTCGACCCGCTCTTCCGCGCTCGGGATGCCGACACGCTGCATCAACTCGACGGCGCGCTCGCGGGCTGCCTTCTTCTTCATGTCCTCGTGGACACGGAGCGGTTCGCCGACCTGCCAGCCGATGTCGTAGACCGGGTTCAGCGCCTTCATCGGCTCCTGGAAGATCATCGAGACCTCGTTGCCCCGGAGCTGTCGTTTCTCCTCGGCGCTCTTGGCCAAGAGGTTCTCGCCCTTGAAATTGACCTTCCCGTCGGCGATGTAGCCGGGGTCGGGCACCAGATCCATCAGCGAGAGGCTGGTGACGGACTTCCCACAGCCCGACTCGCCGACGATACCCAGGATCTCGCCCTCCTGGATCTCGAAGGAGACGCCGTCGACGGCACGGACCGTCCCGTCCGCAGTGTTGAACTGCGTTTTCAGGTTCTCGACCGACAGCAGCGTGTCCGGACGGTCGATGAGTTCGTGCTCCTCGGTGTCGGCGGGCGAGGTTCGTCGCCCGTGTTCTGGTTCTTGCTGACTCATTTGCCGGGTCCTCCTTCGGTCGCCGAACGTGGGTCGAACTCGTCGCGCAGGCTGTCACCGAGCAGGTTCAGCGACAGCACGGTCACCATGATGGCCAGGCCGGGGAACACCGACCACCACCAGGAGTCGGGGAGGTACCCCTGCCCGCTGGAGATCATCACACCCCAGGTTGGCGTCGGTGGCTGGACACCCAGTCCGAGGTACGACAGCGCGGCCTCGAAGAGGATGGCGGTCGCGACCATGAACGTCGACTGGACGAGCACGGGCGCCATCGCGTTCGGCAGGACGTGCTTGAACAGGATCTCCCACCGTGGCAGCCCCGTGTTCTTCGCGGCCTCGACGAACTCCTCTTCCTTCGCTGTCAGTACCTGCCCGCGGGTGACGCGGGCGATCTGTGGCGAGTAGACAAGCCCGATGACGAAGATGACGTTGATGATGTTCTGTGAGAACCAGCCCCCGACGACCGGGATCGCCGTCAACACCCCTCCGATACCGGGCAGTATCGTCAACACAGTCTCCGACCCGAGCGCGCCGACGAGGGTGATCGCCAGCACGAGTGCCGGGAACGAGATCAGGATGTCGAGGATGCGCATGATCGTCTCGTCGACCCAGCCGCCAACGAAGCCAGCGATGGCCCCGGAGGTGACACCCAGCAGCACCGCCAGGCCGACGGCCAGGATGCCGACCGCCAGCGAGGCGCGGGCACCGTACACCAGCCGCGTGTAGATATCCCGGCCGTAGAGGTCGGTCCCCATCGGGTTGGCAGCCGTCGGAGCGTGCAGTTTCAGTGCCGGGTCGACGGTCACTGCGAGCTGTTCTGTCGGCGTGTACGGCGTAACCAGCGGCGCCGCGATCGCCATCGTCGAGATGATCGTGATGATCCAGAAGGAGATCCGGGCGCTGAGGTCCAGCCGTCCGTACACGTCGGCCATCCACGCCAGGCGTGCCGACAGCTGTTCACCGAAGGAGCGTTCGTCGTAGGTTTGTGTTTCTGAAGCCATTATTCGTAACTGATCCGTGGGTCGAGGTAGGCGTACAGCAGGTCCACCGTCAGGTTCGCGAGCACGAACACCGAGGCGATGAACAGGACGATACCCTGGACCGTGACGAGGTCCTGCTGGAGGATCGATTGGTACAGCAGGCGACCGACGCCCGGCCACTGGAACACTTGCTCGATGACGACAGCACCGTTGAGGAGGAACCCGACCTGCATCCCCATCACCGTCACGACGGGGATCAGAGCGTTCCGGAGCCCGTGGACCATCACGACGGTCCGCTCTCTGACGCCTTTCGCCCGTGCGGTCCGGATGTACTCCTCTTCGAGCACCTCGACCATCGAGGAGCGCGTCATCCGCATCACGAGCGCGGCGAAACCGATGCCCAGCACCCCCGCCGGCGGGACGATGTGTTGCAGATAGGTGACGAGACCGTCACTCGGCGTGGCGTATCCACCGGAGGCGATCAGCGGATAGCCGAACCAGTTCTGCCAGAACAGGGCGAACACCAGGATGAGCATCACGGCGAGCCAGAAGCCCGGCATGCTGATGCCGCCGAAGGAGGCGATCCGAGTCGCCTGGTCGATCCACGAGTCCTTCCAGACGGCACTGACGACGCCCATCGGGATCGCGACGAGTAGCCCGATGACGAACGCGAACGCCGACAGCTGTGCGGTCGCCCACACCGAGTTCGCCAGCAGCGTCGCGACCTCCGCGTCACGGGAGTAGGAGTATCCCAGATCTCCGTGGAGAACGTCCCACAGCCAGTGGCCGTACTGCATGGGCAACGGCTCGTTGAGGTGCATCTCCCGTTCGAGTTTGTTGACGATGTTCTGCTGTGCGGCTGCCTCCGGTGGCAACATCGCAGCTACGGGGTCTGCCGGACTCAGCCTGATGAACATGAACACCGCCAGCGACACCCCCAGCAACACCGGCACGAGCAACAGAATCCGTTTGATCGCGTAGTTCGTGGTACTCACGGGTGATACACCTCCTGTCGAGCGACGCCCGCGAACGGTGTGGACCGGGGGCTCCCGGCGCGCCCGCCACGCGCGACGCCATGATTATTATGTATGTTCTGGACCGTCATGATATCACAACCCTGGCTCGAAAATATAAAGGTTTCGTGTAATGCGCGATTGGCGACCTGGCCTTACTCGTCGAGGAAGACCTTCTCGACGTGTGGGGTCCGGGTCGGGTAGGCGATGTAGTTCCCGACTGCACTGCGGTGGGCCTGGTTGGTGTGGGGCCAGACCTGCATGATCAGCGGGTAGTCCTCGGTGACCTGGGCCTGCACCTTGCTGTAGAGTTCTTTGCGCTTCTGGCGGTCGGGAGTCCGGCGCGCTTCCTCGGTCCACTTGTCGACGTCCTCGTTTCCGTAGAACGAGGAGTTGAAGAACGCTTTCGAGTGGAAGCCCAGGTAGGCGTAGCCGTCGGCGCTGAACCCGTAGCCGATGCTCTCGATGAGTGCCTCGACCTCCGGCGGCGGCCCGATCTCCTGTTTGGACTCGGGCTGGTCGGCGTCCTCCCACTCGCTCGGGTACCACGGCCCCCAGACCGACCCCTTCTCCTTGGGGTTGATCGACATATCGACGCCGATCTTCTTGTAGCTCTGCTGGAGGATCTGTGCGATGTCGACGAACTTCGGCTGGTTCGTCACGTCGACCGTCAGTGAGAACCCGTCGCTCTCGCCGGCCTCCTCGAGCAGCGACTTGGCCTTCTCGGTGTCGAAGGGGTACTTGTTCGTGGCTTCGTCGTCGTACGCCCAGTGCCACGGCGGGAAGACCGACCACGCGGGATCCGCGCGGCCGTTGAACTTGACACTCTTGATGGCCTGGCGGTTCGAGGCGTGGCCGAGCGCGTGCCGGACCTTCTTTTTGCCCAGCGGCTCGACGTTACGCCAGTTGATGTACATGTTGACGCGTTCGACAGCCGGCATCGAGATGACCTTGACGTTGCCCGCGGACTCGACGTCCTCGACCTTGTTGGCCGGGACGGTGGGGTTGATGTCGGCCTCGCCGGTCTTGAGTTTCGTGTTCCGGACGGTCCCGTCGGTCACGACGGTGTAGGTGACGCTGTCGACGTATGGGAGCTGCCCGGCGTCGGTCTCCTTGAAGTAGCCGTCGTGGGCCTCGAACTCGTATGGGCCGGCGGCCTGGGCGTTCTTGTACTTGAACGGCCCGGTGGCGATGACGCCGCCCTTGAACGAGCCGAAGTCCTCACCCATCTCTTCGAGCGCGTCCAGGGAGATGATCGCCGTCCGGTAGCTCGTCAGCTTCGAGGGGAAGGTGACGTCACGCTGGACCAGATCGAACTCGACGGTGTAGTCGTCGACCGCCGTGATCCGCGAGGCAGGATCGAGCGTGTTGCCGTCCGGCCCCTCGCCGAAGAGGATCCCCTCGAACTCGCCCCGGTTGACCGCACCGTACTCCTTGTCCTGGATGATCTTCAGGAAGTTCTGGCGGACGTTCTCCGCGGTCACCTCGCCGTAGTCACCGTGGAACTGGATGCCCTCGTGCAGTTCGATCGTGTAGACGGTCCCGTCGTCGCTGACCGACCAGTCCGCCGCGAGGTCGCCGGTGATCGAGCCGTCGCGATTGAACGCGAGCAGACTGTTCGAGTACGCCTCGGCCAGTGCGCTGTCTGTCGTCTGGTCACCCAGATGGGGGTTCAGGGTCTTCGCCTGTGATCCGACCGTGACGGTGAGATCCCCGCCCTTGCTGATCGCGTTCGGGTCCGCGGTCGTCTGCTGTTCGGTTGGCGCTTCGGTCTGCGTACTCCCGGAGGCCCCATCACTTCCACCACTGCCTCCCGAGGAGTCTGTCGACGTATTGTTGTCACCCGTACACCCGGCGAGGACCGACGCACCGCCCGCCACCCCGACGGAGGCGAGGAACTTGCGTCGTTCCACGTGTGAGTCATTCTCTTGGCTCATGGCCTATGAACAACCATACCACAATAGTATAAATAGATTTCCCTCGTCGGTCGTCGAGACCGACTCTCGTCACTCCCTCCCTCGAACGAATGTTGTATTTGTATTTCGAATATTCGAAAAAACTCACTCTTGAGGACGTTCCGACTATCAGTGGACGTTCGTCATCGTCTCAGGACGTCGACCGGCGTCGGCAGTCGTCCTCGGGCGCGTCGTGGCGGGCGTCGACTGTACGGCTCCCGCGACACGCGTCGATCGAGTGAATTCCGGGATAGCTCCCCTTTGGGGCCCGGAAATCATCCCGCCACTGTACGTCTCGCAATCCGTTCCGCCGCCACTGGGAGGCGAATCCCCCTCTCAGTCACGACCAGCAGTGTCAGTAGCCGTCCTCGACTGACTCGATATCGAGTTCGATACTACCGACGAAGTACCGGCCCTGGCCGTCAGCGTAGCCGTCGCCCCAGTGGCCCGTCGAATCGGACATCTGGTAGTAGGTGATCCGGACACCCTGGCTTCCGCGGGCGGTGTAGTCGGTCCCGTCACCCCACTCGGTGGCGCTGACCGTCTCGGCGGAGTTGTCGATGAGTTCCTCGGTCATCAGCTTCTCCGTGTTGGTGTTCTCTATCCACTGCCCGCCGTTGCTGTTCCTGCTGTAGTAGGGGTTCGCGACTGTGTCGTAGGTCTTGTTGGTGGTGTCGGGATAGAGGGTCACCGAACTCCCGCCGTAGTCGATCTCGTCGTACCGGGAGAGGTAGTGGACCTCGACGTACTTGATGTTCAGCGCGTCGTCGTCCGTCGCGGACTGGGTCGCCTCCGCGTTCCGGACGTCGAAGACTGTGACACCGTTCTTCCCGATGACTCGCGCCCGCGTGGTCCCGCCTTCGAAGACCAGAACGGTGTTCTCACCGATGCCGAACCCGAGGTCCTGTCTCGTCAGGTCGCGACTGCTATCCTCGTGCCACATCGTCCGGACCAGTCGGGCGGTCCGGGCGCGCTGCTGGAAGTGGGTACCGGTCATCACGTTGTCCGGCAGGAGGCCGAGGCCCTGCGTTGCCCAGGCACGGAAGTCGCCGCTGTCGCCGTAGGTGTCCGTCGTCGAGATGCCGTCTCGCATCGCGCCGTAGCTGTCACCCGATCCCACCATGTCCGCACCAGCGACCGCCGCACCGGCCGAGGAACCGCCGACGACGCCGCCCTGGCAGTTGACCGTCTGCCGGACCGCCGCCATCGCATCAGTGTCCTGGCGGTTGTTGGCACCGTCCATCAGCACCTGGACGTGCCGGCTCTGTGCCCCGCCGTTCATCCAGACGATGTCGGCGTCTTCGATGCGCTGGGCGACCGACGCGTTGTTCCCGTTGTCGGCCCAGGTCGACTCGTCGACGGTACTCGTCGCCGGGTCGTCTTTTACCGCCAGTTCGATCTCGTGGATCGAGCTGTTTGGCACCCCTGCGGCGTTGAAATCGGCTCGCCAGCCGAGATAGCTCTGGTGGGGGGTCCCGCTCGCGGCGGGGATGATCGCTACCTCGATGTTGTCCGCGCCCCCTGCGGCCGATACCATCTGGTCGTACGGTTCCGTGTTGCCGCTGTCGTACTTCGCGAGTGAACCGCCCGCGAAGTAGAGATCACCCTCTGTACACGTGGTCTCCGATGTCTCCGCTGCCGATGCCGGTGTCCCGATGGCGATGGCTGCGACGAGCAGTATCGCGATCATTCCCAGGGACCTGCACGCACGCTGAACTCTGTGTGAACGTAGCATATGTACTGTGTGCCCGAGTTCCGCGGTAGCGGTCACCGTGACACGAATTATCGTGGGAACGATAGACACGTAAAGATAGACCAAGCCGACGCATTTGCGGGTAGGGGGAACAGTTATATTCCACCCCCAACGCATCGGGCGCTCGTGTCGCCACTCGGCGGGGATGCGACGTTGCGACTGTCTGCGGAAACGTCAGTGACTGCAGGAACAGACCGGCAGGAGCGTTCAGTTCGGCGACGCGGCTCGGGGGGCCACGTCGGCGACGGCGTCGCGGAGGAGGTCGAGGGCGATGTCCAGTTCGCGGGTGGTCACGTCCATCGGCGGAAGCAGTCGGAGCGTCTTCTCGCCACAGCCAAGGGTGAGGAGGCCACGCTGCATGGCCGCGTCCATCACGTCCTCGCGGCGGTCCGCGGTGTCCAGCTCGATGGCGGTCATCAGGCCCAGGCCACGCGCGTCGACGACGACCTCGGGGTAGGCGGACTGGAGCGCCTGGAGTTCCGCGAGCAGGTACTCGCCCTGTCTCGTCGCCGTCTCCAGCAGGTCGTGTTCCTGGATGGCAGCCAGCGAGAGCGTCCCCTGGATCGACGCCAGGATGTCGCCGGCGCCCCACGTCGAGGAGAGGCGACTGGTCTCGTCCGGGAAGATGTCCGAACTGGAGATGGTCGCGCCCACGCGCAACGCCTTCGCGCTCGTGATGACGTCCGGATCCAGATCGTAGTGGTCACAGGCCCACATCTCGCCGGTCCGGCCGACGCCGGACTGGATCTCGTCGGCGATGATCGGGATATCGTACTCGGCACAGAGGTCGCCGACCGACGCCATGAACTCCGGCGTGGGGACCCGGTAGCCCCCCTCACCCTGGACCGGTTCGAGGATGAGGAACGCGACCTGGTCGGCGGGGATGTGCCCGGTGTCGGGGTCCAGTTTCTCCCTGAGGTGGTCGACGCCCTCTTCGGAGTAGGGGACGTCGTGGATGCCGCTGAGTTCGGGGAACTTCCTGCGGTGGACCGACTTCGAACGGTTCAGCGAGAGGGTTCCGAGGGTGCGGCCGTGGAACGCCCCCTCGAAGGTCAGCCCGTACTTGGGGACATCACAGTGGTCGTAACAGATCTTCATGGCGTTCTCGACGGCCTCGGCCCCGGAGTTCGAGAGGAAGACCGTGTCCATGCCGTACTGCTCGCTGATCTCGGTGAGCGTGTCCATCAGGTGTGCCGGCCCCGGGAGCTCCGTCTCGTCGGGTGTCCCGCCGGTGCTGACGTAGAAGTCCTGGCCGGCGATCTTCAGCGGGTCGACCATGTCGAACTCCCGGAGCTTCTCCATCAGTTTGGGGTTGTTGTACCCCAGGGGTGAGGCCGCGACGTGGCTCGTGAAGTCCAGCAGGACGTTTCCGTCCGGATCCGTACAGAACGGCCCGATGGCGTCTTCGGTGATGTCCCAGACGAACTCGTAGACGTAGGTGCTCGGTGCGGCGGTGTCCTGGTGGAAATCCACCCACTCCTGTGCTCGTGGGCCGGGGAGCTGGTGCACACTTGGCTCTGCGGTCTCTCGATCCATGCATCACTCCATGGGGTGGGCCATAATAAAATATGTGCCTTCCACGGCGGTTGTACCATCCCAGCCCCAGTGTGAACGAACGACGTCGGGGCGTTACAGAATCCGCTTGCCGAGCGCACTGGCGGTCAGTTCGACAGCCAGTTCGGCGGTCGCGTTGTCGTGGTCGAGGATGGGGTTGACCTCGACGACGTCCATGCTCCGCAGGAGGTTCTCCGTGCGGTCGCGTTCGGCGACCTGTTCGAGCGCCGAATGAGCTTCCCGATAGGTGACACCACCCCTGACGGGCGTTCCCACGCCGGGAGCCTCCGTCGGCTCCAGCCAGTCCAGGTCCAGGCTGACGTGACAGTGCTCGACACCGTCACTGGCGACGTCGAGTGCTTCCTCGGTGACCGCAGAGATGCCGTGTTCGTCGATATCCGACATCGTGAAGACGGTGACGTCACTGTCACGGAGCGCGCGCTGTTCGCCCTCGTCGAGGCTGCGGGCACCGACGACGACGGTGTTCTCCTCGCGGACGTTGGGCGACTGTGCCCAGTCGGAATCGTCGAACCAGCCGTGGCCGTGGATCGCGGCCAGGGGCATCCCGTGGACGTTCCCGCTCGGCGAGGTGGCGGGTGTGTTGTAGTCTCCGTGAGCGTCGAACCAGAGGACGCCGATCTCCTCGTCGGCTGCCGAGCCACGCATCGCACCGATGGCCACCGAGTGGTCCCCACCCAGGACGAGCGGGAACTTCCCCGCGTCGAGGACCGACGCGACCCGGGTCGAGACCGTGCGGGTCATCTCTCCGATGCCGTTGATGTACTTCGCGTCACTGTCGGCACAGTCCGAATCGGCGTGGGTCGCAAGTCGTGGAACGTCGACGTTGCCCAGGTCCGTACAGTCCAGGCCGACGGACTCTAAGGTCTCGACGAGGCCGGCGTATCTGACCGCCGATGCGCCCATGTCGACACCGCGTCTATCGGCACCGAGATCTGCTGGCACGCCGAGGATGTTCACCGTCCGGTCGAGGTGGCCCCCGCGTCGCTCCTGTTCGGCCAGGCCGGTGTTCGCCCGTGTCATGGCCACAGCCCACGTGCGTTCTGTGCGCGGGCGATCCGTGAGAGGGCCACGATGTAGGCCCCGGTTCGCCACGAGACGTCGTTTGCCTCGACCTCTTCTCGGACCGTCTCCCAGGCGGTCACCATCTCCTCGTCAAGTTCCTGCCGAACCTTCTCCAGGGGCCAGCTCCGGCGGTTGATGTGCTGGAGCCACTCGAAGTACGAGACGGTCACGCCGCCAGCGTTGGCCAGGATGTCCGGCAGCACCGGAATGTCGCGCTCCTCGAAGATGTCGTCGGCCGTGCTCGTGGTCGGGCTGTTGGCGCCTTCGACGATCATGTCTGCCTGGACGTCGTCGGCGTTGGCCTCCGTGTAGACGTTCCCGATGGCTGCCGGGATGACGACATCGACGTCGAGAGTGAGGAGCTCCTCGTTCGTGATGTGTTCGACGTCGTCCAGCGCGCGCACGCCTTCGTCGGTCTCGGCACGGGTGGGCACGGCATCCGTATCGAGGCCGTCCGGGTCGTAGATACCGCCGCCGATGTCGCTGACGGCGACCACCGTGGCACCCCAGTCGTCGAGGAGTTTCGCGGCGTTGGAGCCGACCGCGCCGTATCCCTGCACGGCGACCGTCGGTTCGCGGACGTCGTAGTAGTCCAGCGCCTCGCGCGTGACGATGGCGACGCTCCGGCCCGGCGCTTCCTCGCGACCCTCGCTCCCGCCGATGACCGTGGGCTTCCCCGTGACGACACCCGGAATCGTCTCACCCTCCTGCATCGAGTACGCGTCCATGAACCACGCCATCGTCTGTGCGTCGGTCCCCATATCGGGCGCGGGGATGTCCTTCGTCGGCCCGATGAAGTCACGGATCTCCTTGCCGAACCGGCGCGTGATACGCTCTTTCTCGTCGGCGGAGAGTTCGCTCGGGTCCACGACGACACCGCCTTTCGCCCCCCCGAACGGGAGGTCCATGACGGCGCACTTCCAGGTCATCAGCATCGCCAGAGAGGTACATTCGTCGGCGTTGACTTCCGGGTGGTAGCGGAGCCCGCCCTTGTACGGGCCCCGGATATCGAAGTGCTGTGCACGATAGCCTGTGAGCACCTCGACGTCTCCCTCGTCGGTTCGATAGGGGACCGCTACCTGCAGCACTTTGGTCGGGTGGCGGAGCTGTTCGAGCATCCCCGGGTCGATATCGACGTGTTCAGCGGCGGCGTCGAGCTGCGCGAGTGTGGTCGCTACTGCGGACTCCGCGTCCGACGCGTCCGTGTCCTGTTCCTCGGCTGAAACTGTCTCGCTCTGTGGTGTCATCGTCTCTCCATGGTGTATCGTCTGCCGCTCGGGACGGGGCACTGCACGCACCCGCCTGATCGTTCGGTACGGTGTCGGGGCTGGCCGACTCGATTCGCAGTTCCACAGTTTACCAACCACCTATAAATATTCACCGCTGTCAGTCTGCCACGCTGTCACAGGACCGGCGTCAGGGATTGCGTTCGAACTGTGCAGTTTCGAGATTCAACTCGATCAAGTTCGCTGTCTCCATCACCAGCTCCGGCGTCTCTTCGGTGAATCGCTCGTCCTTGAGACGGCCCGCAGGGGCGGTCAGACTCACCGCGCCGAGGATCGATCCGTCGCTGTCCAGGATCGGTGCGCCGACCGCCCGCATCCCACGGACCTCCTCTTCGTCGTTTACCGCGAACCCACGGCTCCGGACGGTTTCGAGTTCCTCACGGAGTGTCTCCTCGTCGGTGATGGTGTTCGAGGTCTGGGCTTCGAGTTCCTGCCCGCGGAGTATCTCGTCGAGTCGATCCGCGCCCGAGTGGGCGAGGATCGCCTTGCCGGCCGCACTGTCGTGAAGATACTGTGGTGTCTCTCGCATCCGGAGATGGTAGTCCATGGCGATCGCGTACTCGCCACGACTCTCGTAGATAGCGACCTCCCGCCCGCCGCTCTCGACGACGAGGTGGGCGTACTCGCCGGTCTCCTTCGCGAGGCTGTCGACCTCCTCCTGCCCGGCGACGTAGAGGTCCATCTCGTTTCTGACGTGTTCGCCCATCGTGATGAACCTGAGACCGAGCCGGAAACCGGATTCGTCCTCGGTCACGAAGCCACATTCCTCCAGTGTCCGCAGGTACGTGTGGACGGTCCCTTTCGTGAGTTCGCTCTGTGTGGCAATCTCGTCCAGCGTCGCGACGTTTTTTTCCTGGATCGTCTCCATGATCTCGCTCGCTCTGAGGACAGACTTGATCATCCGCGACCTCCCTTCAGACGACGGGTTGCCAGCCATACTCCACTAGCGGACACTGATTTAATATAAAAGTTTGCGAAAATCAAACGACCTTCTGCGTTCGATAGTAGAAATCGACCGTAATGGAACGTTTCGACGGCTGCAACTGGCGTTCGAGCGCAGCGGTGGCGCCCCTGGGAAACGTTTGAGAGAATCAAACCCAATCCGCCCGGGATCGATGCTGTCTCTGCAGTACGACCTCGGTTCGGGAGCCGGTCTTTCGTAGGTCGGCTTCGTGCCTGCGTGTCCCTCCAGCAGGCTACATCTTGTAGATACAGGTTGTTTGCATCGCCTGACAGTACCGGTGGAGCAATCTTGTCGTGTAACTCTGGGGCCGACGGACGTGACGATCTTTGCGTGCGGAGCCGCTATACGTTTCAAACACCCGAATTTGTATTTATCAAACACAGGGTTCGTCAGTCATCGATTATGAGTCCGTTCAATGATTGCGACGACAGAAAATAATATACGTACGGATGTTATTTGGCTCCCCGATTCGAGTCACGCCACTGTTCCCCAGCGCATGCCCGCTGAGACTCCTCTAGTTCGTATAACACCTGTACGCCTGTTTCTTGGCGCTAATTCCCCGGAAGCGGTGTTGAGGCGACAATATTGGAGACCGATGTCTCGAACCACTCATTGGAGGGCGAGCACACATACCGCTGTACAGGGATGGACAGACGGTTGGCCGTCTGACAGACGGCTGTATTACGGAGGGGGCGGGCGATTTGAAATATACAAATCCAAGTGGTACTGTGGTGAGTCGGAGCATTCGCCAACTGGTGTCGGAGCTGGCGAATCCAACGTCACTCCTGATTGTGTGATCTGGATAGCGGGTTACTTCAATACCTGTCATAGCTGACTTTTTCTGTATACTCGCGATTCGGTTCTGTTCCAGCGTCGGTGCTGGCGGCCGAACCCATTCGTTGTTGTTTCCGTGCACAGGCCCTCTGAGAACTCGAAACTGCCGATACTGGGAGTTTGTATATATCAAATAGATTGGTGCTGTACGTAGTCCGACATGGACCGATCAACAGGCACGGTCACGTGTATCTATGACTACTGTGCCGCTCTTGACGAAACTCCGAAAGAGAACTGGATCTCGTCATCCAGTTGAGAGTATCGGGTGCACTGAAATCGGTAGAGATTGATCAATGGGGCCGTTCTCAATGCTTTCAACCGCCGTAGGAACCGAGCAAGACGTAGACGAACCCACCGTAGCTGACCAGCAGTGCGATCCCCGCCAACCGGGAGATTCTGGGTCGGACTTCCAGCAGCCCGAGTGAACCGACAGTAAAGCCGAGCAAGAGGGGGAACTCGATCGACTGTGTCGTCGCCGAAACCTCGATCGGCACGATGATCGCAACGATGCCGACCACAGCCAGGACGTTGTAGATATTGCTCCCGATCACGTTTCCGATCGAGAACGCTGCCCCATCCCGGTAGGCACTCACCAGTGACGTGGCCAGTTCCGGCAGCGACGTCCCGACCGCGATGATAGTCAGCCCGATGAACAGATCTCCGAAGCCGAGCGACGAGAGTATGCCACGCCCTCCCAGAATGAGCCCTCTGGAACCGGCGAACAGGAACACACCAGCACCGACGAGTTCCAGCCCGTTTCGCCATGTCGCTGCCCCGTCACTGTCCGGCGACAGTTCTTCCGGAACGACGTCTGTATCGTCCTTGCGCGCGCGGAACAACAGATATACCGTGTAGACCACGAGCAACGAGAGCAGTGCGCCACCATCGACCGCGCCGAGTCGCTGATCGAGCCCCAGCACCACGAGCGCAACGACGGCGGCCAACATGAACGGACCGTGTTTTCTGACGAGCGCCGAGTCGACCGTTGTCGGCGATAACAGTGCCGATGCCCCCAGCACCAGTCCGATGTTGGCGATGTTGGATCCGACGATATTTCCGAGTGCGATCTGATCGGACGCGGTCACGACACCGACCGTGCTGACGATCAACTCCGGCGCAGTCGTCGCGAAGGCAACGATCGTGACCCCGACAGTCGTGGCTCGCATCCCGTAGCCCAGCGCGACAGACGCGGCGCTACTGACGAGTAGCTCAGCACCGAGATACAGGCAGACGACTCCGACCAGAAGCAACACCGTATCCACAGACACGACGAGTGAGAGTACTCCTGGCATCTTCACTCCGATTGGCTGAGCGAGTCGACACGCGCCTGTAGTTCAGCTACCTCGCTCTGCTGGGCGTCGACGAGCTCGCCGATCTGCTCGGTCGAGGCCGCGACGCTATCGGCGTGGTCTCGGGCCGTTTCGGTCAGTGCCAGGACCTCCTGTACGGTTGTCGCCTGCTGGTCGTTGGCATCTGCGACCTCCTGGACGCCCGATGCAGTCTCGTCGACGGCCTCGGCGATTTCGTCGAGTGCAGTGAGGGCCTCGTCGATCTCCGAACCGGCCTGTTGGATCTGCTCGTGGGAATCCTCGACAGCCTCGGTTGCACGCTCGGCCTGCGTCTGGACGTCGGCGACACTTTCGTCGATGGCCTGTGTGTGTTCACGGGTCTCGGACGCCAGTTTCTTGATCTCGTCAGCGACGATACCGAAGCCATCACCGGCCTCTCCGGCACGAGCCGACTCGATCGAGGCGTTCAGTGCGAGCATGTTCGTCTGCTCCGCGACGTCGTCGATAACTTCGAGGACAGTTTCGATGTCCTCGACACTGGTCTCGAGGGCCTGGACCGTCTCGACCAGTTCGGTGCTCGCAGTCAGGACGTTGTCGGTAGCCGTCCGCGCTTGCTGGCCGGCCGTCCGCCCGTCGGCGGCAGCCTGCTGTGCGTCGTCGGCCGAGGCTGCGATCTGATCCGCCCTGGAGGCGAGCTCCTCCATGTTTGCGGAGAACTGTTCCATCTCTTCACCAACGTCGTCGAGGACGGCGTGTTGCTCGCCGACCTGTCTGTTGATCGTTTCGACGGTGTCTTTGGATTCTTCGCCCAGTTCGGCGAGCACGCTCGCCTGTGCATCGACCCGATCGGCGAGCGATTCGAGTTGCTCGGCCATCACGTTCACGTCGTCGACCACCGAGCGGAGCGATTCGTCGACGTGGTCGTCCGGGTCGTCGAACGCCGCTCTGGCACCGAGGTCTCCGTTGGCCATCGCGGTGAACGTGTCACGTAGTTCCTCGACCAGCCCCGAGATGGCTTCGTGACGCCGGACCGCTTCTGTCCGATCCTGGACGGTCTGGAGGACGGCTGCGAGGTCGCCGTCCTTGTAGAGTGGCCGGGCTGAACTCTCGTAGTGACGCCGCTCACCAGCATCGGTCCCCACGACCCGTTCGCGTTCGTAGATCTGGAGATAGTCGTCGGACAGCGTGACTGTCTCGGTCTGATGTGCACCGTCAGGGTTGTCGAGCACGTGCTCGGCTAGTGTCCGCTCCCCATCGGGATACAGCGCCTCCCGGACCGACTGGGCATCGTCGACGGACTCACCAGAGACACCCGACAGTTGTTCGACCCGTTCGTTCCAGGCGATGACGCGTCTGTCTGTATCGAGCATGAACAGCGGCAGACCGATGCCGTTGAGGAGTTTCTCGTCGTCGAAATCGACCGCAGCAGCATCTTTTGCCTGTGATTTCTGGACGTCCGTGCCGCCGTCGGTCATCGGCCGTCGTCTATCATCCCCTCGGTTCGCTGGATCGCCGCCTTTGCCAACAGTACTGTGGATGGCACGGCAACCGTGGCGCACCCACTGGTGGCACTGGGAAATCTGCATGCCATCACCTCTATGATGGTCGATATTAAAACCAACCGGTCACGTGTGGCACGGCATCGCCACAGGGTGTCAGTAGATCGGAAGCAAGTGGCCCTCGACCCGGATCACGACGACACGCTGCCTGCAGAGCGATAGCGCTGCGCTGGACGGTCCCAGCCACGAGGGATGGGGTGTCACAACTCCGCTCTTGGTGACGGCCTACATGGGAAGATTTAACAACCCCCCTTTCGAGGAGTGTGACAGAACCTCGGTGGGCAGCCCACCGGAGGGGTGGAATCCGATGACAAGCACGAACGCATCAGTGCGCCTACTGGCACTCTTCCTCACGACACTGCTGGTGGCCACCACGTTCTCAGGGGTAGCGCTCGGCACAGAAGCCGGAACGACGATGGCAGGTAACCAACCGACAGACAAACAGTACGACGGGTCGCTCGTCATCGTCGGTGGGGGACTGGCACCGGAGAACGAACGCGTCTTCGACGAGATCATCAGACTCGGCGGGGGAGATGGGAACGCGAAGGTCGCTATCGTCCCCGCAGCGAGCGGGACGCCGTCCAGCTCCGCACAGGCGTACAAGCGAGACTTCGAGAAGTACGGCGTGGACGACGACGATGTCTCGATCGTACCACTGGCCGTCGAAGACGACCCAGGCACGGCCACCGTCGACGAGTCACAGTGGGCCGACAACGTGGACAATTCCTCTGTGGTCTCGACGCTCGAAAACGCCGACGTGATCTTCTACACTGGTGGCAGCCAGCTCCGGATCACGGATCTGCTGTACGAGCCCGACGGGTCGAAGACACCCGCCGCGAAGGCCATCGACAGGACCTACAAGAACGGCGGCGTCATCGCGGGTAGCTCCGCCGGCGCGGCCATCATGAGCGACGATATGATCGGTGCCGGGACGAGTTACGGTGCGCTTCGGAACGGCGTCTCCTACACCGACACGTACTTCGACAGTTCGGACAACCGCGTCTTCCTCACTCGCGGCATGGGGTATCTCGACCACGGTATCGTCGACCAGCACTTCCACGAGCGGAGCCGGACCGGCCGGCTCATTCGGGCGATGTGGCACCGCAACAGCAACGAGAACCTCGAACGCCAGGAACTGGCCTACGGGATCGGCGAGAACACTTCGCTGGTCTTCGAGGAGGGGACCCACGTGGCGAAGGTTGTCGGTAACCGTAGTGTCACCGTCATCGACGCATCCAGTGCGAGCGAGGTGTCTTCGAACGGGGACTCGCTGAACGTCACCGGCCTGGAGACACACCTCCTCAGCCACGGCGACAAGTACGACTACAGGAACCGTGACGTCATCCCTGACGGCTACAAGAGCCCGTCGAACGGCTACTACTACGATTACGAGTACGATTACATCGAGGACGTCTTCACGGGTGGCAACAAGACGAAAGACCTGATGGCCCGTGGTGTGGCAGACAACGGTGGTACCGACGCGACGGGTGTCCAGGTGGGCAACGACGTCGCTGCCGGGTCGGGGCGATACGGGGTCTTCCTCAACTACAGCGAGACCGCCGATACCAACGGCTACTACGACAGCGTCCCGAACAACTACGCCGCCGAGAGCGTCACGCTGAACGTCCGACCGTTCACCGAGCCCTACCAGATGCCGCCGAATACGGCGAACGGCTCGACGATGGCGACCGGTGCGCGACTCGCCTCGGGCGATACCGCCATCATCAACGAGATCATCGCCCTCGGTGGCGGGAAACAGGCCGCGAACGTCGTCATCGTGCCGGCCGCCAGTGACGAAGCCAGCAAACGCGGCGGTGAGGTCGAGACGATCCTGGAGAATGCCGGGATCCCTGACTCGAACGTGACCGTCGTCGACTTGGCGACAACGGACGACCCGACGACCAGCGGAGTCGACGAGTCCTCGTGGTCAAACAATGCAGACAGCAGTATCGTGGCCAGTACTGTCCGTGACGGGACTGTCGTCTACTTCACCGGCGGCGAACCAGAACGCCTGCACACTGTCCTGGGCACCGACGACCAGCCCACGACCGTCGGCGCGGCCGTCAGGTCGGCACACGCCGACGGGGCCGTCGTCGTCGCAGAAGGGCAGGCGAGCAGTGCGCTCGGAACGGACGCCGTCACCGGCGGCGAGAGCTACGATGCGATGCGGAACGGTGTCAGTGACGGTGTCCAGGTGACGGACGGGCTGGACTACCAGGACGGTGCGATGTTCGACGCCGCCTTCGAGGTCCAGAGTCGGACCGGCCGTCTCCTCCGTGCTGCCTGGGAGGACAACGCGTCTCAGGGACTCGCACAGCAGACCCACGCGTACGGTATCAGCGAAGGGACGGCTCTCGTCTTCAAGAACGACACCACGAACGCGACGGTCGTCGGCGAATACGGCGTCACGATCATGAACCTCTCCGGGGCGACAGAACACCCGACTCCAGGCGATGCCGACGCGCTGAACCTCACTGACGTCCGCAGTCACTACCTCACAGCCGGTGACACCTACGAGTACGACACTGCGACGGTCACGCCGGCCAGCGGCAAATCGAAGGTCGGGAGCTACTACGGCCCTGGCGGCACTGGCGGCGACGCCGGCTACGACTACACCGGCGCGGTGTTCCAGACGCAATACACCCAGAGCGACCTGATGGCTCGCGGGGTCGTCGACAACACGCGCACGCGGGCAGTAGGTGAACAGTTCGGTGACGGAACCACACCCGGTTCCGGTGTGAACGGTGTCAGACTGACCTACTACGAGGTCTCGAAATCCGCCGGCTACTACGGCAGTCAGTACACTGCCGCCCACACGGCACTCGACGTGAACACCTCGGTCAGGGACCACGCGGACCTGTTCCTGACTGCGAACACGACGACGCCAGCCAACGGCGCTGCGGTCGAGTTCACGGTCACCCGGAACGACACGGGCGATCAAGTGTCCGGAGCCGTCGTCACCTTGGACGACGGGACCGCCAGCACCACAGACTCCTCGGGCCAGGTCGTGCTTACGACGGCGGCTGGCGTGACAGAGGCGAACGTCACAGCCACCGGTAACACGCTGTACTTGCAGAAGGACACGCTGGCACTCGACACCGGTCCGGCACCGACGGTGACGAGACTCTCTGTCCCGTCCTCGGTCGTGTCGGGGACGACCCGCGAGGTGACCGCGTTCGTCCAGAACTCCGACGACATCGACCGCGAGTACACGGCCGCCCTCGCCATCGGTGGGACGGTCGTGGACAGCAAGACGGTGACCGTCCCTGCCAAAGGGACCCAGACTGCCTCCTTCCAGCGACAGTTCGGTGGGTCCGGCACGGAGACAGTCTCGGTCGGACAGGAGTCGACAACTGTCACGATCAGGTCGTCCTCGATCTCGGTGACAGATCTCAATGGCCCTGCGACGGCGGAACGAGGGAGCACCGTCGAGGTCGAGGCGACCTTCGAGAACACCGGGTCCGCAGGAGGTGCCTACAGCGTCTTGCTGGACGTCGGCAGTCGGACTGTCCCTGCGGGGAAGGTCTATGTCCCCGGCGAAACCAACAAGACGGTTTCGTTGAACGTGACCTTCCAGTCGCTCGGCGACCGGACGGTCTCGCTCGGCCCCGAATCGACCACTGTCGAGGTCGTGAAACCGAGCACTCCGACGCCGACGCCAACGCCCACCCCGACTGCGACACCGACGCCAACGCCAACCGCAACGCCCACCCCAACGCCGACCGCGACACCGACGCCGGAACAGCCGTCGTTCGAGGTGGTAGAGCTTGGTATTCCGAAGCAGAACACGCCCGGTAACGGCGGCATCGTCAGGGCCGTCGTCGTCAACAGGGGAGATGCGACTGGTACCTACACGGCCAGACTGCGGATCGACGGCGAGGTCGCCAGGACCAGACAGGTCCGTGTCGAAGCAGGCCACACGAAACTGGTCGTCTTCCAGTGGACCGTCGAGACCGCCGGTACACGGACGGTCTCGGTCGGGAACCTGTCGAAGACGGTCACGATCCGGTCACCGCCGGGACAGCCGCCGGCTGACATCTACCGGAGCGACGACGGCCACGTCACGCCCAGCGAGGCGCTCGACGCCATCGTGAAGTACAACACCGACGAACCGTTGTCCGGCCACGGCCCGCTCTCTGCCGGCGACGTGATGGAGGTCATCGTCGCACTGAATAGCGAGAACTGACCACCACTCGTCCTCATTTTTCGGTGGCGTCGGCCCCTGGTCGACGAGTTGTAGATAGTTTTATCACTGGGGACTGTGAGCACCCGTCATGGGGCTCGAAGAGGAGTCACTGGAGTACCACCGTACAGACCCGCCCGGCAAGATAGAGATCGCGACCACGAAGTCCACGAACACACAGCGGGACCTCTCGCTGGCATATTCGCCCGGTGTTGCCGCACCGTGCCGTGCGATCGACGACGATCCCGCGGCGGCGTTCGATTACACTGCCCGAGGCAACCTCGTTGGTGTCGTCTCCGACGGATCGGCAGTGCTCGGCCTGGGCGACATCGGCGCGAGCGCCTCGAAACCCGTCATGGAGGGCAAGGGCGTCCTGTTCAAACGCTTTGCCGACATCGACGTGTTCGACGTCGAACTCGACGCCGAGGATCCCGATCGGATCGTCGACTCCGTCGCCGCGATGGAACCGACCTTCGGGGGGATCAACCTCGAAGACATCAGAGCGCCGGAGTGTTTCGAGGTGGAAGCCGAGTTGAGCGACCGCCTCGACATCCCCGTGTTCCACGACGACCAGCACGGCACGGCAATCATCTCCGGGGCGGCACTGCTGAACGCTGCGGATATCGCCGACAAGGAGATCGAAGACCTGGAGATCGTCTTCTCCGGCGCCGGTGCCTCCGCCATCGCGACCGCACGGTTCTACGTGTCGCTGGGCGCTCGCCCGGAGAACATCGTCATGTGCGACTCCTCGGGTATCATCACCGAGGACCGCGCCCGCCACGAGCAGTTGAACGAGTACAAGTCGGAGTTCGCTCGGGACATCCCAGAGGGAGACCTGGCGGACGCGATGGCCGGCGCGGACGTCTTCGTCGGTCTCTCGGTGGGGGGCATCGTCGACGAGGGGATGGTCCAGTCGATGGCCAGCGACCCCATTGTCTTCGCCATGGCCAACCCCGACCCCGAGATCGACTACGAGACGGCGAAACAGGCACGTGACGACACGGTCATCATGGCGACCGGGCGTTCGGACTTCCCGAACCAGGTCAACAACGTGCTGGGCTTTCCGTTCATCTTCCGCGGAGCGCTGGACGTCCGTGCCACGGAGATCAACGAAGCGATGAAAGTCGCCGCTGCGGAAGCGCTCGCCTATCTGGCCCGCCAGGACGTCCCGGACGCCGTCGTCAAGGCATACGGGGACCAGCCGTTGCAGTTCGGGCCCGGCTACATCATCCCGAAACCGCTCGACTCGCGGGTCCTGTTCGAGGTCGCGCCGGCCGTCGCCGAGGCGGCACTCGAGACCGGCGTGGCCAGGGAACCCGTCGATCTCGACGACTACGCGGAGACATTGGAGGCACGCCTCGGGAAGTCCCGAGAGATGATGCGCGTCGTGCTCAACAAGGCCAAGAACGACCCCAAACGGCTGGTGCTGGCGGAGGGCCACGACGAGAAGATGATCCGGGCGGCCTCCCAGCTCGTCGAGCAAGGCATCGCCGAACCGGTGCTGGTCGGTCGACAGGAACCGATCCAGCAGACAGTACAGCAGCTCGGACTGGACTTCGAGCCCGAGGTCGTCGATCCCCGAGAGGGTGACTACAGTCACTACGTCGACCGCCTCTACGAACTCCGGCAGCGCAACGGCTACACTCGCAGTGAGATCGCGGAGATCCTCGAACAGGACACGAACTACTTCGCGAGCGTGATGGTCGAGGAGGGTGACGCCGACGCGATGCTGACGGGGCTGACCCACCACTACCCCTCTGCGTTGCGCCCGCCGCTGAAGGTGGTCGGCACCGCCGAGGACACCGACTACGCGGCCGGCGTCTACATGCTGACGTTCAAGAACCGGGTCGTGTTCTGTGCCGACACCACGGTGAACATGGACCCCGACGCCGAGATGCTGGCGGAGATCACCCGCCATACGGCGACCCTCGCCCGCCGGTTCAACGTCGAGCCACGCGCCGCGATGCTCTCGTACTCGAACTTCGGCAGCGTCGAGAACGAGACGACAGCCCAGCCACGGGAGGCCGCAGCGATGCTCCGCGAGGAGCCGTCGGTCTCGTTCCCGGTCGACGGCGAGATGCAGGCCGATACCGCCGTCGTCGAGGATATCCTCCAGGGGACCTACGAGTTCGCCGATCTGGACGCCCCCGCGAACGTCCTCGTGTTCCCGGACCTAGAGTCGGGCAACATCGGCTACAAACTCCTCCAGCGACTCGGCGGTGCCGAGGCCATCGGGCCGATGCTCGTCGGCATGGACAAGCCGGTCCACGTCCTCCAGCGCGGTGACGAAGTCAAGGACATCGTGAATCTCGCGGGTGTCG
Organism: Haloarcula sp. H-hyl2; assembly: GCF_056934385.1. NCBI lineage: Archaea > Methanobacteriati > Methanobacteriota > Halobacteria > Halobacteriales > Haloarculaceae > Haloarcula > Haloarcula sp. H-hyl2. Next base: position 394,481 of record NZ_JBRIIJ010000003.1, on the reverse strand, counting down.
CGGTCGTGGACGCACAGCAGCGAGACGAAACCTAAGCACGCGAGTTCGGCAGGGTCGTGGCGGCGTGTGCAGTCTCAGTCGTCGTCCGGTGTCTCCTGGGAGGGGCCGCCGGAGAAGACGAACTCGTGTTCGGCTTCGGTGTCGAACCTGTCGAGGATATCGCCCAGCGGGCGGGCATACCGTTTCAGTTTCTGAGCGCGCGTCGTCACCTCCGAGAGTTCGGCGGCCTGCTCCTCCGCGGCGCCGGCCACCGTTTCGGCCTCCGCCATCATCTCCTCGCTCGTGTCCGCGGCGGTTTGGAGCGCCGTCGCGACAGCGCGGAACTCGGTGAGTGCGTCGGCGAGTTCGGGGTCGTCGGTCGAGGCTGCCAGCCCCTCCAGCTGTTCGACCAGCACGTCCAGATCCTTCGAGATCGTTCTGAGTTGCTCTTTCTGCTCGTAGGCGTCGTCCGAGATCCGTTGGATGGATTCGGCGACCTGCTCGGACGCCTCTCCGACGGACTCGGCACTCGTCAGGACGACGGTTCCGGACTCCGCGACCTCGTCGGCGAAACTGTCGAGTTGGCCGACGGTCTTTTCCAGTTCGGCGATCATCTCGTTGAACTCGGTCGCGATACGGTCCATGGACTCGTTCTCGCCGTCGGTCTCCATCCTGTCGGTGAGGTCGCCCGCCGCGGTTGCCTCCATCACGTCCGAGAACTCCTCGGCTTTCTCCTGCAGGTAGTTGTTCATCTCTATGGCCTCGGCACGGGAGACTTCGGCCTCCTTGCGTGCGCGTTCGGCCTCGTCGATCTGTTCCTGCAACGCATCACGCATCGCCGCGAACCCGTCGTACAGACGGCCGATACTGTCGACCCGGGGCGTCTCGACGGTGACATCGAGGTTCCCTTTCTCCATCTTCGCGGTCTTGTCGGTCAGCCGATCGATGGACGACGCGGTATTGTAGCCGAGTGCCGCACCGGCGCCGCCGATGAACAGCACCATGACAGCCGTCCCGATGAGCCCGAGCATCCGGACCTGCTGGATCGTTCCGAAGACGCTGTCGTGAGGTGCGTGGACGAGGACGACCCAGTCGCTGCCGGCGACCGGTGCGTAGCCGACAGTGTACTCGCCGTCGATGACGTCACCCGTCCCTGACATCTTCGTCAGCACTCCGGCCGCGGCGGAGGTGTTCCGGAGGCCGTTCGCGCGGTCGATGGGCGTGGACGCGCCCTCGCTCTGGCTATAGGGGGCGAGTGTCTCCTCACCCACCGGGCCACCGTCCTCGCTCGGTTCGTCGAGGACGACGACGTTCGAACTGTTGACGACCTGTGTGAACCCACCCGCTGCTCGGTCACGTCCCTGCAACGAGTCGGCAACGTCGCTGACGTTGTACTCGATCAGAAGATACCGGTTCAGCGACCCCTCGGCCTTGATGAGGAACCCGACGACTGGACCGGACTCTGTTCGGTAGACGCTGGAGGTAGCGACCTCGCTGACGTGCGTGAACTCTTCGGCGCCCGCCCAGGAGCGAGCGCCGTCCGAGATCGAGGTCCCGCTACTGAGCGACGTGCTGGCGACAACTTCGGTCCCTGTGGCACCTCTGGACACCAGATGGAGGTTCGCGGCATCACCGGACAACTCACCTTTCTGGTTCTGGAGGGCGGCCAGCAGGCCGTCCGTGTTCTCGCCGGACCAGGACCGACTCGACGCGACGAACCGTGCGGAGACGCGTTTCCTGTCCAACCATTCGGCGATGCTCTCGCTGTCCGTCGCCGCGATGCCACGATACTCGTCTGTGACCTGTCTCTCTGTGTACTGCTGGACCTCCATCGTCGCAGCGAGCCCGATGCCACCGACCGAGACAGCCATCACCAGCAGGACCAGTGCGAATTTGAGCGCGAACCGCTGCCGTATCGTGTCGGGCACGACAGCGGCGAACAGCCCTTCCCCGACTCCAGCCCCGTCGGACGGGCCGTCACCGGCACCGCTCATCGGGGCACCTCCCGTCGAGACGTAGACCGATTCCCCCGTGTTCGGCCGCAATACTGTGCCACCCGTTCGTGTCGTCGAGTGTGGTCGTCGGCACGACCGACTCGGACACCGTATAGAGGCCCCTCTGGACCCCACGCTCCTCGGAACGCTGCATAGCGATGGGTATCACGAATCACATAAAAATCAACCGTCTATGACGTGTACTGAAACCACCAAAGGTTTGAAATACCACTTTCTCGGAGTCGTCAACAGCACAGTGATTCAGCCGATCTCTCTATCGTAACACGATCCAACCGCTGAATAGGGGTGATATAGCTCGATAGTGCCGAATGCGTCCGATCGTGTCGGTAATAACGAACCATATCGAACTAGATAACCTGTTTCTAGATTCAAACACGGATATACGTACCCAGAACTACTATATCTATTCCTGAAATATCGTACCAGTGTAATCCCTCGGCACTGTCGGAGACAGTCCGATCGAGCGGTTGCGAACGCAGTTCCGACCTACCCTGCGAGTAACACTATCAGTCACCGACGAGTACTAGTGCACATGGCAGAACAGACGCAAAGCGGGTCGAATCTCACCGATGATTCACGGTCTCGATCTGGGGGCCGCCTCAGGGCGCTCGGGGTCGCGTTCGGGTTGCTGGCGCTTGGACTGGTCGCGAGTATCGCCGTCGGCATCGTCTTCACGGTACCGCTGCTGATCTTCGGTGCTGACCTGGAAAGTCCCACGTCGTTCCTCTTACTCGCAGCGACCGGCCAACTGGCCTTTCTCGTGGTCGGCTACCTCTACGTCCGTCGTCGTGGAGGCGTCAGTATCCGGCCTCCGACCAGGCGCGATACGGGATACACGATTGGGGGACTCCTCGCCGCGCTCGTCGCCGCGACAGTGCTCAGCATCGTCGTCACACTCCTCGATATCGCTCCGTCAGGGAGCGTCTTCGAGGATCCGATCATGGCCGATCCACGGTTGGCGCTGGGCCTTGCGGCCCTCTCTATCGTGCTCGTCGCGCCCGCCGAGGAACTGCTCTTTCGCGGCGCGATCCAGGGCAGACTTCGGGAGTCCTTCGGACCGGTCGGGGCCATCGGCGGCGCCAGCGTCATCTTCGGTGCGATCCACCTCCTGAACTACACCGGATCGATCGTCGGTGCGCTCAGCGGTGTCGCCATCGTCACGGTCGGTGGCGTGATTTTCGGCACGATATACGAACGGACTGGGAACCTCCTGGTCCCGATCGGTGCGCATGGCGGGTACAACGCAGTCCTGCTGACGCTGACCTATCTGCAATTCTGAGCGCGCGACCTGACCGTGGTGCGCTATCGGCGACCGTCTGCCCGATGTTTCTGATCGACACTCCAGGCGACCTGCGGGACGTGGTTGTGATGGGATTCCGACGCTGCTCAGGTCGGCGTCGTCGTGTCGGTCACCGATACTGACCGCTCTGCCGACACGTGGCCCGTGACACGGAGCGCGATTTCTTCGGGATGGTCCGTCGTGTACTGGGTCTGTATCTCGGCCGTCTCGGACGCCGATTCACCCGCTTGCACCTGCATCTCGACCACGTGGGACTCGTCGTCGTCCGCGATCAGTTTCGTCGGCCAGTAGAGCGCGGCCAGGAACCGACCGTCGACGTCGGCCGTATTCGTCACCGTGAGCGACACCTCGAGCGGTGTCCCCTGTTCGATAGATGCCGGGACAGAGAGTTCAGCGAGCGAGAACGTCGCAGCTTTCGCTCGCAGCCTCGCAGTCGCGGCTCGCGAGAGTTGCCAGGTCCGACCGGTACCCTCGTGCGAAATTCGAGGTTTCACGGCTTCAATCGGACTGGGAACCGTGAACGCGAGGAACGATCCGTCGGCGGACCCGAGGGCTGCCCCCAGTTGGCCGCCCTCGTGTCCTGCGACGCTGTAGTTCCGCGCGCCGGCCGTCTCCGGGAGTCCCGGGCTCCAGCTTCTGCTGTCGGTCTCGAACGTGAACGCGTCGCTGTCGAGATCGGCCGAGTTGCGCACCGTCGCTACGACGTACTGTCGCGTTCCATCGGCCAGGACGCCGCCGGATCCCATCGTCGACCGATACCTGACGGCTTTCTTGACGACGATATCTTCGACGACCATATCTTCGCCCGACGGACTTGTCGTCGTGTGGCCAGTTTCGTCGACATCTGTCACCGGGGTGACCGTGTCGGCGTTCTGTCGGTCGGCGACACACCCGCAGAGCGAGGTGACGCCGACGCCGAGGGCCGTGAGGAACTGTCTGCGTGACGGGGACACGCCTCCCGATACGACCATCGGGTGTAAAACGGCGGCTTTCGGTTCGACGGCACTTTGAGCGACGCTGCCCAGTCAGAAGGTCCGTTCGGCTACGGGCGAGAACCACGCACGATCGAGGGCCACGTCAGAGACGGTGACGTATCGCTGGGGTCCGCCACCGAAGCAGTGGTATCGGTTCGGACCACAACCCTCACGTCGATACCGGGTGACCGACGAGACGTGACACCGACAGTCTCAGAACTCCGGGATCAGATCCGCGTCGCGGTGGGGCGATACGAGCGGCTCGAATCGACAGCGTTCACCAAGGAAGCCCTGGCAGCCATCTGCGACACGCTCGACACGGAAGTGGACACCGACGCCAGGCCCTCGAAGGCTCGGATGCGCGGTGTCATCCGTTCGGCGGTCGGCCTGGCCGACGACGACACCGCTGACGGGCCCTTCCGGAAGGCCGAACTAGAAGCCATCGCGAGCGCCGTCGAGGAACCGTAGCGGTCGTCACGACAGTTTCCCTGTGAGTGGACGTCTGTATATCAGAATACGGTATACTACTCCTTCGAATTTGAAATAGCTATACTGTATGGCTATACCGTCTGACTTATCTTTAAGTTCTCCACAGATCATTACTGTTCCATGCTGACTTACACGGTGTACAGCGAGGCCGGCGGTGTCGGGAAAACGACGATGGCGGCCAATCTGGCTGTGGCCGACGCCCGCGCAGGGAACGACGTCCTCGCGATCGACATGGACCCACAGGAGGGTAGCCTCTCCTATCTGTTCGACGTCGCGGATCACCGGACCGATTCCGAAGCCGATAGCCTCGTCCGACATCTCGTCGAGCGACCTCGTGGCCCGTTCGGCGGATTGATCGAGGAGTCCGAAGGCGTCGATATCGTGCCCGCGCACAACTCGCTAGAGGTCCTCTCGAAGCACCTCCGCCGTCGGGAAGAGGAAGCAGCGGATTTCGGTGAGAACTGGAACCCGAACGTTCAGTTGCTCCGGGTGCTCAAGGAGGCCGACGTTCCTGCCGAGTACGATACCGTGATCATCGATCCACCGGCTACCGCAGACGTCAAACTGTACAACGCTATCCACGCGACACGGAACCTCGTCATCCCCTTCGAACCCAGCGGCAAGGGCCAACAGTCCGTGACTGGCCTCGCCGATCTGGTCGATGGACTGGAAGAGACCCTGGATATCAACGTCGGCGTTCTCGCCGCTGTCCCGAACCGGTTCAAGGGGACGAACGATCAGGAGGAGATGCTGGAATCGCTCCGGAGCCAGTCGTACGACGTCCCGGTCGTGTTCAGGGAACGAACGTCGCTCCTCGAAGGCTGCTGGCGACAGCAGTGCTCGGCGTTCACGTACATCGAAGATCACCGGTCCCGTGAGCGCGAGTACGAACTCGAAACCCTGGAACAGTTCGAAACCCTCGCCCGTGCCCTCCGAGCCCCTGAACAGGAGGTCAAAGCATGAAATCCGGTTCCGGAGACGATCCGTTCGCCGAATCGTCCGAGAACGATACTCCGTCCGAGTCTGTCTCGGCCGAGCCCGACCCGATCAGTTCGTCTGACACTCCCACTCGCTCCGAATCGGCAACTTCCGGACAGACTATCCCGTACAAATTCCGTCGTGATTCCGTGAAAGCTGACCGTAACCAGCGACCGATCTTCCTCCGTCCCGAAGTCGAAAACCGCGAGATGGAGTTCATCCGGACCCTGGAAGACGAACTCGGCGAGGATGTTTACAAGACCGACGCCCTGGAGGCTGCGGTGATCGTGGCGATGAACAACCCCGACCTCGTTGCCGACGAACTACGCGACTGGGGGTACGACTGGGAGTGAGAAGCAGTTCAGGGTGACTATCTACTCTGTCGGTATCGCACTTCTGTCTCGGCTCCTCTTTCTATCGTTTCCCCTCCGGTACCACTCCTGGTTGTACTCGATCGATGGAACTACTGGCTGAACTGTATCGTTGACTGCGTTAGGACAGCTGGCTGCACAGATCAAATAGTGATTCTCGTTATGCCGGCTGATGTTACTGTTTGCTTGGGACAACTGGGCCAGTTAAATAACAAGACTGGATAGTTGGTATAAATATATAGTATAGCTAGAGGGTATAGATAGCAAGTATAGCTGGGTCGACTGGGTGGGACTATCAGCTAACACTACCGACGATAACAGTTGGTTGTGCAGGCGGGATATTTTGTATAGCTGCGTTTGCGAGATATATTATCTGGCTATTTTATATGGCTATACTACTGTATGGGTCGCAGAGGCACGGTCATCGCCGACGATTCGGAGTAGCGGTGACATACCAAACTCAGTCCACCAGTGCGGTGCTCTACGAGCATACTGACCGACCCGGGACACGCCATACTGAAGACGATCGATGCTCCATGGATCGGGTCCAACAGGAGGTCCCGGTTCGTATTCCGGTCGGCGCCGTCCGTTGTCTCGTAGAAGGCCGGTACCGACTCGCGACCGATCTGGTAGTGTTCCTCCAGACCGTATCGGGTCCACTCTTGATACGCGAACTTTAGAGGCGCTGTGCCTATGGCTGAAATATAACTCTGGGACAGATGACACGACTGAAATCCCAGTAAGTAGGTCGTTGCAAGGGTGGCCGAATTCTGCGCGTCAGAGGTTCGGGATACGGAAGTCGACGCGTACGGAATGGTCTCCACATCTGCTGGCTACCAGAGTTCGGCCCGTCGAACGATGACCGATCCCCGGTGTCTCTCCAGAACAACGAAAAACTACGATAGCTGTCCTGTTCCAGGATTCGACCGGGACGCGACGGGACACTGATAAACCAAATATTGCTATACTATTCGCGAGTATGTCGGGCAATTTCTGCCGTGTTTGCGGAGGCGGAGAAGTCTCTACGGAGTCGGCACCCAGACTGCTGAGGGGACTACATCAGCCATGGCCAGGAGTCCGATCAGGAGGGACGTGAAGACGATACTGGCCGCAGGTGGATCGAGATGCGTCTCCGCGTGAGCGTAGAAGATGCGCTGGAACAGTTCCCCGGCTAGCGCACCGATCACCCCGAAGAACGCACCGACCAGAAGCGCTTCCCAGAGGAGAAGCGCCCCCGAAACCGCCGACGGAGTCATCACTGCAGTCGATGGCCCGACCAGCGCCAGGACCGCAGTACTCGCAGGCAACGAGATGTGATGAGTCACCGGAATCTCTGCGACACCGGCGTTGACGAAGACGAGCGCGACGACACTGATTCCGAACGCCAGGAACGGACTCGCAGTGAGATACGCGACGTACGCCCCGAGTATCCCGACGACGAGTCCCAGCACACCGACGTCTGTCCAGCGATACTGATACGGGAGCCACGGCTCGACAGTGTGTGTCCCACCGTCTGTCAACCGATCGCCCCCGCCTGTAGTGGACTGGCTGTGTGGCTGCATGTCCAGCAAGCGACTCGGAGTGGCGCCGACAATGTGGTACCCGAAGACAGCCCGGTGTAGCAACGCGGACCCGACGACGCCCAGTGCGACGGGATCGACGGGGAACCGTACCGTCGTCGAGAGCGTCGCGATCCAGTAGCCCAGAACACCGAAGACGCCGCCGACAGCGAGGACATCGGGTCTGTTCCCGAGTCCTCGCGTTACTTCTTTGGCCTGGTGATACTCGAAGTCGGTGTCGAGATACCCACGCTTGCTCGCGTACGCGAGTGCGGCAGCGCCACCGCCGAACGCCACGTGCGGACCGAGGACGACCCCGAAGCCGATCGACGATGTGATATCCACCGGGAGAACATCGACGCCGGTGGTCCGTGCCGTCAACTTGGAGAGTTCGCCCAGGACCACCATCAAGCCGGCCAGCGAGAAGGACGGGAGTGCACCGATCGATGCACCGAACGCACCGCCAGCGAAGGCTGCCAGGACCATCCCCGGTGCCCAGAGTTCGGACACCGCCACACCTACGCCTCCTGGCCGACGGTTTCCGGTTTCCTGGCAGTGATGTTCGCCGAGACGAGGAACTCGCTGAGGTCTCGGTCGTCGTCCCACTCCCGGATGAACTGATCACTATCCTCCTTGGGTTCGATCGTCGCGTCCTCGAATCCCGCGTCCCGGAGAATCGTCTCGAGACGCTCGATACGCGATGCCCCAGCGACGCAGGCGGCAACCGACTCGGGGTCCGCCCGCATGTCGTCCGGGACCGCTGCGGTCAGAACCACGTCCGAGATTGCGAGACGACCGCCGGGACGGAGCACGCGATACGCCTCCTGAAAGACCTGTGGCTTGTTCGGTGAGAGATTCACGACACAGTTCGAGATGACTACGTCGACGGTCGCGTCGGCGATCGGCAGGTGTTCTATCTCGCCCAACCGGAACTCGACGTTGCCAACGTCGTTCTTCCCGGCGTTCGTTCTGGCCTTGTCGATCATCTCGGGTGTCATGTCCACGCCGATCACCTCGCCGGTCTCGTCCACCTCCTGGGCGGCGAGGAAACAATCGAAGCCAGCGCCGGACCCCAGGTCTACGACGGTCTCGCCGGCCGCCAGTGCGGCCAGTGCGTTCGGGTTCCCGCACCCGAGACCCAAGTTCGCATCGCCGGCGACACTCTCGCGGTCGGACGCCGAGTATCCGAGCTGCTTGGCGACTTCCCCAGCCGTGGCCGCTGAACCGACGCTGTCACCACACGAGGAGTCGTCTGCACAACACCCATCGTCGGACCCCTCGGCGTCAGCGGCAATCGACGCGTAGCGTTCCCGAACCACCTGACGTTGTGTCGTGGCGTCGAACCCGCTCTCTGCATCGTGGGCTGACTCCTGATCAGACACGGGTCGGCACCCCCGAGCGGAGAGCGGGAGCAGTTGTCCCCGCGGCGTGACTGGACTGGTGGGGGCTCCCAGCGAGAGTCGCTCTACCTATCGAACGCTCGACAGGCCGCGCGATACGCACCCTCGCGGGGGCGTCCGCCGACTCACTCATCGGTCTGCCCCCTGCGTCTCGTCGAGTGCTGCGAGCAGGGCTTTGGCCCGTTCGGTCGCTTCGTAGTACCGCCAGGTGCCGTCTTTCCGGCGCGTGACCAGCCCGGCTTCACGGAGGTCCGAGAGGGCGTGGCTGATCGCGCTATCACTCACGTCGACGATCGGGTTGATCTCACAGACACACATCTCGCGTCCGGCACCCGTCAGCAGACGGACGATGGTGTAGCGTGTCTCGTTCCCGAGCGTGTCGAGTGCGCTGATATGTGTTCCCGCGTTTCCAGGTGTCTCGGAAACATAGGATCTGAGCGATTCGAGCCGGTCTGTCACGTCTGTCTCGCAACAGTCGCCGACCTCCTCGGTGATGAGTCGTTCAAGACGATCCGTTTGCTGGCTCATGAATGAATGATTGAACAACCATTCATATATAGGCTTCGACCGTCCAAACCCGCCGATCACGTCGAATCTCGGTGTGTCCACTGGTACGGTACGTGTCGAAGGGACGACGATAGATTCGTACAGTTCGTTTCGATGGTACCGATGCGGCACCACCCAGTGAACACAGCTCGATCGGTTTTCCGTATCCTGCCCGTGCGACCGAGTATTTATACCGCTTCACAGGTGAGGCAGCGCGACTACCTGACTGTCCCACGAATTATCTCCTGATGACAGATGCAAGGGCAACGACACAGGGTCCCTGACCGACGCCGTGGCCAAGCGCTCACATTCCGTCCGGACGAACGGGTCTCCCATGACGAACTGCACACGGACAGTACAGCGACCGTCGCCCACGGGACCAGCGGCGTGCCGACGTGTTTGAAACCGTGTACGGGGGGAGACCGATGACGATCAGTGCGTCGGCGCTGTGGCTCGATTCCGAGACGACGGTGACCTGTATCGCCTGTGGCGAGACGGTCGACCGGGAGGACGCTCGTGAATACGACAAACACGGTGATCGCTGGACACGCGATGGCAAGGAGATCGAATACCTCTGTACCGACTGCTACGGCGAGTACAGTCACGCCCCCCGCGACGGACTCGAGGAGACGCTCGTGGCGGCCGGTGCTGGGCGAACCGATCGTGGGCCATTCCTCCGGCGCTACCACGAACTCGCGACCGATCAGACCACAGACCGTGAGTGACCGGGAGCGCTGTCGGCCCCGAGAAGCGGCTTCGGCCCACCTCTGGGAACCTCCAACGCGAAGCGATGGCCACCGGGTCGGTCAGCTGAGCAACGACTGACGGCCGGGGGAAAGTGGTCTGGCGTGTGGCACCTCCCGGTCGATCGCTGCCAGTACTGGCGCACTGTCGGGAAGGTGCGGGAGCAGGTACTCACCTTCGGGATGGCCGATACTGACTGTCTCCGTCCCGAGCAGTCGGTCGACGGGAGTCCGTTCGAGACGGACCTCACAGTCCGACAGCGAGTCGAGATGCCACACCACGGTGTCGAAGAGCCGGTCGTACACGAGTACCTCGCCGTCCTCCGGGGCGACACGGTACTCGACGGCACCGTACCGCAGCAGTTGATCGGCACACAGTAGACCGACTGGAACCATCAGGGCGGCGACGACGAGACCCGCGACCAGGTCCCACGCCTGCCCGGTCGCGAACAGTCCTGCACCGACGAGTCCGAACAGCGCGATACCGCTGCACCCGGTGTGGTACGGGAGTCGGAGCGGCCCACCCAGCAGCCGGCCCCAGAACGCGGGTCTGGTCTGTTCGGTCTCTCCGTCCAGTGTGGCGTCGACCGAACTCACCTCCGGTGGCCGTGCGAGCCACCCGTACTCCCGATCGTAGGAGTTGAAGTAGACGGCCAGTCGGTCCCGGTAGACGCTACCGAGATCGGCCGTGAACTTGCAGAGGGCGATTACGAGCAACAGCGGTAGTCCCGCCGCACTCGGATCGAGACGCGAGAGCTCTGCGGACGGCCCCGCCGTCGCTGCGGTCACGATGGTGAGTGTCACGACGCCGCCGACGAAGACGATCCCCATCTTGGTCAGGAGACCGCCGAACGCCGTCTGTGCGTTGTGGGATCGGTACTCCCCGTCGTGGAAGTAGGTCCGGAGGGTCGTCACCATAGTCATCAGGAAGATCCCGATCGCAGCTACCACCACGCTCGTGAGTGTCCCGGTGTCTGGCTCCGGTACTGGTCCGACCAGGACTGCGCCGACGAGGAGCCACCCGACGAGGACGACCCCGACTGTCAACGGCAGGCCGACCAGCGTCACGAGATACACCTCCAGAGACGTGCCGGGTACCCCGAGCGTGGGCTGGCGGGCCGCGAGTGGACCGATCAGCACGCCATCGGTCTCGACGGTGGGCGGGCGACCGGCGAACACCGCTCGAACGAGTGCCCAGACCGAATCCACACCGAGTTCGAGCCAGTAGAGGAGCAACAGTGCCGTCGCGTTCCAGCCGAGCGCGACGACACCGACGATGGGGAGGACGTTGGCGGCGACGACACCCAGGAGTTCCGTCCGCCTGCTCGACTCTCCGGGGAGACCTCGTCGAATGGGCGACATCAGGTAGCGGTAGTGAAGCGTGGTGTTTGAACCTCCGGATTCGAGCGGTGTCTGTCGATGTGGTCGGTGCCACGGCTGGTCGCCGGATGAAGTGTTCGTCGCGTTTTCCCCACCACTCCAGTAGTTGAGGCCAGCTTTCTCAATGTATATGGCAGTCTGGCGCAGTTCATAAATAGTATGAAGGCGTAGTTTGGGATAGAACGATGGCACGAATCACCGGTTCCTATCCAGACGATCTCGACCTCCTCATCGAGGGTGCTGTCGAGGCCGGTGTGTTTGGGGGCAAGAGCGATGCGTTGCGCGAGTTCGTGCGTGAATACTTCGAGGACCACGAGAACGAACGTATTGCAGCTGCGGTCGCCCTCTACGAACGCGAACGGATCACGCTCGGTGATGCTGCGAGACTCGCCGATGTCGATCGCTGGACGATGCGTGATATCCTCCGTGAGCACGGCGTCGAACTCCGGCTCGGGCTCGTTGACGAAGACGACGCAGTCTACGAGGTAGAGGCAGCACGTGAACTCGAATTCGACGATGAGCCTGCTGATAACGAGCCATCGGACTCGCAATGACGACTACCGATATTCCAGTGGACCCAAGCGTTCTCAACACGACCGTTCTCTCGAACTTTGCATACATTGACCAGGTGTGAGTGGTCGCCGGACTCTCGGGAATCTGTACGGTGCCGGTCGTTCGCGAAGAACTCCACACTGGTGTCGAGGACCATCCCTCCCTCCAGTCAGCGCTGGACGTACTCGATGCGGAGATTCCAGTCGCGACAGTTTCGGACACTGTTGCAAACCGTGAAGCAGTAGTCAGCGACCATCTCGATCCCTGAGAAGCACAGGCATTTGCGCTTGCCGACGCACACGACGGTCGGTTACTGACGGACGACGGCGACGCAAGAGCATTCGCGAAAGAACAGGGCGTGACCGTTGTCGGTTCGGTCGGCGTCCTCCTGGCTGCCATTGATGCTGGGCGGATTAGCGAGGAAACTGCGGATGAATGGCTCTCAACGTGGATTGATGAAATCGGATACTACGTTCCATATCGAAACATTACGGACTTCCGGTAACGTTTCGGTTTCGGTGACTCTGTCATCCGAGCACATTGGAATTCGAGTGTGGTCGAACTATCTCCAGCAGTTGTTTCGACTTCCTTGGAAGGGATTTCGCGCTCAGTGTGGATGCGCACTGACTAGTACTCAACCACGAGCGGGTCAAGTCGATAAACTGGTTGTCCTCTGCTCATGCATACCAGATTATACGGTGAACAGGCGCAATACCACGGCGTTCGCGCCGTGGATACGCGCCGTCACTTGGGAGAGAATCCACGTTCGACAGCACTCTGAGTGTCAGAATACTGGTGTTTAACTGACAGGCCACCATAGAATGGGGGTGGGAATCGGTCGGAACAGAGCGGATTCCGAACCGTCCTTCGGAGGCGGCCTGTCCGCCCGTCTAACGAGGTCGTTCGGAAATCGAAGATTTCCGTGATCACGAGAGACAAAGTCTCTCGGACGACAGTATCCGAAAGAACAGTCGGTGAACGCCACAACCTTGAAGGCTGTGCCGACGTGCCGACTGCTCAAAGCACGCGAGACGATACCCCCGACTCTGCTGACGCCTGCTGGCGTCCCCGTGGCCAAAACAACACCGGGACGCCAAACACGGTCGAGGATAGGGGTAACGGCGACTTGGCATCGCCAGCAGTCCACCAGTCCGATACTGTGGGACTACCCGTGCCCGAAAGGGCTGGTAGTCCGGTAATTGGACTGCGAACCTGAAACTCCCACCGCTCGGGATTCTTCCGCGTTTACGCGGAGGAGGATGTCAAGACGAATCGCAGTAATGAGTTCCTTACCGAGTACGGCTATCGCTGGGAGATCGAAAGTGGCTACAAATCGATCAAGCGGTTCATGGCCGCAACGACGTCGAAAGACTTCGGTCTCCGGTTCTTTTACTTCGCGTTCGCGTGTCTGCTGTACTCAATCTGGCGAGCGGTGGACCTGCTTGTGCAGGTCGAATTGACTGGTGAATACGAACACTCGCCAATTGTGAACTTCCAACCACTCCAGTAGTTGAGACTGGCGCTCTCAATGCATGAGTGCCATGGATAACTCACGCCCGTTCGCTGCTTACTTCTCGTAGACCTCTTCGAGTACTTCGACGAAGCTCTCGTCCTTTGAATCCTACAGACCAGTAGTTGGCTTAACGTAGGGAAGTATCCTGAGACGACGTACATCTTCGAGACAGGTATCATCAGCCTGGCAGAGAGATCGGGCGAGAAACTGTTCTAGGCCACTACTGGCTGGAGGGGGGTCTGCCCTTAAGGTCCTCCTCGTCGAAGCCACAAAGTACGATGGTCGTTCCAATACTGGTTCGGGAGGTCATGCACGCACCTGCCGAAACCATCGCAACCAGCATGCCGATTACGGACGTTGCGGAGCGGTTCAAAGCGCTTGACGGAGACGCGGTTGTGGTTGTCCGGGACGCCGAACCGGTCGGTATCATCACCCGAACAGATCTCGTCGATGTCCTTGCTGCAGGGAAGAATATTGAGGGGCAAACAGCCGAGAGAGTCATGTCACATCCTCCGATTACGGTTTCTGAGTCGGCACCGATTCAGATGGGTGCCGCGACGTTGTACGAACACGATGTTGAACAGGCACTCGTGATGGAAGGTGACACCGTCGTCGGGTTGCTTCGGACGAGCGATCTAACACCCTATCTTCCCGATCGTGCAATGAGTCGCCCTGAGGAACCGCTCGAAGCCGAGGAGCGCGACTGGGAGTCCGAGTACGACGACGAAGCGACAACCGGCGTCTCCGTCGGCGACGTGGTCCGGTTCAGCAAGCCGATTACCGAGCGCGACCTCGAACTATTTGCCGAGATCAGCGGTGACAAGAATCGACTCCACCTTGACGAAACCTTTGCAGAACGAACCCGGTTCAAACGGCGCATTGTCCACGGCGCACTCGCCTCGAGTGTGATCAGTGCTGCCCTGTCGAAACTACCCGGGCTCGTCATCTACCTCAGTCAGAACGTGACGTACAGCGCCCCGGTCGAGATCGGTGAACGGGTCACTGCACGTTGTGAGGTGATCGCAGACCTTGGCCACAATCGGTATCGTCTCGGAATCGAGGAATTCGACGAAAATGATACCGAAGTCATCAGTGGAGAAGCAGCCGTTCTCATCGATCCGTTACCCGAAGCAGAGACAACCTCCTGACGTCTGGTCTCCGTCGATGTTCCCTCTCACTCGATCTCGTCAGGATCGATCGTCAGCCGCAGGTCGACCGCGATAACGCTCGCTGGAAAATCCATCACGAGTTGTGAGAGACGCTGAATCACCTCGACGATCCCATCCACATCGAGCGGATCTTGTCCCCGGACACCACGAAGGAGCGGTGCTGCAGTGATCTCACCGGTCATCGTTCGGGCTTCCGCTTCGCTCACTGGGGCCACTCGAAAGGTGGTGTCCTTGAATACCTGAACGAAAATACCCCCGAGCCCGAACATCAGAAGTGGCCCGAATTGGGCGTCGCGATTCATCCCCACAATCGTTTCCTGACCGAAGCCGGTATCGACCATCTCCTGGATCTGGACCCCGAGAATAGTCGCATCCGGATCGTGGTCTCTCGCCCGCTGATACAGGTCATCGAATACGGCTGCAGCATCCTCGGGAGTGACGCCGACTTCGACGCCACCGATATCGGACTTGTGCAGGATGTCGGGACTGACGATCTTCATCACGACCGGTCCACCGAGGTCGCGAGCGGCCACAGTGGCTTCATCCGCCTTGTCGACGAGGACGTCGTCGGGCGTCGGAATACCATAGGCATCGAGTAACTCCATCGACTCGACGCCGAGGGCGGTCGTCCCTCGATTCTTGGCCTCGATCAGAATCTCATCTCACGAGCCCGGTCGAAATCGACGTCGAATTCGGTCGGCGCTTCGTATTCGCGTTCGGTTATCTCCCGGTATCGGGCGAGTGCTTCGACGCTACGGACCGCGCGCCGTGGCGAGAAGTAGTTTGGAATCGCTCGCTGCTCGAGCTGATGGACTGCCGCATGAATGAGTTTCCCGCCCATGATGCAGGTGACGATCGGTTTGTCGTGGGTCTCGTGGAGGTCAACGATACTGCTCGCTAACTCCTCGAAGTCGAGAACCGCGGCGGGGGCTGCGAGCGCGATGACGGTACCAACGCCGTCGTCCGAGAGAACGGCGTCAAGCACGGCACGATACCGCTCGACGTTGGAGTCACCGATGATGTCGAGTGGGTTGTTTACGCGACCCTCTGCCGGGAGATGTTTCGTGATTTCAGCCTTAGTCTCGTCGCTGAACGTCGCCAGCGACAGGCGACTCTCCCCTACAACGTCTGTCGTGAGCACACCTTCTCCGCCTGCGTTCGTCACGATAGCGACTGTGTCTGAATCTGGGAGCGGTTGGTCTGCGAGGATCTGCCCGAAGTCAAAGAACTCCTCGATATCGTTGACCTGTATCGCGCCAGCCTGGTTCAACGCGGCACGGTAGGCCGTCGCACTTCCGGCCAGTGCGCCGGTATGCGACGAGGCAGCACGAGCACCGGCCTCGGTCTGACCGGCTTTGTTCAGGACGAGAGGGGTTGACTTCGCGACCTCACGTGCCGTGTCGATGAACTCTCGCCCGTTCTGTATCTGTTCGAGATATCCCAGGATTACCTTGGTGTCGGGTTCGCCGTTCCAGTGACGGATGAAATCCTGAGCGTCGAGGACGGCCTCGTTACCCATCGAGACCACGTCCCTGAACCCGACATCGTTGTCGGCTGCCCAGTCGAGGGTTGCGGTCACGAACGCTCCCGACTGGCTCATGAGCGAGATGTTCCCCGGGAGTGCGTTCTCCGGGGCAAACGATGCGTTCAGGCCACTCGGGGTGCTGAGAATACCGACACAGTTCGGGCCGACGAGGTTGAGGTCGTATGTCTTTGCGACAGCGGCGAGTTCTCGCTGTCGCGTCGTTCCGTCTTCTCCGATCTCCGCGAACCCGGCTGTGATGACAACGATGTCGTCGATTCCGGCTTCGCCGATCTGGCTCACGACCTCGATGACAATCGGTGCTGGTACCACCACGACCGCGAGTACGGAGTCGCCGTCGGGGAGTGCTGCAGCGTCCGGATAGCACTCTCGCCCGAGAACAGTCTCCCGATTGGGATTGACTGGTATGACCTCTCCGCCGAACGCCGAGAGGAGATTCTCCATGATCGAGCGACCGACGGACCCCGGCCGTTCTGTCGCGCCGAACACAGCCACCTGTGACGGGTCGAACAATCCTGTAAGGTCACGCACGGAAGATACCCCGCGCTCGAGCGCCGTTGGACTGCCTCTGCATCTTGTTGTTTGTGTGCATACGACACACCATGTGTACTATCGCCCCGAGCGTCTATAATCGCACGGGACTCGTCTCAATACGTCTCGCCGCGACCGCCCACAAACATCTATCTGCGAAAATCGCGTTGTGTGTACGTATGGACACTGCACCCGAACACTCGCTGTTTCCCTGGTGGGGACGAGTCGTGGAATGGCAATACGAGACCGCGCGAACCACCCTGGAAAGGTCACTTGAGATGCAACGGACGGTCGTCGACAACTGGATAACGGCTGCCGAATCGACTGCCCCACCTGAGACGCCGCAACGAGGACAGCTTCGGCGTCTCGAGTGGGGGTACGACATCTGGGAAGAGACCCTGTTGAACACGCTCGTTCATCTGGACGACGCGATCACGGAGGACGGCGTCGACTTGCGACAACTCCAGATGATCTGGCTCCACGCGATGGACGACGCATTCAGTGAAGTGACGAGCCGCCCCACGTTCGCCGCGACGACGAACGACACCCTGGAGGATGTACTCACAGAGCAACAACAGCTAAACCAACTCCGACGGGACTTCCTGAACGCATCGAACCTGCCGACGGATCGCGATCTCGAAGAGGTGGGTGAACGGCTGCTGGATCTGGAAGCTCACCAGAAGCGGATCGAAGAGAAACTTGATACAGTACTCGACGAGGCCGACATTGAAGAAGCGGCACACTCTGGGGTGGTCGAATGAGTTCCTTCCCCGACCCCTTCACAACGACCATCGATCTTCAACGACAGATTGTCGGGGAGACGCTGGATTTCGACACGAAGGCGGTGGAGTGGCCCGACCGACTCCAGAAGATCGACCACGCTGACGTCGGGAAAACACCTCACGAGGTTGTCTACGAGGAGAACAAGCTCGAACTGCTCCACTACGAGCCACTAGTCGAGGAGGACGAACGACATGACATCCCGGTGCTCTTTGTGTATGCGCTCATCAACCGGCCATACATCCTCGACTTACAACCGGATAAGAGCGTCATCCGCCGGTTTCTCGAACACGGCTTCGACGTTTATCTCGTCGACTGGAACGAGCCGTCGACACTCGACCGCCGACTATTACTCGACCACTACGTCAACATCTACATCGACAACTGCGTGAACGTCGTTCGCGAGCGCTCCGGTCGGGAGACCATCAACCTCTTCGGATACTGCATGGGCGGTACGATGAGTGCGATGTACACCGCCCTGCACAGAGAGAAGGTACGGAATCTCGTGTTGCTCGCGACGGGCCTCCAGTTCGACGGTCACGCGGGCGTCTTGGAGCAGTGGGCCGATGGCTACGATCCGGAAGCCGTCAGCGAGACGTTCGGGAACGTGCCGGCGGAATTCCTCGCTGCGGGCTTCGCGGATATGAATCCGGTCAACAACTACGTTACGAAGTATGTGCAACTGTACCGGAAACTCGACGACGAGGCGTTCGTCGAGAACTTCGGTCGGATGGAACGCTGGCTCCGCGAAGGTGTGGACGTTGCGGGAGATACATACGTCCAGTTCATCGAAGATATCTACCAGGACAACGCACTCTACGAGAACGAATTCACGCTCGATGGAACCCACGTCGACATCCAGAATATCGACATGCCCGTGCTCCAAGTCGTCGGGGAATTCGACAACCTCATCCCGCCCACAGCGAGCAAGCCGTTCAACGACGTGATACCGAGTGACGACACGGAGATCATGGAGTTCCCGTCGGGACACGTCGGACTCGCAGTCTCGGATAAATCCCATGCTGACCTCTGGCCCCAAGTGTGCGACTGGCTCGGACAGCGGTCGTGAACGTGGTTCGTTGTTCCTAGTGGTCGCCCCTGGATCAACTGAACCGTCGAGTTAGAACTCGACGACGCTGATCCACCCCTCGTCGACACAGCGCGGACAATGATCTTCTTCGCGTTCCGCTAGGCACGCTCGGTGACATCGGATGTGGCAGTGTTCACACTCCACGATATCGTCGTCCCGCTCGAACGGTTCGCCGCAGATGTAACATTGCTTCGAACCGACCATACCCGAATAGACGACGAGTAGCGAGAAAAACCTTCAGTCAGCGACGCATCGGTCTCTCGTCGCTGTGGCCGCTTGTGCCCTTCGTCGTAGCTCCGAACGAGAAAGCCCCATCGGAGGGTCAACGATTGGATGTCTCTTCTGTCGTTTCGAACCCGCTGATCACCTGCAGGAGTGCTTGCGTCTCGGCGTGTCTTCGGGCCCGTTGCAGCTCTCGGCGCAGTTCGTCCTCGCGGTCCTGGACGTTATCGACGGCCAAGCGCATCGTGCGGATCCGGGCGAGCTGCTCGCTCGCCGACGAGTGCAAGACGGCATCGTAGAGATCGACGAGGAAGCGCTCGGTGACGAGGTGTTGGACAAACGCTTCCAGATCCTCAGACGCGTGAATGGGGACGCCAGAAACGTTCTCTTCGGCGGGGTCGGGGTCGATCGGCCAGAGGGCCGTTTCGACGGTCTCATACTCGAACCCTTGCGCGGGTCGGTGGTGGACGACACGTATCCCGTCGAGGCCATCCCCCGCGAGGAGGTCCAAAAGATCGAGCGCGAGTTCCTCCACGCGGACGTACGGAGGGACGTTGAACGAGGGCAGCGACCGGCTGAACGTCGGCTCGAACTCTCGCTGGGAGAGAACACGGGACGCCTTCGATCCGAGGACGAGGGGCACAGCTTGTCGCCCTTCCTCCTCAATCCGATCGAGGGTTCGCTGGAAGGTGTCGAGCGCCTGCTCGTTGAACGGACCGCACAGGCCCCGTTCGGACCCCACGAGGACCACACCGATTCGTTGCCCCACTCCTTCGCCGAGCAGTTGCGCGCGCTCGATTGTGGAGAGTCCTCTCGTCGCGCCTTGAAGCATGCGCGAGATATGCGCTTCGTAGGTGTCCAACGTCTCCAAGCGTTCGTCGGCGCGCCGGTAGGCGACCTCCGCGACGGAACGGATCGCCCGCATGAGCGGCTCCAGCCCGGAGACGGCATCGAGGTGCTCCTCGATCTGGATTGGCTCGGGGCTCATGTTCGGTCCTCCGTGTTATCCATGGTGAGTTCTTCCTCTCCCCCTTCGTCGCCCTGATCTGTTCGTTCGCCATCTGGGAGTTCGTTCGGCTTGGCCGCCCCGAGGGAAGCCTCGACCCAGTCCCGTAGTCGCTCCTCAAGTTCAGGCGCGATCTCGTCGGCACTCCGAAGCTCCTCAGCGATTCCCGGAACCTCGTCTCGATGGTCTTCCAACGCGTCCTCGAACTCTGGTACCGCCTCGGCTGGCCAGCCCTCGAGCAGGTCTTCCTGGTGCGTCCACAGGAGTGCTACCTGGATGGGGAGGTCCGAGATTTCGCGCGGTTCCTGCTGGATGATCTCGACGAGCTGTTCTCCTCGCTCGATCTGTCGCTTCGTCGACTCCTCGATAATCGCGCCGAACCGCGTGAACCCCTTGACCTCCTCGTACTGGGAGAGTTCGGGTCGGACCGGCGCGGCGACCTCCCGAAGCGGTCCCGGCTGGGCGTCCTCGCCAACCCGGGAGACCGACTGGCCGACGTCGATGGCGGGGCGTCGACCCTCCGCGTACAGGTGGGCGTCGAAGTAGAGTTGCCCGTCGGTCATCGAGATCAGGTTCGTCGGGATGAAGGCGGTGATGTTCCCCCGCTGGGTCTCGATTATCGGCAACGCGGTGGACGACCCGCCACCGTGCCGATCGTCGAGCTTGAAGGAGCGCTCCATCAGGTTCGCGTGGACCGAGAAGATGTCACCAGGATAGGCCTCGCGACCGGGAGACCGTCGCAGGAGGAGGGACAGCTCGCGGTACGCGTGGGCGTGGCGGGACAGGTCGTCGTACACGACGAGGCTGTGGTCTCCTTGCCAGGCGAACCACTCGGCCATCGTGCATCCGGCCAAGGCGGAGAGGTAGCGCACGGAGGCAGGGGCGTCGGCAGGGGCGAACACGATCGCGGTGTGGTCCAGGGCGTCGTGACGGTCAAGCTGGTCGACGATGTTCAAGACGGTCGAACGCTTCTTCCCGATGCTGACGTAGACGCAGACGACGTCCTCGGTCCCCTGCGAGATGATCGCGTCCATCGCGGTGCTGGCCTTCCCCGTGTTCCGGTCACCGAGCAGAAGCATACGCTGCCCTCGCCCGATCGGGGTCGCGGCATCGATCGTCTTGATGCCGGTGAGCAGGGGCTCACGGATCGGTTGCCGGTCGAGCGGACCCGGGGCAAGCTGGCGGATCTCCCGGCGTTCCGCCATCCCGAGCGCTCGGTCTCCGTCCACAGGCCGCCCGAGCGGGTCTACCACGCGTCCGAGGAGTCCGAACCCTACGGGGATCCGGATCGTCTCCCCAGTGCGGCGAACCGCGGATCCCGCCTGGATCCCTTCGGTGGCCCCGTAGATGGCCACGCCGACGCTCTCCTCGTCGAGATCGAGAACCTCACCTCTCGTCCCGTCTTCGAAGGCGACCAGCTCGTGGAGCATCACGGTGGGCAGGCCTTCGACGCGAGCGATCCCGTCGCCGACGTTCAGGACGCGTCCGACGTCCTGAACCGACGCCTGAACGCGATGCGGCGGCCCCTTCTCGAGAGCTTCGAGAGCCTCCTGGAGTGCTTGATCGAAGTCCATCAGCTGCTCTCCCTTCCGTTCTCTTGTGGTCTTCGTGCCCGCTCTTTGTTCTCGTCTTCTCGATCCCCTCTGGAAGTTCCTCGGCGCTCGTCTCCGTCAGCTTGCTCCTGGTCGGTCGTCGGCCCGGCCAACGCTTCGAGAGCGTGCTTGACGTTCAGATCCAGGGCGACACCTCCGGAGATCAGGGTGACCCCGGCCACTAGCTCCGGGGCTTCCTCGACGGAGAACTCGAGCTCGGGAGCCGAGGACTCGTCGTCCCAGGGAAGACGGTCCCGCAGGGTTTCCCGAAGGCGCTCCTGGGTCCGTTCTTCGAGGGGGTACGCCGTTCGGACCCGGACGGCACCGTCCGCTTTGTGGATGGCATCCGCGAGCCGATCTAGGGCGGCGTCCCCGAGGTCGTCCTCCTCGTTCAGGAATCGGTCGACAAGCTGGTCGTGTAATGCTTCCCCACCCGTTTCCCGGAGAAGATCCTCGGCTAGCTCGACGGCGGTCTGGCGAGCGCGCTTCTGGATTCGCTCACGCGCGGCTTGTTCCTCGCGTTGGATGCGTTCGTTCGCCTCTTGACGGATATCGGCGGCGTCCGCCCGCGCCTGCTCGAGGATTTCATCCCGTCTTTTGGCGGCCTCTTCACGAGCGTTCCTGCGGATCTTCTCTGCTTCCTCCTGAGCCTCTTCGAGTTTCTCCTCGAGCTCCTTCCGTTCCCGTTCAGCCTCTTCAGCACGCTGCTTTGCCTCCGAGATCTCGGATTCGATCTCCGCTTCCCGTTCCTTCATCTTCTTCCTGAGCGGTCGATAGAGGAACCGCTGGAGGATCACGAGAAGGAGCAGGAAGTTCAGCGCCTGGAAGAGGATTGTCGTCCAGTCGATGCCGATCCCGATCTGCGCCACGCTATCCCGCCCCCAAGGCCGTCTCGAGCAGTGGGTTTGCGTACAGGAGGATCAGCGAGACGATCAGCGCGTACAGGGCCAGGGACTCCAGCAATGCGAGGCTGATGTACAGTGACCTCGAAATCTCGTCTCGCGCCTCGGGTTGCTCGGCGATGGATTCGACCGCCGATTCGACGACCCTCCCCTGTCCGATACTGGCCAACATCGTACCCAGGTTGATCGCGACAGCCGCGCCGACGGAAGCGAGGATCAAGAACCACATCGCATCGCCGCCCTGGGCTGCAGCCTCGCTCACGCGGCCCTCAAGCGGGTTGGCGAATAGCAAGATCAAGGCGACGATCAGGACGTAGAGCGCCTGTGATTCGATCATGGCCAACCCGATGTACAGAGTCCGGGAGATCACATCCGACTCGTCGGGCTGGCGGGCGGTGGCCTCGGAAGCGGCGGCAGCAGCCCGAGCCTGTCCGATGGCCGGAAAGAGGACACCCAGTCCGATCGAGATGGCCGCAGTCACGTTGATCACGATGTAGAACCAGGTTTCGGATACCATCACATCGCCCCCTGGGCGCGCACGGCGCCGCCGATGTATACGATCGTGAGCAGGGTGAAGATGTAGGCCTGCAGCGCCCCGATGAAGAGCCCGAACAGCTCGAAGAGGACGGGAATCACCAGGGGGGCGATCAGGAGGAGGACCGCGATGATGACCTGGTGGCTGAGCATGTTCGCGAACAGGCGGATCGCCAGCGAGATAGTCCGGGTGATGTGGCCGAGGACATTGATGGGGACGAGTAGCCAGGTCGGTTCGGCGAACTGCTGGAGGTACCCGCCCCAACCGTGCTCCTGGATGCCGTAATAGTGAGCGGCGAAGAAAACGATCAACGCCAGCGCTACGGTCGTGTTCAGGTTCGCGGTGGGTGCCTCAAGCAGGGGGAGCGTCCCCATCAGTGCCGCCGCGAGGATAAACACCGCTAGGGTGGCCACAAGCGGGACGTATCGGTAACCGGTCTCCTTCTCCGTGACCTCCGAGAGCAGGGTCTCAAGGTACCGGTAGCCCCACTCGAGCGCGGCCTGCCACTCGCTCGGTCGCTCGTGGACTCGCCGTCCGGCCAGGATGCCTAGCAGGCCGACAACGCCGACCATTCCCGTCGTCTCCAGGACGGTCGGCGCGATCTGGAATTCCCCGCCACCGGGGATAGGAAGGCCGGCGAGAATCCCCATCACGATCGTTTCCCCTCCTGCTGTGCCTCGACGACCATGAGGTAGGCTTGCACGGCCGCGATAACGATCCCTGCTCCGAGCAAGCCGAGCGTGAACGTCGGCGTGGTCCCAAGCTGTCGGTCTAGCCACGCCCCCAGGAGGATCCCGCCTGCCACCGGGAGTGCCAGGATCCAACCGAGGGAGGTCAGATAGGCCATGGCCTGCCAGAAGCTTGCCTCGCTATCTTCCTCGTCGCCGTTGCCGCCGGAGGGAACGGGCCAACGTCCAGCGGGTTCATTCGAATCGTCGCCTTGGCGCTCCTGCCATGGTTCCCAACTCCGTTCCGTCATAGTCCTTGTCGCCGTTCCCGCGAGAAGGAACGGGTCATCTTCTGGTAGATCTGGTTGAACCGTCGCCGTGCCTCTTCCTCCATGGCTTCCAACTGCTGCTCTTCGTGACTGATCGCCTGGTCCAGCGTCTCTAGGTCGACCCCTTCCCGCGCAACACCGGTCAGTACGGTGACTTGGTCGTCCTGAACCGACAGGAAGCCACCGTGAACCGCGACCTGCTGAGGCTCACCCTCCGGTGTCCGAAAAGAAATCACGCCGGGCCGGACGCGTGCCTGGAAGGGGGCGTGGCCGGAGAGGATCCCGATCCACCCATCGGGCAAGGGCGCGTTCACGGCCTCCACCTCGACGTCGGTGACGACCCGCTCTGGAGTGCGAACCTCAAGATGCATGGGCTCCACCCCCCTCATGGTCGTCCGCGAGGTTCCCGCGCTCGTTCGAGGGCGCCTCTGGATCGTCGTCCTCGTCTTCGAGGGCCTGTGCTTTCTCGAGCACGTCGTCGATCGTTCCAACCATGTAGAACGCTTGCTCGGGAATGTCGTCGTGGTGACCGTCCAGGATCTCGCGCACTCCCCGGAGGGTCTCCTCTAAGGGCACAGAGACTCCCTCCTGTCCAGTGTAGCGCTCGGTCGTAAACAGCGGCTGGGTGAGAAACCGTTGCAGGCGTCTGGCTCGGAGCGCGGTCGTGCGCTGTTCGCCGGAGAGCTCCTCCATCCCGAGGATCTCGATAATATCCTTGAGGTCCTCGTACTCGGCGAGTGTCGTCTTGACCCGCTGGGCGACCCGGGCGTGCTCCTCGCCCACGAAGCGAGGATTCAGAAGCGAGGAGCTAGACCGAAGTGGGTCAAGAGCGGGGTAGAAGCTCCGACTGGCCAGATCCCGCGTAAGCACCCCCGAGGCATCGAGGTGCGCGAAGGCTGCCACGACGCCGGGGTCGGTGAGGTCGTCTGCAGGCACGTAGATCGCTTGCACGCTCGTGATCGATCCCTGCGTGGTGCTCGCGATGCGCTCCTGGAGCTTGCCCATCTCCAGGTCCAGCGTGGGCTGGTAGCCTATCTCGGAGGGGATCCGGCCCAGGAGCGCGGAGACCTCCATCCCCGCCTGGGCGAATCGGTAGATGTTGTCGACGAAGAGGAGCACGTCCCGACGATCGTGATCCCGGAAGTGCTCGGCGACCGTCAGCGCCGTGTGGGCGACCCGGAACCGGGCACCCGGTGTCTCGTGCATCTGCCCGAAGACGAGCACCGAATCCTCAAGCAAGCCCTGCTCCTGCATCTGCAGGTAGACCTCGTTCGCCTCCCGGGTCCGTTCGCCGACGCCAGCGAACACCGGGACGCCGCCCTCGTGCGTGATGGTCCGTTGCATCAACTCCATCACGAGCACGGTCTTGCCGACGCCCGCCCCGCCGAAGAGCCCGAGCTTGCCGCCCTCGGGCATCGGGACGAGGAGATCCAGGGCCTTGATCCCGGTCTCGTACGGCTCGGTCGAGGGTCGCTGGTCGACCATGGCGGGCGGGTCCTGTTCAATTCCGACGTGGCGGTCCGCGTCGATCGGGTTGCCGTGGTCCACCGCATGGCCTTTCACGTCAAGGGCGCGGCCGAGTATCGGGTCGCCGACGGGGATGGGTAACGGCTGACCCGTCGCGATTACGTCGAGGCCTCGGTGCAAGCCGGCTGGGTTGTCGAGCGCAAGCGCGCGTACTCGACCGGGTTCGCTGTGGCTTCGGACCTCGGCTGTGACAGTCTCGCCATCTGGATGAGGAATGGTGAGGGCGTCACCGATCGAAGGCAGCGACCCCTCCGGGAACGCGATCTCGAGGACAACATCGTGGATCGCCACGAGTTCACCTCTCGGATCGTGACTTGAGTCGGACCGTCCGTCGCCCGTGCTATCGTTCGTTTGCATAGAATCGACCTCGGGGATCCTGCGCTGGCCGAGCTGGGATGTCTACGTTAACGTTCGTCATGGATAGTCAAAAATGCGCCGTCCGGATCAGCCGGCAGAGAACTAACTCCAAGGGGGTCCGTCCTCGTCGGTGCAGGTGTGATTTAGCTTACTGTGGGACTTCTCCCGGGAATTCACATTGTCGACATCGTCGAGAAATCTCTCTGTGAGCACAGAGACAGTGAATATTGATGACCAGTAGTCACAGGAGAGCTGTGGGTCAAGAACCGTTCATTCCTGGTGTGCCCGCTGACTATCAGCCACACCCATCGCCAATCACTGTCGAAGTCGGTTGTAGAGCCACGAGAACGCGTACCCACCGGATAGTCCGTCGACGAAGGCCCACACGGCGCCAACGATCAATCCCGACGTGCTTTCGTCGTACCCCCGATAGATATCAGCGAGCAACCGCTGCCACCGTTTTCCCCACCCGAAGCGAGCAGTGATTCCGAGTATCACGACTGCGCCCGACCAAAGAAGTCCACACGCTAGTCCGAAAGCTCGGACGTCGAGTTCCGTGGTGTCGGTCGCCATATGGGTCGATACGATCGCCAGAAGTATAATCTTGATTCCCTCGATCTGGCGACCTTACTCATTGAATGCCTTCGTACCAGGAGGGTCTCCACTGTCCCTTATTCGTTGTATGATTCGCGAATTCGGAGTACACCATCGGCATCCCGAACGAAGATCGTATCGCCAGCGTTTCGCCACATCGCCCTATCTGACCCCCAATAGAAGTCCGAGTCAGTATTCGTCCCATCTCCGCTGTGGAGAGTTACTCGATCTTCTTCGTCTAGGATCGTATCCTCAGGAAACTGGAACGTGTTTTCATCCTCATCTTCGACTGACCACCCCGAGATATCCAGCGTGCTCGTTCCGTTGTTTTTGAACGTGACGTATTCCTGCTCGAGATGATGTTCGTCTCGCCCGGAGGGATTCTCTCTGATTTCGTCGATTACGAGGTCGCTGTGATGAACCTTGTTTGAGTCGTCGGACATCGTCAAACCCTCATTTGTCCTACGTGGTGAGGGAGTAAAGCGTGTGTGTGTGGGAATCAGTCTTCACGACTCAGACGAGGTTTCCAAACCAAACGAATTCGTTCGAGTGACCGTTATAGCTGGAATTTAACGACGGCGAGTTCGTTGTACTGCTCGGTCGCTGACCCAGATTCGGGGTCGAGACGAAGGATCTGACCGACAACCCGGTACGTCTCGAAATATGCCGAGAGCATCGCGTCTCGCTCGTTGTCCCTGACCAGTGCTCCAGTGGCGGGACATTCGACCCCGCGAACCCAGACAGTGCAATCTAGTGGCGTCGTGAAATTTTTCCACCACGAACTCTCGTGTCTGGGAGTCACAACGATGAGATGATCGTTGCACTGCTTGTATACGACGGGAAATGTATATCGCCGACCGGACTGCCGCCCCGTGTATGTGACGAGCAGCACCCACCGACTGACCAACCAGTGCAGTCGAGACCGGAGAAGCCAGCCGAGAAACGGGTTAGAAATCCGCTGTTCGAGGAGCCGTTGTAACGGAGTGATTCGAACTGAGGGCTGACGACCCTCGCTAGCGGCTTTCATCTGAATCATTCAAAATTCGACTCGGATCATCATAACATCGTGGGCGATAGGGATCTATTCATTCTCCCCTGACCGACTAAACCGCATCACTTCTCTCGAAAGAGTAGGCCCCTAGAACCACGAAGAGGACAGCAAATCCGAGTATCACGACGAAATCGAGGAGCGGCGGGGATCTCGATGTCCCCACCAGTACGCCGCGCAGTCCGTCGATGCCGTACGTGAGCGGGTTGAGGTATGTCACGTACCGAATCACTGGCGGGAAGTTCGTCCCAGGATACAACCCGCCCGAGAGGAACAGCAACGGGAACAGGACAAAGTTGAAGATGAGTTTGAACGCGTGGAAGTCGTTGATTCGGGAGGCGAAGATCAAACCGACGCCGATGAAGGTCGCACCGATCAGAATCATGAATCCGAGCGCGAGGACGAGACCGAGCCAGGAGGCCGGTCGGAACCCAATGACGACGGAGATAACCAGCAAGAGGACACCCTGAATTACTGCGGTTGTCGTACTCCCGGCGACACGGCCGAGCGCAATCGATACCCGGTCGACGAGCGTCACGAGAATCTCTTTCAGAAAGCCGAACTGCCGATCGAACAGCACCGAGATACCGCCGAACGACGCGGCGAAGAGCATCGTCAAATTGCCGTGCGGATATCGACGAGGTCCGGCCACCCGACCGACGCGATTCTCGAATTACAGATGCGAATGACATTGATCTCGTTGTCTTGGGTGCGCATTCTCGTGGGCGACTCTCCCGATTCTTGTGGGAGTCGATTGTCGAGCAAGTGGCCCAAGCCGCGCCGGTTCCCGTCCCTACGGTCCGGGCACGGGATCTGGACTCTGCACCCGAGATTCGAGATATTCTCGTAGCGATAGATGGGAGTGAAAGCGCCCGTTACGCGAGGGCGTATTCGTTCTCGCTCGCCACCACCTTCGATGCAAAGTACACGCACTCTACGTCGTAGAGAGTCGCATCGGGAGTTCTGGGGCCCTTTGTGACCTCCTCGAGCGGGAGAGTGAGCCGGTGCTCCGGGGGGCCCGGGTACAGGCTGCGCAGACGGATGTCGATCTCGTTCCAGTTACTCGGGACGGGAAACCCGAGCGTGAGATCATCGAGTAGGTGAACAGTCACGGATAGACCTCATTGTTCTCGGAACGCACGGGGAGACGGGACTCGGCCGGTTGGTGATGGGCAGTGTTGCGACAAGTGTCGTGCGTCGAGCCGACCAACCGGTGTTGACAGTTCGAGGGGTGTTCGAGGAGTAGACTCACCGTGCTATGATGAGTGACCCGGAGCCTCTCCTCGGTGGCAGCTTTCAGTCGTTCATTCACAGATATTCAGACGTGTTTTGAGCAGAACGCGTTCCGACTGAACTAGTGCCTCCCACCCGCGAATCTCGGCGAATGGTGTTTCGACAGGTTGCCCGACGATCACACGTAGAGTGGCCGGTGTATAACTCGACACCGCTATACGACCGGATGTCGTTTGCCGGACTGGAATCGGATATTCGGACGGTCTCAGAGACGTGGTTCAACCACCAGAGCCACGATTCAGTCGAACAGTTTGTCTGTTCACTCCCGCTTGCCTACTTTCGGTTTAATGCGCACGACTGCTACGAAACCTCGACACGATACCAGATGGACACACTCTTTCGGGTGTTCGTCCTGAAGGAACTCCACGGATGGGAGCACGAAACAGCACTCGTCGAATACCTCAGCACCCGCTCTGAGCTCTGCGATCAACTGGGGTTAGAGACGATTCCAGACCAGTCAACGCTGTGGCGTAGCTGGCACGAACGCTTTACCGCGGACCTTCGTGAAACCACGGAGACGGCCGCCAGAACGATTCTCATCAAAGCCCAGAACGCGGGTGTAGAAGTCCCGCGTGAGCCAGAACGGAAACTTCGATACCAAGACCAAGGTGCTAGCGAGGGAGATCCAGACGATCAGGCCGTATTGAAGCAGGCAGAGGCGATTACGGACCACGTCAGCCGGATCGTGTTCCCGACGTTCTCGCTTGATCGTGGAGAAGGCTGTGAAATCCACGAAAACGCCTACTGGGGGTTGCAGACCTATCTTGGGCTCCGTGGGAACTTGGCTGCCAACGAGGGTGCTCGGAGCTTCATCTACGAGTCAACGCGGGAGCGGACACCACTCGGGCACGCTCATCGAGATCACATTTGCGACCTCTCGATACCTGAAGTTCGAGAGATGTATCGACAGGCAATTCGACAACTCATCGACGAGGTCGCAGAGACGGAAGAGTTCTTCCGCGCAGGAATCGTCGCGATCGACATCACCGAAGCGGATCCCTTCACAGGTGATCGCACCGGCCACGAAGCCGAAATCATCGGGACAAAGGAGCAGACCGACGAGTACGCCTACCAGTGGGCGACGGTCCAGTTGGTCGGCAACGCCGTCCCAATCGTGCTGGACGCACGTCCGGTGCGAAAGGGAGAGACTCGATTGGAAATCGTCGAAGACTTGCTCAACTCTGCTGAGGATCTCGTTCACGTCGATAACGTCCTGATGGACCGGGAGTTCGACAGTCAGCATGTACTGGAGATGATCAGCCAGCGTGGGATCTCCTACGTTGTCCCGAAACGGATGCAGACCAGCGAGAAAGCGCAAGCCAAACGGTTGCTCCAACGGAGTCAGGACCGCTACGAGACCGACCGAAAACTCCACCTCGGAAAGAACGAGTGGCATGAGACTTCGCTGATTTACCGGCGCAAAGAGGACTCGGAGCACGACGACCACCGGCAGTACTCAGTTTTCATGTCGAATCGCGGGAGCGGACACCTCACTGAGTATGGCTACAGGTGGGAGATCGAGAGCGGGTACCGGTCCATCAAGCGGTTCATGGCTGCGACGACGTCGAAGGATTTCGGGCTTCGCTTCTTCTACTTCGCGTTCGCCTGTCTGCTGTACTCGATCTGGCGAGCAGTCGACCTCCTCGTGCAGGTCGAGTTGACCGGCGAGTATGAGCACTCACCGGTGATTACTGCGGACAACACGCTGACGCTGCTAAGGAAGGAAACAGGAATCGGATAGAGAGACACTCTGTCTGGGTTAGTGCGCCGTCTGAGTGGCTACACTATTGGACGTCTCGAAAATTTGCCCTTACGATTGGAAGTGTGACAAGAACGGCCGCTTGGAAAGTGATCTGAGGTAGTTCCCACAGTTCGAATCGGTCAAATTCACGCATCACAGTCCCGCTAAACTCACTGTAGTCTCAACTTCCAAACCACTCGATTTGATATAGCGATATTCGATATACACATCCGGGAAACCGACTGAGAACCCCTCTATCGGTGAATACTAAGGGGGGTGGTCACTCCTGCATAACACAACGTATTACTCCAATAATGTGCGGTGGATTTGGCTCCACGGTCGCCCTCGGGTCGGCAGACCAGATGTCAGATAGCAACCTGGGTCACGACGGCTGTCGGAGGTTCGCAAAGTGTTCGGCGACGGGAAGAGTCAGAACTACGCCGCCAACTTCGAACGCGTCGTCGGAAGATGGATCGACTGATGTGCTGTGCGTCCCTCCACACGCTCGACAACGTCGAGGTCCAGACGATGGCACGCTACGCTGACCACCTCACCGACGGGCTCGGGCCGGTGGGGCCGATGCCGACGACGGCATCGCAGCCCCGTCTGCCTGGACCGAGTGACGCCGAACATCGTAGCGATATCCCAGCTCGGGTCGACACGAGGGGAGGCGCTATCCAGTCGGGGTCGAAAATTCAGTGCGAGGGCCCGTCGGGCAGGTCGTCGAGGGCGGCTGCCCTGCAAGGCTATCAGAACGGGGGACTGTTGTTCTCGTACTCGTCCATATCTTCCATTTCGTCGGTCTTCGAGGGCATCACTGCCGCTCGCGGACCGCCGGACCGGACCACCTCCACGTCGTCGAGTCCGTCGATGCTCTCGGGAAGCCGGCGTTCGATAGCCTTCATGGTCATCGGAGCGATGCCACAGCCCGAACAGGCACCACCGATAGCGACGGTCGCCGTCCCTGCTTCCTCGTCGATGTCACGGATCTCGAAGTTACCGCCGTGCTGCTGGATCTGCGGAACGTTGTTGCTCAGATAGTTACGCGCCTGCCGTTCGAGTCCTTCTGCGCTCATACACTCACCCTTCTCCCCTCCCTTGTATCCTAAATCTGGTGTTTTTGTAACCCTAAATAACCGGATTTAGAGATCCCGAAACCACTATCTGAAGAATATTTCTGGAAATATATTTCGAACCTGTTATTTTTCGCACCGCCTAAACCTTCGTCGAGGGGGATGACGTCACCGCGACCTCGTAGTCCCTATCCGTCGATCCAGTGTCCAGTGTGGTCATGAGTTTTCCGTGAGCTTCGAGTCCAGTTGGCGGGTCACGAACTCGTCGTCGAGCAGCGACTCCGGACCGGTGAACTGGACGACCGCGCCGTTCTCGACCCGGAGCCACTCGTCGCTTCCCGACCCCGCAAGCGTCACCGTCTGACGTGCCTGTGGGAGGCCGTTCTCGCGCAGGCGGTCGGTCTGTTCACGTACCCTGGCGACCTCGACGGTCGTGTCGGTCGCCTCCGAGACCACCAGATCGTACGCTTCGAGGGCCGGGTCGACTCGTCGCATCGCTGCCCGGTATCGTCGTGCGAGCCGGCAGGCCGTCTCGGCATCGTCGTATCGCTCGAATCTGACGTCCCGGACCGGTTCCGGCCGGAATCCCGACTCGCGACAGGCGACTACGAACGAACCGTCCGACGCTTCCAGAGCCGAGATCTCGTCGCGAACGCGGTCGACGATCTCGGTCATGGCAGTCGTATCCGACGCGGTTGCTGCGCTCGAAGCGGGACCGCCATCACAGGGCACTGTCACACCCTCCCGTGGATTGCACCCCGATCTGTTTCGACCTCGCGTGTCCGACTGTCGCCTGTACGTACAGATCCATATGGGTTAGGCCAGCCTAAAACAATAAAACGTCTTCGAAATTTAGGCGGGCCGAAACCATCGAACGTGTTGATCGGGACCGGACTGTGTTGGTCGCTCACGCTGGCCGAATCTTTCGCCCTTGAGAGATGCCGGGATAGTGGGTACAATCGGTGGAATAGCTGACCTACCTGGCTTAACCAACAGTTCTATTGTTCCCGCCATCTGTAGGTTAACAGAGGGCGCCACACGATGCCAGAGGACCCACCGACTCCACCCCGAGATGTTCCGTCGGATTTGGTGGACGCGCTCGCGGCGTGTTCACCGTCACAACTCAGAACGGTCGCGCAGTACGCCGACGCACTCGCCGAGCACAGGGACCGGGAGCAGCGCCGCGATCTGGACAACGAGTCCGACGACAGTGGGGCCCAACCAGCGGATCGGCCCGCCGACGTCCCATCGAAGGCCACGATCACCGTCAAGGAGATCAACGACAACCGATACTACTACTGGCAGTGGCGCGAGGGCGACCAGATCAAGTCCCAGTACAAGGGCCCAGTCTCGTCGAAGGAATAGGCCGAGAGCGGGTAGCTTGAGCGGGTTCTGTGACCTGCCGTATCTGGGTTGTAAACACCGGCGCGAGTACGTTCTTCATATGAAAGGGGAATAGGGATAGTAACCGGCGCCATACGTCGAATCGCCGGACCAGCCCCGTGACTGTGCTCCGGCCAACTGTCAGAGGCACACTATACCGACCCCCTCTCCCCCCGGGGGGTCGACCGTATTGAACACGTAACTTGACTGTCTGCCGCGAAAACGTATTTCTACACGGCAGCTGTATTTCCGGTAGGGTTCCGACCGACCGTTACGACAATCGACACCCGCCTCTGACAATCGCGTCGGTCGGACACCCGCTTTGATTCAGCAGTACCCCTTGTCATCGGTACTGAAATCTGGGTTTCGACCGTCTCGGGAGTTCTTGGGAGCAGTACAGGCCACTCATAGCAGCGCCGATACAGTCACTGTCCGCATCCCGACGTGGGCGCCGGCGGCCTCTCGTCTTTGGCCCCAGCGGCCATCCACCCGGCGCCTATCGCCCAGCTACCCCGACGCAGGTTACTGACTGCAGTACCTGGTGAGGATGACGGTGGCACAGCGTGTCTCCCCTGTGTACAACAGGGCCGTGTTACGGTCGCGACGCGTCGACTGGGTCTTCCTCCATAAATCTGCGGACGACCGTGGTCACGCGGTCGGGGGCCTCTCCTGGCCCGCCGTGACCGATCCCGTCGAATTCCACGCGGCGACTCTTCGAGA
This sequence comes from Haloarcula sp. H-hyl2, assembly GCF_056934385.1. NCBI lineage: Archaea > Methanobacteriati > Methanobacteriota > Halobacteria > Halobacteriales > Haloarculaceae > Haloarcula > Haloarcula sp. H-hyl2. Next base: position 360,579 of record NZ_JBRIIJ010000003.1, on the reverse strand, counting down.
GTGCCGTCTCGACGGCATCGAGACCCTCTTTCAGGTGTTGCGGACCGTGGGCTCCCTCCAGCAGGAGTGCCGGCGATTCGATGTCGAGCGATGCCGGAAGCCGATACTGTTCGATCGCGTAGTTGATACGGACGATGTTCTCGGCCAGCGAGACGATGTCGGGCCAGGCTGGCCAGGCGTCGAGCCATCCGTCGAGGTCGTCGATCTCCCCGCCGTGCATCACCTCGCGGACGTAGTACTTCATCGCCTGGCGCTCGTCGCCTTCGTCGAGGACAGACGCCATCTGTGACGCGAGTGAGGCCTGCTCTCTGTACTCGCCGACGAGGACCGCCGGTTCGTAGACGACGAGGCTGTCGACGGCGGCGTCCCTCGCTGCTTCGAGGGCCAGGAGGCCGCCAAAAGAGTGACCGAACAGGATCGGGTCACCATCGACGGCGTCGACGACCGCACGGATGTCTTCGACACCACGCTCCAGGGAATAGTCCTCACTGTCGTCACTGGCGCCGACACCGCGGCGGTGCGGGACGAGTACGGTGTAGTCGTCGGCCAATTGAGGGACGACAGGCTTCCAGTACTGAGGAGCAGAGCCCCCGTGAACGAGTACGACTGGTGGGCCGCTCCCGTGGCGTTCGTAGGCGATACGTGTCCCGTCGGCAGACGTTACTGACTGCATGAGCACCCCATCATCGTCGGGCCGGACGGGAAGCTCTCACTCTCACCACTCAGGTTGTTTAAGTACACCCCAGGAGCCACGGCGGACGACGATCGGGAGCGGACTCTCTCCACCCACTGGTAGACAGTACCTTGATTATCCGGGGTCGAGAGACTGACAGTATGCCGTCGGACCACCGTGTCGACGAGCTGTTCGGATTGCTGTCCGACGAGACACGCGTCGATATCATCCGCTCGATCGCCCTCGCCGAGGCCGAACTCGACCCGCCCGGCGCCGGCCCGATCTCGCTCTCGTTCTCGGATATCTACGACCGCGTCGCGGTCGACAACACGTCGAAGCTCTCGTACCATCTCGGCGAACTCGACGGAACCTACGTCCGGAAAGGCGACGACGGGTACGAACTCACGCACGCGGGCGAGCGGATGGCGCGGTTCATTCTGGCGGGTAACTACGAGCAACCCACAAACTTCGACGCCCATCCAGTCGACGGCGTCTGTCCGTTCTGTGGTGCCGAGTCACTGGCGGCCAGTCTCGTCCACCAGTTCTTTCGTATCGATTGCACGGCGTGTGACCGCCAGGTGACCGGCCAGCCGGTCACCCCCGCCCAGACCGAGACACGGGACGTCGAAGCGCTCGTCGAGAGCGTGGGGACGACCGCCGGCCGTGACTACCGGCAGATCCGCCGACGAGTCTGTCCCGAGTGCAGCGGACACCTGGCTGTGTCGGTACAGAACATGCCCGACAGCCCGCTCCCCGACGCCGACCCGTTCATCGTCACCAGCCAGTGCGAGGCCTGTCTCAGGGAGTACAACGCGCCGATGACCTACAGCGTCGCCTACCACCCGGCCGCTATTGCCTTCCACTGGGAGCGCGGGTTCGACGTGCTGGGGGAACCGCCCTGGGCGTTCAACGAGTACCTCGTCGAGGGGCGCTGGAGCGCAGAACGCGATCCGAGCGGAGCAGGCGAGTATCGGCTCGGATTCCGCCACGACGATATATCCCTGCGGGTCTGGCTCGACGACGAAGTTTCCGTGGTCCGGACCGAGCGCGTGCGACGTCGGTGAGAGGTCAATGCCGATAACGGACAGTATTCTAACAAAAGTTCCGTTGACCTGCTGTTACCGGTAGCCCGTGGTACCGACGGTGTAGCCCGGACTGCGTTCGTCAGACCACGGTTTCGGGTCAACGAGGATTTTGAAAGGAACACGACAAATTATCAAATGTCCGATAATTATATCCGAAAGAACCGACGACGGTCAGTTGTGATAGATATGATAGAGCACGATTCCTCTGGGAAGAAGGCTCCTGCGAACACGTCGACCGACGGCCAGCGATCACCACCGACGAGAGACAAGACTGCAGCAGACATCGCTGACATCTACGCCGATGTCGCTGGGAGGCTCCATCGGTGGAGTTGGGCCGACAGACTCCTCACCGGCCGCTACCGCCGCCGGCAGTTCGGCGACGCGGAGGGCCGGGTACTGGACGTCGCCTGCGGGACCGGCACGAATTTCAGGTACCTCCCGGAGTCGGTCGACCTCGTCGGGGTCGACATCAGCGATGCGATGCTCACCCAGGCCAGGTCGGAACTCGACACTCTGGGGCGGTCGGGGACGCTCACGCAGATGGACGCACAGGCGTTGACCTTCGAGGACGACAGCTTCGATACGGTGATCTCCGCGCTCTCGACCTGTACCTTCCCGGACCCGGTCGCCGCGCTCCGGGAGATGAGTCGCGTCTGCAAACCCGAGGGCCGTATCCTGCTGCTCGAACACGGCCGCAGCGACGTCGAACAGATCGGTCGGTTCCAGGACTGGCGCGCCGAATCTCAGTACGAGAAACGCGGGTGCCGCTGGGATCAGGACCCAGTCTCACACGTCAGAAGCGCGGGACTCTCGATACGCTCGACCCACACCGCGATGGCAGGGATCGTCACGCGTATCGAAGCGTCACCCGAGGACGAGTCGACGACAGGGAAGGATGTCTGAGACTGGCGATAGCGGCGTGTCACGCGCACTCTCCCGCCGTTCGTTCCTGGGCGGCCTCGGGGCCGCTCTCGCCGGGATCGTCGGTGCCCCGGCCAGTCGCGGAGCGGAACTTTCCACGGACCTGCCCCCAGCGGAACAGCCCGGGGGAATCGGCTCCCTGGAGACCGTCGTCGACGAACAACTCGGGGACCTGGTCGGGGATCTCACCCCCGGTGCGACAGTGGCCGTCGTCGCCGACGGTCGGCCGGTCCTCACCAGGGGGTACGGCTACGCCGATGCAGCGGCGTCGACGCCGGTCAGCGGGACCGAGACAGCCTTCCGGGTCGGCTCCGTCGGGAAACTGCTCACGTGGACGGCGGTCATGCAGGGTGTCGAAGCCGGTCGACTCGACCTCGATACGGATGCCGGCCGCTATCTCGGCTCTTCGGCGGTCAATCTCCCGGAGACAGGGTCCGACTCGATCACCCTCCGGCACCTCGGAACCCACACCGCGGGCTTCGAGTCGGCGCTCGATCCAGGTATCGTCAGGGACAGCGAGGGGGTCGACCCGCTGGAGACGGTACTGGTCGAGCATCGGCCGCCCGTGGTTCGCCAGCCAGGCGCTGCCGTCGGCTACTCCAATTACGGCGCAGCGCTCGCAGGCCATATCGTCGCCGAAACTGCGGATACGACCTTCGAGAAGTACGTTCAGTCAGAACTGTTCGAGCCGCTCGATATGCGCCACAGCACGTTCGCACAGCCTCGGCCAGTGAGTCATCCGGGGGCCGCAGCTGTTGGCCACGTCCGCGACGGTGGCTCCTTCTCGCCGGCTGAAACGGTCTATCTCAACATGCGCCCCGCTGGCTCGCTCTCCGCGACGGCGTCGGACATGGCGCGATTCATGTGTGCACACCTGCGTGGCGGGGCTGTCGACGACGAACGGATACTCGACACATCGACCGTCGAACGGATGCACAGCGTCCATCACGTCAGACACCCCGCCGTCAACAACTGGCGGTACGGGTTCTACGAGTACGGCGCACCGGGGTCGGGGCTGCTGGCCCACAGTGGAGCCACCATCAACTTCGAGAGTCTGCTCGTCCTCGCGCCGGCACACGACACCGGGATCTTCCTGTCCGTCAACCGGAGCGTGCCGCCGCGTCGTCTGCGGGAGACAGCCGAGGCTATCCTCGACGAACTCGGCGCCCGACCGGAGCCCGAACCAGCCGATCCGACAGCGACACAGGGTAGTCGAGCACGCGCCGAGGCCGTCACGGGTGAGTACAGTTCCACGATGCTCCCTGATAGTGGGCCGATGGCCATCGCGGAGGTGCTCGGCCGCCTCACCGTCGAACTGACGGACGAAGGCCGTCTCAGAACGCGGGTTACGGGCGGTGAGTCCCGAGAGTGGGTCGAGACAGCACCCTACGTCTTCCGGGCGGTCGGTGGTCGTGACGTCCTCGCGTTCGAGATGGACGGTGACGAGGTGGACACCTTGAACGTGAGTCGGACACAGCAGGGCGTCTACGAACCGGTCGCCGCGTCCGAACGGCAAGCCGTCTCGGGAGCCGTACTCGGTGGCTCGCTCGGTGGGTTCGCACTCGCACTCGCTGGCCAGGGTGGCCGAACCGTCCGACGGCGGCTCGGCCGCTCGAAACAGGATACTGGTGGTGAACAGTCGTGAGCGACGCCGATCGGGCAGCGTCCGAGTACGACCGCCGTCCCGATACGGCGGCCCGTTCCGACGACCCCCTGCTGAAACGTCTCCGAGACGGCCCACGGGTCGCCAGAGGGATTCGCCACGTCTTCTGTCTCGTCGCTCTCGCCTTCGTCGCCGGAATCGCTCTCGCCGTCGCTCGGCACGGCGAACTCGCTCTCATCACGCGACCGCCGGCGCTGCAGGTCGTCCTGGCGTCGGCACCGATCGTCGCCCTCCTGGCACTGTCGACCGCGGCGAGCGCAGTGATCGCGTGGTGGCGAGGGTACTGGTCCGTCGTCGGACGGCTCACACAGACCCTCGTCGCCGTGCTCGGCCTGGGGTTCCTGTGGCAACTGCGCGTCCTCGGCCTGCTCTGAATTATACGGATTCCCTGGCAGGCCGATCCCCGCCGACACTCTCGGCGAATTCCACGAGCGGCTGGAGGTGCTCCTGCAGTTCTTCTCTGGTTTCGGTGAGTTCGTACTCGACGCGTGGGGGGATCTCGGCGTTCTGTTCCCTGTCGAGAAGGCCGGCCTCGACGAGTTCGTCTAGTCGGGTCGAGAGCGTCGAACTGCTCACCTCACCGAAGGCGTCCTCGATGTCACCGTACCTGGCAGGTCCGATCGCACCCACCACACAGACGAGTTGCATGGCGTACCGCCGGCTCAGGATGTCCATCAGCCCACCCAGTGGGCAGAGACAGTCGTGTTCGGAGGGCTCTTGCGCCCTCGCTTCCGTATCGGTGTCCTCATTCATCGGCTGAGCTCACCACGTGACGGTCGATACTTCGCTCTCCGAAGTGGTAATAGTTCGGAGTGGGAAGGAAGGCCGGCACACGCAGTTCGGCGAAACATACGTCCCCAAGCAGACTCCATTTTACCACACTCGGACTCCGTCACACTACTTGCTCTAACGTCTCTGTGACGATATCGCGGAACCGGTCCCGGTCCGCGCCCAGTGCGACTGTGCCGTTCGGTGGCTCGTCGGATACCCTGTGCAGGTCGGCAGCGAGCGCTCCCCGATCGACCGTCGATTGTGTGCCGACGGTCATGTGACACGTCGTCGTCTCCAGTACGTCGTCGTCCAGGAGGTACACGATCGGCAACGCGTCGTGGATCGGAGTCGTCTGGAGATCGTACCGGGCCAACGACTCGTCGTCGTAGTAGGATACCCAGGCTGCGACGGAGCGCTCCCTGGCCGTCTCCTCGCCTAGTGCATCGATCCACTCCGCTGGGAGTGTGGCATCGAGCGTTGCGTCGAGCCCGACGACGGTCGGTGAGGCTTCGGCGACGACTTTGTGTGCTGCCTCCGGATCGGAGTGGAAGTTCGCTTCGGCGAGCGGTGTCACGTTACCATGCGCTGCGACGGTCCCCCCCATCACGAGCAGTTCGTCCAGAAGTGCTGGGAGGTCCGGTTCGAGTGCCAGGGCAAGGGCGACGTTCGTCAGCGGCCCGACGGCAGCGAGCGTGAGGTCACCGTCGTGTGCTCTGGCCTGCTCGACGATGAACGACGCCGCATGGGTATCGGTGACCGTGCCATCGAACGGTGGGTCCGGGAGATCGCCGTAGAGGCCGTCCGGGCCGTGGATATGCTCTGCGGTATTCACGTCTGCGAGGAGTGGATTCGATGCGCCGCTCGCGACAGGGACCGCTGTCACGTCGAACAGTTCCAGGATGGCCTGCGCGTTCCTGGTCGTGTTCTCGACCGAACTGTTCCCGTGCGTGGTCGTGATCCCCGTCAGTTCGAGGTCCGAATGTGTTATCGCCAGCAGGATCGCGACGGCATCATCGCACCCCGGGTCGGCGTCGACGAGCAATGGCCTGGACACAGTTGTGACTCACGAGCCGGATACTAAACTACAGGGTGTGATACAGGTCGCCTGCCGACTGCAATCCAGTCGAACTGTTCGGGAGCAGCGAAACAGTACCGACATGAACGCGAGCGTAGGTATTGGTTACTGGACATATCTCCGCCCTTTAGAGTCTCGATTCGATCACTCGTCCGGTCGGTGAGCGCCCCCACTCACGACTCGACGACGGTGGCGAAGGCGACGTTCTGTTTCACCCGTTCTACCTCGACCGTGGGTTCCTGCCCCGGTTCCGTCTCGGGGACGATGACCACGTATCCGCGTTCGACCTTGGCGATGCCGTCACCCTGGTCACCGATCGATTCGATCGTAACTGTCCGGACTTCGCCCTCGTCGACAGGTGGTGTCGGAGGTCCTGGCTCCCGATCTGCGGCTTCGAGTTCGGTCGATTCGGGGTCTGTCTCTGACTCGGGAGTCGCGGCGTCCGGATGCGGAAGGACACCGATCCGGTAGGTGGTTTCGGAATCGACAGCGTTCAATTCGATCTCCTCCGCCGGAACTTCGATCATATAACGACCGTCGTGTTTCTCGACCGTCCCACTGAACAGCGACGCGAGTTGTTCGGGAATCTCGACCATACAACACTGTATGACTCCTGGTAAATAACGGCTGCCAGTCGAACCAGTTCAGTGATACGTTATCGCCGTGGGCATCGGCGTACTTCCCGGATTCCGACTGGAGTTGTTGTATCTCCCTGTTTCGAACTGGCGCAGGCCGACGACGTATCTATCGACTATGTGATGTCGAAGAGCAACTGATCTATCGTAGCCTTCGAAAAGCACTGCACACCCGACCACACGATGGCAGTCCGATCGGTGTGTCCATCGTTTCAATTGGCACTACAGTCACCCGGTCTCCGGAGCCATCATGAGTTGTAGGCCCTGCCGAGTATCGCCCCGTTCGAACCCAGTACGGACTTTTCCGAGATGCGAGAAGCTACGTGGGTCGAGGACCGGGCCTGTCTGATCAGGGAAACGACTGGTACAGTAGTCCGACACCAAACAGGATCGGCGTATGATGAACTTTGCCCTACCGGGGGGTAGCAGGATGATAACTATACCCGCGCCCCCGAAGGTGCAGGGTGCCAACATGGCACACCAATACTCCTGCAGTGCGTGTGAATTTCAGGTACGGTCCGAGAACGACGACGAGCTCATCGAACTCGTACAACATCATGCTCAAGAGTATCACGACATGTCCCCGTCCGAGGGTGACGTCAGAGACGGCATGAAAACTGTCTGATCAGTCTCGGTATAGTACCAATTGAAACGATGGACACATCGATCGCACTGCCATCGTTCGGTCGGGTGTGCAGTGCTTTTCGATGGCTACGAGAGACACCTCTCACTGGTGAGCAGTCCCGACAATCGCCCATTCTACGGCGTCGGGGAGGAGTGTCAGAATCACGGTGTCCAGCCCTGTAGTCTGGACGTCTGTGGCCCCCAACTTTTCACCCGTCGTCCGCGACACCGTGATACGCAGGTCGTCGGCTGTATCAGACGTATCCGTACCCCGGGTTATCACATCCGTGAATCGTTCTCCCCGGCCGCCAAGGACAGTAACGGACCTCTCGAAGAGGACCGTCTGACCTCGACGCGTCGTCAGGACGACCGAGCGCCTGTAGGGTGATTCGTTGCGGACGACCAGATCGGCTGGCGAGTCCCTTCCAGGGGTCTCTGTGGTCGGTATCGGAGCGGGTGTCACTGTCGGCGCCTCTCTCTCTCGCTGCGTACAGCCACTCAGCGCTAGCACTGCACCCACCAGTTGGATGACGCGTCGCCGGGACCAATCGTCGGTCACGTCTCCGCCGACGTGCCCCCGTATCGATAGCGTCGGGTCCTCGGGGCTGATTCGGGAACTGGATTCGTTCGAGAACACCTGTCTCCATCTTTCATACCGTTCCATAGTCCCGGACCGACCATAATTGTACGGCGTCACGTCCCAGTCTTTTCCACGAGAGGTCGTCGATAGGTCGCTCCATCAAAAGATAATCTAACTATGGCTATCAATCAGCCCATTCTAGAACAATATCTCGGAATTATCTATCTTTATCTATGCCTATCGCTTGATATATCTCAGAATATCTGATATATGGGGACAAATACTGAAAATACGACGAAATATGGAGCTATATATCTGGATACAAAAATATCTGTGGCGGGGACATTCAGTGTGAATACAACAGTCCAAATATGATGGCAGAAAGGGGAACAACTGCCCCGCTCAGACTCGTTTGCTAGATGCGAACGCCGGCTGAAACACGCTACAAGAATACTCGTACCCAGGCAACACACTGTAATTGGACACAACCGTTTATCGTCGTAGATAACGTGTGTACGACTGTGAGAACAAACGGCACCAGCAATGGGGCGGCAGAATATACGTAACATACGTACGCCTGTGATTGTAGGGATGGGATGCGGATGCTACCGACACTGGACAACGGTCTGTTACCGTAGCCATTGAAAAGCACTCCACACCCGATCGCACGAGGCAGTGCGATCGGTGTGTCCATCGTTTCAATCGGTACTGTAGTGGCCACCTGTATGCACCGTTCTAGACGGCTATCCTGTGGAACTCTCGCTCCCAGAATCGGCCAGTTCGCCACCGGTGAGGACATCTCTGTCGGGTCGGATTGATCGGAATAGCGTCCCGTTTGGCCCTTACGAACGCACTCCGAAGACCGACGAATTCGGTATACTGGTCGGTGGTCGGTACTCGGTTCCAGGTGCGAGTTCCGGAGAAAACTACAGTCGATCCGGAACCTCCCCGCGTAGAAAGGTATAGATGGAGCGTTTCGTGGATGTTCTGCCGGAGTTCGCTTCTCGCAAACACGGTGTCGTGATAGCACGTTCCGGTCTCCGGGAAGTTCATCGCCCATATCGAATCTCGAGAGGAATCTTCGCTGTCGTGTCCACACAGCCCCGTTTGGACATCGCGAACGCTCAGACCTGGGTCGCGTTCACCTCGATCACGTTGGCCGCTCCCTGCACGACTTCCGGGAGTTCCTCGTGAAACCGGTCACCTTTGAACCGACTCGTCGGCCCGGAGATACTGATCGCGCCACAGACATCTCCGTTGGGGTGTTCTATCGGAGCCGCGATACACCGGAGTCCCTGGAGGATCTCCTCGTCGTCGAACGCGACGCCTTCCTCCCGGATCGACTCGAGCGCGTCGAACAGTTCAGCGCGGGACGAGACCGTATTCTCCGTTCGCTGTGGGAGCCCGTGTCTGTCGATTATCGCATCGATCTCCTCGGTCGACAGTTGGGAGAGGATCGCCTTGCCGAGTGCGGTACAGTGGAGATCTTTCCGATTGCCGGTGTAGGACGCAGTCTGGATGGCGTTCTCTCCGCGTGCCTTGTGGAGATAGACGCCGCGGCCGTGTTCCTCGACCATGAACTGGGCGACTTCGCCAGTCTCCTCCGCGAGCCGTTCGACCTCCTCTTTCGCGACCTCGTAGATATCGACCTGGTTCTTCGCGTACTCGCCGATATCGACGAATCTGAGACTGATCTCGTAGATGCCGTCGTGTTTGACGACGAACTCGTTGTCCGCGAGCGTCGCGAGGTGGCTGTGGACGGTCGCTTTCGACCGCCCCAGGTGGTCTGCCAGTTCGGAGACACCGGCCCCGTCTTTCTCCCGGAGTGCCTCGAGAATATCACAGGATATCTGGACGGCCTGTACGCGGCGGCCCGAGCCCGAATCGGTCGGTGGTTCGCTCATACCTCGCCGTAGAGCGAGCAACCACTTAACTGTTCGCGAGAAACAAACGGCCGTTTCAGGCCTGGACGGCGTCCGCGGTCTCGTCGAGTTCGCTGTTCTTGACCGCCTTGCCGGTCTGGCCGTCGAAGATGTGGATCTTCTCCTCGGGGAAGACGACGTGGACCTGCTGGCCGGCATCGATACGATACTCGCCGTCGATGCTAGCGGTGTAAGTCTCGCCGCCGATCTGGAAGTACGCGTACGTGACCTCTCCCATCGGTTCGACGACCTCGACGGTGGTCTCGATAGCGTTCTCTTCGGACTCGTCGCCCAGCGTGATGTGCTCCGGGCGGATACCCATCGTCAGGTTCTGGCTGGCCGCTTCCAGTGCCTCCTCGGTCTCCGCCGAGATACTGTAGCTGAACTGATCGTGTTCCAGCACGGTCCCGTCGTGGCGGACCGAGAGGAAGTTCATCGACGGCGAGCCGATGAAGCCGGCCACGAACTGGTTCTTCGGCCGGTGGTAACACTCCAGGGGTTCCCCGATCTGCTGGAGTTCCCCGTCGTCGAGGATGGCGATCCGGTCACCCATCGTCATCGCCTCCGTCTGGTCGTGGGTGACGTAGATGGTCGTGATGTCCATGTCCTGCTGGAGCTGCTGGATCTCCGTGCGCATCGTCGTCCGCAGCTTCGCGTCCAGGTTCGAGAGCGGTTCGTCCATCAGGAACACCTCGGGTTCCCGGATGATGGCACGACCCAGCGCGACACGCTGTTGTTGCCCACCGGAGAGGTCACCGGGCTCTTTCTCCAGCAGTTCCTCGATCTCCAGCAACTCTGCGGTCTGTTCGACGCGCTCGTTGATCTCGTCTTTCGAGAGGTCGGTGGTGATCTTGAGCCCGTAGCCGATGTTCTTCCGGACGGACATGTGGGGGTACAGCGCGTAGTTCTGGAACACCATCGCCATGTCTCGCTCCTTGGGTTTGCGGTGTGTGATGTCCCGGTCGTCGAGCAGGATCTGGCCGGACGAGGTCCGTTCGAGGCCGGCGATACACCGGAGCGTCGTGGACTTCCCACAGCCCGAGGGACCGACCAGCACCAGGAACTCGCCGTCCCGGATGTCGATGTTGAGTTCGTTTACTGCGACGATGTCGTTGCCGCCCGATTCGAAAACCTTCGTCAGATCGTTCAGTTGTAGGCGTCCCATTGTGTCACCGAGGGTCGTTATGCACCCTTCAACATCTCGATTAATAAATCCACCCCTCCGTGCCGCGTTCAGACGACGATCTTCAGGCCACTATCGGTCGGGGTCCACTCGCCGGCCTCGGGCGTCCCGTCGACGGCCGTCAGCGTCTCACCGTCGACGACCACGGCTTCGGGATCGCTGCCGTGGACCAGCAGGCGGACCGTGTCCGAAGCGACATCGTCCAGCGAGACCGAGAGCGTTCCGTCCTGGGCGTCGAGCGTGATCGTCCGCAGTTCGTCACTGTCGTCGTCGTAGAACCGTCCTGCGGCGCCCTCGTCGGTGAGGGTCGCGTTCAGTTCGAGCTGGGCGGGCGTGCCCGGTTGGACCGACTGGGTCGGTTCACGCTCGGGGACGACACTGCCCGCGCGGACGAAGATCGGCATCTCGTCGAGGTCGACGTCGACGTCGACGGTGCGCCCTCCCTCGAACCGTTCGTCGGTCCCGTACGCGCGCCACTCGCCCTCGGGGAGATACACCGAGCGTGTCCCGCTATCGGTGAACACCGGCGCGACGAGCACGTCCTCGCCCAGCAGGTACTGGGTGTCGAGCTGGTGGACCGACGGGTCGTCCTGATACTCCAGCACGAGCGGGCGGACCACCGGCAGGCCCGTCCGAGCGGCTACCTCGGCGTAAGTGTAGATGTACGGGAGCAGGCGGTACCGGAGGCGCGCGTACTCGCGGAAGATATCCAGTGCCTCGGTGCCGAACTCCCAGGGTTCTCGCGGTGTGGTGCCGTGACAGCGGCTGTTCGAGGAGAGCAGACCGAACTGTGCCCAGCGAGTGTAGACGTCGTCGTCGGGCGTGCCCTGGAACCCGCCGATGTCGTGGCTCCAGAAGGCGATACCCGACAGCGAGGCCGAGAGGCCGCCACGTAGCGCGGCGCTCATGCCGTTCCAGCTGGTCTGGGGGTCGCCGCCCCAGTGCATCGGGAACGCCTGGCTGCCGGTCCAGGCCGACCGCCCCCAGACGACCGCCTCCTCTTGGCCGTTGACCTCGCCGACCGTCTCGTAGACGGCCTCGTTGTAGAGATAGGGGTAGAGATTGTGCATCGCCTTCCCGCTCTTGCCGTTGGCGAAGACGGCGTCCTCCGGGACGTACTCGCCGTAGTCGGTCTTGAAGACGGCGACGCCCTGTTCGAGCAGTCGGCGGTGTTTGTCCTTCCACCACTCGACAGCGTCGGGGTCGGTGAAGTCCACGAGTGCGCCGCGGTAGTCGCCCTGGCAGGTGCGGTCCATGACGTACGGCGCGCCCGTCCCGTCGGTGACGAAGTAGCCGTTCTCGACGCCCGTTTCGAAGGCTTCGGTCCCGACGGGGACGTGGGGATGTTCCCACAGCGAGAGCCGGAAGTCGTCGTCGCGGAGTTCGGCGATCATCTCCTCGGGCTCGGGGAACTGGTCGGTGTCCCACTCCAGGTCAGTCGACTTGTTCTCGCGCATCCAGAACGGATCGAGGTGGAGGACGTCGCTGGGGACCTCCTCCTCGCGGAGGCGTTCGGCGACGGCCTCCAGTTCTTCGCGGGACTCGTAGCCGAGCCGCGACATCCACGTCCCGAACGACCACTTGGGCGGGCGCGAGGGCCGTCCGGTGACGGCGGTGTACCGCTGGATGATGTCCCGGAAGTCCGGCCCGTAGAAGAACACGAAGGCGAACTCGTCGTCCTCGACGGACATGGTCCCCGACGCCGTCGAGGTCTTCCCGAAGTCGTAGTGGACGCGCCCTGTGGTATCGAGCAGGAGGCCGTAGCCGTTCGTCGAGAGGTGGAACGGGATGTTCTTGTAGGCCCGTTCGGTCTCGGTCCCGAGCGGTTCCTCGTGCCAGAGATCCAGTTCGCGTCCGCGGCGGTCGAACTCGACGAACTGCTCGCCCGCGCCGTAGATCTTCTCGTCGGGCGAGAGGCGGAACGCCGTCCCGGTCTCGGCGATCCGGCGGGGGTTGTGATTGATCTCCTCCTGGCTGTACCCCAGTGCGTCGACGCGCTGGCGGGCGAAGACGTCGGGGTCGGACCGCTGCTCCTCGAAGACGATCTCGCCGGTCTCGGCGTCGGTGACTGCGAAGGACCACTCGTCGAGACCCACGGCGATAGTCAGCGCGCCGGTTTCGATGGTCAGCGTGCCGTCCGCCTCTGACACGTCGAGATCGAGGTCGGTCGCGACGGCGTCCGTGTCGAGCGGCGGGTACTCGCTCTCGGACGGGACCTCGGGGTTGGCCTGGAGTTCGAACCGGAAGGTCCGCGGGTCGTAGACGGTCAGTGTCACGGGAACGGTCCGCTCTGTCACTCTCTCCGGAGCTGCTATCTCACAGTCGAAGTGGACGCTGGTCCCTTCGACCGTGTACTCGGCCACGGCGGCGACGGTAATGCGTTCGCTCGTCATCCTATCGGGAGGGGGTGTCTCTGGCTAATAAAACTACCCGTCGGGGCGGGCTTTTTGACCCGTCTCGCGCAATGGGCAGGTATCCCCATGTCTGCTGGCCCAGCCATCGGCGAACTCGTCGACACGATGTCCCTCGAATCGAAGGTCGCACAGCTCGGTACCGTCCGCATCGGGGCGTTGCTGGAGGACGGCTCGTTCTCCCCGGAGCGCGCACGTGTGGAGATTCCGCACGGTATCGGCCGCGTGACACGCGTCGGCCGGGAGAGCGGGCTGGAGCCACCAGATCTTGCCGGTGTGATCGCCGACGTACAGTCCTTCTTGCGTTCCGAGACCCCGCACGGGATTCCGGCTTTCGTCCGCGAGGAGAGTCTCTGTGGCTACGCGGGCCGGCAGGGGACGACGGTCCCGCATGCCATCGGCATCGCGAGCAGTTGGGACCCGGACCTCGCGCGCGAGGTGGCCGGACTCGTCGGAGCGGAGTTGCGCGCGGTGGGGTGCAACCTCACACTCTCGCCAGTGGCGGATCTCGGTGTCGAACCCCGCTGGGGGCGGACCGAGGAGACCTTCGGCGAGGACCCCCGTCTGGCAGCGGCGATGACAGAGGGCGTCGTCGGTGGTCTGGCTGACAGCGGTGTCGACGCGACGCTGAAACACTTCGTCGGACACGGCCGTCCTGCGGGCGGGCGGAACCGCGCGCGGCCGACCGCGTGCCTGGACGAGATGCGCGACGCCGACCTCGTGCCGTTCCGTGCGGGTATCGACGCCGGCGCACCCTCGGTGATGGCCGCGTACAACAGCGTCGACGGCGTCCCCTGCCACGCCAACCGTGCGTTGCTGACCGACCTGCTCCGCGAGGAGTGGGACTTCGACGGGACGGTCGTCTCGGACGGCCGGGGCATCGAGATGCTGGCCGAGGACTACGGCGTCGTCCCGGACCGACAGGCTGCCGGTGTGGCGGCCATCGAGGCCGGTGTCGACGTCGAACTCCCCGAGACCGAGTGTTTCGGCGACCGCCTCGTCGCCGCGGTCCGTGCGGGCCACCTGCCAGAAGCGACCGTCGACCGGGCGGTCCGACGACACCTCCGACAGAAAGAGCGCGCGGGTCTGCTCGACGAGGACTGGGCTTTCGACCCTCCGGAGCCAGCGTCGGTCCCGTTCGGGACCGCCGGGATCCGTACGGTCGCACGCCGTGCCGCCCGTCGCTCGCAGATACTCCTCTCGAACGACGGGCTTCTCCCCCTGAGCGGTGGCGAATCCGTGGCGCTGGTCGGCCCGAACGCCGACGCCGGACGGAACCTCCTGGGGAACTACTCCTACGCGGGCGCGGAGAACGCCGACGGCGGTATCGAGGTGGTTACCCCACGCGATGCACTCGACGGTCGCGTCGGCGACCTCTCGTACGCTCGCGGGTGCGGGGTTCGTGAGAGTGCCGACGACGACATCGAAGCGGCAGTCGCCGTCGCCGAGGATGCCGACGTCACGGTGGCCTGCGTCGGCGGGCAGTCGGGGATCGACGTCGAGCGGGACTCACCGGGGACCGCCGGCGAGGCGCTGGACCGTGCGACCCTCGACCTCCCAGGTCGGCAGGAGGAACTCGTCCGCCGCGTCGGGGCGACCGGCACGCCACTGGTCGTCGTCCTCGTGAGCGGTCGCCCGCTGGCGGTCCCCAATGTCGTGGACCAGGCGAACGCGACGGTGGCAGCCTGGCTGCCCGGACAGGAAGGCGGGTCCGCCATCGCCGACGTCCTCCTGGGAACCGACCCTGGCGGCCGTCTTCCGGTCTCGCTCCCGCGCTCGGTCGGGCAATTGCCGGTCCAGTACCGACAGGACGCGGTCTCGCAGGGTGAGTACGTGTTCACCGACGGCTCGCCGCTGTTCCCCTTCGGCCACGGCGAGAGCTACGCGACCTTCGAGTACGGGGGGTTCGCCGTCGTGCCGGATGCAGTGCCGACCGACGGCGCGGTCACTGCCTCGGTTACGGTGACGAACACGGCCGACCGTGCCGGGACCGAGGTGGTGCAACTGTACGCCAGCCACAGCGGTGGCCGGGTCGTCAGGCCCGAACGCGAACTGATCGGGTTCGCCCGGCTCGCCCTCGACGCCGGCGAGCGTGCGCTGGTCACCTTCGACCTCTCGATGGCGACACTGGCTGTCCACGACGACGGCAGATTACTCGTCGAGCCAGGCGATGTGACGCTCGCCGTCGGCCGGAACGCGGCGGACACGCGAGGCCGCGAGACCGTCGCCCTCACCGGCGAGGCGACCGTCCCCGACCGCAGGCCGCCACTGGCCGACGTCACCGTCGAGTCGGCGTAGCCACCACAATCTTTAACCCGGCAATCCACGACTGCCAAGGTGATGACGCAAGACGACCAACCGGACTACCGGATTCCACAGGGCGGCGGCGTGCCCTGGCGCGATATGGGAATGGAGGAGACACACCGCCCGCCCGAGCGGGACGTCGAGATCACCGACATCAAGACGATGGCCATCGCGGGCAACTTCACCTGGGGCATCGTCAAGGTCGAGACCGATTCGGGCGTCTACGGCCTGGGTGAGACCTTCCGCGCGGAGGCCGCACTCGACATGGCCGGCCGCATGGACGTCGACCTCGAAGGGGAGAACCCGCTGGACACCCACCGCATCCGCGAACTGCTCGAACAGCGCTACACAGGCACCGGCCGGATCGGCCAGGCCGCGTTCACGGCTATCGAGACTGCCTGTTACGACATCAAGGGCAAACTGTTCGACGTCCCAGTCTACGAACTGCTGGGCGGGAAGTACCGCGACGAGATTAAAATCTACTGTGACACCCACGGCGGCGAGTCGCTGGGCGAAGCCCGTGACCACGACCCGAAGGACGTCTACACGCCCGAAGGGTACGCCCGGGCGGCCCGTGAGGTCGTCGACGAGGGGTTCGAGGCGCTGAAGTTCGATCTGGACGTCCCGACCCACGCCGAGTACGACGAGGCCAACCGGCGGATGGACAACGAGGCGCTCGAACACAAGGTCAGTCTCGTCGAGGCGGTCCGTGACGAGATCGGCTACGACATCGACCTCGGGATGGACCTCCACTGGAACTTCACGACGGAGACGGCCATCCGACTGGGGAAGAAACTCGAACAGTTCGACCTGGCGTGGCTGGAGGACCCGGTGCCGCCGGAGAAGACCGAATCCCAGAAGCGCGTCACCGAAGCGCTCGATATGCCGGTCCTGACCGGCGAGAACCTCGTGACCGTCTCGCAGTTCAACGATGCCGCCAGCGAGGGGATGATGGACATCGCTGCGCCCGACGTCAACAAGTGTGGTGGTCTCGGCGAGTACGTCGATATCGCTACCGTCTGTGACCTCTACGGCATCCCCATCGCCTCGCACAACATCTCCAGTCCGCTGGGGACCGTCGCCGGGGCCCACGTCTCGGCGGCCATCCCGAACTTCCTCTGCATGGAGTGGCACTCCCGGGACGTCCCGTGGTGGAACGACATGTGCAACCGCGTCGACGGCTCCGGGCCGATCCTCGAAGACGGCTACATCGACGTGCCCGAGGGGCCGGGCCTCGGTGTGGAACTCGACCGGGACATCTGCGAGGAGTACCTCCTCGACGGCTACGACCTGATCATCTGAGCCGGTACGCTACTGTCACACTATGTCCGACTACACTGTCGTCGTTACCGACCACGACTTTGCGGACCTCTCGATAGAGCGCGATGGCCTCGAAGACATCGCCGAGGTGATCGAACTGACCAGCGACGTCGGCGAGGAGGTCGCCGACGCCACCGAGACGCTCGCACGTGCGGACGCGGTCATCAACCTCCGCTACGACCTCGACGCCGACGCGATCGACGCACTGACCGACTGCCGTGTCATCTCGCGATACGGTATCGGCGTCGACAACATCGACGTCGAGGCCGCTGCTGATCGGGGGATTCCCGTCACGAACGTCCCCGACTACTGTCTGGAGGAGGTCTCCGTCCACGCGCTGACGATGTACCTCGCGCTCGCGCGCGGCCTGAAACGATACGACGCAGATGTCGCCGACGGCGGGTGGGACCGGGACGTCGCCACGCCGATCCACCGGCTCTCGACCCAGACAGTCGGCGTCGTCGGCTACGGCGCCATCGGCCGAGCAGTCGGCGAACGAGCGGACGCGCTCGGTGCCGATGTCGTCGCCAGCGACCCGTTCCTCACCGAGGAGGACGTCGCGGACGATCCCGCATCGCTGGTCGAGTTCGAGGAAGTCCTCGACCGATCGGACTTCGTCACCGTCCATTCGCCGCTCGTCCCCGAGACCCGCGAGATGTTCGACGCCGACGCGTTCGCGCGGATGGACGAGGACGCCTACTTCGTCAACGTCGCCCGCGGGCCGATCGTCGACGGCGACGCCCTCGTCGACGCCCTGGACGCCGGTGAGATCGCCGGCGCCGGACTCGACGTCTTCCCCGAGGAACCCCCTGCCGAGGACGACCCGCTGCGTGATCACCCGAAGGTCATCACCACGCCACACGTCGCGTGGTACAGCGAGGAGGCCAACGACCAGCGCCGGCGGACGGTGACCGACATCGTCCGGACGGTGCTGGAAGGCGGCGAGGCCCGGAACGTCGTCAACTAACCGCCGTTTCAGGTGTTTTTTTCCTCGGTTTCCTGCCTGACAGCAGGTAGATCTCCCACAGCCAGAAGGCCCAGCCATCCCTTTCAGTCCCGCCGATTCCGGATATGCGGCCGGCTATGGGGCGGACCGAAAGGGGCGACGTGCTGAGCGAAGGCGGACGAGGCAAGCACTGGACTGAGCGAAGGAAGCGCGCAGCGAGTCCCCCGAGTTCAGCACGTCGGGGCTTTCCGGCTCTCAATACTAACGGCAGTCACTCTCCGACTGTCGAGCGTCCGAAAACCGAAACCGTGAGAATAACCGAGTACTGCTAGGTCAGGCCTTGCCGGTCGCAGTCAGGCCCTCGACGACCTTCCGCTGGAAGAACAGCATGAACAGGATCAGCGGCATCACGGACATGAACACGGCCGCGGAGATGGTCCCCCAGGGGTACTGGAACTCACCCTGGTAGAGCGCGATCCCGACCGTGATAGTCCGCATCTGGTCTTCGGTCATGAACGTCAGCGCGAACAGGAACTCGTTCCACGCGTAGATGAAGACGATGATCGCCGCGGTCGCCATCGCCGGCGCGGAGACGGGCAGGATGATCCGGAAGAGGACCCCGATACGCGAGAGTCCGTCCATCAGCCCCGCCTCCTCCAGGGAGTCGGGCAGTTCCTTGAAGTACGCCTGGAAGATCCAGACGGCGAAGGGCAACTGGAAGGCAGCGTACGGGATGATGAGGCCGAGGTAGTCGTTGAGCAGCCCCCACGAACGCGCCAGGCTAAAGAGCGGGATCAGCCGGGCGATGAACGGCAACATCGCCGTCCCGAGGATGAGCAACAGGACGGGAAGTTTGAACCGGAAGCGGAGCCGCGAGAGTGCGTAGCCGGCGAGTGCGCCCAGCAGCACGTCCAGCACGGCCGTACCCGTCGCGACGATGGCGCTGTTGAGCAGGTACCGGAAGAACGGTGCGCCCTCGATGGCCGCCCGGTAGTTCGCCAGCGTCGGATCGCGTGGGATGTACTCGACAGGGAACGTGACGACGTTCCCGGGCTGTTTGAGAGAGGTGATGAGCATCCAGAGGATCGGGAACACCGAGACCAGCGCGATGATGAAGATGCTCCCGTAGAAGCCGACCTTCTTGCCGACCCACTGGAAGTTCCGAATCTCGAGGGTCTCAGGGTCGTAGCTCATCTCAGCGCACCTCCGGTTCGTAGAGGGTAGTGACGTATAGCATTGCGATGCCGGTTGCGATCAGCGTGATGATTGTTGCGGTGGCCGCCCCTTCGCCGAAGTTGAGACGATTGAACGTCAACTGGTGGTCGAACAGCACGAGCGTCGTCGTCGCCGAAGCCGGTCCCCCGCCGGTCAGTCCGTACGGGAGCCCGAACGCCTGGAACGCGGGGAGCGTCCGGAAGATGAGTGCGACGAGCAGCGTCGGTTTCAGCAGCGGGAGCGTGATGTCCCAGAACTGCCGGATACGGCTGGCGCCGTCCATCCGCGCGGCCTCGTAGAGGTGGTCCGGGATGGACTGGAGTCCGGCCAGCAGGATCAGCGCCATGAACGAACTCGTCTTCCAGATGGTGATAAAGAGCATCGAGTACAGTGCCGTATCCGGTTTCGCCAGGAACGGGAACGGCGTCTCGAGGATCCCGATCCGGATGAGCAGGTCGTTGATGACCCCGTACTGGCCGTTGAACATCCACGCCCAGATGCGGGCGTTGATGACCGTCGGGATGGCCCAGGGGAACAGGATCGCCGCCTGCGCGAAGTACTTCCCGCGGAAGTCGCGGTTGAGCAGGAGCGCCAGCCCCAGACCGAGGACCAGCTCGATGGGGACGCTGACGAACGTGTAGATGAGCGACACACGAAGCGCGTTCCAGAAGCCGTCACCGCTGAGGAACTGATCGAGGAGAGGTCCCTCACCGTAGAGACTCGCGTAGTTCTCAAGACCGACGAACTCTCTGGGGTTCATCTCCAGCACGTAGCCCTGATAGAGGCTCCCCACGACAGTGTCGAAAATCGGGTAGAACGACACCGCCAGGAGGAACGAGACGACTGGTGTCAGCAGTATTACCGCCAGTTCCTCCTCCGAGAACCGGAGGTCACGATACCGTTGAAGTCTGTTCTGCCGCCCGGAATCGTACGACCCGGACGAACTCTCGACTGTGTCTGCCATTCGTCTGCAACCACAGTCGTCTTTCGTTATAAAACTACGGGGGCGCGCCCGCGAGGCCGTCGACCGCAACAGTGTACTTTTTTATAGTAGCACTACAGGGATTGAGGTATATGGACGTGAAGCGTTCGAGTACTCGGACCGAGAGTCTCGTGACTCGCTGTCGTCGGAGGGTCGCGGCTGCCGACCGAGGGTGGAAGGCCACCGCGCTCGGTATCACGATCGTCCTCGCAACGACGCTGGTCCCCTGATGAACGCGGTCCGTCGTCTCGCGCCGGGGTTGCTAGTCCTGGTGTTGCTCGCCGCGCTGGCCAGAGTGCTCGGTGGCGTTACGCCGTTGAGTCCGCTGGTGATCGCTATCGCCAGCGGGGCAGCAGTCGCAGCAGTCCTTGGCGTCCCGGCGTGGGCCGAACCCGGTCTCGACCGCCACAAGCTCCTGCTGGAGACCGGCATCGTCCTGCTCGGCGCACAGTTGACGCTCGGACAGTTAGTGGGCACCGGGCCACTGGTCGTCGGCCTCGCGCTCTCGGTCGTCGTCCTCGGTGTCCTGTTCGTCGAGTTCGTCGGTAAACAGGCCGGGATCGAATCCCGGACACGGTCACTGCTGGCTGCCGGTGCGAGCGTCTGTGGCGTCTCGGCGGTGCTGGCTGTCGCGGGCAGTATCGACGGTGACGAGGCCGACATCAGTTACGCTGCCGGGACGGTCCTGCTGTTCGACGCCATCACGCTCGTCGTCTTCCCGGCCGTCGGAACCGCGCTGGGACTCCCCGACCGGACCTTCGGTATCTGGGCGGGACTGAGCCTGTTCTCGACGGGCCCGACCGCGGCCGTCGGGTTCGCCGTCTCGGAGACGGCCGGACAGTGGGCGACGATCACGAAACTGGTCCGGAATACCTTCATCGGCGTCCTCGCGGTCGGGTACGCCATCTAC
The DNA here is from genome assembly GCF_056934385.1 of Haloarcula sp. H-hyl2. Lineage (NCBI taxonomy): Archaea > Methanobacteriati > Methanobacteriota > Halobacteria > Halobacteriales > Haloarculaceae > Haloarcula > Haloarcula sp. H-hyl2. The sequence continues at coordinate 339,359 of NZ_JBRIIJ010000003.1, read as the reverse complement.
TACACCACGGGTGACGATAGTACCGACGCGACCGAGATCTGGTACCGATTCCCGAAGTTCCTCGTCGGATTTCTGCTCGTCGCGCTCGTCGTCAACCTCGGGTTCGTCGACGCCAGCACCCAGGCGGCCATCGGCCGGGTCGGCGACTGGCTCTTCGCGCTGGCGTTCGTCGGCCTGGGGTTCGAGTTGAACCCGCGTCGGCTCCGGTCGACCGGTGTCAGGCCGATCCTCGTCGTCCTGGCCCAGTTCCTCACCGTCAGTCTGCTCGCACTCGGTGCCGTGACGCTGCTCCTGTGAACGCTGTCGAGAACCGGGTGTCTCCGCCCCAGGAGTAAACGTTATTACGTGGGGCGCACGTCATCCGACCTGTATGGCCGACAGATATCTAGAGGTAGTCGAACCAGAGGACAACGTCGCCACAGCGCTGCGCGACGTCGAGGCCGGCGAGACCGTCACGGTCGCCGTCGGTGACGAGGAACGGACGATCGAGATGATCGACGACGTCGACTTCGGGCACAAACTCGCCATCGAGGACATCGCGGACGGCGAGACGATCACGAAGTACGGCAAGAGCATCGGCAACGCGACGGAGGACATCCCGGCAGGGACGTTCGTCCACGTGCACAACGTCGAGTCGAACTACGGCCGCGGCGACCTGGCCGGCGACGAGGAAGTAGAGGCGATCAGCGAGTAACCATGTCCGAATTTCTAGGCTACGAACGGGACGACGGGAGTATCGGTATCCGGAACCACACAGTCATCGTGTCGACGGCACCCTACGCCAACGACACGGTCAAGCGCGCCGCCGACATCGTCGAGGACGCGATTCCGATCACGCACCCGCTCGGTCGCTGCCAGACCAAGCCCGACGTCTTCCAGACCTACCGGACGCTGCTGGGCTACGCGACCCATCCGAACACCTACGGTGCGGTCGTCGTCGCCCACGCGGGCGAGATCGTCGACGGTGACGAACTCGCACAGGACGTCGCAGAGACGGGCCGTCCGAGCGCCTCGATCAACATCCACGAGGAGAAAGGCGTCATGAACGCACTGGACGCGACCGTCGACGCCGCACAGGAGATGGTCCAGGACGCCAGCGCCCAGCGTCGCGTCCCTGCGGACATGTCCAAACTCACCTTCGGGATCAACTGCGCGACCTCCGACACCACCTCGGGCCTGTGCCAGCACAAGGCCACCGCGGGCGCCGTCTGGCGCCTCATCGACGACCACGGCGGCCGTGGCTGCTTCGCGGAGACACCCGAGTTCTTCGGCGGCGAGGAGGAACTCTCCGAGCGTGCCGTCAACGACGAGGTCCGCCAGGAGATCCTCGATCGGGTCGAACACTGGGACAAGCGCCTGCAGGCGACCGGTTACGACGTCCGTGGCGCCCAGCCGACCCCCGACAACATGGACGGCGGCCTGACCACCATCGAGGAGAAGTCCCTGGGCGCGCTCGTCAAGTCCGGCGACGGCCCCATCCAGGATATCATCGACTACGGCGCGAAGATCCCCGACAGCTCCGGGATGTACATCATGGACACGCCCGGCCACGGGGCGGAGTCGGTCACCGGCATCGGCGCCGGCGGTGCGCACTTCATGGTCATCTCGACCGGGCAGGGTCACACCCTCTCGAACGCCGTGATGCCGACGATCAAGATCACGGGCAACCCACACAGCGCAGAACGAGTCCCCGAACAGACCGACGTCGACGTCAGCGAGGCACTGGTCGGTGACGAGACCATCGACTGGGCGACCGACCAGCTGTGGGACGAGATCATGGACATCGTCAACGGAAAAGTGACCCTCAGCGAGGCGATGGGCGAGAGCCAGTTCGCCATCCACCGCATCGGCCCCTCGACATAATGGAGGTCGACCGGCAGCGCGCGGTCGCGGTCGCCGCCGACGCCTTCCGCGCGCACGGTATCTCGGACGCCGATGCAGAGCAGACCGCTGAAGTCCTCGTAAGCGCCGACGCTCGAGGGAAACACTCACACGGATTGCTGCGCTTGCCGCGGTTCGTCCGTGGTATCGAGCACGGCAATGTCGACCCCGAGGGGACCATCGAGGTCGTCTCCGACCGCGGTGGCGCAGCCACGATCAGCGGCGGGTCCCGGCTCGGCCCGGTCGTGGCCAGCGCCGCTGCCGCCGAAGCGATGGACCGGGCCGACGAGTTCGGCGTCGGCGCGGTCGGCGTCCACGACTCGAACCACCTCGGGATGCTGGGGTACTACACCGACCAGATGCTCCAGGAGGGCTACGTCGGCCTCGGCATCACGAACACGGAACCGGCGATGCCACCCTACGGCGGCGCCGAACCGATCCTCGGAACGAACCCCATCGCGATCGGGCTCCCGACCGACCCGGCGTTCAACCTCGACATGTCCACGTCGGCTATCGCACGCGGGACCGTCCTGCACTACAAGGAGACCGGGCAGGAACTCCCCGAGGGTGTCGCGCTGGACGCCGACGGCCAGCCGACGACAGACCCCGCGGCGGCCCTGGAGGGGACCATCCTCCCCTTCGGTGGGACGAAAGGATCCGGGCTCGCTATCGCCGTCGAGGTCCTCGCGGGCGGGCTCGTCGGTGCTGCCATGGGAACCGACGTCACCGGGACGTACCACACCGAGGACCCCTGCACCAAGGGCGACCTGTTCCTCGCAATCGACCCCGAGGCACTCGGCGTCCCGGAGTTCGGCGACCGGGCCAGCGCGTTCCTCACCGACCTGACCACGAGCGAGCAGGCTGCACACGTCGACGAGATCCGGCTGCCGGGACAGCGCTCGATCGAGCGCGACCGTGCCGCGACGAGTGTCGAGATCGAGGACGACCTGTGGGCTGAGGTACAGGAAATCGCCGAATCGGCCTGAGTCCCTTTTCTTTCCCTTTACCTGTACAGTAGACAACAATAACAATTAATAGGAGGTGGTTTGAACGTGGGTGTGTATGTCAGACGAGATTTCAGACAAGCGCAGGCGGAAGCTTATCAAGACTATGGCCGGCGGCAGCGTCGCGTTGCTGGCCGGGTGTGGCGGCGATGGCGGTTCGGGTGGCGACGGTGGCTCGGGCGACGGCGGTTCCGGCGGCGATGGCGGTTCGGGTGGCGACGGTGGCTCGGGCGACGGCGGCTCCGGTGACGGTGGCTCGGGCGACGGTGGCTCCGGTGACGGCGGAACCCAGGAGCTGACCTACGTCTATCCGGGCTACTTCAGCAACGACGCACAGAGCCTGGTTCCGATGTTCGAGGACGCAAACAGCAGCATCTCTCTGGAGTCCCAGCAGACCCCCTCGGACGCGTCCTCGACACGGGAGTATTACGTCAACCAGTTCGTCTCCGGGTCGTCGTCGTTCGACGTCGGGAACATGGACGTCATCTGGCCCGCCGAGTTCGCCCAGAACGGCTGGGCGGCCGAGGTAAGCGATCCGGAGGGCCACACGGACAACATGCTCCAGACCCCCATCGACTCCGTCACCATCGACGGAACGATGTACGGGATGCCGATCCACACGGACGCCAACGCACTGTACTACCGGACCGACCTCCTGGAGGACGCCGGCTACGACAGCCCGCCCGAGACCTACATGGAACTGGTCAACATGGCTCAGGACATCAAAGAGCAGTCCGACCAGGACCTCAACGGTTACATCTGGCAGGGTGGCTCCAACGAGGGGCTGACCATCATGTGGCTCAACTGGCTCTGGGGTATGGGTGGCAGCGTCCGTGACGGGAACGGCAACCTCGTGGTCAACACGCAGGAGGGGATCGACGCACTCCAGCACGCCGTCGACCTCATCCACGAGTACGAGGTCACGCCCGAGTCTATCCCGGCGTCCTCGACGGACCAGAACCGCCAGACGTTCCAGCAGGGCAACACCATCTTCATGCGCAACTGGCCCTACGCCGTCGCGCTCATGAACGAGGACGGCTCCGCCGTCAAGGACAAGTTCGACGTCGCCCCGATGCCGAAAGCGGAGGGCAACCCCGACGCGAAGAACTCCTGTCTCGGCGGGTGGAACCTGTTCATCAACGCCAACTCCGAGAACAAGGAGGCCGCCCAGCAGTTCGCGAGCTTCATGGCATCGCAGGAAGCTCAGGAGACCATGGCGCTCGAACACAGCCGTCTCCCTGTCCGCTCGGAGCTGTACGCCGACGAGTACTACGAGCAGGCGCCGCACCTGGAGACGTTCGCACAGATCGTCGACCAGACGAGTGCACGGCCGGCGACGCCGAAGTACTCGACGTTCTCGGAGATCGTCTACACCAACTGCAACGCGGCACTGGTCCAGAACAAGGACCCCGAGCAGGCCCTCAACGACGCCCAGAGCGAGATCGACAGCGAGGTAAACAACGCGTAGCGACCCAGCCGTCCCCTGTCTTCAGTCCGACACCGCAGTCTGCACCACTTTCGTTTTCCTGACGCTGTTCCGCAGGTCGTCGATCCGACCGACAGCAGCGGCGCTCCTCGTCCAGTGAAGCGGTTGTCCCCGGTACAAGTGGCAGAAACCGCGCTTCAGACAGTCTGCTCGCCGAACCGCTCGGTGATCTGGTCGTACGTCTCCGCCAGGGCAGCCCGTTCGTCGTCGGTCAACTGCGGGAGCGGCGGGAGCGGGTCGCCGATGTCCTGACCGTGGCGGTCCACCAGATGTTTGATCGCTGCCGCAGTCGGCACGTCGCTCGTCGCGCTGACGAACGGCGTCACGACCGTCTGCATCAGCCGACGGGCCTCACTCAGGTCACCGGTGCTGTACGCCTCGTAGAGGTCCGCCATCACCCCCGGGAAGACGTTCGCGGGGCCGGCGATCAGGCCGTCGGCACCCACTTCCAGCGAGGCGGTCGCCAGCTGTGTCGCGCCCTGGAACACGAGAAAGTCCTCGGGCGTCTCGCTCACGAGCCGATGGTGGTAGGTCAGGTCGCCCGACGTATCCTTCACGCCGGCGATGGTGTCGTGCTCTGCCAGAGTCCGGACGAGGTCGACACTGATCTCGTTGCCCGTCAACGGCGGGATGTTGTAGAGCAACAGTGGCAGCGGCGACTCGTCGGCGATGGCCGTGAAGAACCGTTCGAGGCCGGGCTGGGTCGTCCCCAGATAGTACGGCGAGACCACGACCGCGGCGTCGGCACCGGCGGCGTCCGCGGCCTGGACGTTGTCCAGGACGTCGTCGACACTCGTGTCACAGCAGCCGGCCATGACGTCCGTGTCGCCGTCTGCCGCGTCAACGACCGTCTCGACGACCTGTCGGTTCTGTGCAGTAGTCAGGCTGGGGAACTCCCCGATGGAGCTCCCCGGAAAGAGACCGTGGACGCCGGCATCGACCAGTCGTCGTGTGAACTGCGCGAGAGCTTCGTCGTCGACCGACCGCCGTGACCCATGGGTAGGCGTCGCCATGGGAACGACTGTTCCCGAGAGATTCATGCCTATCGCATGGAGGACCACTTAGTTATAATTTGGGATGCGACCACACCTGCCGGAACTGTCACCGGTCCCTGTCAGTCCTGTGTTCGTGCAGGTCGATCGCCCGTCTCCTGGACGTCGAACGTCGAGAGACGGTCCGAGAGGGCTGTCGCTCTGTCACGCAACTCCTCGGCTTCGTCGGTTACCGACGAGATGGTGCGACTCTGATCGGCCGCGGCGTCGGCGACGGTCTCCGCGCGGTCGGTGACGCGCTGGCTGATTTCGGCCACGTCGTCGATGTCGCCCGCGACCTCCTGGGTGGTCCGTGCCTGCTCTCCGGTGGCACGGTCGATCTCACGTGCGTTCTGGTCGGTCTCCTCGACCCGCTCGACGATGTCCTCGATGGCGTGTAACACCTCGTCGACGGTCTCGGAGGCGTCGGTGACGGCACCGCGCATCTCGTCCATCGCGTCGACCGTCTGGTCGGTCTGGGACTGGACTGCCTCGATCCTGTCGGCGATATCGTCGGTGGCCTCGCGGGTCTCCTCGGCCAGCTGTTTGACCTCGTCGGCCACGACTGCGAATCCGGCGCCGTCGGCGCCCGCGGTGGCGGCCTCGATGTTGGCGTTCAACGCGAGCATGTTCGTCTGCTCGGCGATGTCGGCGATGAGCTCCGCCACGTCGCCGATCGCGCGGACCTGCTCGTCGAGGTCGTCCATCTGGTCGACCGTCTCGTGGGCCTGCTCCTCCAGTGCGTCCATCTCTTCGAGTGCCTCGACGGCAGCCTCACGGCCTTCGCTCCCGCGTTCGACGGACGTCTGTGCGGACTCTGCGACCTCGCTGGCACTCGCGGCGACCTCCTCGACGTTCGCCGAGAGGCTCGCGGTCTCGTCGGCGGTACCCTCAAGTCTGTCACTCTGGTCCCGGGCGCTCTCGGAGATCTCACGTACACGGGAACTGACCGCGTCGCTTTGCTCTTCGACCTCCACTGCCTGGTCGACCACGTCGACGCTCGCGCCCGCGACGTCGTCGGCGAACCGGCGGACATCGGCGACGGTCGCTTCGAGATCGTCCATCATCTCGTTGAACGCGTCGGCGATCTCGGCCATCGCGTCGCTGTCGACGTCCTCGTCGAGTCGGTGGTGCAGTTCACCGTCGGCACAGGCTCGCATCGTCTCGCCGAACTGGGTGGCCCGCTCCTCCAGACGGTTCGAGAGGGCTCGGGCCTGTTCTTCGGCCGCTTCCGCGTCAGCTTGTGCAGCTTCCGCGTCCTGGCGTGCTGTGCGTGCTTCTTCGAGGGCCGACTCGGTTTCGGCGAACTGCTCTTTGAGCGAGGTCCGCATCCCGTCGAAGCTCTCGAAGAGACGGCCGATCTCGTCGTCACGCTCCGTGGACAGTTCGACGTCGAGATCGCCCTCTTGCATCTGTTCGGCACGCTTGCGGAGGCGGACGAGCGGCACGACTGTCTGACGCCCCAGGGCGGTCGCGACGACGCCGAGCACGAGGATGCTCCCGAGGACGATACCGAGGACGTTCCGACCGACGGAGCGACCGATCGCGTAGGCCTCACTGGTCGGGAGCGAGACGGCGACGACCCAATCGGTCTGGGCGACCGGCGCGAACGCCCGGACCTCAGAGGACGCCTCGACGGACTGGACCGTCCCGTTCTGAGCGGCCCGTGTGAACGCCGAACTGTTCGTCATCGAGTCCGTGGTAGTCGTTCCGTCGGGTGCGAGGACGACCGATCCCTCGGAATCGACGATCGTGGTGGTGGATTCGGTCACGCCGCCGGCCACTCCGTCGAGTTGGGCGTCGATAGAGCCGACGACCACGACGACCCGATCACTGTCCGGCACGGGGCTCGCGAACGCGAGGACGGTCTCGTTCGCACGGGTGTAGGCCCTGTCGCTGTTGGCGACGACCGACGAGACGCTGGAGTACTGCTGGACTGCTTCGAGTTGCCGCGTCCATGGCTGGTCGACCTCCGCGATCGACTGCCCCTGCAGATCGAAGGCGGTACTGCTGGTGACGCTGGCTGTCTCGGTGTCGACCACGTGTAGGGCGACGATATCGAGTGTTCCGAGGTTCTGGGCCTCCGTGAGATAGCTGTCGACGGTCGTCTGCTGATCGGACTGCATCGGTTCTGCCGACGAGATGAACCGGGTCTGGACCTTCATCTCCTCGACCCAGCTCCCGACCGCAGTCGCCTGCATCGACGCCCGGGACTGTAGTTGCTGCTGGGTATCGTCGTGCAGTTCCGACTGAATCTGAACGTAGCTGGCGCCGCCGATGGCGGCGATGACCACCAGTACGACTACCATCGAGAGTGCGAACTTCGCGGCGTACCGCTGGCGAACGAACTCGGGGGTGAACCGGCGAGCGAGTGTCCCGACGGTGTCGACGAGCGTGCCGACACCACGCCCGAGGCGGTGTCCCCCGTCGGGATCCGTTGACGCTGTCATGGTTGGAGGCTCAATATATCCGTATATAATAATTTGGACCCGGCTATCACAATCGAAGCTGGTGCCTTGGCGTGCTACCACCACTCACGAAACAGTCCGCTCTCCCCGACTTCAGGGGGCTCTGCGTAACACTTAAGATTCTGATGACCGACCAGACGAATATGAGCCAGCAAGCAGCGTCACGTCTCGACAAGCAGATGCTCATCGGCGGCGAGTGGGTCGACGCCGACGAACGGACAGACGTCATCCATCCGTACGACGGCGATCTCGTCGGGTCGATCCCGCTCGCCAGCGAGGAACAGATCGTCGAGGCCATCGACGCCGCGGAAGCAGCGTTCGAGGCCTCGGAGCTCTCGGCGTATCAGCGCTACGAGTACCTCCACGAGACCGCTCGACTGGTAGAGGACCGTGCAGACGAGATCGCGAACATCCTCACGAGCGAACAGGGGAAGCCGCTCTCGGAGGCCAAAGGTGAGGTCGACCGCGCGGTCCAGACGCTCGATCTCTCGAGCGAGCAGGCAAAGCGGATGTTCGGCGAGTACGTCCCGATGGACGCCCAGAAGGGCTTCGCCCGCGACCACTGTTTCACCCAGCGCGAACCGCTCGGCGTCGTGGCGGCGATCACCCCCTTCAACTTCCCGCTGAACCTGATGGTCCACAAGGTCGGGCCCGCGCTCGCGGCTGGAAACGCCGTCGTCGGCAAGCCGGCCTCGAACACGCCGCTGACCTCCATCGCGCTGTTCGAGTGCCTGGACGACGCTGCCGACCGCGTCGAGTTCGACGTCCCCGACGGCCTGGTCAACATCGTCACCGGTTCCGGGTCGACGGCCGGCGACGCTATCCTCGAACACGAGGCCGTCGAGGCCATCTCGTTCACGGGATCGACCCCCGTCGGGAAGTACCTCGCGAACAACAGCGGCATGAAGGAGATCACGCTCGAACTGGGCGGGAACGACCCGACCATCGTCTGGGACGACACTGACCTCGAAGAGGCAGCGGTCCAGGTCATCGGTGGCGCCTGTTCGAACGCCGGGCAGGTCTGTAACAGCGTCGAGCGCGTGCTCGTCCCCGAACATATCGAGGAGGAGTTCGTCGACGCCCTGGTCGACGCCTGCCAGAACCTCACCGTCGGGGATCCGTTCGACGAGGAGACCAACGTCTCCGCGATGGTCGACGACAGTCAGTTCGAGGACGTCGTCGAACTGTTCGAGGCGACCGTCGAGGCAGGTGCGACCGTCGAGTGTGGCGGTAACTACGGCGGCGACCTCGGACCACGGACGTTCGAGCCGACCGTCCTGTCGGGCGTGACCCCGGACATGCCCGCGGCCAAGGAGGAGACCTTCGGCCCGCTGGTTCCGGTCATCACCGTCGAGGACTTCGACGACGCGCTCGAAGAAGCCAACAACACCAACTACGGCCTCGAAGCCGGCCTGTTCACCCAGGACATCGATCGCGCGAAGCGCGCGGCGGACGAGATCGACGCCGGCGGTGTCAACATCAACACGGTCAGTGGCTTCCGTGCCGACCACATGCCCTACGGCGGGTTCAAGGACTCCGGTGTCGGCAAGGAGGGCATCAAGTACGCCGTCGAGCACTTCTCGCGGGAGAAACTCGTCGGCTTCCACCAGGGGTTCAACGCGTAACTGGGACGCTGTAGATTGTTTTCTTGCGGCCTACTCCACGCTGACCCAGCGGTCCGTCTCTGCGGCCTCGTAGATGGCCTCCATCGCTCGCATATCGAGCAGGCCGTGGTCGCCGTCGGGATGGATGGCCGCGTCGCTGCGGACTCTGTCCGCGAAGTAGTCGAACTCCTCTAGCATCTGGTCGACTTTCTCGATAGTGATCGACGCTCGGCCGTCGCCCCGGGAGACGTGCAACTGTCGGCTCTGGTCCTGGAAGAAGGCGGGTTCGACGCGGACCTGCCCCTCAGTGCCCGTGACCGTGATGGCGGAGGACTGCCGTGCGTTGTGGCTCGCGTAACACTGCCCGTAGACCTCGTCCGGGAACTCGACGGAGAACGCGACCGTCTCGTCGACCTCGTCGAACGCGTCGTGCGTGCTGGAGGTGTTTCCGGTGACGGCGACTGGATCCGCATCCAACAGGAACCGGGCCGTGTTGAGCGGGTAGATGCCGATGTCGAACAGCGCGCCGCCGCCAGCTAGCCCCTCGTCGAGGCGCCACTGGTCGGGGTTGGGGTCGATGCGGTCCAACAACCGCTGGGACATGTCGCCGGTCACCGACATCGGTTCGCCGACGTAGCCGGCCTGGACGAGTTCGCGCGCCCGCTGGACCGCCGGTTCGGTGTGCATCCGGTAGGCGATCATGAGATCGATACCGGCCTCGGCCGCGACGTCCCGGAGTTGCTTTGCCCGGTCGCTATCGCGCTCCATCGGCTTCTCACAGAGGACGGCTTTATCGAATTCCGCTGCCGTCTCGACGTACTCCAGGTGCAACGCGTTGGGCGTGACGATGTAGACCGCGTCGTAGGCGCCGCGGGCGACGCCGTCGTGGAACTCGTCGTAGGTGATGCCGTGTTCGGCGCCGTCGGTCTCGGCGGCGATCCGTTCGGCCTTCTCGGTCGAACTGCTGACCAGCACACTCGGGTCACACCGCTCGCTCTGCTCCAGCGCCGGCAGTGCGCGCCCCTTGGTGAACCAGCCAAGGCCGATAACTGCGAACCGGACGGGCTCGACGGCGTCGGGTTCGACGGTCTCCCAGGTGCGTGCACAGCTGTCCTCGAGGATAGCACTCAGGTCCATACAGGCACCACAGTCCCGTCCGGCATAAATGGACCTCATCCGGGTAACGAAACGGTTATGTCGGAGAGACGGAACAGATCACGTGTGCCTTCCGACGAGCCAGCGATTTGTCCGTACCCAGGACACGACACCGTCCGCTGTCCGGCATGTCGGGCAGATATCCCCGGAGTGATCCCTGGCGGGACGAGCGACGACCCCGAGCCCAGGTGCCCTAACTGCGGGGACGTCATCGAGACGGTGATCATCACCGATGGGTGACGCTTGCTGTCGACCACGCTCACCGAAACGTTTCGATAAAAAATAAAACCAACATTTTCCGAGCGCTCGACCGATCAGGCTCTGGTTCTGTACACCGACGGCAATCTTTATGGGAACTACCCGTAAACAAATAGCCCAACGACGGAACGGCGGTCGAAGGCCGCTGTTTCGGGGAGCAAGACCACAATGACAGACACATACGTCGGCTCGATCGACCAGGGGACCACCGGAACGCGGTTCATGGTCTTCGATCACAGTGGCCACGTCGTCGCGAACGCGTACACGAAACACGAGCAGATCTACCCACAGCCGGGCTGGGTCGAACACGATCCACTGGAGATCTGGGAGAACACCAAACAGGTCGTCGTCGACGGCCTCGACGACGCCGGCATCGAACCCGACCAGCTCGAAGCGCTGGGTATCACGAACCAGCGCGAGACCACCATCGTCTGGGACAGCGAGACCGGCAAGCCTGTCCACAACGCCCTGGTCTGGCAGGACCGCCGGACCACCGATCGCGTCGAGGAACTGCAGGACGAAGACAAGGTCGAGTGGATCCGCGAGAAGACCGGTCTGGAGGCTGACGCGTACTTCTCCGCGACCAAGACCGAGTGGATCCTCGACAACGCCGAACCGCTCAAGATGCAGTCCTCGCGCGGCGCCGATCTCCGGGCACGCGCTGCCGACGGCGAACTGCTGATGGGGACCATCGATAGCTGGATCATCTACAACCTCACCGGCAACCACATCACCGACGTCTCGAACGCCTCCCGGACCATGCTGTACAACATTCGGGATCTCGACTGGGACGACGAACTCCTCGAAGAGTTCGGCGTTCCGAGAGCGATGGTCCCGGAGGTGCGGCCGTCCTCCGACGAGGCACTCTACGGCCAAACCGACGCCGACGGCTTCCTGGGGGCGGAGGTGCCTGTCGCCGGTGCCCTCGGAGACCAGCAGGCAGCCCTGTTCGGTCAGACCTGTTTCGACCAGGGCGACGCCAAGAACACCTACGGGACGGGATCGTTCTTCCTGATGAATACGGGGAACGAGGCAGTCGAGTCGGACCACGGCCTACTCACGACGATCGGCTTCCAGCGCTCGGGTGAACCCGTTCAGTACGCGCTGGAGGGGTCGATCTTCATCACGGGGGCAGCCATCGAGTGGCTGGAAGACGTCGACCTCATCCAGAACGCCGCCCAGACGGCAGAACTGGCCCGCTCGGTCGATTCCACCGATGGTGTCTACATGGTCCCGGCGTTCACGGGCCTCGGTGCGCCACACTGGGACGGGCGCGCCCGCGGGACCATCGTCGGGATGACCCGTGGCACCCGCAAGGAACACATCGTGCGGGCCACGCTCGAATCGATCGCCTACCAGACCCGTGACGTCGCAGAAGCGATGGAGGCCGATTCAGGGATCGAGATGGGCCGTCTCCGTGTCGACGGCGGTGCGGTCAAGAACAACTTCCTCTGTCAGTTGCAGGCCGACATCATCCAGAACGCGATCGCACGGCCCGAAGTCGACGAGACGACCGCGCTCGGAAGCGCCTACGCGGCCGGTCTCGCAGTGGGCTACTGGGACACCGTCGACGAACTGCGTGACAACTGGCAGATCGACCGCGAGTTCACGCCCGAGAAGGACTCGGCGGACGTGGACGCGATGTACGACCGCTGGGACGACGCCGTCGACCGGTCGCTGAACTGGGCACGCGAGGAGACGTCCTAACGGTATGAATCTGGAAGAACGCATCAGGCGGCGACAACGGGCCGACGACGGGACCACGCTGGTCCGGGAGTGGGAGCCACTCTCACCCGTCGCTCACGTCGAGGAGCCGACGAACCGGGCGATGATCATCGAACAGGTCCTGGACCACTTCGATCCGATATTCGTCGGGCAGACACCGCCGAACCTCTACGTCCACGGGCCGTCCGGGACGGGTAAATCGGCGGTCGTCACGGCGCTGTTCAGACAACTGGACCGGTTCCCGATCACGACTCGACCGGTCATCTACACCTCGACACGCGTCGAGGAGGAGTCCTCGCCCGTCGTCGTCTATCTGGACGCCAGAGAGATCACCAGCGAGTTCGACTGGTACCACTCGCTGCTGGACGAACTGGTCGCCGACGCGGTCCCCGAACGCGGTGTCGGGACCGATCGCCTGGAGACACGGCTCAGAGAGGTCCTCGATGGTCGAAATACACAGTTCGTCGTGGCGATCGATCACTACGACGAGCCCGAATTCGAGGTCGACGAGTTCATCCACCGCCTGGATACGCTCCCGGACAACCTCTGCTGGATCGCGGTGGGTCGAACCGACCCGTCGGCCTCGACCGTGGCAGACTGGACAGCCGCCACGATCGAGTTCGAACCCTACCAGCAACAGGTGCTCATCGATATGTTGATGGCCAGAGCATCCATGGGACTCACGGAGAACGTTCTGGACCACGACCAGGCCAGAGAGATTGCGGTCCAGTCCGACGGGAACGCCCACGACGCGCTGACGGCGCTGTACCTCGCAACGAGTCGTGCGGTAGCGCAAGACAGGAGCCGGATCACGCAGGACGATATCTGTACCGCGTTCGAGGATATTCCTGGCTCAGGCGTTTCGCTCAGCCGAGTGCTGTCGCTCCCGGGAAACCGGCAGGCAGTACTCCGAGAACTCGTCGACGTGCCGCCGACGGAGCGAAGTTCGGTCACGGCGGCGACGGAGGCGATCGATGAGTCGCTCTCGCTTTCGGCCGGGACGATCAAACGATTCATTTACGAGTTGGCCGAAGCGGACGTGCTCAATCGCGTTGAGGCGATGGAGAACCCGTCTCAGGGACGGAAACCGAGCCGCGTCGAGTACCGGTTCCCCCCCACGGCATTCCGGAAACTCTACGACCGGCGCGAGTGAGTTTCTGAATAGCCCCACAGCTGTGTATAAACGATTCGGAGGGGAGCAGCCGGTCGATACAGTCGGAGTCGTATCGAATCGTGATTTGCGGGGGTGTTTCGAGTTCTCACTGTCCACACTAGTACCTCGATAAGAACGGGTTACACTCGTTCGCTGGTTCGTAACTAAGGAGAAACTGATCCCACACCCGCCATGGTCGGACCAGCATACCGACGGTACGACAGCGACTGTGATACGCCAGCGGCTACTGCACGAGGCGGGACAGAGAGATGACGGATCCACCGACGATCTCACGACGGGAGTTCGTCCGGGCCGGTGGCACCGGCGCGATGGTGGCTGCGAGTACCGGCCTCGCCACCGGTCAGGAAGCGACGACCCACACCGTCGAGATGACCGATCAACTGGTCTTCGATCCGGACGAACTGACTATCGCACCGGGAGACACCGTGATCTGGGAGAACGTCGGGAGTATCGGTCACTCCGTAACGGCCTACGAGGACGACATCCCCGCGGATGCAACATACTTCGCCAGCGGGGGCTTCGATTCCGAGACGGCCGCACGGAACAACTACAGCGTGGGGGACGCGGAGAGCGGCGATATCGTCGACGGCGCAACGTACCAGCACACGTTCGAGGTTGAAGGGACGTACGAGTACTTCTGTATCCCGCACGAGGGTGCTGGGATGCTCGGCACGATCCAGGTCGGCGAGACGGATCAGGGTGGCGGAGCCGATGGGGGAGGGGGTGGCTTCGCGATTCCCCCAGTTCCCGACGCCGCCAGAGCACTGGCGGTCATGGTCACCGTGACGTTGCTAAGTGTCCTGGGATTGGCCTACGTGTTCCTAAAGTACGGCGGTGACTATGCCGGTGTGGACGATACGGAGCAAGGATAGGGGTCGGACACACAGCGATAGTGTCGGCTTATGCTCGTATCGGGTGCATACTAAATAGTGATTCAAAACCACACAACTGTGTGATGCAACAACGTACCAATACTCTGGGTCGGTCATCACTGGGTCACAGTAGGGGGCTACTGCTCCCTGTGGGTGGTGTCGGTCGATGAGTAGCGAGGAACGGTCACCGAACACGTCTGGGCCCGCACCTGTCGAGCCAGACACTGTCGCCAAGCCCGAGCGGGAGACCGAGGAGTCGTCGAGTTATAAGCACCTCCGGGGGCTGTTTCTCGACGTCACCGGCACCGACACTATCGTAGAGAAGCAAGACGAATCACTGTCGTCCCGGTGTGTGGCGGAACAGAGCACGTCGGGGACACTCTCGGAGTACGTCACGGACATGGCTCAAAAAGACGGCCTCTCCGACACCCTGGCAGAACCCGACCCGGGCGGTAACCCCGACTGACGGCCGTCTACTCGATAGTTCGTGGCGCTGGCGTCCGTCCGATCTCTGTCTCCTGTGACCTCTTTGGATATCATTCGTTCGAACCGTCGTTGCCTCTCGGACGCTCGAACGACTGCGATATCCGCTCTCCGGCAGAGTACAGACTGATTACCGAACGTAACAGCAGTACTACCGATACTGGTAACGATGCCATAGAACCCACATACTGGGCCTGATCCGTTCGATATCGAGCGATTCACCGACGAGTTCTCGGTACTGGATATACGTTCCTGTACTGTTATACCGTCAGTCAGAGTACAGAAGTTGTGGTAGTATGCCAGTCTCAGACCTCGCGCGAACGGACGTGATGACAGTTGATGGCGACCAGACAGCCGGGAACATCGCGACAGTGATGGCAGAGGAGAACGTCGGCAGCGTCATCGTCGAAGAGGACGATAGACCGATCGGGATCGTGACCGACAGGGATCTCGTGGTCCACGTGCTCGAACCGCGGCGAGAATCTCGGGAGATGACCGCCGCCGACATCATGACAGAGACCCTGGCCACAGTCGAAGCGGATACTGGTCTCTTCGAGGCGACTGCAATAATGCGAGAGCATTCGGTCCGGCGGCTTCCGGTCGTCGACGACAGCGGCCTCGTCGCTGGGATCCTCACGCTCGACGACGTCGTCCGGTTGCTCGCAGACGAGCTAGAGAACCTCGCAGGCGTCATCGAAGCGGAATCACCGCCGTACTGAGTTATAGTACCAAGTGAAACCATGTACATACCGATCGCACTGTCGTCGTGCGATCGGGTGTGCAGTGACTTTCAATGGCTACTATACTTACCACTGATTTGTTGGTTGTTCTTCCAAACCTACTGTTATTTATTCTATGGCAACATACTATCTGCCTGCCTGCCATGAGTGCATCGAGGAATCCCTTCGAAGAGATGGAACGATTATTCGAACGAATGGGCCGGCAGTTCGACGAGGCTGCACGGCGCTGGGACGGCGGCGAGTCCCTGGGGAACTGGGTACCGTCTAGCGGCGAGATGGCGGTCGACCTGGTCGAACGGGACGAGACTTTCGTCGCAACAGTCGATCTGCCGGGCTTTACCAAGGCGGATATCGATGTCGAGGTGACCGACCACGAACTCCGTATCGAGGCTGAACACGAGGAGACGACAGACGAGGTGGAGGAGGGACGCATCATCCGACAGGAACGACGCCACCGATCGATGGGGCGGTCGATCAGGCTCCCCGACGAAGTCGATACCGAAAACGTCCAGGCGGTCATGGAGAACGGCGTCCTGACGGTCACACTGCCGAAAGCCGAGATCGAGTCGGCACGGACCATCGAGATCTCGTAACGCCGGTTCCGCCGATCTCCGCTCACCCTTTTATCGTGGCGATCGGGCGCATCCGTGCCACTTTCTCCCCGATGCCGAGCGTATCGCTCACACGGACGACCTCGTCGATGTCCTTGTACGCACCAGGGGCTTCCTCCGCGATGGTACCACCTGAGCGCGCACGAACGTAGATCCCTTCGTCTCTGAGCCCGTGTCTGAGCGAGTCAGCTCTGAACGTCCCTTTGGCTTGCTTTCTGGACATGCGACGGCCAGCACCGTGTGCTGTCGAGCCGAAAGTCAGGTCCAACGAGCGGTCGCCACCGGCGAGAACGTACGAGTATGACCCCATACTTCCCGGAAGGAGCACCGGCTGCCCCACGTCGCGATAGGCCGCCGGTACCTCTGGGCGACCCGCCGGGAAGGATCTGGTCGCACCTTTCCGGTGGACGAGCAGGTCACGTTCGGCCCCGTCCACTTCGTGGGGCTCCGTCTTCGCGATGTTGTGACAGACGTCGTAGAGCAGGTCGACCGACGCGGTCCCGAACTCCTCACGGAAGACGGTGCGGACGGCGTCGGTCATCGCCTGGCGGTTCGCCCAGGCGAAGTTCGCAGCCGCGTTCATCGCGCCCCGGTACTTTTCGGCCAGATCGTCTCCGAGGGGGGCGTACATGAGTTGTCGGTCAGGCAACGAATCCGCGACGGCGGGATAC
The DNA here is from genome assembly GCF_056934385.1 of Haloarcula sp. H-hyl2. Classification (NCBI taxonomy): domain Archaea; kingdom Methanobacteriati; phylum Methanobacteriota; class Halobacteria; order Halobacteriales; family Haloarculaceae; genus Haloarcula; species Haloarcula sp. H-hyl2. Next base: position 322,196 of record NZ_JBRIIJ010000003.1, on the reverse strand, counting down.
GCACGTTCGAACCGGCGGACGTACTCGGTACAAACCTGATGCCCCAGTCCCCGCGACCCGGAGTGGATCATCACGAGCACCTGGTCCAGTTCCAGCCCGAACGCCGTCGCGGTCTGCTCGTCGTAGATGTCCACGACGCGCTGGACTTCGAGGAAGTGGTTTCCCGACCCGAGCGAGCCGACCTGGTCCTCACCGCGGGCGATCGCGGCGTCGGGGACGGCAGCTGGATTGCCAGGCAACCGTCCCATCTCCTCGCAGTGGGTCCGGTCAGCGTCGGTAGCGTAGCCCTGTTCGACCATCCAGTCCATCCCCATTTCGAGGATCTCGCGGATGTCGCCCCGGTCGGTGGAAACGTACCCACCCTTCCCCAGGCCCGCTGGAACGAGGTCGTAGAGCCTGTCGGCGATGTCGTCAGCGACGGCAGTCACCGTCGCTGCGGAGAGATCGGTCCGCAGAACACGGACGCCACAGTTGATGTCGAACCCGATGCCACCGGGGCTGATGACCCCGTCCTCGGCGTCGACGGCGGCGACACCGCCGATGGGAAAGCCATACCCCTGATGCCCGTCGGGGAGGACGACCGCGAAGCGCTGGATTCCCGGTATCGTCGCCATGTTCCGCAACTGTTCGAGCGTCCTGTCGTCCGGGGACTGCATCTCTTCGATGAGAGCGGGCGAACCGTACACTCTGGCGGGGACGCGCATCGATCCGGTCTGGGGGAATTCGTAGACGAACTCGTCGATCTCGGTGAGAGGCGTGGTGTCGGTCATCGTTCTCCCGAGGTGCGTAGCTGGCCGCCAGACGACGATATCGACCGACAGGCGACGGGACACGGGGCGACCAGTGGTGACCTCGTTTCGACGATTGGTCACGGGAGTACCTATAATTATGCCGTCCGGGAGTGGGCCACGGCTCGTATCCCAGAGTGATCTCTATCCAAAACCCCGAATACATCTCTACACACCAATTATAAGTAATATATGGGCCCATATGGGTCCATAGTCTAATTATTTGAAATCGAAATTTCCACAAGTAAGTTCAGATATGACTTTATACCTTAGAAGACAGGTATATGGTGCCGAATTCGTAATTAGTGGGCCTTATTACACACCCATTTAGCTAATCTAGTACTGGATTCTGAGAGGTGCGTGAGCGGATCGACAGGTGGTATATATTATCCCGGTGAGGTGAATCCGGTGGATCGCCGAGAGTAACACATGTACTACCGTTAGTCTGTCTGCCGTTTGACTCCTAAACGCATCGTGGTTCCGGGTTCTGAACGTGTAAGACGCGGCCTGGCGACAAAATCGGGAGTTAGTATATAAAATTCCCATGCTGTGAATGCGTGGGCCGGATGCTATCCAGATGAAAACGCGCGGCCGATTTTTCACAGCGGACAAAAATTTATCTTGCCAGCCGTCCCAGCAGGAAGTGAATGAGCCTCGACGAAGAGTCGTTAGAGTATCATCGCCGTCCCCCAGCCGGGAAGATCGAGATCGCCACGACGAAACCGACCAACACACAGCGGGACCTCTCGCTCGCGTACTCCCCGGGTGTCGCAAGTCCCTGCGAAGCCATCGCCGAGAACCCGGTCGACGCGTACGAGTACACCGCGAAGGGGAATCTGGTCGCCGTCGTCTCGGACGGCAGTGCCACACTCGGGCTCGGTGACATCGGACCCACAGCCTCCAAGCCGGTGATGGAGGGGAAAGGCGTCCTGTTCAAGCGGTTCGCGGATATCGACGTCTTCGACGTGGAACTCGACGTGGACTCCGCCGACGCCATGGTAGAGACGATTCGAGCGCTCGAACCGACCTTCGGCGGGATCAACCTGGAAGACATCGCGTCACCGGCCTGTTTCGAGATCGAACGCCGCCTCGGGGACGCCATGGATATCCCGGTCTTTCACGACGATCAACACGGCACCGCCATCATCTCCGGCGCAGCACTGCTCAACGCCGCCGAGCTGGCCGAGAAACGACTCGAAGACCTGCGTGTCGTGTTCACCGGTGGCGGAGCCAGTGCCATCGCGAGCGCGCACTTCTACACCTCGCTGGGCGTCGATCCCGGGAACATCACCATGTGCGATTCGGACGGGATCGTCACCCAGGCACGCGTCGAGAACGGTGACGTGAATCAATACAAGGCTAGCTTTGCTCGGGACGTTCCGGAGGGGGACCTCGCGACGGCGATGGACGGCGCCGATATGTTCGTCGGCCTGTCGGTCGGTGGGATCGTCGACGCGGAGATGGTCCGGTCGATGGCGGACGACCCCATCGTCTTCGCGATGGCCAACCCGGACCCCGAGATCGACTACGAGACGGCGAAACAGGCACGTGACGACACTGTCATCATGGCGACCGGCCGCTCGGACTACCCCAATCAGGTCAACAACGTGCTGGGCTTTCCGTATCTCTTTCGCGGCGCGCTGGACGTTCGTGCGACCGAGATCAACGAGGCGATGAAGGTCGCCGCCGCACGGGCGCTGGCCGAACTGGCCCGCAAGGACGTCCCCGACGAGGTTCGGAGGGCCTACGGCGATCAGCCACTCTCGTTCGGGCCCGACTACATCATCCCGAAGCCGCTGGACACCCGCGTTCTCTTCGAGGTTACCCCCGCCGTCGCCGAAGCAGCCATCCGAAGCGGCGCGGCACGAACTACGATCGACGTCTCGTCGTACGGGGCCGAACTCGAAGCACGTCTGGGGAAGCACCGCGAGATGATGCAGACCGTCTTCAGTAAAGCGCGGACCGATCCCAGACGGCTCGTGCTCGCCGAAGGAGAAGACCCGAAACTGATCCGAGCGGCCCATCAGCTCTCCGAACAGGGCATCGCCGAGCCGATACTCGTGGGCTCCAGGACGACGATCGACGAGCGGCTCGACTCGCTGGATTTCGCGTTCGATCCCCAGGTCGTCGATCCCGGAGCGACCGACGTGGAGGCCTACGCGGAGCGCCTCTACAGTCTGCGCCAGCGCAAGGGGATGACACGCCGGGAAGCCCAGGACCGCGTCCACGACGGGAACTACCTGGCGAGCGTGATGGTCGAACAGGGCGACGCCGACGCGATGCTGACAGGCGTCACCCACGATTATCCGACGGCACTTCGGCCGCCCCTGCAGGTCATCGGGACCGCGCCGGACACCGACTACGCCGCCGGTGTCTACATGTTGACGTTCGAGAACCGCGTGCTCTTCTGTGCGGACACGACGGTAAACCAGGACCCGGACGCGGAGGTCCTCGGGGAGGTGACCCGCCACACCGCTGCGCTAGCGCGTCGGTTCAACGTCGACCCGCGGGCGGCCGTACTCTCGTACTCGGACTTCGGGAGCGTCGATAACAGCGGGACGCGAAAGCCCCGTGAAGCGGCAACGATGCTCCGGGCCGACGAACGAGTCGATTTCCCGGTCGACGGCGAGATGCAGGCCGACACCGCCGTCGTCGAGGACCTGTTGACCGGTACCTACGGGTTCAGCACCCTCGACGAACCCGCGAACGTCCTGATCTTCCCGAACCTGGAGGCGGGGAACATCTGCTACAAACTGCTCAGCAGACTGGGCGGCGCCGAGGCCATCGGGCCGATGCTCGTCGGCATGGACCGACCCGTCCACGTCATCCAGCAAGGTGACGCGGTGACGGACATCGTCAATCTCGCTGGTGTTGCTGTCGTCGACGCACAGCACCACGAACGATGACGGGGTGTGATTGAGTAAGCTATATACGGGTGGTTCGGTAACGTACGCCGTAGATGTCGACAGTACGAGTCGCAGGCGTAGGACTCACGCCGTTCGGCGCATATCCCGACCGAACGACCCGTGATCTATTCGCCGAAGCAGGCGTATCGGCGACGACAGACGCCGACGTCCCGCCGGGGGACGTCGACGCGGTCTACTTCGGGAACTTCGTCGGAGAGATCGCCGAGGACCAGGGCCACCAGGGCCCGATTGTGGCCGAGAGCCTGGGTATTCAGGCCCCCGCGACGCGCTTCGAGAGCGCCTGCGCTTCGAGTGGTGTTGCCGTTCGCCACGCGGTGCGAGCGATCGACAGTGGACGAGCGGACGTCGTGATCGTCGGTGGCGCAGAGCGGATGACACACGTCGGGACCGCCGATGCAACAGCGATGTTGGCGACGGCAGCGGACGCACTCCACGAGAGCAACGCTGGAATGACGTTCCCGGGGGCGTACGCCATCATGGCCGACGCGTACTTCCAGCGACACGGTGGCTCCCGGCGCGACCTCGCCCACGTCGCAGTCAAGAACCACGCACACGCATTGGAGAACGAATACGCACAGTTCCAGTCCCGGGTGACCGTCGACGAGGTACTCGAAGCACCGACGGTGGCCTCGCCGCTGGGTCTCCTCGACGCCTGCCCGGTAACCGACGGAGCCAGCGCACTCGTCCTGGTCAGCGAACAGTACGCCGACGAGCACACGGTCGACGCGCCGGTCGCAGTGACCGGCACCGGGCAGGGGACCGACCGTGCGGCCCTGCAGGACCGCGAGACGCTGTGCCGGACGCCAGCGACGGAACGGGCAGCGGCCGAGGCCTACGAGATGGCTGGCATCGGTGTCGATGCCGTGGATCTGGTCGAGGTCCACGACTGTTTCACCTGTGCCGAAGTGTTCGCACTGGAGGGGCTGGGGCTGTTCGACCCCGGCGAGGCCATCACGGCCGCCCATGAGGGCGTGACCTGGCGCGACGGCGCGCTCCCCGTGAACTGCTCGGGCGGCCTCAAAGCCAAGGGCCACCCGGTCGGTGCGACGGGTGCCAGTCAGATCGTCGAGTTGACCCGCCTGCTCCGTGGTGACCATCCCAACAGCGACTATGTCGACGACGCGTCGACCGGTGTTGCACACAGCGCCGGTGGGACAGTGGCGAGCACGACTGTCCACGTCCTGGAGGCGGTCCGATGAGTCGTGGTATCGAGGAAGACGGGGGGTACGAAGCGTTCTGTGCGGCCATCGACTCCGGTGAGCCGTTCTACCTCGTCTGTCCAGCGGGCCACGGTTCGGTGCCGCCGCGACGGGTCTGTCCCGACTGTGGCGCCCAGTCGCTCTCCGAGGAACCGTTACCGGATGTCGGTCGTATCCAGGCCCACACCGTCGTTCACGTCGCGCCACCAGCGTTCGTCGACCGGACGCCATACGTCACTGCCATCGCCGACTTCGGACCGGTCACTCTCACAGGCCTGATCGCAGACGCGGACCCAGACGATGTCGAACACGGGATGGAGGTAACGGTAACTGGCGAAGACTCGGACGAAGAGCAGGGGACGACGCTCGTCTTCGAGCCAGTGTAGGCACCGGCATTCGCCGGGGCCGAGAGACTCCGCTACAGCCAGCGGACCGCTATCAGTTCCCTAGAGCTGTGGCCATGCGGCGATGGCACGCCGTGGCCCGCTCACTTTGGTGATCCAGCGCGCTGCGATGGCCTTCTTCAGTAATTCCGCCGGGCGGCCACCGAACGTCGAGACCGGGACGTGCTGGACGTTCGTGGCCACCGCACGCTCGCCGATGGAGACCACGGTCCCGAGGTCCTCGTGCGTCCACTCACGGAGCGGTTGCCCGCGGCTGGCCCGTGCGACGTTCTCACCGGCGACGGCGGCGGCCTGCCAGGCTGCCTGTGCGGTCGGTGGCGCGGGCTGGTCGCCCGGTTGGTCGACGAGCGCGCAGTCCCCGAGCGCGAACACCCTGTCGTCGGTCGTCTGGAAGGTCCGTTCCGTCGCGAGGCGGTCGTTGCGGTCGTCCGTCTCGACGTCGACCGATCCCACAGCGTCCGGTCCCGTGATCCCGCCAGTCCAGACGAGCACGTCGTACGGAACTGTCTGGTCTTCTCCGAGCGTGACCGTGGATTCGCCGACCTCGCCGATGAACTCGCCGGTAGTGGTAGTCACGTCGGCGGCTTCGAGTCGCTTCCGTAGCGCACCCTGGAGCTCCGGGTCGCTGTTCGGGAGAACCGAGTCGAGCCCTTCGACGAGGTGGACGTCGAGCGGCGCGTCCCGTTCGTCACGGAAGCCAGCGATTTCACCCGCCGCCTGGACACCCGAGAGGCCGGCACCACCGACGACGACTCTGGCTGGCTCTGTGGCCGTTGCCTCGCTAGCGGCCGCTTCGAGCGCCTCGTGAATGCCCACGGCGTCGGCGACGGAGTTCAGCGTATGGGCGTGTTCGGCCAGCCCATCGATGCCGAAGAAGGCCGTCTGCGAACCGAGCGCGACCAGCAGGTAGTCGTACTCAACCCGGTCGCCGTCGGCGAGTTCGACCGCCCGTGCGTCGGTGTCGACGTCGACGACGCGTCCCTCTCGGAAGCGGGTGTCGGACGATGCGATCTCCTCGACCGGGATAGTGATGCGCTCGCGGACGCTCGGATCACGGATACAGCGGTGGACCTCGTGCAGTACCAGGTGGTACGGGTGCTCGGAGATCCACGTGAGCGTCGTCTCCGCGTCGAGTTCGGTCTCCAGTTTCCGGATGGCGCCGGCCCCGGCGTAGCCAGAGCCGATAGTTACCACTTGCGGACCCATAGCGACACAGATTCGGTGGGTAATATAGAAACTATCGAAGACCGGGCGTCGTGGATACACTCTTGTGGGTCCGCATTCTCCATCGAGTGTATGCAACGCGAAGTGTTCGATACGAGTCCAACGGTTGCGGGTTCGGCGTTCGTCTCGGAGATGGCCTACCTCGTCGGTGACGTCCAGGTGGGCGAGCGGGCCAGCCTCTGGCCGTTCGTCTGTCTCCGGGGCGACCGGGAGGCAGTCGAGGTGGGCGCAGAGACGAACGTCCAGGAGTTCTCGATGCTCCACGGCGCGACCATCGGCGACGGCGTCACCGTCGGGCACAACGTCGTCATCGACTACGCAACGGTCGAGGATGCAGCACTGATCGGGATGTCGAGTACGCTCCAGCAGGGTGCTCTGGTCGAGTCCGGCAGCATCGTCGCCCCAGGGTGTGTCGTGACGGAAGACCAGACCATTCCAGCGGGCCACGTCGCCTACGGCGTCCCGGCGTCGACGACGCCCATCGACGAGTCACAGCAGGCCGAGATCGAACGGGTCCACGAACTCTACGTCGAGCACGCGGCCACCTACAGGGAGGCCGGACTCGACTAGCCGGCGACGGGCGAGAGGAGAAGAATTAAGCGTCTCTCCGTCGATACGCAGTCTGTAGGCCATGGCTAGTGAGACACTCGCAGACATCGACCAGATCGTCCACGAACCGACACAGGCGGACGTCGAGGCGACCAACGTCTGGGCGTTCATGCAACAGTACGACATCGACGACTACGACGAACTCATCGAACGGACGACCACCGAGATCGACGGGGTTCCCGACTCCGGCGTCGAGTGGTTCTGGGACGAACTCGTCGACTACCTCGACATCGAGTTCTACGACGAGTACGACGCCGTCCGGGAGCGACAGTCCCGCGAGGTCGGGGGAACGACCTACGACGGCCCGCAGTTCACCGACTGGTACGTCGACGGGAGCATCAACGTCGCGCACAACGTCCTCGACAGACACGCCGTCGAGAGCGAGCAGCGCAACACGGTCGCCTGCCTCTGGGAAGGAGAAGATGGTTCGACGCGTAACGTCACCTACCACGACCTCCATCGGCAGGCCAATCAGGTCGCCAACGCACTCGACGAGCGAGGCATCGAACAGGGCGACACGGTCGGGCTCTACATGCCGATGGTTCCGGAGGTCATCTCGATCCTCTATGGCTGTTTCAAGATCGGTGCCATCGCCGTGCCGATCTTCTCCGGGTTCGGCGTCGACGCGACGGCGACCCGCATCGAGGACTCCGGAAGCAGCGTCGTCTTCACGGCCGACGGTTTCTACCGGCGCGGCAGCGAGATCACCCTCAAGGACACGCTCGACGAGGCTGTCGAGGACGTCGAGACCGAGGTGACCTCGGTCGTCGTCTACGAGCGCACCGGCTCGGAGATACCGTGGAGCGACGGGCGCGACGAGACGTGGGACGATGCGGTCTCGACCCACTCTGCTGAGTTCGAGACGGCACGGCTGGACTCCAGTGACCCGTCCATGCTGCTGTACTCGTCGGGCACTACCGGCAAGCCGAAGGGGATCGTCCACACCCACGCCGGGGTCCAGCTGCAGTGTGCGAAGGAACTGCACTTCGGGTTCGATCTCAAGCCGGGCGATCGGTTCTTCTGGGTCAGCGACATCGGCTGGATGATGGGGCCCTGGACGCTCATCGGGACCCAGACCTTCGGCGGCACCGTCTTCATGTACGAGGGGGCCCCTGACTACCCCGACCCCGACCGGTTCTGGGAGATGATCGACCGCCACGGCCTCACCCAGTTCGGGATCTCGCCGACGGCCATCCGGGCGCTGCGCAAGCAGGGCGACCACTGGGTCGAGGACCACGACCTCTCCTCACTACGGATGCTGGGATCGACTGGTGAGCCCTGGGATCCCGAGAGCTGGCAGTGGTTCTACGAACAGGTCGGTGGTGGCGAGACACCAATCATCAACATCTCCGGCGGCACGGAGATCTGTGGCTGTTTCCTGATGCCGATGCCGACCCAGCCGCTGAAACCCTGCTCGCTCGGTGGCCCAGGGCTGGGCATGGATATCGACATCGTGGACGGTGACGGCGAGTCGATCGCCGACACGAACGAGCGGGGGTATCTGGTCGCGCGCGACTCCTGTCCCTCGATGACTCGCTCGCTCTGGAGCGGCGACGAGCGGTACGTCGAGGAGTACTGGTCGACCTGGGACGACGTCTGGGACCACGGCGACTGGGCGCAGAAGGACGCCGACGGCTTCTGGTTCCTCCACGGTCGTGCCGACGACGCACTGAACATCGCCGGCCGGAAGGTCGGGCCGGCGGAGGTCGAGGGAGCAGCCATGGACCACGAGGCAGTGAACCAGGTCGCCGCCGTGGGCGTGCCGGACGACACGACGGGGACGGCAGTCGTCACCTACGTCGTTCTCGAACCCGGCTATGAAGAGTCAGACGGGCTGCGAACGGAGATTCGCGAACTGATCGGCGAGGAACAGGGCAAGCCGTTCCGGCCGCGAGAGGTGCTGTTCGTCGACGAGTTCCCGAAGACCCAGTCGGGGAAGGTCATCCGACGAGCGGTACAGGCCACCTACACGGGCGAGGACCTCGGAGACATGAGCAGCATCGAGAACCCCGAGGCACTGGCGGAACTGGCGGACGCTCGCTGACCACGTCGCCGACCAGTCGGCCCTCAGGAACGAACCGAAACGGGAGCCGACTATGACGGTCTCAGGACTTGGCCAGCGGGACCGCGACGACGGGACAGGAGGCCGACAACAGTACGTCCTGGGCGGTCGAGCCGAAGACGAGCTTCCCGGTCGGTGTCCGCTTTCGGAACCCCAGGACGATGCCGTCGACGTCGAACTCGTCTGCGTGGTCGAGAATCTCCGTCGAGGCGTCCCCCGACTCGACTGCGGTGGTTATGGTCTCGGCGGTCGGTTCCAGTCGCTCCGTGGCCAGGTCGAACAGGGACTCTGCGTTGTCCACGGCCTTCGCGTACCACCCATCCGGCCGGTCACGACCGCCCCGGGAGGGACTGGTACGACGCTCGGTGTACTGGACGACGTGGAGGAGTCTGACGTCGACTCCATCGTAGGCCGACGCGACGTAATCGGCGACGGCCTCGGTCTGCTCTTCGTTCGCGACCGCCACCAGGAGTGTCTGGGACATCTGCGCTACTGGCTCCGTTCGGCGTAGGGGACGATGCCGGCCTCCTCGACGCGCTGTTCGAAGCGCTCACGGCGCGACTGTCGTTCCTCCTGAGACATCCGTTCGGCCGTCCAGATCTTCCCGCTCGTCTCCTGGTGGACTGCGACGTCGGTGACCGACTCCAGGGACCCCACGCGTTCGCAGATCTCGTCGTCGATGTCGAGGAAGTACGTACACCGCTGTGAGGTCAACAGGAGGCGGATCGTGACCTCGCCCGAGCTGTCGTCGACGTCGATGGCTTCGACCAGCCCCAGGTCGACGATGTTGACTGGATGCTCGCTCATACAGCTACAGGGATCGAGCACCTTCTCCAGTTCGGCTTTCACCGCGGCCGTGAGCGAGCTGTCGAACTCGGTGGCGGGCGTCACGTGGTCGGCGTGGTCGGCGCTCATACGAACTTGACACGCTCCTTGGATTCGACGTCGGCAGCCTCCTCGTAGGTCGACCACGGCGGCGCGGGATACTCGCCGTTCTCCTTCAGTTCCTGGATCTTCTGGTCCCACTTGTCGCCCTCGATGTCTTTCCTGACCTGGTCGGGATCTTTGCCCATCAGGCGGAGCTTGTTCTCCCCGAGGATCTTCCGTTTGTCTTCGGTGGTGACTTCTGGGTAGTCCTCACCGGCACGGAGGTCCTCGGGCATCTCGAAGTCCCAGATCGCGTCGATGGGCGGCTGGGGGTGGAGCGCAGTCGCGCCACTGGAGAAGACGATCCGGTCGGGTCCGGCCCAGTACAGCATCTCGCCCAGGCTCCGTGCGAACTTCTTCGGTCGACTGCAGGCCATGTGGGCCGTGTTCTCGATGTTCGCGTAGACGTTGTCGTGGCTGGCCATCGCGAACACTGTCTCCTCGAGGAACGAGAAGCCGGCGTGGATGACCTCGAAGTCGAGTTCCGGGAAGGCCATCGCCGCCTCCTCGACGTCGTGCATCCGGAAGTACTTGACCGGCGCCGTCGCGAACGGAATGAACTTGTGGATACCCACGGTCCCCACGTCGAGGTCAGCGGCTTTCTCCAGGACCGGCCGGACGGTGTCCTCGTTCAGACGTAGCGAGAGGTCCCGCCCGTTCTGATACCGGGCCGGGTAGAGTTTGATCCCGTCGACATCCTTCTCCTTGGCGTAGTACTCCACCTGCTCGACGGCGTCGTCTTCCAGCGGGTTGATGTCGACGATCATCCCGACGCGGTTCGGGTTCCGCTCACGGAGTTCGAACCCCTTCTCGCGGGAGACGTAGCCGTCCTTGAAGTAGTCGTCCAGCGGCAGGGAGTGATACACCGTGTAGTCGATCTGGCTCTCCAGGAACAGGAGCCGTTCCAGTTCCTCCGGCTGGTGGTTCCGATAGAAGATCTCCTCCGGAAACACGTACTCCTCGGGCATCAGTTGGGCGCCCAGTTCGTATGTCTCGTCGTCCCACCGCTGGGAGTGAGGGTGGAGGTGGTTGTCCTCTGCGTGGTTGAAGCAGTGTGACACTGCATCGACCACTAAACTATCATCTTCTAACATACAGTATGGTGGTTCTGACTTATCGCTATTAAACGTTCGGAATCCCCCGTCACAGTGTCACACAGTCAGTGGCTCGGATGACTCTCTTCACCCTCTCCCGCACGACGGGTGACGCAGCTTCTCCCAGGGGGGCAGAAACGGAGTGAAACCCTCTCCGCACTCACTCGGAGATGTTCAGACAGACGTTCTTGACCTGTGTGTAGTTCTCGATGGCCTGCGTGCCGTTCTCCCGCCCGACACCGCTCTCCTTGTAGCCACCGAAGGGCGTCTCGTTGCCGCCGGCGAACCACTCGTTGACGTAGATCTGGCCGGCGTCGACGTCGCGAGCGTAGCGATGGGCTCGCGCCATGTCCGTCGTGATCACGCCCGCGACCAGGCCGTACTCGACGTCGTTCGACCGCTGGATCGCCTCGGCCTCGTCGGCGAAGGTGCTGACGGTCAGGACGGGGCCGAAGACCTCCTCCTGCAGGATACGCGCGTCCTGTGGCACGTCGGCGAAGACGGTCGGCTCGACGAAGTAGCCGTCGCGGTCGAGGACGCGCCCACCGACCAGCGGCTCGCCGACCTCCTCACGGCCGACGTCGAAGTAATCGGCGACCTTCGAAAGGTGCGAGGACGAGACCAGCGGGCCGACGTCGTGGTCGTCGATCCCGGGCCCGATAGAGAGGTCCTCGACGGCGTCGACGAGTTTGTCGACGTAGCTGTCGCGAACTCCTTCCTGGACGATGACCCGGGACGACGCCGAGCAGACCTGACCCGTGTTGGTCGCGAAGATGCCCTTGATCGTCTCGGCGACTGCGACGTCGAGATCAGCGTCGTCGTAGACGACGAGCGGGCTCTTGCCGCCCAGTTCCAGATGCGGTTCGGTGAGATTCGCGATGGCGGCTTTGCCGACCTCCCGACCCGTTACACTCGATCCGGTGAAGGTGATGCTGCCGATGTCTGGGTGGCCCGAGAGGGCAGCACCGGCGGAGACTCCTTCCCCGGGGACGACGTTGACCGCCGCCTCGGGGACACCGTTGTCGTGGAGGAGCTGTGCGAGTTCGAGCGCGCCGATCGGTGTCTCCTCTGCGGGTTTGATCACCGCTGCGTTGCCGGCGGCCAGGGCCGGCGCCACGCTGCGTGCGAACAGATAGATGGGAACGTTCCACGGAACGATGTGGCCGGTCACACCCAGGGGTTCGCGGACGGTGTAATCGACGTGGTCGTCGTCGAGGGGGATGCTCTTGCCCTCTACCTTGTCGGCGAGGCCGCCGTAGTACTCGAAGTGGCGGGCACACCGCTCGACCTGTCCCACAGCCTCCGAGAGGGGCTTGCCGTTTTCGAGGGTCTCGATACGAGCGAACCGGTCTTTGTCGTCCCGGATCGCTCGGGCGACGTCGTTCAGAATCTCACACCGCTTTGCGGGGGTGTAACTGCGCCACGTCTCGAAACCCTCTCGTGCTACCTCGACGGCCTCGTCGATGTCGGCTGCTGTGCCGGCAGCGACAGACGTCAACCGCTCCCCCGTCGCGGGGTCGTAGACGTCGATGGTCTCGCCGGACGACCCGTTCCGCTCGGTCCCGTCGATCAGTACCCCGTACTCGTCAGGGATAGATGGCTGGTCGGTCTGCATACACGACTAGCAGACGCGGAGTCGCATAATAGTTGCTGTCACTCGCTCCTTCGAGGAGAGTCTCTGCTGACTGGTCGCTCCGGGCTGGTCAGTCCCGGCACTGCCGTCATATGTCAGCATTAATCATAAACACTTATTCGATCCAGAGTGGAACCATTGGCTGTTATGTCAGAGCGATTCGCAGGACAGTCAGTACTCGTCACCGGTGCCGCCTCGGGGAACGGGCGTGCCATCGCACTGCAGTTCGCCGGGGAAGGTGCCGACGTCACAGTCAGCGACATCCAGGAGGAACCCAGGATGGGTGGCAAGCCGACCCACCACCTGATCGAGGAGATGGGCCAGGGCGTCCAGTTCGTCGAGTGTGACGTCAGCGAGCCAGATGACCTCCACGACGCGGTCGCCGCACACGTCGACGCGTTCGGTTCGCTGGACGTGATGGTGAACAACGCCGGCATCGATCGACAGATGCCGATTCTCGAGGCCGGCCCGGAGGACTACGACCTGCTGATGGATATCAACCTCCGTGGAGTCTACTTCGGTTGCCAGGCCGCCATCGAGGTCATGGCGGAGCAACCGGACGGCGGCGCCATCGTCAATATGTCCTCGATCGCTGGCATCGGCGCGGTCGACAACTCCTCGCTCTACTGTACCTCGAAAGGCGGTGTCACGAACCTCACGAGACAACTCGCACTCGAACACGGCGAGAACAACATCCGTGTCAACGCGATCAATCCGGGCGTCATCGAGACGGCGATGACGCTGGAGGACGGCGACACGATCGATGGCCTGCTCGAGGAGACGCCCCTGGGCCGGGCTGGACAACCCGAGGAAGTCGCCGACGGGGTCCTGTTCCTCGCGAGTGAAGACGCCTCGTTCGTCACCGGTCACAATCTGGTGATGGACGGCGGGTTCACCGTCTGAGTGGCGCTGTCGTCGACACCGTTTTTCGTCGCGACACCGGTTTCGATCAGAAGTCGAGCGGATCGTGCTGGAACTGCCTCGCGTACGTCTCTTCGACTGCGTCGAGCGCCTGGTCGTCACGGAACACGTCCGGTAGTGCGTAGTCCGACGGTTTCTCCGAGCGAGCCCACCCGAGCAGGTCGGTCAGGTCGGACTGTCGGATCGGTTGCATCCGTATCTGTGGGTCCCAGTCGTCGCCGGCCTCGGCGACCGACATCTTCCGCCAGTCGAACGGCATCGTCGTATCGAATATCTCCTGTTTGTACACCGCTGCATCGACGACCGGAATCCGGTCGACGACAGTACGCCATCTGGCGGGGTCTTTGACGCACAGCGGGGCGTTGAACGTCATCATCCGTTCTGCGGGGTCGAGCGTGTGTCCGTTGCGGTAATCGTGGACCTTCGCCAGCGACCACGCTGCCTGCCACGGTGCCATCCCCGAGACCGTGGCCGTGAGCTCGTCGGTGAGCACTCTCGCCAGCCCCTGTTCGCTCGCGTCGATGGTGGCTATCGGCACGTCGATACCGTTGTCTTTCAGCACCGAGAGTCCACCCTCGGCCATCGACAGGTTCTGTGCGAAGAAGCCGTCGATCTGACCGCCGTGTCGGCGGACGACGTCCTCCATCACCTCGGTAGCGGCGTGTTCGACGAAGTTCCCCGGTTCTCGTCGGCCGACCAGTTCGATGCCGGGGTACTCTCGGAGAGCGAGTTCCACGCCCCGGTTCCGGCCGGTGTTGACCGCCGTCCCTGGGTTCCCTTCGATGTGGACGAACCGGCCGTCGCCCCCCATCGCTTCGAACAGGACCGTTGCGGCGGTATAGGCGTGGTTCACGAAGTGCGGGGCGATATACTGGACGTACTCGTCACCGGCGTCGAGCGGCGTGTACCAGTCGGCGATGGTGACCCCGAGTACCGTCGGGATACCCGCCTCGACACACCGCTCGGTGAACTCGACCGACGACTCGTTCGTGTACGTCTGCCCGACGATGGCGTCGACGTCGGTCTCGATAGCCTCTTCGAACTGCTGGCGTTGTTTGTCTACGTCCCCGTCGTTGGCAGCGATGTTGGTCCTGTACCCGAGCGCGTCAGCCGCGTTTCGGTACCCCTTCGCCCACGAGAGCCAGTAGGAGTTGTCGAGGTCGGCGACCGTCGCCATCGAGGTAGCGTCCGTGCGGACGGTATCACTGCCCGAGGAGTCGGTCCGTCGCTTCTGGGCGTCAGCTATCGCACGCTCCATCGCCCGGTCCGAGATGGAAGCATCCATTTCGCGACCCTCCATGACTGAGTCGAGCATCTCGACGTAGTGGGTCAGTCGAAGGGAACTATCGGTGATCTCCGCTGCAGCGTCGGCCTGGTTCCTGACGGAGTCGGCCATCTCCTCACCCTGTTCGTTGACCGCTTTGCTCAGGTCTGCGACCTCGTCGACGCTCGAGAAGATTCGCTGGGCGGCATCCGCTTGCTGCTCTGCGGCGTCGTTGATCTCCTGAATACCGTGATTGGTGTCCTCGATGTGGGCGGTGATGTCGGTGAGCGCATTGAGTGCCGTCTCGATCGTCTCGACACCACTAGCGATGTGCGTCTGCATCTGTGTCATGTCGCCCATTGTCTCGTCGGTGTGGGCCTGTATCTCGTCGACGACCGCGCTTATCTGGTCTGCTGCGGAGATCGTCTCGTTCGAGAGTTCCTGGACGTTGTTGGCGACGACGGCGAACCCCGACCCCGCGTCACCCGCTCGTGCTGCCTCGATCTTCGCGTTCAGGGCGAGCATGTTCGTCTGATCGGCGATCTCCGAGATCAGGTCGACGATCTCTCCGATCTCCATGACCTTCTGTTCGAGTTCGGACATCTTCTCGGCGGTCGCGTCTGTGGTCTCGAGGATCTGATCGACCTCCTCGAGTGCGTCTTTCGCTGCAGCTTCGCCCTCCTCGCCACGGCGAAGCGTCGTTGCCGCTGTGTCGGCCACAGCGGCCGAGGAGGCCGAGACCTCCTGGATGCTGGCCGACAGCGATTCCATCTCGACGGCGACCGTCTCGAGGCGCTGTTTCTGTTCGGCGGTGTTTACCGCGATGTCCTCTGTCCGCCTGCTCGCAGTGTCACTCGCATCGCGGACTTCCCTCGCGCCGGCAGCGACCTCCGCAGTTGCCTCCGTGAGGACGGCAGCCAGGCCGTCCACGTGCCCCGCCTGCTGCTCGACCTCGTCCATCATGTCGTTGAACGACGCTGCGATAGCTCGGATACGCTCGTCGTCGCTCTCGACCTCGAATCGCCTCGTGAGATCACCGTTCGCACAGGCTTCCATCACGTCTCTGAGTTCGTCGAGTGCTTCGACAGGGATAGAAGCACGCTCTTCACTGGGTGCGCCGGTCGGACTGTTTGCTCTGGATACGTGATTATCGCCGGCCATGGTAGAGTCTCATTACGCATACACTTAAAACTCAACTATTAATTATCGTGGTTTGAAATAACAGTGATATACCTGCAACTGAACGCCGAACGGCGGCCAAAACCCCGAAATACGGGCGAGGCGAATCCGGGTTACTTCACGACGTCGATCTTGTCGCGGTCGATGGACAGCGCCACCGCCGCGACCACCACGAGACCGAGGATGATCTCCTGAACGAACGAGTCGATCCCCAGCAGGTTCATGCCGTTGTTCAGCACGGCGATGACGAGCACACCGAGGATGGTCCGGTGTGGACCGCCCACGCCGCCGGTCAGCGCGGTCCCGCCCATGACGATGGCGGCGATGCTGGGCAGCAACAGCCCGCTCCCGATGTTGGGAGAGGCCGAGGAGATCCGCAGCGTGAGCAACACGCCGGCGATCCCACAGAGCAGCCCCGAGAGGACGAACGGGTAGATCTTGTACCGGTCGACCTTCGCGCCGGCCAGTTCCACGACGCGCTCGTTCTCTCCGAGCGCGAAGCAGTACCGCCCGAACTTCGTCCGGAACGCGAGGACGATCGTCCCCACGTAGATGAGCAGTCCCCAGAGCACGAGGTTGGGGATGCCGAGCACGTCACCGGTCGAGATGGTACGGATGGCGGGGTTCCGGAAGGTGATCGTCGACCCACCGGTGATTATCTTCCCGACCCCGGCCATCACCGAGAGCGTCCCGAGGGTGACCAGGAACGAGGGCACCTTGAGTTTCGTGAAGATGATGCCGTTGAACAGGCCCGCGAGCATGCCGACGCCGATGGCGAGCGGAATCGCGAGCAGCCCCAGTCCGAACTGTGAGATCAGGACGACGGTCACGACACCGGTCAGCAGCACGACCGACTCGACCGAGAGGTCGATGCTCTGCTGGAGGATCGGGAAGGTTCCCGCCAGTGCAACGAGCAGGAGCGTGACGGCGTTTTTCGCGACGTTGTCCAGCAGATTCCCCTCGGTAAAGAACCGCTCCGTCGTGAACGTAAAGATAAGAATCAGTCCGAACAACATGACGAACGGACCGAGATCCTGTATCCAGTCGTGAAGGGTGCGTTGCTCTCGTTGGTCTGTGATCCACTCGGTGACGCTACTCGTACTCATTATCAGATCATCTCCTGTATCAGGTCCTCTTCGGTCGGTTTGTTGCCCGGCGAGGCGTCGAAGGGTTCGCCGACAAACTCGCCTTTGGCCATCACTGCGATGCGATTCGACATGCCGATGACCTCGGGCAACTCGTCGCCGATGAAGACGATCGAGACGCCCTGCTCGGTCAACTCACGGCAGAGACGGTACACTTCCTCCTTCGCGCCGACGTCGATCCCGCGGGTGACGTTGTCCATCACGAGCACCGGGGTCTCCTGTGCCAGCCAGCGGGCGATGACGACCTTCTGCTGGTTCCCGCCGCTCAGGCCGTGCACCAGCGCCTTCGGGCCTGGCGTCTTGATCGACAGTTCCTCGATGGCGTCGAGTGTCGCCTGCTCCTCGGCACCGAGGTCCAGAAGTGGCATGTTGCCGTTCATGTCCCGGACCATCGCCAGGGAGGTGTTGACGAGGACCGACTGATAGAGCAGCAAACCCTCGGATTTCCGGTCTTTCGGGATGTAGCCGACCCCGGCGTCGACCATGTCCGAGACCGTCGGGTCCTGCAGGCTGGTCTCTCCTACGGAAACCGAGCCCTGGGTCATGTCGAGGTCGCCGGCGAGCAGGCGACCGAACCGCTGCTTGCCCGACCCCTCGACGCCGACGATACCGAATATCTCCCCCTCACGGATGGAGAAGGAGACAGGCCCGACTTTGTCCTCGTGGGCGACCGCGTCGACGGTCATCGCCGTCTCACCGAGGTCGGCCTCACGCCGCTGGTCGGGGACACGGTAGTACTCGTCGGCGGTCTCCCGACCGACCATCGCCTGCTGTAGCGAGTCCGTCGTGGCCTCGGCCGCCGTAGTGGCACCGACCCGCTCTCCGTCTTTCAGGATGTAGATCCGGTCGGATATCTCCAGTACCTCGTCGAGTTCGTGCGAGACGAAGACGAACGTCGCCCGGTCCCGCAGATCGTTCACGAGGTCGAAGAGGATCTCACGGCCGCTCTCCTCGAGCCCCGCAGTCGGTTCGTCCAGCAGGATGACCGGGTTCTCCGACTTCTGGGAGACGTGGAACGCCTTCGCGATCTCGAGCATCTGGCGCTCGTTGAACGTGTAGTTTCGCACCCGGTCGTCCACGTCGATGTTGATACCCAGGTCGTCGACGAAGGCCTGGGCCTCCTCGCGCATCTGTTCTTTCTCCAGGACCCCGAACCGTTCCATCTCCCGCCCGAGATAGAGGTTCTCGTACCCCCGCATAGTCGTGATCACGTCCTGTTCCTGGTGGACCAGCGAGACGCCGTAGTTCGCTGCCTCCCGTGGGTTCGTGAACGTGACCGACTCCCCGTCGACGTACAGCTGACCCTCGTCGGCCTCCAGCACGCCAGTCAGGATGTTCAGCAGGGTACTCTTGCCCGCGCCGTTCTCCCCGACCAGCCCGATGACTTCGCCGTGGTCGACGGCCAGCGACACGTCTTTGAGGGCCTGTACGTGGCGGAACGACTTCGAGATGCCCTCGACGCGGAAGCTGTGGGAACCCTCGCCGTTCGGGGTGGTCTGGTCCGCGTCCGCCGCGTTCGCGTGTGTTTCTGATGCCATGGGGGTATCTCGTGTGAGTTACTTGAGGGGGTTCGTCTGGAAGCGGTCCTCGTACGTCTGGGTCACTTCCTGCTGTCTGGAGTCGTTGGTGTAGACGTCCGGAAGGTTGTACCCGCTTGGTTTGTCGCCTTCCTTCCAGTCGAGGACCTCCTTCATGTCGTCGAGGTTCATCGGAGACAGGTCGATCTGTGGGTCCCAGGCGTCCTCGCCGGCCTCGACGACGGACATCTTCGTCCAGTCGTACGGTGTCTCGCCCGAGAAGATGGCCTCGTTGTAGTCGGCGGCGTCGACGACCGGGAGCCGGTCGATGACGTCGGTCCACTCGCCGGGGTTCTTGACACAGACCGGGGCGTTGAACGACATCATCTTCTCGGCAGGGGTGAGCGTGTGCCCGTTGATGTAGTCGTGGCACTTCGCGACAGACCACCCGGCCTGCCACGGGCCCATGCCCGAGACGGTGCCGGTCATCCGGTCCTCGGCGATGGCCGCGAGGCCGGGCTCGCTGGCGTCGATGCCGACGACCGGCACGTCGATATCGTTCTCTTCGAGGATGGTGAGCCCACCGAGGGCGACGGCATCGTTCTGGCCGAAGTAGCCCTCGATATCGTCACCGAACTGTGAGACCTTGTCGTTCATGACGCTGCGAGCGTCCGAGCGGATCCAGTTGCCCGGCTGGCGTTGCCCCGCCATCTCGATGTCGGGGTACTCCTGCATCGCCAGGTCGACACCCTTGTTCCGACCGATGTTCGGGGCCGTGCCGCGGTTGCCCTCGATGTGGACGAACTTCCCGCTGCCACCCATCGCCTCGAACAGCATCTTCGCGGCGCTGTAGGCGTGGTTGACGAAGTGGGGCGTGAAGAACGTCACGTACTCGTCGCCGGCGTCCTGGGGGACGAACCAGTCGGCGATGGTGACAGCGAGCACACCCGGCGTACCGCTGCTGGCCAGCGTCTCCGCGAGCGTGATCGCGGCGGCGTTAGTGTACGTCTGCCCGACGATGAAGTCGGAGTTGTTCGACACCGCGGTGTCGAACTGCTGTTGCTGTGTCTGGACCTCACCGTTGTTCGTCTGGACGTTCGTGTCGTACCCGAACGCCTCACAGGCCTCTAAGTATCCCTTCTCCCAGCTCAGCCAGTAGGAGTTGTTTCGGTTGGCGATAGACGCCATCGACGTCAGCGAGCCACCACCACCGCTCGATCCGTCCGAGCTATCCGATCCGTCGGAACCACTCGATCCGTCCGAACTTCCCGAGCCACCCGAGCCACCCGATCCGCCGGAGCCGCCGTCGGAGCTGCCACCACAACCGGCGAGACCGGCCATGAGGCCGACGCCAGTTGCACCGGCGAGTCGATTCATAAATGCACGTCTGGTACCTGCAGGCCTTTTGCGAGGCATACACACACCTATGCAAATACCACATATATATAGCTTATGTTTACGATTGTTCCTGAAGGATCCCAGACGCCTAGATTGGCACTGCTACTGACCACAGAAGAGGGAATTCGTCCGTCCACCCGGAACCGTGGAACCGCTATGACGGCTGTGTGGCTTCGATCACTATAGTAGCCATTGAAAGTCACTGCACACCCGATCGCACGACGGCAGTGCGATCGGTGTTAAAATCGTTTCAATTGTTACTATAGCATCAGTACATGACCTTGCCCGCCGAGACGTTGATGTCCTGGCCGGTGATCCGCTCCGACTGTTCGGAACAGAGGTACGCGACCAGTTCGGCGACGTCATCGCGGTCGACCAGTTCGTTGCGCGCCGCCTCCCGTTCGACAGCGCCACGTACTTCTTCGTAGGTCTGACCGGTCTGTTCGGCTTGCCGCTCGAACACCGCTCTGATCCGCGGCCCCCGCACAGAGCCCGGACAGACCGCATTGACGTTGATGTCGTCGCTCCCGACTTCGGCGGCCAGCGTGCGGGTCAACCCGATGACACCGAGTTTGCTGGAAGCGTACGGTGTCCGGTTCGGCAGGGGGCGCTTCCCTGTCACCGATGCGATGTTGACGATCCGACCGAAGGATTCGCGTTTCATGTGCGGGAGGACTGCCCGGCACATGTGGAAGGGGCCCTGGAGGTTCACCGCGAGCGTCTGTTCCCATTCTTTCGGTGAGACCTCCTCGCAAGGTGCAGTCGGTCCGGCGATGCCAGCGTTGTTGACCAGAACCTCGATCGATCCAAACTCGTCGTCTACCTGGTCGACTGTCTGGGCGACACTTTCGGGCGAGGCAACGTCGGTCTCGATTCCGACGCCACGTTGTCCGGTATCGGCCACCAGCTCTGTGGTCTCTGCCATCTCGTCGCTGTCCAGATCGGCAACGACGACATCAGCGCCTCGTTCGGCGAGTTCGACACAGATTGCCTGGCCGATACCGCTGGCGCCACCGGTTACGATAGCGGTACTCTCAGGATGCATGGGTAACATGACCATGAACACCTATTTAAAACTAACTTAGATCAGCTGATAGTGGCAGCCCTTTCGGACCGGAAGTCAGGGCTAGAGAATAAATAGCAGGGGGAGAAACCGACCGGTGCATGAATCACGTATTGATACCCGTTGGCGACAGTCCGGAAACGGCGAAACGTCAGGCCGAATTCGTTGCACAGCTCCCGAACGCGTGGTTCGACCTGGAGGTGACAGTTGGACACGCCTACTCCGACACGGGGGGGAGCGAGCTCCCACCCGACGAGAACGACGCAGTGTCGACGGCCTGTACGTTCCTCGACTCTGTCGGTCTCTCCTATAGTCGGACTCCGCTGTTCGAACCAGTCGCAAAAGGAATCCTCGACGAAGCTGACGACAGGGACGTCGACCTCATCGTCCTGGGTGCTCCGACCTCCTCGAATATCAGTAGCAAACTGTTCAGCACAGTTCCCGAGTCGGTGATTGCAGACACAACGATCCCTGTTGCTGTGGTTCCAGCCAAGCAGTGAGTGATCGTGTTTCGCGGATGGACACGTAGTAACCGGGCGACCTGCGTGGAGAGGCGTGTGAGTATTCGTCCGAACACTTAAATAGCATAACGGACCAGATACTGAACGATGCCGTACAGTGGATACGACGACTACTTCGAGAAGAAATTGATCATCAGTGTGGCCACGACAGGCGGCCACCACGGCAAGGAAGCGAATCCGAACCTGCCGGAACAGCCCGTCGAGGTCGCACAGGATCTGGCAGCCTGCGAAGCGGCCGGGGCCTCCATCGTCCATCTGCACGCCAGAGACGAAGACGGCGAGAAGACGAAGTCCGTCGAACGATATCAGGAGTTGCTGGACACGATCGACGAGTACACCGACGACATGATCGTCAACTTCACGACCGGTGGTGGCGGGATCTTTTCCAGGGAAGAGCGTATCGCGCCGGTCCTGGAAACCGATCCACGGCCCGAGATGGCGACGATGGACCTCGGCCCGATGAACTTCGGCCAGACCAGGACGGCCATCAACACGCGAGAGCAGAACGAGGAGTATGCCGAACGGATGCGTAGTGCCGGTGTGAAACCGGAACTCGAAGTATTCAACCCAGGTCACTACCCGGAGATGGAACATCTCATCGACGAGGGACTCCTCGAGACGCCCTTCTGGTGTACGCTCATTCTCGGGATGCAGACCGGGACGCCTCCCCACCCACGGAACCTGCTGAACCTCGTCGACAATCTTCCGGACCCCGCCGAATGGCAGGCACTCGCTGTCGGGCGCCACCAACTTCCGTTGACGACGATGGCGATCACGATGGGCGGTCACGTCCGTGTCGGAATGGAGGACAACATCTACTACCGGAAAGGCGAACTGGCCGAAAGTAACGCACAGTTCGTCGAACGGACGGCCCGTATCGCAGACGAACTCGGGCGGCCGATCGCGGATACCGACGAAACGCGCGAACTGCTCGGTCTCTGAACGCTGCGCGCTACCATTTTCTGTCACAGGTTGCTGTCGGTGGGACAAACAGACGGCGAGCCCAGTCTATCACGATCGTTAGTGCATGTGTCCCCCTCTCGCGAATCGAGGGGGCAAACGGTGTGAAGGAAGGCATTATGTTGATTAGAATATCGAGAAATAAATTCGAAAGCAGTTCAATAGACCAACATACGGCAAGATTCTGCGATAGACCGGGACTTTGACTATCCGATCCTGCAGTACAGGATTTTATATATAGTGTCCGAGACCTCGCTTCTCCGGCCTGCTTGCGGCAGCTCTATCATCTCACATCGCGCCAATTCCAGCCACGTACGAGATCGACAGTGTGATACAGAACGACAACCACGCATCATCCACGCTACGTGAATCTTATATACCTGCATGCCACAGAGTAGCTATGACAAACGATACGCAATCTCGGACACTGCAGACGACGAAGACGACGCTCGAGATCATCCGAGCCCTCGAAAACCACGGGCCAGCACGGGTAACCGAACTCGCAGACGCGCTCGGAATGGCGTCGAGTACGGTCCACAGCCACCTCGCGACGTTGGCGGCCGAGGAGTTCGTCGCAAAGGACGGGGATTTCTACCGACTGAGCTTCGAGTTCCTGCGTCTGGGGACACACGTTCGGAACCTCCGTGAGGAGTACCAGATCGCGGAGGCGTACACCGAACAACTCGCCGAGGAGACGGGGTGCCGGGCCGTCTTCGTCGTCGAGGAGCACGGACGTGGCGTCTATCTCTACACACACTCCGGCAAACACGCTGTCTGGAACTATTCGACCGTCGGGAAACAGGCGCCGTTACACGTCTCTGCCAGTGGGAAGTCCATCCTCTCGGCGTTGCCTCGATCGAGAGCCGAAGAGATCATCGACCAGCACGGTCTCGAACAGCGGACCGAGCAGACGATAACAGACCGCGCGACACTCCTCGAGGAACTCGAAGCGATCCGCGAGCGCGGGTTCGCGTTCAACCACCAGGAACAACTCGACGGGATCAAGGCGGTCGGCGTTCCGGTAACCGGCCCCGACGACCGTGTTATCGGGTCCTTCAGTACAGCGAGTCCAGCAAAACGGATGGACGAGGAGTGGTTCGAGAACGAGCTACCGAACCAGTTGCTGGGAATTGCCAACGAGTTCGAACTCGAGATCTCGATGCCGTGACCGAACCTAGAGAGTGCCACACGGCCTGCAACTCCCGTGTGACGGTTCAGAATAACAGTAGTACGATCGTTATCACCGCCGGTTCGAAGACGACCGTAGCGGTCCACTCGATATGTCACTCAACATCGTCAGGGCGATGTAGCGACGCCTTGGGCCTTTCAGTAATATCGGGGATGGAACTATAGATATCGAATCCGAATCTACCGATTGTTTGCCAGAGTTCACTTGATTCCAATGAAAGTAAACCCAAATATACAGATACTGCACCCGCTACTTCGCACTATGATTCGTAAAAAGCTTTTTACAACTACTAAAATATATCTATACCCCACATCTTAGAGGATTTCGCAAGTTATCCCCCTTTGACCTACGCCCTGGACAATATCTCCGAATATTCGAGAATATAGTTCTAGATTGGTCGTATTCAGTCATGGGTTCATACCATGTGTATCGACCGTTCGGATATCTTCGCGGTCTCCAGAGGCGAGTTCTCGGGTGACTCGTCGATCGTGAATCGGACCCTGGTTCCGCTTCGCGTAGACAAGTCATGTCGCAGCACGAGCGTCCGAACGTCCCGTCCTGAGTCTGCCGATCGGATAGTCCCGGTGGACGTGGTCGTGGACAGGAATGGGGCTACCAGAGTAACTGACAGCATCTCACCTCGAAGCAGTCAGTTTCCGAGTCTCAGCACGACAGCACACGGATCGCGGTGTCCACCCGACTCAGACGTCGAGGATCGCAGTGACGGTCCACCCATCGGGTCCCGGCGAGACGGAGAGCGTGTCGTAGGTGGGCGCTTTGACGTCGAGCATGGGTTGGGATGGATCGATCGGTGCGCCCGAGAAGGAGCCGTGGAGCTCGTACCCGGTCGCTGTCTCCTCGATCGTGAGGTCTGGGACGGACTGGACGACGACATCCTCGATATCCTGGAACCGAACGAGTTGGTCCAGATAGTCGAACAGGAGTGCTTCGAGTGTGCGCGCCTGGACGTCGAGTTCCCAGCGTTTCGGGGCCACATCGGAGTGGTAGTCGGACGACTCGGTGACGATGTCCTCGACGGCGCCCACGGCCTCGGTGAAGGCAGCTTCGAGCGTGGCTCCTGTGGCACGGAACCCGACGTCGGACGGGTGAGAGAGTAGTTCGTACGACACGGCGTCCATCATACTGTACGCTCCAGCTACATATCAGTGCGGGGGGCGGAACATCCCACGAACGGAACCGAGCCGATACATCGCATCAGAGCCGATTCGGTCGGTCGAGCCAGCACCTGGCCTCGACAGACCGCTACTCGTCCCGGTATAGCCAGTCGGTGACACCGGGGTAGTCGACGATGAGCCCGTCGACACCGGCTCGCGCCAGGCGGTCGGCCTGGTACCAGCTGTCGAGCGTCCAGACGTTGACCTCGATCCCTTCCTCGTGTGCGGCCGAGACGAGGTCGACCGCTGGGTCGGCAGACGAACCGAGATCCGCGTCACCGGTGAATGGCGTCCCTGTGATCCGGTCCATCGGCGGATGGATCGCCGCTGCGTCGTATCGGCGAGCCGTTTCGAGTCCGGCGGACGGCGACTCGTTGACCAGGACCCCAAGTGGGAGCGTCGGGTCGACATCGTGTGTCGCCGCGAGCGCGCCTTCGTAGAACGACGAAACCAGTATCTCGTTATCGAAGGAAGCCAAACAGTCGACGACCGACTCCACGAACGGTCGCCACCGCTCGGTGTGGGAGACGGTCGACGGCTCGGCCTCGTGTGCACCAGGCGGCCCGAGCTCACACCCTGGGTTCTTCAGTTCGACGTTGACACCGACGCCCACCGGAATCGCATCGAGGAGCGTCTCGAACCGGGGAACGGTCGCTCCGCTTTCCAGAACTGTGGCGTCGAGCACCGTCCGTGTAGACGTTTCCCAGATCCGTCCAGCCGCATCGGTGATTCCACGACTGTCGGCAGTCTCGTGGAGATGATCGTCGTGGAAACAGACGACTGTCCCGTCTGCCGTGGGGACGACGTCCACCTCGATCATGGACGTCGACTCGTAACGGCCTGCCTTCCGGGCTGCCGGGACCGTATTCTCGGGATAGACGCCTGCGAAGCCACGGTGGGCGAACGCTCGGGGGCGACTGTCCTGTGCGTGGTCTCGGGCCGAATCGGAGGACGGTCTGTCCATCATCTGTCGCTATCCGGACATCGCGCCACGGGTACGAATCAGTATCGCTGGCCCGAACGCGATCAGACGAGGAGCTGGATGTCCGCTTCGACCATCTCCTGGAAGGCCGTGGCGGCCCCAACACCGGTGGTGACACCGTCGTAGAACGCGTCTTCGTCGTAGTCCAGCAGGTCGATTGTCATCTGACAGGCTTGGAGGTCGACACCCGCGTCGAGCGAAGTCTCGATCAGTTCCTCGATCGTAGCGACGTCGTTGTCCGCGATGCGTTTCTCCATCATCCGCGTCGTCATCGCGTCCATCCCCGGAAGCGCCGCGATGGCGTTGGGCATCGGCATGTTGGGGTTACCGACAGAACTCAACTGGAGGTTCTTCGAGTGATCCTCGTGGAGTATCTCCAGCCCCCAGAACGTGTGGAACACGGTCACGTCGTAGCCGAACGCTGCTGCCGTGCTGGCGAGGATGAGCGGCGGATAGGCCATATCCAGCGTGCCCTTAGTAGAGACGATGACCATCTTCTGTGTGTCGTCGGCCGTCTCCGCCTCAAGGTCGGCCAGCTGGGACTCCAGCTCCTCGATTCGGTCCTCCAGTTGGGCGACCGTGTCGGGGGAGGAATCTGTCGGACTGGCGTTGTCTGTACTCATTGGAGTCACTCCGATTTCACGACGAAGTGGCGGTAGACGGTCTCCTGTGAGCTCTCGTCGACAACCTGATCGACGAGGTCCACGCCGTCGGTCGTGTCGGCCCAGCCGGCGATGTCGCTCATGGACCCGGAGTCCGTGGCCAGTACCTCGAGTGTCTCTCCGACGGCGATCCCGTCGACCGCCTGTTTGGTCTTGACCACGGGCATCGGGCAGTTCTGTCCTTTCACGTCGAGCGTCTCGGTAACGTCGATATCTGTACTCATTGTGTTGCGTCGTCATACAGTATTGCCCAGTATGGTAAAAACCCTGCGATAGTATTCTAATTTGTAACAATTCCATTCTTGCCTAAGTCCGTTTTAGCAGCCCCAGCACAAATATTCCAAAGTCTTATTTCTCGATAGCCACAAAACCACCTTACATCGATAATGCAAGCGTACAAAAATAGTGTGCACACTGCACCGGACACTCCGACTGTACAGCCCGGGGTACATCCGAGATGATGTCCCAATCTCTGGGGGCACTGACGCTACTCCAGGTGCCGTTCCCTCGCGGGATCGAACAGTTCCTCGTGGGCGGGTTCCTGGTCGGCCTCGGTATCGCGGTCATCTACCTCGCGACGGGAATAATCGCCGGGAACAGCACGTTCCTGGAAACCTCGCTCTCGTACGTCTCGGGGCTGGACCAGTTCAACCAGTTCAGGTTCGTCTCTTCGCGCGACTGGCGCGTGGTATTCACAGTGAGTATCATCGCCGGGGCCGCGATGTACAAACTCGCCTTCGACCCGCAGATATTCGTGACCGAGGTCCAGTGGTGGCGACTACTCGGGGGCGGCGTGCTGGTCGGCATCGGGACCCGGATCGGAAAGGGGTGTACTGCTGGCCACGGCGTCTGCGGTGTCGGATCGGTCTCACGGACGTCCCTCGTCAACGTCGCACTGTTCCTTGGGACGGCAATCGTCACCGCGCTGGCCGTCGCAGCCCTGGGGGTGACGCCCTGATGAGTGACGGCGAGCGAGGCCCACTGTTCACGCTGGCGATCGTCGTCGGTGGCCTCATCGAAGGGTTCGGGCTGGCCTACAGCGGGATGGCACGCCCCGAGGTCGTGCTCGACTTCCTCCAACTGCAGGATTTCGGCCTGCTGTTCGTCATGGGCGGTGCGTCGATGGTTGCCGGCGTGACGTTCTTCGGTGCGACTCGATACCTCGGGACGGCTCCGATCACCGGCCGGGCCTACACGAAACGGATCAAGTCCATGGACCGCAAGGTCGTCGCGGGCGGACTCGTCTTCGGTGTCGGCTGGGGGATCTCCGGGATCTGTCCGGGCGCTGGCTACGCGAGCATCGGTGTCGGGAACTACCAGATCCTGTGGGGTATCGCCGGGATGTTCATCGGCGCCTACGCGCAGGGGTACTGGCGTAGCCGCGCTGCCGCCGCCGACACCGTCGGCGCGACCGCCGACTGATATTGGGCATTTATAGAAACACTCTTCTCGGCATCCGGTTCCAAACTGCCCAGTATCACCGACATATCTTCTACCCCTCACAATATATTTCTCTATCTCTACAATATTGTGTCTTTATTGCAAAGCTCTTATACCCGACCGCCCTGTACACCGGAGTGACGACAGATGGACGCAGACATGTTTCCCGCACCCGAGGAATCGGTCGACGAACTGAGTCCGGCGGAGCTCAAGCGCCAGATCGAGGGCGGTGCGTCGGTCACGGTGCTCGACGCCCGCTCGGAGGGTGACTTCGAGGAGTGGCATATCGACGGAGACAACGTCGAGATCGCGAACGTCCCGTACTTCGAATTCCTAGACGATGTCGACGACGACCTGCTCGCGGCCGTTCCCCGCGGCGACCCGCTTGTCGTCCTGTGTGCGAAAGGTGGGGCCAGCGAGTACGTCGCCGGGCTCCTGCAGGAGGAGGGCCGCGACGTGGCCCATCTCGAGGACGGCATGAACGGCTGGGCGAGCATCTACGAGGCCGTCGAAGTGGACCGGTACGACGGCCCGGGGACCGTTCTGCAGTACCAGCGCCCCTCGAGTGGCTGTCTGGGGTACATGCTCGTCGACGGGGACGAAGCAGCAGTGATCGACCCGCTCCAGGCGTTCACCGACCGCTATCTTGACGATACGGCCGAACTCGGCGTCGAGCTGACCTACGCGTTCGATACGCACATCCACGCCGACCACGTCAGCGGAGTCCACGCGCTCGACGAAGCGGGCGTGACCGGCGTCATCCCCGACGCGGCCGCCGACCGGGGCGTCACCTACGCCGCCGACCTCGAAACGACCACCGATGGGGAAACGTTCACGGTCGGTGACGCGACAATCGAGACGGTCTCGACGCCCGGACACACCTCCGGGATGACGTCGTACCTTCTCGGCGAGCGACTGCTGACCACCGGCGACGGCCTCTTCGTCGAGAGCGTCGCCCGACCGGACCTGGAGGAGGGCGACGACGGCGCCCCCGAGGCCGCACGGCAGCTCTACGAGTCGCTGCAAGACCGTGTGCTCACGTTCGACGACGACGTCCTCGTCGGCGGCGCTCACTTCAGCGACAGTGCGGAACCGGCCCCAGACGGAACGTTCACTGCTCCCGTCGGCGAACTGCTGGACCGGATGGACGCGCTGTCGCTGGATCAGGAGGAGTTCGTGGAACTCGTCCTCGAGGACATGCCGCCCCGACCGGCGAACTACGAAGAGATCATCGCGACAAACCTCGGCCAGCGTGACACGGACGAAGAGGAAGCGTTCGCGCTGGAACTCGGCCCGAACAACTGCGCCGCGAGCCAGGAATCGATGACCACCGACTGAGCGTCACGGTCGTCACATCCTGTCGATCGAATAGGTGACCGATACCTGCCCCTTTTTGCCGACTGACACCGATCCTCCCGTACGATGTCCGTTCGTTCAGGCGTGGCGATGCCAGTGGAGCAGTCTCCGGACGACTCGGTCGACTGTCTGGGGGGAGTACGCTGATGGGATTCCATACGTTCGATGCCGATCGAGCCGACAATCTGGAAGACGTCTCTCGGTTCCGGTACTGCTCGCGCGACGAACTGGTCGCGCATCTGGCCGTCGGCAGGGAAGCAGTCGTGGCCGACCTCGGCAGCGGGACAGGGTTCTACACCGACGAAGTAGCACCGTTCGTCGGGTCGATCTACGCTGTCGACGTCCAGTCGGAGATGCACGACTACTACCGTTCGAAGGGTGTCCCGGTGAACGTCGACCTGATCACGAGCGATATCGAGTCGCTGCCGTTCGAGACAGGGGAACTCGACGGTGCCTTCTCGACGATGACCTTCCACGAGTTCGCCTCACCCGAGAGCCTGCGGGAACTCCACCGGGTGACGGCCGAGGGTGGGCGTGTCGCGGTCGTCGACTGGACTGCACAGGGGACCGGGGACCCCGGCCCGCCGCTGGACGAACGGTTCGATGCCGCCGTCGCCACGGAGAAGTTCCACGACGCGGACTTCGACGTGATTCACAGTCGCGAACGGCCGGACACGTTCGTCGTCGTCGCGGAAGTCTAACTCAGTCCGCCCGGTACTCCTTTCGATATCCGCGGAATTCCGTCCGGTGAGCCTCCTCGTCTGCGAGGATGGTCACTGCGAGATCCTCCGTCACCGGGTCGTCGGCAGCGTCGGCCGCTGCGGCCAGGTCGCGGTACATCTCGACAGCGCTCTCCTCGGCGTCTAGCACCCCCTCGATAACTGCGAGGACGTCGGTGCTCTTCTCGGGTGGCTGGAGGCTCTCCTGGCGCATCTGGAACTCGGCCGACGCTGGCGGGCGCGCGTCGAGTTGTTTCAGCCGCTCGCCGAGTTGCTGTGCGTGGGCCAGTTCCTCCTGGATATCCTGCTGGAGACTGTCCTTGATCTCCTCGGCTCTGACGCCATCGAGGACGATCGCGTTGGTCATGTAGTTCATGACCGTCTCGATCTCGTCGTTGTACGCCTCACGGAGCAGATCGATGACTTGCTGGTCGCTCATCCGTTCAGAGTTGGTGCTCGATCGGTTTCAATCATCGGTCGTACTCAGAGAGACCGGTGCCGCGAACCCCCATATCCGATCCACTCGTCGGCGACTGACATCCCGAGACAGTTGCTATCGTAAGAGGGGAGAATTCGATAGTTATGTATCCAAATCTGGCGGTCGAACGTATTTTTGGTTATAGATAGTACGTAATCGATCCAGGTAGAAAGATCTTATAAACATATAGTAGGATAAGATTGTATATCACCCATCTATCTCAGTAGATTCGACTTGGTTGTATCCAGCTTCGCAGTATCGCCGTCGAAATTGAGTGACCAGTCAGCGCGTCACGATATGGTGGTCTGACTCGGTAACGGCGATACACGCCCGCGCGTCGGTATCGGTTCTGAACGCCACCACGACTGTCGACTGCCAGGGTGGAGATGAAACCAGTGGCACCGCCGGCCTCGGACGGCGAGGGGAACTTCCCTCTCCCGCGATAGGCAAGACGTTATAGTAGTGTGTCACGTACCTCCGAAGGGAGTGCTATGAACTTCGACGAATTCACGGGCACGGTCCAGCATCGACTCGAATTACCGGGGACCGGCGAGGCGGTACGTGCGATACGGGCGACGCTCCTGCCCCTGGGCGAACGGATCCCGGCAGGGAACGCCGAGGACCTCGCGGCCTCGCTTCCGCTGGAGGTAAAGTGGTATCTGACCGGTGCCGTCCAGCACCACGGACAGCGGTTCGACTGGCAGGAGTACGTCGACCGTGTCAGCGAGATCGAAACCGTGGACCGATCGGATGCAGCCTACCACTCGCAGGTGATCATCGACCTCGTGAGTACGCTGGTCGCCCCCTCAGACATGCAACAGCTCCGCGATCAGCTACCGGAGAGTGAAGACGACGAGAACTGGGGGAAGCTGTTCGCGGTGGTCGACGCGGGTGGGTGGGGTGACGCCCAGGAAGCACAGACAGGCGGCGGCCCACAAGCCCCACAGTCCACAGAGAACCCCGACAACCCCTGATCTGTAGGCTGGTACGGGGCAGTCGTCCCCGCCGACCTCTCACGGCCTTCGCCTGTCGGTGGCACCGCTCAGACGTGAACGGAAGCCGGTCACGGTCCTTTATGCGTGAGTAGGGCGAAACTATCCAGCAATGGCAGAGCTTGAGGAAGAGCTGGGTCTGTTCGGCGCGACGGTCTACGGTGTCGGACTCATCCTGGGAGCCGGCATCTACGCGATACTCGGGGAGGCAGCCGGGGTCGCAGGGGAATCGGTCGTCCTCTCGTTCCTGCTGGCGTCGGTCATCGCCGCGTTGACGGGACTCAGCTACGCCGAACTAGCGTCGCTGTATCCCAGAGGCGAGGGAGACTACATCTACGTCAGAGCCGCTTTCGGCAGCAAGCGACTTTCTGAACTCACGGCACTTCTCCGGATCACCGTCGGTGTCGTCTCCGCCGCCGCCGTCGCGCTGGCGTTCGCCGGCTATCTCTCCTCGTTGCTGCCGGGGGTGCCGCCGGTAGCTGTCGCCATCGGCCTCGTCGTCGCGATGGCGGCGGTCAACTACTGGGGAATCGATATGTCTGCACGACTGAACGTCGTTTTCACGGCCATCGAAATCCTCGGACTGCTCGTCATCGTCGTCGTGGGTATTCGGCTGTGGGGGACCGTCGATCCGCTCGATGCACCGAGCGGCGGTGTCGGAACGGTACAGGCGGCGTTTCTCGTCTTCTTCGCGTACATCGGGTTCGGCTCGCTCGTGAATATCGCCGAAGAGACGCGAGAGGCGACCACGCGCATTCCCCAAGCGATCCTCCTCTCGATCGGCGTGACCACCGCCATCTACCTCGCGGTCGCGATGTCGGCTGTTGCCGTGGTCGACTGGCAGGTGCTCGGTACGTCGGCGTCGCCGCTGGCACTCGTCGCAGAGCAGGGATGGGGAGCCGTAGCCGGGACGCTCCTGGCAGCCATCGCGCTCTTTTCCACGACGAACACGGTCCTCATCCTCCAGATATCTACCTCTCGGATGCTCTACGGAGTCTCGAAGGCCGAGTACCATTCGTTCCCGACTCTCTTCTCACGCGTCCACCCGGACCGTCGAACCCCCCACTACGCTGTCCTCCTCGTCGGCGTCATCACGGCCGGGTTCGCGCTACTCGGCGACGTCGGCGTAGTGGCAGGGCTGGCGAACCTGCTCATCCTCGTCGTCTTCGTCCTCATCAACGGAGCGCTGTTGGCGCTACGGTATCGAGAGCCGGACCGTGAACGGGACTTCCGCGCACCAGGGAACGTGGGCAGAGTCTCGTTGACCGCCCTCGGTGGCGGCCTGACGAGTCTGGGATTCATCGGCTTCTACCTGGCCAGGCTCCTCGGGTACCTATAGGCTGGACGCCCCCGAGAGCACGGAGCGGCGGCCGCTGTTCGAGCGCCACCAGTACGGACGGCGGCGCCCGCTCCGGTCAGTCGTTATCGCATCTCCTCGAGTGCGACGAAGGATCCATCCGTGGCCGCAACCCACTCACGTTCCAATAGCTGTTCACTCCACGGGACCGGTGATATCGAGCACATACTCCCCTCGTCGGCACGTTCTGACACGGTCGCGACGAACAGTTCGTCGTGTTGCGGCTGAAACGGTTCCCAATCGTCCGGGCCTTGTGAGTTCGATCCCATGTCGATCACCGTCTTGTCGGTCGTAGTCGTCCATGTGAACATTCCACATGAGCCTACAAATACGTGAGGGTCGCTGAGGAGTCGTCAGCCGACTTTCATCGACGCCTTCGGGCACGTCCTGTAGTCGAAAGAACGGAAAACCGGCTTCCTTTCCGACGGTGCTACTGTTCCCTCCCGGTGGCTTCCGAGATGCTGCCTGTACGGAGCGGGCCGACTCCAGCAGTCAATTTCCCAACCGGGGAACTCATCGAACTGGCGGACGGTAGAGCGGCCCGCTTCACCCAGCGATTTTTTGACCCGTCAGGGATCCGTTTATTCCTCCAGCATCCAGCCGAAGCGTTTCTCCCAGAACTCCTCGCCCGGAGGTTTCTTGCTCCTCGCGTAGGTCTTTTGCTCCCGGATCTGGCGTTCGAGCACGTCGCGTGCCTCGTGCAGGGCGTGACTCGCCCCGTATCCCTCTCCGGAGGCGATATACAGCCCCTTGTCCGTATGCAAACGGATCCGTGCGAGGATGAGCGGCGTCCCACGGAGTTTCTCGTCGTGTTTCTGGAGGTGAATTTTCGCGTCCAGAACTGACATTCCGTGGTCCCTGTCCTCGAACTTCTCGACCATCGCCACGATATCCTCGTACTGCAGGTCGTCCAGCAGGTCGGCACCGTAGAGCTGGACAGAGCGGTTACCACCTGCCTCCCAGGTGAGCGAATCCAGAACGTCGGTTTTCGTGATGATTCCGAACGGCTGCCCGTTCCTGGTAACCACGAGCGACGAGCTATCGATAGCGAACATCGCTTCGATCGCCGCTTCGAGCGTCTCGTCCGGATGGATGGTCCGAACTGGTGAGATCATGACATCACGGACGGGGAGGTCCAGAATACGGGTGAGCTCCCCCTCGCGGGCGCCGAATCCTCCGTGTGTCCGACCGGCACTGGCAGAGAGATCGCCACCGAAGGAATCGGTCCCGCTCGCGTTTCCGCCCTGACTCTGACTCTGGGACCGGACGGTCAGGTCTGCGATGTCGTAGAGGCTCAGGATGCCGATCGCCGTGTCGTCCTCGACGACTGGCAGATGGCTGATCCTGTGTTCCCTGAAGATATGGAGTGCCTGGCCGAACGTCGATTCGGGGTCCAGTACCACCAGATCAGGGCTGTAGGCTTCGGCGACGGTCGCAGCGTCGAGAAACGGTTCGACCTTCCGAAGGACGTGATCCACGGTGACGACACCCTGCAGAACGCTCCCTTCGAATACCGGCAGCAATCGCGCGTCGCTATCGATCATGAGCTGGGCGACCTTGCGGATGTCCTCGTCCGGAGCGAGGCGAGGGACGTGCCAGACGAGTGATCCTACCTTCTCGGTTGGCTGGTGATGCGAGGTGGCGAGTTGTCTCCGGGTGACGATACCTTCGAACTCGTCACCGTGTACCACGATTCCCTTTACAGAAGGGTCGTCGAAGGTCCCGACGAGCTTCGAGACGCGGGTATCCGGCGAGAACGTTACGTACTCTTCCGAGACGATGTCGGCGATGTCCATGGCTGTGATTGGGAGTTTGCTTCGGTTGGTCGGCTGTTGATTCGGCTACGGTTGGACAATCGATACGTGTTGGGCCGACTCAGATCGATAGACGACCCTGTCGGTGACGCAAACGTACCGTTTGTGTGTACAACAAACGCGACCACGAGTTGCCACGCCAGAGACGACCGTGTAGATGTGCCATCGCTTCGACCTTCGGGGTGCTCCGTCCTAAATCTTGAGGCGACCGATATCGAAGCCGATATTCCGAGGACCGCAAGAACGTCCGTCGTGCGCTGCCTCTCGGACAGCAGGCGGTCGAACCCAGGACGATGTCGGATTAGACCGCCGTTACTGACCAAAGGCCCAGCGGTGGAGTAAACGGCCCGCGGCGGTGTCCGGCGCACACCCGTATTGGTATGCGGATACTACCGTGATAACAATCGTACGCACGTTACCCACAAATCAGTCATTTATCCAATGTTTTCTCGAACCAAACAGCCAGTGACCGAAGGTCCCCAGAGCACATCAACGACGGCGAGTGTCCCCCACCGTGCCGAGGGGAAGTATTACACCCGTGCCAGGCGATGGTTCGGACGATGGTCGAAACAGAGCGATTTACGGTCGAAAGCACGACCAGCAATGGTACCGGCAACAGGATGCTCATCGGTCTGTCCCATCTCGGAATGGCGGGGGTGACGGCTGTCGACTATCTGGTCCGGCAGCTGGATTCGACACAGATCGGCCATATATCGCCTGCGCAACTCCCGGCGATTGCGCCCTTCGAGGACGGTGTGCCGCGTCACCACAGTCGATTGTACACCCTGGACGAGTTCGAGATGACAGTCCTCATCGACGAACTGTTCATCCCGACGGTGGCTGCGCGGGAATATACTGACGCAGTGCTCGAATGGATCGACGACTGTGAGATACGTGAAGTGATCGTCTTACACGGCGTTCCGTTCCCGCACGGCCCCGACGAACACGACGTGTTCTACGTGGCGACACCAGCCTATCGGGACCAGTATCTCGACGATAGATCGGTCCAGCCACTCAAGGGCGGCTATCTCGACGGTGTCGTCGGGGAACTCGTCACCCGGAGCCTCGACGACGAAGCACCCGAGACCGGTATCTTCGTCACACCGACCCACCCACCTGGCCCCGACATCGATGCCAGCCTCAAACTCCTCGACGCTATCGAGACCATCTGTGGACTCGACGTGGACGAGACCGAACTGCGAGCGCTGGGTGAACAGTTCAAACAACACTATCAGCAGTTAGCAGACCGGATGGCCGCCCTGGCCAACGAGGAGGAGGGGATACGGAGCCACGATTACCCCGAAGACAGGATGTACATGTGACCGTCCATCGACTGCCTTCGTGAATTGGAGGCCGAGATCCGTTGGTGATATCTGTACTGCCCATATTATCAGAAATCCCCATATATTGTTTTGATAGCTCTATCTATACCCAATTCAATCCCTTCCTATTCTATATAAGATGTGATAAATGATTTTTGACCCTATTATCTCCAGCTTGTTTCTATTTTGTGCCAAGATTATACTCACTCTACCAATATCAAAGCCATAATGTCGTATTCGGATCCAGAATCTCACTCGGCCCGGAGAGCGAGCGACTGGACACCGCAGACTGGAAACGACCGCTTTCCGCACTGAGATTCAGAAAGGTAGACGGTCATCGCTGTGCGGCCACCGGCGTAGTCTCGTGAGAACGCCATCATCGGGACGATATCAGACATTCCGCGACCGGTAGTCTGCTGGTGTGGGGAATCGGCGCGGTCTCGACCGCTGTCGCGGCAGTGCCCTACCGCTGCTCGTCGCTCCCGGCGAGACCAGCATCGACCAGCCGCGTGAACCGATCGACCAGCCGATCCGATAGCGACGGCGAGACGACGTCGAGCACCCGGCACGTTTCCTCGGGCCGTGTCAGCGAGACCATCGCCTGTCCGTCGTCGCCGTACTGCTGTTCGACGATGCCGGCCTCACAGAGCGACGAAACCTGCCAGGAGACGGTGCTCCTGGCGATACCCAGTCGCTCGGTGAGTGCGCCCGCAGAGAGCGGTCCGTCGTCCAGAAGGATGACGATCATCTCACGGGCGGTCTCGCGCCGGTACAGGGCGAGCACTCGCCGTTCCCATGGGTCGAATTCATCCTCGTAGTAGTGTGACCGACCCCGGACGTCTTCCACGACCACGTCCCCGGACCGTCGCAGTTTCCGCAGGTGATACTGGGCCTGCCCCGTCGCGATGTCCAGATCCCGCGCCAACTGATTGAAGTGGACACCAGGATTGGCGTGGACGTGATCACGGACCTGTTCTCTGACAGTTGCCATGCTCCGTAGTCGGATTCTACGGACGACCGGTTATTCGCGTTTCGAAAATTCCCGCGTCGTGAGAACTATGCAATACGGCAATTGGCAGTCTGGTGCGGCCGTCGAAGCGGATTCAGTCGCTCCCGAAGCTATTGCCGACAGCGTACACCGCACCCAGTACCAGGACCGCGATGAGGAAGTCGACGGTGTGACCGGTGAGATGATGGACGGTCATCGGAACCCGCCCGAGCACCGTCCCGACACCGACCAACGAACGAACGACCAGCAGTCCGATTGCGACTGTCAGCAGGCCGTACGGAACCGTCCGCCGCCGTCGTGTCGCGGTCAGGGAGAGCACAAAGAGGAGTCCCGTGCCGACCGTCGCCAGCGAGATGACGAACAGCAATAGCGCTGCTTCACCCTGCCCGAGCCACTCGCCGGCAAACTGGAACATCGACTGAAGGGCGTTTCGTCACCCAGGGTAGAATCAATTTCGACAGGTGTGTTATCACACTAGAATTGTGTCCGCCATCCACAACCGTTTTGTAGGCCCTGTCGTCAACAGTATTGTACAGTAAATGCACGGTTCCAAAATACTATCGCACTCTATCCTCCACCATCGGTGGTCGGACGGGTCCAGTACTCCAGTGGGGTGCTGATCGTGGACCCCGCGACAGCCGCCGTCTTCGTGACAGCAGGGCTCGCGAGTCTGTTCATGGCGTGGGTCATCGGCGCCGGTTCGAGTGGGGCCACCCCCTTCGCTCCGGCCGTCGGTGCCAACGCCGTCTCGACGCTCCGTGCCGCGTTCGTCGTCGGGCTCCTTGGATTCCTCGGTGCGGTCGTCCAGGGCGGGAATGTGACCGAAGCGGTCGGCTCCGAACTGGTGGCCGGCGTCGCGCTGACACCGGTGGCAGTGATTCTGGCGCTGATTACGGCTGCGGGTCTGATGGCCATCGGTGTCGCCACCGGGTATCCGATCGCGACGGCGTTCACCGTCACTGGGGCGATCATCGGTGCCGGTCTCTCGCTGGGCGGTCTCCCGGCCTGGGAGAAGTACGTCGAGATTGCAGCGATGTGGACCATCGCACCGGCCGTCAACGCCGGGCTGGCGTACGGCCTGGCGAGCCTCCTCCCCAGAGCGGACGTCCCAGAGCAGCGTGCGGTTCCAGTACTCGCTGCCTTCACTGGGGCCGTCGTCACACTTATCGAGTTCTCGTTCCTCGGGCCTGCCGGCGTGAGCCAGTCTATAGCGGGAGCGGTCGCCGCGACTGCCAATCTTCCGGACCTCGTCTCGGCTGGGCTCGTCGTCTTCGGGGGCGGTCTCCTGGCAGCCGCAGTCGTCTGGGTCTGGCTCGTCCGCGACGAGGAGCGGGGCTTACGGCGGTTCCTCCTCGCGCTCGGGTCGCTGGTGGCGTTCTCTGCGGGGGGCAGTCAGGTCGGGCTCGCCGTGGGCCCGCTGGTCCCGTTGCTGGACACCGTCGACGTCCCGCTGCTGGTCGTCCTGACCGGCGGTGGCCTCGGCATCCTGATCGGCTCCTGGACCGGTGCGCCGCGGATGATCAAGTCCCTCTCACAGGACTACGCCTCGCTCGGACCGCGACGGTCGATCTCCGCGCTGCTCCCGACCTTCCTGCTGGCACAGCTCGCCGTGTTTCTGGGCGTCCCCATCTCGTTCAACCAGGCTATCGTCACGGCGATCATCGGCAGCGGCGCGGCGGTCGGCGGAGACGGCGGCATCAGTACCGCGAAACTGGGTCGAACGGTCGGTGCCTGGACCGGCTCGTTCCTGCTCGCGTTCGGGCTCGGCTACGGCTTCTTCGTGGTCACGTAGCCGGGCGAACGTCCACGGCCGGGGCGCGGGCAGTTATGCAGTAGAACCACACATTTATACTTACCAGAGAAGTACGTAGAGACATAGATGCCAGAATCAATGAGCGAGTACCTCCAGCAGGACATGGAATGTGAGGGGCTGCTGGAGTGTTTCCACGGACTGAAGCAACTCGACCGCGAGATATTCGGACTCATCACGTCGGCGGAGGAGTCGATGACGGTCGAGGAGATCGCCGACACCGTCGACAGGGACCACTCGACCGCGTACCGGTCGGTGCAACGACTCCTGCAGGCGGGGTTCATCCAGAAAGAGCAGGTCAACTACGACCACGGTGGCTACTACCACGTCTACCATCCGACCGACCCCGACCAGATGGCCGAGGACATGCAGCGGATGCTCAACGACTGGTACGCCAAGATGGGCCAACTCATCCAGGAGTTCCGCGAGAAATACGAGCAACCCGAGACCGCCACCGCCGAGCAATAGTGACCGAGTCTCTGGACCAGCTTGACCGGTTCCTCGAAGCGGCGGAGGGTCGCCTCGTCGAGACGACACTGGATCTGCTGGCCGCCGATACACAGAATCCACCCGGGGCGACTGAGTCACTGGCCGACTACACGACAGCGTTCTTCGAGGAGCTCG
This sequence comes from Haloarcula sp. H-hyl2, assembly GCF_056934385.1. Classification (NCBI taxonomy): domain Archaea; kingdom Methanobacteriati; phylum Methanobacteriota; class Halobacteria; order Halobacteriales; family Haloarculaceae; genus Haloarcula; species Haloarcula sp. H-hyl2. Next base: position 282,432 of record NZ_JBRIIJ010000003.1, on the reverse strand, counting down.
GTGTGACCACCGAGCGAATAACGGTCGACCCCGCAAAGCCGAACGTGCTGGCGACGATACCGGGCCAGCGCGAGGCGACACTCCTGTATAACGGCCACTTCGATACGGTCCCGTTCGACGAGACGGACTGGGAACACGACCCGCTCGGTGAGCGCGACGGCGAGCGGATCTACGGACGCGGTGCGACCGACATGAAAGGTGCTGTCGCCGCGATGCTCACGACGGCGGCTGCCTACGCCGAGACGGAGACGACACCGCCGCTCACGCTGCAGTTCCTCCTCGTCAGCGACGAAGAAACCGGTGGGCCGGCCGGTATCGAAGCGGTGTTCGATCGGCAGTCCATCGACGCCAACGGCTGTGTGATCGGTGAGACGACCTGCGAGCGAGGGCGTTATTCGGTGACGGTCGCCGACCGCGGCAGTATCTGGCTGAGCCTCTCTGCGACCGGCGAGGGCGCCCATGGATCCCGACCGATCCTCGGGGAGAACGCCATCGATCGGCTGTACGAGGCAATCGAACGGATCAGACGACAGTTCGGAAGCGAACGGCTGGAACTGGACCCCGCGCTCGACCCGATCATCGAGGAGTCCGTCGACTACTACGAACCGGTGATGGGCGCCGCGACGGCCAGCGACCTGTTCACGACGCCGACGGTCAACCTTGGTGTCATCGAGGGCGGCGAGAGCATCAACAGCGTGCCACAGCGAGCGACGGCGAGGGTCGATATCAGGCTGACTGCCAGTGTCGATACCCACAGCGTCCTCTCGCAGATCCGGGATTGCGTGGAAGGTTGTCCGGGCGTCGCTATCGACGATGCGACGTGGTCGCTGGGGACGTTCGAACCCGTCGACGGCCCGCTCGTCTCCGCAGTGGCGGAAACAGCAGAGACAGCCATCGACGAGCACGTCTATCGACGGAGTGCGACCGGTGGTGGCGACGCAAAGATGTTCCGCAACGAGGGCATCTCGACCGTCGAGTTCGGCGTGGGGACCGACACGGCACACGCAGTCGACGAGTACACGACCGTGTCGGCGCTGCGGACGAACGCGCTCGTCTACTCCCGGTTGCCGTACGCGTTCGCTGACCGTGTAGAACTCTGAAGCTCGTTTCCGCTGTACCCCAGTCGATCACCAACGGATTGTGTGGGCCCGGACAGACAGTATTTCTCTATTAGTGCAAAACAGTTAAGCGCCCTTACCCCGTAACACCGATGATGAGCGACAACGAGTCAATCGAGGACATCCGGGCACAGAAGATCGAAGAACTGCAGTCCCAGGAGAGCAACGACGGTGCCGGGCCTGCCGACCCGATCGCGATCGGGTCGAGCGAGGAACTGGCCGACGCCGTCGCGTCCTACGACGTCGTGCTCGCGGACTTCTACGCGGACTGGTGTGGGCCGTGTCAGATGATCGCCCCGATCGTCGAGGAGATTGCCGCCGAGACGGCTGCCGCAGTCGCGAAGGTCGACGTCGACGCGAACCAGCAACTGGCGGCCGAATACGGCGTGCGGGGCGTCCCGACCCTGGTACTGTTCGCCGACGGCGAGGCGGTCGAGAAGATGGTCGGCGTCCAGCAGAAGGACGCGCTCGTTCGGCAGATCGAGCAGTACAGATCCTGAATCGAACGTGAATCCGATCTCGCCGATCCGCGTAGCACTCCCTACAGGTTCGAGTAGGCCTCCTCGACGAGTTCGCCGGTATCGGCAATGATATCCGACATCGTCTCGTCGTCGGGCGCCATCCCGGTCAACCTGGCGATCCGCATGATGCTGACGTGATACACGGTCTGGACGCCGGGTTCGTCCTGCCAGATGACGACGTTACACGGGAACAGGCCGCCGATTCTGTTGTCCGATGCGTCGAGCGCCCTGTCGGCCACGGCCGGGTTGCAAGCTCCCAGGACGTAGTAGGGATCACGGTCGGCGTCGACCTTCTCGTTGAGGAGTTCCGACGGAGAGAACTCCACCGGGAACCCGAAGCCGGCGTCGGCGAACACCTCGCGGACGTGTTCGACGGCTTCCTCGTGGTCCATCTCCAGGGTAGCTCGTTTCTCACCGATGTCTTCCGGGTCGACGGTGTCGGGGTCGATAGGTAACATCTCCGCTAACAACTGTGGGCGTGTGACACAAAACCGCTTCGGTGACTACGGCGGTCGCTCGGCCCGAGGGCTACTCGACTGGCTGGACAGTGAGCTCCGCACCGGAACGGGTTCGAACGTGCCAGGTCTCCCCAACACGGTCACGGACGCCCCAGGCGCCGAAGAACAGCTGACAGTCCAGTTCGACCCCGTTGAGTCGCTGTCCGGTCTCGACGATCTCGTACTCCGTCATTGGCCGGTCGCGTCGGCCCGCCAGCGTTCGAACGGGGCGAACACGTGACTCTCGTCGAACCGCTCGATACACGGGACGTCGTAGGGATGGACCTGTTCGACGTGGTCGACCAGATCCGGATAGTTCGTCTCGGTCGTCTTCGCGAGCAGGATCACCTCCTCGTCGTCGTGGATCTCGTCGTTCCAGCGGTACGTCGACTGACAGTCGACTCGGTTCACACAGGCTGCAAGCCGTTCTGCTACGAGTGAACGAGCTATCGAATCGGCCTCGTCCGGTGGCGCCGTGATGTAGGCCGTGGGCATACGTGGCCGTAGTCCGCGACGGGCCAAAGACCAATCGGTCCACGCAACGTGGATGGGAAATTACTAGTGGGTATCGAGTGAGATGCTACCATGACCGGTTCACGAAGGCGAGACGGGACGGGTTCGGGCGACCACTGCCCGGCTATCGTCGACGGTGTCGCGTACGTCCCGTCCGAGAAACTCTACGCAGTGACGACGTAGCGATTCGTCGAACCCGTCCGCCCGCGATGGACGACTTTATCCGTCGAGTAGCCGACAGCTTCGGGTATGCCATGCCCTCCCCACCCCTCCCGCCGTCGTGCCTTGCAGGCCATCACGACGACAGGGCTCGCGACGCTCGCCGGCTGTCTGGACGGACTTCCCGACGCGGACTCGTGTTCCGACAGCGCACGGCTGTCTCTCGACGAGGCGTCCGCGGGAGGCGTCTCGAACGAGTTCAGTACACCGGTCGATAGTCTCGACCATGCGACCGAAGGCGCTGTCGCGGCAGCAATCCGGAACGACACCGAGAACGCCAGCACACGCGGCTACTATGGCCCGGAGATGCGTACAGAGTACGTCGTTGCCGGCCAAGCAGAAGCGTATTACCGGACCGAGACCACCCACACCGACCGGAGCAACGCGACCGGATACGAGTACACAGTCGACATCGGAATCGATGACTCCGCGGTCCCGGCGGACGCGACAGTCCACTCCTTCGAGGAGTTGCCGCCCCACGACCGCGAATCGCTTCGGGCCGCCATCGGGAACCAGCATCTCCTCGGCGCACCACACTACGATTCGTTCAGTGTCACGTTCGCCTACGAAGACGCGGACAGCCAGGCCCGTTCCGTGTTCGTTCCGAACCGGGAGAAATTCTTCCTGAACTGGGACGACAGACGACTACGACTGACGTCCACCGAGCGACGGTCCGTCGAGATAGCCACGACCACGGTCACGGTGACCCGGGTCGCCGACTCGCTGACCGACTTCCGGGACTACTACGGACGCGAGCACGGCGTCGTTCTCGATTCGCTCACGGACCGCGAGCGGGAGATCATTACGCAGGCGATCGAGGACGGCTACAGCGAGTGTGCTCCCTACTCGGAGGCATTCGGTGAACTCCAAAACCGGATATCGACTGCGGACGGCAGCCTGGGGAGACTCGTGCAGTACGACGGCCAGTGGTACTTCTCGCACCTCGCCCGGTAGCGGTCGAGTCCACCCGCGAAGGGGTTCAGTTACGTGGACGGCGCCGTGAGCGGCTCCGCCGCCGCCCAGATGTCGTCGAACAGGGTGACCAGCCGGTCGGCGAGCGACCCGTCTCGCAGGTCGATCACGCCGAATCGCTCGGTCTGTGACGTGGGATGGGGTACGTGGAAACACACGCGCCGCTCGTCGACGACGTCGAAGGTGATCGAGAGCGCCCTCGTCACACGAACCTCGACGGTGTCTCCCGCGTCCGCGTAGGTCGCCCGAACCGAGTCCGGCACGCCGTCGAGGACACCGGGCGTAACGAGGATGCGAGCCGTCGGTGTGCCGGCGACGCCGTCCAGCGAGGCGTCGATCTCTGCGGCATACCGCACCCACTCGACACCTTCGTACGGGACGCTCATAGCGGACCGTATCGTCCCGTCGGCCGCGTCGTACAGTGCGGTCGCCAGCGAGACCGCCGTCTCGCTCCCAAGCGGTGCCGTCCAGAACTGGCTGTCGGCGGGCACACTCCCGGCGAGTTCGGTAGACACCTCCCCGGCGAGACGCTCGTATCGCTCCGCCCGGGATTCGAGTTCGCGTTCCCGCTCGGTAAGCAAGCGAGCGACTGCCGTCTCGGGGTTGACCGCGACGTAGGTCGTCGGCTCCGTCTCGCGGGTTCGGACGAGCTCTCTGGCTTCCAGCCCGTTGAGCACGTCGTAGATCCTGCCATCGGGGACGCCGCTCGCGTCGGCAATCTCGCTGGCGGTACCCGCACCGAGCCCCAGGAGCGACCGATAGACCTTCTCCTCGTAGCCCGAGAGACCCAGTTCCCCGAGTTTGGACATGAAGTGGGGTGGTGTGAACCGATGCAAAAATCCTGCTATCCACGCCGAGAAATCTGTCAGAAAACAGATGGTAAGTGGCACGCCGTTCGGCAAGGCACTTTCGTGCGGTGCCAGTTCGATCAGCCGATGCGCTCGTATCTCCTCCTGGCACTGGCAATCGGCACAGAAGTGACCGGCACGACCGCCCTCAAACTCAGTGACGGCTTCACCGAACTCGCCCCGAGCGTCGTCGTCCTCGGTGGGTACCTGTCCTCGTTCTATCTGCTTGGCCTCGTTCTGGAGGAACTCCCGGTCAGTATCGTCTACGCGACGTGGGCAGCGCTGGGCATCGTTCTGACGGCGCTGGTCGGTGTGACGGTGTTCGACGAACCCCTCGACATCGCCGGCATCGTCGGTATCGGGCTGATCGTCGCCGGGGTCGCCGTGCTGAATATCGTCTCCGGCGCGTACTCGCCGAGTCACTGATAGCAGACTCCTCGTACAAATCTGACTCTTCGTCGACGGTGAAACCGAGACATGAATACTCCATTGGTCGTCACGGCCTTTCGATGACACATTCGTGTGGGGAAATATCATGGCACACGAGGGCGAAGGGTCACTCTGTCCCGTGCCGTGAGTAGTGATATGCCACACCCCAACAGAACGAGAGGACCGTCGCGATACCCAGTATCCCGACTAGAAACTCCGATACTTGCAGTCCAGTGAGTGCTGCGATACGGTGCCCGACGAACGAGGTTGCCTCTCGGATGGTGACGGAATGGGTAGTGAGATAGGCGCTCAGGAGGGAACCGATGATGATACTCAGAAAGGAGGCGAAGGCGTGGGAGGCGCCCGATTTTGCAGGCATATTGATACTACCCGTTTCGAGTGATAAAAACATTCAGTCTCTGTCAAAAGCTAAAATTCTTTGAGCCCGTCCAGAGATAGTATCCCACAGTAGTCCCTGCGAGGGGTTATTTCAGCAGAGAATGACAATAGCACGCAAATTATCCCTCAGCAGTACATTTATTGGCACACATTCGCAGGTTTCAGAGTACAGATGAAAGTATCTGGGACGGTTTTCACCGATCGGGGTGAGTTAGACCAAGATTCTGCTGTCGGTGTAGCGGTCGGGACGGCGATCGCAGACGACCTCAGAGACCATCTCTTTGCTGTTCGTCGCCTCTACACGATCGGTAGCAGTATCGCAGCAGTGGGACTGGCACTGGGCGGAGTGCTGTTCGTGGCTGGTGTGGGGACTGTAGCTCTCGGGGTAGCCTTGTCGGGGATCGTCGTCGGAGGCGCCGTCGTTGGATACGGCACCCAGCGGGAACCGGATGTCTCGGTAGAGTCTGTCGACCGCCGGTACTGGACGGGATACATGTTCCCAGCAGCGGACGGGACGGTAATCTACGACAGCAAGGGGACAGTGGCCGATTCGACGTTCGAACTGCGGACCATCCGGGACAGACGTCCCCTCGAGACTACCGAAAAAAATCTGACTATCTCCGACCAGCTACCGATGGTGATGTCCCAAGACGATAGCGTCGAAGCGGCAGTTCGGTCCGAACTCGACGGACTCGCCGAGACCATCGAAAACGCCGACGAGACCGAGGTCACTGCACCGCTCGTCGAACAGCAAAACCCCCTCGCAGAGGGACTCGATCGACTCGAACCGTACGTACAACCGGACACGAGTGAGGGGACCGTCGACAGTGTGAGTGCTGCCGAGGTAGAGCAGTTACGGACACTCGAACAGGCCGTCGTAAAGGACGATATCGAAGGAGTGCTGGACGAGGTGAAGACGACATCCGAAGAGGCTGTCGAGACACTCACCACAGCACAGTCCAACGCCGTCGATCTCCTGGACGAGCACATCCGTGTCGCCAGTAACACGCTCTCGCTCCCGACGTACACGTTCTACTGCCCCACCTGTGCGGAGGAGGACATCGAATCGAAACTCGATATTCGACACGAGACGCCGCTGACGTGGGCCTGTTCGACGTGTCGAAACGAGTTCGAGGAGACGGCAGTTATCGCCGAGCATCGTATTCGTGACGATCTGGTGGAAGATATCTGTGACGCGCTCTGGATAGAGAAGGACGATCAACGTCGCAAGATCTACGAGAACATCGAGGACCAGAAAGCAGACCTGAAAGAACGGGAGTTCGAACAGCGCCGCGAGGAGATCCGGACTGCGTGGAACAGGGTCAAGGACATCCGATCGAAGATCCGTGATCTCCAGACACAGGCGAAAGCAGGAGAGGGGTCGATCGACGCGATTTCGGAGAAGATGGTCGAGTACGAGCATCTCGGTCGATCTCGTCGGAACCAGTTCCTCGACGATGTCGAGTCCGAACGGGCTCAGATACGCGAGCGAACCGAGGAGATAATCGAACAGACCAGGAATTTGAACCAACAGAAGTTGGAGGAGGCCGAGGCGGAGGTCCAGAAGGCGGCCGAACTGCGGCGAATAGAGGAGGAACGTCGACACCAGGACCAGATCGCAGCCGAGATGATGAACGCGAAGGCGACCGCGATGGTCGCGGAACAGATCCACGAACAGACTGAGATGAAAAAGCGGATGCAGGAGCGATAGGATGGCCGACGAAAACGCCTACGACCGCAAGATAGCGAGTCGATTGGGAACGCTCATCGAGGAAGCGAGATCGATCACCGGTCGGATCGACGAGGTGATCGAGACACTCAAACAGGGGTTCAAAAGCGTCCAGGAAGCGATAGACAAGAACACCCAGGCACAGGCGGAGTTGAAACTGATGGAGCATATGGCCGATGTGGCGAGTATCAAACCACAGATCGAGGCCGAACACGAACAGATCGACCAAGAGCGCGCCGAGCTAGACGAGCAACTCGACAGGATCAGGGAGCGATTCGAGACGAAACACGACGAACTCGACGAGCGCGCGGAGGAGCGTATCCGCGACCTCGGCGAACACATCTTCGAGATCGACGAACGCGAGTTCGAGGACAACATCGAACGCCCGTTCGCCGAGCAGATATCCCAGACGTGGAGTGATCTCAGGGGACACACGGAGCGGACGGCCGAGACCAGACGTTCACGTGTCGAGTCGGCCCTCGATGCGGCGACGACAGCCATCGACAAGTTCGTCGCGGATAGGCACGACCTTTTAGAGTCCATCGAAGCACATCGAACCGACGTGTTGACCGACGTCGAGCGTGCCCAACCGCTCCACGTACCGTTCTACGTCGTCGGTGTCGAACGTGACGGTGTCTACGAGGAGACGGTCGTCGCACCGTCGGTGGTCGAACAGACCGACGAGCCGTGGTTCAGTGCGACCCTGGAGCCTATCGAGGGGTTCGAGAGTACCACCCAGTCGGTCGCTCAGACACCGACCGACGGTGAGACCAGACGACGACAGGTCAACACGGACCAGGTCGAGGAGGCTATCGACCAGTTCGGCGACGGGGCGTTGTTCGGGACCGTCACGTATGCTGACGCGTTCGACGCCGCCGTAGACGGTCCACTGACGGTCAGAGAAGAGGAGGCGTGACGATGGCAACTATCGAACAGGAGAGAGCGATCATCGACAGCGGTGAGACGTATCGAGGGCAAGTACTCCCGACCGATCGGGCCGAAATCGCCCGACCGGTCCGGGTCGGTGCCGGAGCGGTCGTGACCGGGGGAATCTACGGCGAGCGTGTGACCCTCCACCCCGAGTCACTGATCGGCGCCTCGGTGATGGCGAGTCAGGAAGTCAAGATGCGGGACTGTGAGATAGACGGCGACGTCGGGACGCCCGGCAGTGTAAAGGGGAAGGATGCGCACGTGCACGGAACCGTCACCGGCGAATTCGTGGAATTGTCGGGGTGTATCGTGCGCGGGAACGTGGTCGGAAGCGAGGTTCGACTCTCGGACTGCACGGTCCTGGGAATCGTCAGTGGAACGCGAAAGGTGGCCCTCGATTCGACGACGTGTCACACATTCAAATCGCAGACAGAAGCCGTGTTACGTGACGTCTCGATCGTGTTGCCACAGGCCATCGCGAACGAGAGCGTCCAGTTGAAGAGTCCGGTCGAGGTTCGTGGTTTCGGTGCCGGCCAGGGGTTCGAAACCGGCACCGAGGGCCCCGTCGAACTGACCCGTGCAGACCTCGTCACGGACGAGGGAACCCAGTATCTCACGCTCGCACCACGCTTGCTGGACATCGAGGCCGTCGAAGAACGGTTGGAGACACTCCAGTCCGAACTCAAACAGGTGGTTATCGAGGGGAGTGGAACCGGCGACACTGGATTCGAAGCGTTGGAGATTCAAGATATCCCCGCCGCGAAGACAGTCGACGAGTCGGCGGTGGCGGCGGACCCGGATCCCCAAGCCCAGGGCAAGAGCGATGGCGTCCCAGAGAACCCCGAAACCGACAAGAGCGACAGTGGGGACACCGCCGGGGAGTCCCACAGTCCAGACGAAAGTACCGGGACAGAGACCCAGGAGCCAGACAGGATACGTACCGAACAGGACGACAAATCCGAATACGACGGTACCCAGGAGCATGACCCATCCGACCCGATACTGGATGCGCTGGCCGATTCGGACGACGAGGAGACGGCCTCCGACAGCACGGAGCGGGATATCTTCGATGCTCTCAGTGATGAGACTGCAGAGAGCGACGAGGACCCGTAGACCGGTATTCTGTTGTTTCGGCGGATGAAGACTGGACAAAAACCCCTGACCGGAGCTAGTATCCCAGTATCATATCCTGGAACCGACGCTAGGTATTTTAGCGTTGGTTGATCAATTCACACCAGATGTTCGAGAACCGACGGCGGCTCTCGTCGATCTGCTGGGGTGTCGCCGGGGTGCCGATACTGGCGTCGTTCGTGCAGGCCGCCGTGGCGCTGCTCGGGACGTCCGCAAGTGGGATTCCCATCTTCGGGGGTCTGAAACGACTACTCCAGTCGATTCCGGTCTTCGAAGCGGCCGGAACAGTGTTCCGGTCCAGTTCCACGGTGGTGTTGCTCCTGTTCGTCCTGATCACGGTCGCCTGGATAGCCCAGGGTATCGGACTCTTCGCACTCCGACATCAGACCTTCACGCTCGGCGCGACGGGGTTCGTAACACTGTTTCTCGTCCTCTTCGTGTTGGTGTACAGACCACTGTTGTCGTCGGGTGTCGGAACCTCCCAGGTGGCCGGGTTCTTCCTGCTGCCGGTGGCGAGTGGGGTAGCTATCTGGAGCGCGACACTCGTTTTCGAATGGGACGTGACCCTCGACAACGAGGCCGCCGAGAAGCTCTCTACGGCCCGGGATCTGGCACGTGAAGCCAGAGAGACGTTCGAGTCCGGCATCGAGCGAGCGGCCGACGAACAGACACGCGGCGCCCTACAACAGTTCGTCCCGAAGGCTGTATCGACGTTCGAGTCCGAGTGTGACGAGTTCCGCGATCAGTGTGAGGCGGTTATCGACCGGACTGATCGCCTCGTCGAGAACGGATCGGTGTCGAGCCGTGAGCGATCCGAGCGTGCGGAGCAGGTCCTGGCCGACGCGGAAGCACTCGATCCAGAACAGCGTGTGGAACGACTCGAAGGGACACTCAGAGGGACGGTCGTCGACGAGATTCACGAGACGTTCGGCGACCTGCACTACGTTTCACAGTTCGGTGAAGCCTACGAGATACGGAACCTCCGGCAGTTCAACGAGATATCAGTGCCGATGCTGGACGGTCCCCCAATCCAGATCGGTGGCCCCAGACACGAACTGGACAGTCGCCTCGTCTCCGCCATCGAGGAAGAAGGTCTCGATAGGACGGCACGCTCGATCCAGCGGGTACAGACCACGCTCGACGAACTGGAGCGGTTCCTAGACGAGCGAGAGGACGAGATCGCCACGGAACTCTCCAATGCTGCCGAGGCACTCGATGTGGCCGACGATCACCTCGACTCGCTGGACGGTGGGGCGAGAACGCGGCTCGAACAGTACCTGTTCGAAGGACGGGCCCCTACGGACGGTCCGACGGTACCGACTCGGCCTACCGTCCGATCACATCGACAGGACGCACTCGAGGCCCTCCACGACGGCAGGTTCACCGAAGCCAAGCGGGAAGCGACGGACGCTGCGCAGGAGGCGCAGGATATCCGTGCCATCGCCGAGTTCTTCGGGGAGAGCGTCGTCGCGACTGTCGAGCACGGGTCCGGAACGATCCCGATATCGGAGACGGTTGGGACGACACTGGTGGAGAATCTCAGGGTCCCGTTCACGGACACCTACGGCATCAGCTACGTCGTCGACGGGTCGACACTCAGGATCGATACAGAGGGCGACGCGACCACCCACGACAACCGGACACGGTCGGTAACGTCGACTCCCGACACGACCGAGGCGGCCCCCGACGACGTGTTGTACCTGTTGCGGGAACTGACTTCAGCAGCGGCGGCGACGACCTCCGACGACGCCGTCGCGCTCCAGAAGAACCAACTCCCTGAGAAGTTCGTCCAGGAGGAAGTACTGAACGAGATGAAGTCGTTCGCCGAACGCCAGCGAGATATCGACGAGGTAGACGTCGACGACGAGACCCCGGGCTACGTCGAGGTTCACGTCGCCGACGACGTGAGTCCTCAGCGTGTCTTGAGTGAACTGCAAGACGAGTACGCGAGTGCACGACAATGAGCATCCCGAATCATGACTGACACCTGCAAGATATGTCTCGAAGAGACCGACGAACCGACCATCGAGGACCACATCGCCGAACGGCACGCGAATACACCGGAATCCGTAGAGCAGATGTATCCGGACCGGTACGACAACGTGTTCGAAACTGACGGGTCTCTGAAACCACGCTTCCGGACCACGGAGTCGGCCAGGGAACCAGAGAACGCCACGACAGAGATGGAAACGGACGACAGCGAGTCGGTCGCGGATGGACCAACTCGATCTCGGGGACCCACGGGGACCGACGGTCCGGAACCGGAAACCGATGAAACCGCCGGGAGTTCGTCGCCGTTGAGCGGTTCGACCGGGAACAAGTGGATGATGATCGGTGTGGGCGGGGCTGGAAACCACATCCTCGACGCCGTCCTGATGCGACGAGATACCCTCCGCAACCACAGCAGCGGACTGGCGAACGTCTGGGAGGGTGGCCTGGCCGACTACGGTGGACTAAACACCAACAATACCGAACTCGGGCAGACCTACTACGCCCAGGAGGACCGGGGGTTCAGTGAGGAAGCACTCGTGAACAACTGTATGATCGGCTACCGCCACCACAACTACTCGGGGGCCGGGCGGGACTGGCAAGTCGGTCGAACGCTGATGCAGAAGGACTTCGAGGGCGAGCAAAACGCCATCAGGGACAGGCTCGACCTCGACCTCAGAGATATGGAAGCGTCCCAAGCAGTCATGCTGATCCATAGTGTCACCAAGGGCACCGGGTGTGGCTCGACCCCGGTGCTGGCGGAGAACGTCCGTGAGTTAGTGACGGAGGGGACGGGCGCCGAGGAGACGATCGCGCTCTCGAAACCGATCCTCAGTTCGGTGGTGCTCCCGTCCGACGACGAGTTCGGGACGAGCGAGATGGTCAGAGGTGTGGTGGGCATGTCGTATCTCTCGAGAGCTGTCGACGGGATCATCCCCTTCGACAACAGTAAACTGGCCGATCCGCCGGCAGAACTGGCCGTCGACATCGACGACGACCTGCTGCACAGATACAATCCACCGAACTACAGGAACATCAATCGGCTCCTGGTGACGTTCCTGGAAGCGTTCACCATGTCGTCGACACCCCAATCTGCCGACACCGCAGGGACAGAACGGATTCGGGGCGAGGTCTTCGACGTCCCCGACAGTTTCCGCCCTGTACAGCGCAAATACAGCCAGAGTGACGACCTCGAGTTCCAGCCAGCCGTCGTGATGGCCCCTGTGATCGGCCGGACCAGTACGTCGTCGTTCAACCGGTCCCGACTAGACACGCTGGCGCGTTCCGCCGTTCTCCAGGGCCGCCTCGTCGACTGCGAACCGCAGACGGCCTGGGGTGGGACCTTCATGGTGTACGGCCCGGAGTCGAAGATGGAGAATCTCGCCCCGCTGTTGCGGAACAACGAACTGACCGAGATTCTCGGTGGCGATGACTTCCTCGCCCGTGACCAGTTCGACGGCCCGGGCTCGATCGACGTCTACGTGAACCAGTTGGTCGTCCCACACGTCGACGACGTCTACCTCTGGGGGCTACTCTGGAACCCCAAGATGCCGACACTCGAACGGATGTACAACCACGCCCGTGAACTGGTCGAACAGAGCGAGAGTCGCGAGGCAAACGAGTTACGGGAGATCTGGGACACCGTCGAACCGCTGTTCGGATGTCTCGGTCGGGAGAACATGGGCTGAGAACGATGGTCGAACTGGTAGTCACAGCGGGTGTCGCTCTCGTGACCCTGATACTCGGCACGGGCGGTGGGTTCGTCGCTGGAAAACGGACGAGTTCGAGCGAACCGGACCAAGGAAGTGCCGCTGTCGAGCAACTTGCAGCGAAACTACACCAGGAACCGAGAGAGCGGGACGTCACCAGAGCCGTAGATTCTCTGACAGAGGCAGTCGACGCTGTGGTCGAGTCACGGTCGTTGATAGACCGGGGACTGATTCACGACGACGACGGGCCCGTCTCGAGGGCACAGTCGGTCCAGCGAGTGGCAGAGCGGGGACGACTCGTGAAGGAAACCCAGCAGGGGACAGAGGGAGAAGCGAGTGGCCCAGCGAACGACCCGACGGATGTCACGGGTGATCGGTCGGTCGAGACGACGGTAGAACCAGTGGCCGAAGCGGTGAGTTCCGTCCGACCACGAGTGACAGCCGAGACCCGTGACGGCCAGCGGTTACTCGACTATCTCGAGGCACCGGCGGAGACAGACGCGTCCAAACTGGCGGAGACCCTGACCGCGGTCATCGAGTCGCTCAACCGTACGGAGGCGATCGAATCGACGGTCGAGCCGATAAGCACGACCGTCGATGCCCGAGAGATCGCCCGGCGTCTCGAGGATAGTGGTGACGAGATCGGCGGAAAGTTGGGCGCGGCGGTCTCGGACATCGGACGGGAGTTCGCATCGGCCATCGAACAGCACGACGAACTACGGACAGAGCGGGATCGACTTCTGAAAGAGGCAGAGCGGATATGTACCGCAGCGAACGACCAGACAGCAGTGCGCTTCGACAGTGCCGGAAGTACCGCCCAGTGGCTCACGACACTGGCGAAACGACTCGACAGTGGCGAGTTACGACTCGTCGAACGCGAGACGGCGACCCCGCGGATCGCGGGGGAACTCGAGACGCTCCCGGAGAGCAATCTCGGTCGGGAGTTCGTCGACGTGTTGACCACCTCGCCCGTGAACCCGACCGATTGCAAGGAGACCTTTGAGGACGTCATCGAAGCCGTCGACAGCGCCGAGACCACCACCGCCAGACTCGACGGTGTGGAGGTACCGGCAGTGTCGCGACTCGCGGACGAGGTCGCGGCCGAGTTCACGAAACTGGATTCGGACGTTACCTCGGTCCTGGAAGGGCGGGCATCGGAGTTACGATCCGTCGTCGAGCAGGCAGATGCCGCCGACCTACCGACGGTGTATGCGGCGCGCCAGGAACTCAGGTTCTACGACCGCAAACTGATCCCCGAACTTCGGGATGCCGGGCGAACGGTCGAACCTGAAACGGATCTGGAGGCGCTGCGTACGGACGTCGAGCAACGCAGGTCGACGATCCGGACCCAGTACCCTTCGGAATATCCCCAACACGATCACAGTATCCCGATCCACTTCCTCGAACTCGTCAGCACACTACAAGAGGACGCAGACGATGCCAGAGCGAGTGGCCATCAGGACCGTGCACTCGGGTATCTCCAAGCCGCCGACCGAACCCTGGACTGGATCGTCGAACTGTACGAGCGACACGCCTACAGCGTGTTGCTGGAACAGCTCCGGGGGTGATTCCGAGTGTATGATTTCCGATTTTTTAATTTCGTACAAGTAGATACACATATTTATCCCAGTTACGGAACGGCCTGTATTTGTCGTTAGTGGGAGTTACTATGGTTATCCGGACCCAATATATAAAATAAATTTTCCGAGTGAACTGTTGTCGTCGTCCATATATTTATACTCGTGGAATTACTGTTTTGGAACTACACGAATGCCATATCTTTTTGTGGGTGCTGGACAGGCGGGAAGCTCGATCGTGGACGAGATATTCGCGCACAAGAACATGGAGCAGATCGCGACGCCGCTCGTGTTCAATTCCACGATTCGGGACCTCCAGAACCTTTCCAACGTCGGTCGAGACAACTGGTACGGGATCGCCGAGGGGTCGGGAATCGTTCCGGGGACGACCGATGGGTTCGAGGAACAGGTCACTGGCGGGTTCGGACGGAATCCGGTCCGCGCAGACGAAGTGATGGCTGACAACCGGAGCGTCCTGCAAGGGACGTTGAATAGTGTCCTAACCGATGTCGGAGAGGACGAGGGAGACGACGAGGAAGGGCGGGTGACGACTTCCGAGACGAACGTCCCCTTCGCGTTCGTATTCTGTGGTGTCGGTGGCGGAACCGGATGTGGGATCAGTCCGCATATCGTCGAGGCCATCGATCAGTACAGCGACGGGAACTGCAAGACGATCGCCGTCTGTGTGCTCCCGAACACCCAGGGACCCGTCGGTGGGGACGCAGAGGGGGATACCTCGCCCAGCAGGCAGGCCTGGAACGCACGGTACGGGCTCGACCGACTCGAAGATGTCGTCAACGGGATCATCCTGGTCGACAACGAGCGGTTGTCCTACCACGAGGCCGCCGAAGGACAGTTCACGGATCTCAACGAGTACGTCGCCTCGTCTATCGTCGATCTGATATCGGGAACTGTCCTCGAACGGATCGACCGCAGCGCCTACGACGTCGACCCCCCCATCATCGACATCCAGGACATCGTCACGAGTCTCTCGTTCGGACTGGGAGCCACAGACGGTGAGACGGGCTACGCCTCGATGGGGCGAGCGGTGGAGATGACCCAGTCTTTGCCGGGGTATCTGGTGCCGTTGATCGGCAAGAAAGAGATCGACGCTGCCGCACTGTCCCACATCGCGGAGTTGAAGCAGACGGTAGACGGTATCGAGACGACGGAATCCAGGAAAGCGATCGGGCTTCTCAGGGCACCGTCGAACTATATCGCCGATACGAGCTACCAGATCGACACGTCGAAATTACGGTCGTTCCTGACGGCGAGATGTGACGAGGTCAACCTCGGGGCGACACTGACGAATCGAAACCTGGTCTCGTTCACGACGCTTTTCACCTACAGACGTGGTGATATCGACCGCCTCGACGAGATAGAATCACTGGCCACGGAGTACGAACGCGAATCGGAGGCCGTGGTTTCATGACCGGTCGACGGACAGTCGTGCTCATGGGGATGCTGTTTGCCGTCCTGTCTGCTGGGCTGGTCGCTGGACAGAGTGACAGCCCTAGTGTGACCGACACCGAGCGCCGGACGACGGCGGTCGTACAGACGCTCGACCAACAGCACCGAACGGTACCACAGCTCCTCTCCGGCGTGATTCTCGGTGCGGGTATCGGTGCCGTCGTGGGGAGTGTGGCGACCTACAAGTACTGGGATACGAAACTCCAATGAGGATCGAGATCGTCCTGCTGGTGGTACTCGCGGTGTTGCTCGTCCCGCCAGGGGTGGCGGCAGAGCCGACAGTCGGTCCACAGGATGCCTGTTCGAACAAATCACAGACGGTCGCCGTACTCGTGGACGGGACCAGTCAGGTCACGACCGACACGACGACGCTCTATCCCGAGACGAGAATATTCGTCGTCTACTGTGAGGGTGGTGACGCCGTAGACCCGGTACAGGGGAGTACGGTGTGGGACGTGCAGACGGCCGGGCTTCGTGACGTCACAGAAGGCGACGAAGCCTACAGTGCCGTCGTCGGAGGAAACAGATCGTCGATCACACTCGACGCCGACGCCATCAGCCAGAAGGTTCCGACAAACAGCGTGACGATATCGGTCCAGGGGGGGCCGACCGTCCGGTCGAATCTCACCGGAACAGCGCTGACGTTCCGGGCCGGAACGACGAATCGACAGCGGTACCGGACTGCCGAAACGGCGTACCTCACTGCGACCCGGAACGTATCCGCAGCGGCTGAGACGTTGAACGAGACCGCCGTGACGATGGAGGACAACGCCGAGGCCGGCCAGCCGATCAGTGAACAGCAGTTCGCCACTGCCCGTGGGGCTCTCCAGCGGCTGAACCGTTCGCGTCGGCTCGCTGATCGACACGCACGATCACTCCGGGGCCTCCTGTACAACCGAACCCAGGTGGCAGGACTCCCACCAGGTGACGCCGCTGCGGCGCTCGAAGCACTCCATACAAGAGAACGGAGGATAGATACTGTGACCGCTGACACTCTCGAACGGTACAACAGCGCACTGGATACGGTCGAACGGGACGCACAGTCGTCTGTGCGAGCGAATACGGGTATCGGGGTTCTCCTGGGACTCCTGCTCGGGGCTATCGGTGGTGGCTATCGGATCTGGCGGTACGGTAAGAAGACACAGGACTTCAGTGACTTCGGCGGTGGGGATTTCGACGCCTCGCTCCTGCACCTCCCGCTCGGTATCGGTGGCGCGCTCGCGCTGCTGGCTATCGGTGCTATCGCCGTCCTCGGTATCGGGGGTGCGCTGCTGTGAAAGCCTCTCTCAAGGCCGCACTCGGGGTCTTCGGACTTGTCGTCCTCGGCGGGGCGATAAGCGCAGGTGTATTCGTCCTGTTCGGGTCACAGCTCGCTATCTACGCGGCTATCGCTATCGTCCCGATGATGGCTGTCGTCGGGGGCCTCTGGGTTAGACAGCGAGTGATCTCGACGGGGACAGACCAAGCAAAATACACGAGACGCCGGGCACGGGAGGTCGGGGAATCGTTCTCCGACCTCTGGGACCGCCACCAGCGGATGGAGCGAGAGTACCCATCCGTCGTCGGAGACGGTCTCGGGATCGGTATCGACTCGCTTCATGCCGACCTGAGAGACGCCGGCATCGATTTCGACCGTGAGACGGGCGCGTTTTCGCTCGACGGTGTGGCGGACCTCGAGACGATCAACACACTCGGGAGCAGATGCGAGGAACGCGGGACCGAACTCGCCGAGGCGTTCGTCGAGGCGGTCGAAGACAGACGGGCTGAGATCAGGTCCGAGATGGCTCGCCTGGACGATATCGTCGAGTCGGGACCACCAACGACCAGCGGGGGCCTCGGCGACGAGGACTGGGAGAGCGCTGGCGCAGAACTGGAAGACACTCGCGAGCAGGCCATCGAACGGGTCGACAGCGCCGCCGACCGGATCCAGGGGGCCATCACTGCCGCTGGCGACGCCGACCGGATCCAAGTCGAAGACGAACTGGCTGACGCACGTGCGGCCGCCAGCGACCACGAGTTCAGTGCGGCCGTCTCGTCTCTCCTCGCCGGACGGGACGCTGTCCGCAGGGAGGGCGATCGGACGTTCAATGCCGCCCAGCAGGACCTCCGGTCGCTACTCGATGCGATCGAGGCCAGCGACGTCGAGGAGTACCTCGTCGATGGCACGACTGCCGACGTGAGCCACGTGCGCGCGTCGATCGACGAACTGGACGACGCGATGGAACTGTCGGCACTCTCCGAGCATCGCTCCGAGGTGCTCTCGATCAGCCTCGACATCGTCGACGCGCTGGAGCGTGACCTCGATTCGATCGTCACTCGTCTTGACGGGGCGGATATTCCACCGGGCTACTACACGGTGCCAGAGGCGGCCGACCACCGCTACGTCGACGACCTGCAACGGATCGAGAATCTACAGACCTTCGAGACAGCGTGGTGCGACGCGGTCGCGGACCTCATGCAGGCGCTCGACGAACTGGAACCCAAGGCCGACGTCGTCGACGGCTACGACCAGATCAGGGACCGCATCGAATCGACGCTCCGGGCGAACGGAGCCGTCCACGGAGAGGATCTCCCGGTCCGGAAACATCAGGATCAGTTCCTCGGACTCTACTACCGCGAGAACCCGGACTCCGTGGAGTTCGATATGGACGCACCGAAACTCACGGTTCCCGGCGGATCCGAGACGTTCGATGTCGAGGTGACCGTCAAGTTCGAACGCGGCGGCCCTGATCGGGACGTGACCGTGACGCTCAGCGGTGACGGGTACGAGGAGTCACGGTCCGTGACCACACCCGTCGCAGCGTCCGTCACGTTCCCCGAGGTGGCCTTCGGGGAGTACGAGGTGACCGCCGTGCCAGCCCCGGACGAGTTCGGCTCCGCGACCGAGACCCTGCAGGTCGATCGGGACGTAGACGCGAGCCTCACGCTCCTCGAGGTCACGCTCCGAGAGCAGGTGTGTGACGGTATCGAGCGGGAGGCCAGGGAGTATCTCGATGACCTCGAACAGCGACTCCGGGAGCGGTTCGAGAAGGAAGGATACCTCAGTTCGGAGTTCTCCTACCGGTTCGACGACTCCTACGCACCCTGCTTGCTCGTGCTCTGGGCCGAGGAGAACAGTCACAACGCGACGCAGTTGGACGATGGAACGGTCCTCGTCTACGACAGCGCGACGGTGGTGGCGGAACTCGAGAACATCGTCGAGTACAACCTCGAGGCCGGTGACTCGATCCCCTTCGAGGAAGTTCGCGAGAAGTTCCTGTCGACACCAGTCCCCGACCCTGTGCTTGCGGCTATCGCCGCCGAGGAACTGCACGCCGCAACGGCAACCGAAACGACGCTTGAGAAACATTAGCTATGTCTGAATCGAACAAATTCACTCGCTGGGCCGTCCTCGCCTCCGGTGAGGGTGGTGGACGTATCGCATCGACGTACTTCACTAGGGCGGAGAACCCTGGCATCGAGGACCGGGTGATGGTCCTGAACACGAACAGGGCCGACATCCGGAACACGATCAATCGGATCGAACAGAGCCAGTACGATATCGAGGACATCCGGAGCGACCACACCCACCTCTTTGGCACACTGGATGGCGTCGGGAACTACTTTCCGGGGGGCGAACAGTGTGCACAGGAGGACGAGGACCGCATCTTGGAGATGATCACCCAGAGTGGTATCGACGTCGCCGACTCGTTCCTCTACATGACGACCCTCGGAGGCGGCACCGGGAACGGATCTGTCCCCTACCTCATCAAGAGCATCAAGGACAATCCACCGACTGCCGCCCTCGAGAACACCATCCACGTCGCTCTCGCGGCCTGGCCGTACGATTTCGAGGGGGGACAGCGGCACTTCAACGCTGTCAGTGGCCTCTCACGGCTGCTGCGATGGTACGATGGCACACAGAACGCGGACATGGTCCTCCTGATCTCGAACTCACACATCATCAACGACGAGGACCTGGCCGAGAACGCCGAGGATAGACACGAGACGGTCAACAGAAACGCAATCCAGGCGGTAGACATGATAATCGGCGCCGGCCGCCAGACACACAGTGTCGTCGACGTGTCGGACCTGATAACCTGGCCGTCACGACTCGACTCGTATCATTTCACACCGGCGGTCGCGATGGAACAGCCGTCGATGTTCGACCTGGACCTGATGTTCGACAAGGCCGCGGACAACACTTTCGTCCCCGCGGATCCGACGACGTCGAAAGTGGTCTATGCGGTCGTCAGAGCACCAGAGCGTCTCATCGACACGGACCAGTACACGGAGGCGAAAGTCGAGGAAGCGCTCCAGGGTTGGCTGGCCGAGAACGGATACAACGACGTCGTCCATCGGATGCCCACGTTGACCGGTGTCCAGCGCCAGGAAGAGACAGTCGACGTCCTGCTGCTGTTCGGCGGCTTCGACCTCGAACCGTTGTTAGAGCAGTCCCGTCCCAAGTTCGAGAAGATCATGGACCAGGCGACGGAGTACGGACTCTCGACGGATCTGGATAGTTCCGCCGAGGAGTTCACCGCGGAGAAGTTCAGGACCATCCAGCGAAATCTCGACGAATACCTCTCTGACAACGGGGGCTGACTCGGATGCCGGAGCCAACACACCATGGGTATCCCAGCGCCCTCCTCTACAGAGTCGCCCTCGTCGTGGTGACTGTGCTCTGCCTGTCCGTCGTCGCAGGGTCGGCTACAGCGGCGCCCTCGGTCTCCGTCCAGCAGAACGCGACGACGGGGGCAGTGACTGTCGAGAGCGGGCCGTACAACGTTACCGGCAACCAGACGGTGACCGTGTCTATCAACGGGGTCGAAGTAGCCGACTTCAAGCACCAGTTCGAGGAGGGTGACAGTATCGAGAGGACGATAGATGCTGGCGACCTCAGTGCTCGGACCAGTAACCTCACGAACGCACGGGTCGTCGTTACCGTCACCGGAAACGGAACCGGAAGAAGTGCCGACCTCAGATACCTCGAAGCCGCCGGTACGGGCACGTTGGACGGGACCGACGTGGTGTTACCGGTCGATAGTGGGACCGTCACGGGCGTTCCGAACGGTTCGACGGTCCCGGTCTTCGTCGGGGGTTCGGACGCCGGCGAGAGGGTACCCGGGACCTACAACGATAGCAGCGTCCGCGTTCCGCTGTCGGACTTCCGGACGAACGTGTCGGTCTACGGTAAGATAGAGTTCAGGGTCCTGCCGGACAATACGATGGCGACCTATACTGTCGATCCTCGCGAGGGAGTGAACGCGACGCTCGTCCTGGGGTCGGAGGCGGTACGTCTCAGACACCCGTTGCTCGTCCCGGAAGACCGGTACTCCGTCGTCGTCAGAACGACGGCGCCGACCGGAACCTTCGGGAATACGCTCCCGGCCACGCGTGTCGACGGGAGCAGTGCGCTGACGCTGCCGGGCGAACTGCTCCACGCATCCGAACCGGCGGTGGTCCTCCGGACACCGGACGGCAAGGTGGTGTTCAACAGTTCCAACGACGACCACCACCTGCAGCGGGATGCTGGGGAGACGACCACTACTGGCAGTCTGAACAGATCGACGGGTGTCGTAGAGACCGCGACGGGATTCCCCGCGAGTGCCACAGCGGTGTGGGTCCAGCGAGACGGGAACCTGACCAGATACGGGTCCGAAATCCTCCAGGGCGGGCAGTTGAACGTCAGTGGGACGCCGCTCCAGACAGCGGCGTCGTTCACTGCGGTCGTCGTGACAGGGGAAGACGCGCGTGTGATCGAAGTCACGGCGAACGGTAGTGGTGGGGACGGAGCGGTCCAGAACAGTTCTGCCGGTCAACTGGATGACAGCGGCTCTGGCAGTTCTGGGGGCGTCCTCACCGACAACATCGTGTTCATTCTGGCAGGTGTTCTCGGAGTCACGACCTTTGGCGTGAGTTGGTATGTAGGGAAAACCCATCTGGAATCGCCAGCACCGACTGCACTCGCGCTATTGATTGCCGCTATTCCCTTCGGCGGGTTCTTCGGATGGGGGATCAGTCAGAACACTTCCGAGTTTCTGGTGTTCGTCGTCTTTACAATTGTGAGTGGATTGGTGACGTTCGTCGTATGGGACCAAGCCATGAAACGCGAATCGATCACGAGTCCGATACCCATCGCGTTCGCTGTGGCGATGGAGGTGTTGGTCATCGTGCTATATCTTGTCGGACAATCCGTACTGTCAGAGGGGGATTTGTCAGCCCTGGCGGCTCCGATTACCCAGAATCCAGCGTCGCTGTCCCCCTTCCTCTATGGGTTCCTGGCTGCGATGTCTGTCGTGGGTGCCTACATCATCAGTGCCGGACCAAGCACAGCAGGCAGCGGACAGACGGACGGGTACACCTACACCAATCCGACGTTTACCTGTAACATCAGCATCGCCGATAAGACGGGGGCACCAATCACCGAGACGATTGATGTCAGACTCCAAAACAACCGTGGAGAGCAAGAGATCGCCCAGATAACGGGGGGCAATGGAACGGTCAGCCTTCCCGACGGTGCCTGGACTGCAACGGCGTCGTTCGCTGGTGAAACCGCGAGGGGTAGGTTGCAGGTCACTAGCAAACAGCGTCTGGACAGAAATCAGTCCAGGAGTGGTGACAGTACCACTCTGACGTTCCCGGCGAGGAGTGTCGAAATCGAGACTGTCGATCAGGACTCCGGTGACCCCATTAGCGGGGTCGATCTGTCGGTCCGAGTCGATGGGCAGGGCGAGTCTGCCTCGACCGACGCGAACGGGGAGTGGAGCGAACAAGTACCCCTCACAGCATCTACCCTCCGTATCACGGCGAGTCACCCAGAGTACGAGGAGGAGACCTGGGAGACGGACCTCGCGGGCAACGAGGGCACGAAATTGCGGCTCCGACGACTCGTCGGTACCGTCGCAGCGACTGTCACAGTCGACGGGCAGGGTGTCGACGGTGTGTCCACGAGACTCGCCCGCCAGGGGGACTCGGAGCGCTTCCGAGCCGAGACCGACGCGGATGGCAGCGTGGTCTTCGAAGACGTCCCCATCGGGGAATACGAACTCACGGTCGACCTGGCGGATCGACCCGAGCAGTTCCAGGCGACGCCTGTCCGGGTCCAGATCCGAGATGGGGAGACAACACGTGAGACGGTCCCGATCGAGTTCTCGTACGACCTCTCGTCGGCGGACAGAGAGCGGATGCGTTCCGTCCGGTCACGGATCGACGACATAGGCGCGGTCAAGCGCCGCGACGTTGCGATCCCGAAATATTACGCCAGTGTCCTCACGTCGGCGGTGAACACGGTCGAGTCCGTTCCCGACTCCGGCTACGAGGTGTTCACTGCGTCCGCCGACGCGGCCGATGTCGTCGCCGGTCTACTGGAAGCCACCGAGACTGCCAGCGCGACCGTCGACGAGGTCATGGCCTCCAAACGGAACGTTGACCTGTTCTCTGCGTGTGCGACGCTCGAAGAGACCAGGGTCGAGTGGCAGGGAGAGATCAGTGTCGAGCGCATCGCGACGCTCGCACGACAGGACGTCGGTCAACAGCGTGGCGTCATCGTCGATCGGTTGGACGCAGTCGACGAGCGGATCTCCGCGGGCGTCAGTCAGGTCTCCGAGGTCAGTCCAGCCCGGGAGATGTGGGAAGGAGTTCGAACGATGGTCAGGGATAGCAGCGGTGTCTCGGCAGTCGAACAGGCGACACTGATCGCAATCGCCGAGGCGTTACTCGACGCCGTCGAGGGGCTGTTCGAACACGATCAACTCAGAGCACGGATGGAGGAGACCGTCTACTAAGCATGAACGCACAGATCACTACGGTGGCGATAGCCGCGCTGGTACTGGCAGTTCCGGTCGTGGGGGCTGCGGACACGTCGACCGGGACAGCCGACTCGGCGATCACGGGTCAGGGACCGACGGCAGCACAGACGGAGGGGGCACCCACGCCCGAGTCCGCCACGGAGTTCCTCACTGCGTTGCGCGGATTGAACGGGACCGAGGCCTTCACCCAATACAGCGAGTTCGAGATAATCCGATCTCAGGCGGTTCAGGCCGTCCAGATCGGTACGTTCAGTCAGACAGAGCGACGCCGGATGGAGTTGGTGTACCGGTTGCTTGTGACCTTCCGGTCGGGCTACGCCCAGAACCAGAACGGGTCCTACGACGCTGCGATAGAGCGGGCCAACGAGACGAGCGCCATCAGCCGGAGGCTCCGGACGGTCGACCGGGGTGAACAGTACGCGGTCCTGGCCGACGTGGCGTTGGAGCGGTTCTACGCTAGAACTGGCCAGCGGCTTCAGTCGGCAGCCGAGTCACAGTCGAAGACCCCACGGCGAATCGCGACACTCCGGAAGGCAGCGCGATCGTACAAACGCGCCGGTGTCACAGATCGGTACTCACAGGTTCTGATCCGCGTCGACAGCGTCGAGAAGACCTACGAGAGCGACGTCGAGGACCTCAACGATTCGGCGACGGCCGCGGAGTCGTTCCTCGAGGATTGCGACGGCTGTGGAGCGCTCGGGAGTGCTATCTCGACGTACAAACTCAGTCTCTTCACGCAGTACCAAGCGTCCCGGGACGCCGAACGGCGGACGCGAGAAGCACTCTCGCTCGCGAACAAGCATGGTCTCCAGGAGCGGTCGACGCAACTCACGGAACTCCAGTCCGAAGTGGCGACGACACAGTCACGACTGGCCGTCGCCAGCGCCGTCGTCATCGTAGGGTACACCGTCATCGTCGGGCTGTTGGGTGCAGTCGTCGCGTGGCGGTTGAGCATCTGGCGACGGGACATTGAAGCGGCTGCACACGGTGACTCGATCCTACTGGGGGCGATGCTCCATGAGTAGACCGTCCCGTCGAACGGCCGCCCGTCTCGTCCTCGTTCTCGGTTTGTTGCTGGCAACCGGTGTCGCGACGGCAGCCACCAGTGGGTCGCTCGAGCTACAGGCCGCAGAGAGCGACAGCGACTCGACGACCCTCGCGTTCACCTACACGGCCCAGGGGAACGGCGTCGCCAGAGTGACACCGACCAGGGACGTGCAGGCTGGCGGTGACCTCACCTTCAGGTTAGAGACCAGGTCTTCCCGGACAGTAACCGCCGGGCAGACGTACACCGTCAGATACGAGGTGACGGCACAGGACGGGACGCCCGAAGGGTCGTACTACGTTCGGCCGACCATCCGTGGACCGGGAACTACCCACTCGGAGCAATTACGAGTCGACGTGGCCGTCCTGGAACCGCGGTTCGGGCCTTTGCCCTCCGAACAGACCGACCTGACGTTCCGCGGTGACCGGACCGAATCGACCGACCTGGACATCGAGATCGAGAACACCGGTGATGGCCGGATGACCGGCATCTCGGCACGGACCGCGAACGTGCCGAACGACCTCTCGGTCAGCATGGATGTCCCCGATCAGATCGGGGCAGACGACAGCGACGCGATCGCTATGGAGATCTCCGCCACGGACTCGATCTCCGCGGGCACACACAGGTTCGGCGTCGTCGTCACGGATTCGACCGGCAAGAGCCAGACCATCCAGGTGACCGTCGACGTGTTCAAACCGCCGGTCCTGGGTTCGCCCGAGCAGTCGATAGACCTCGGCGACGTCATGGTCGGTGAGTCGGTCAGAACCACGTACACGATCGAGGAGGACGGGGGGTACTCCGACGTTCAGGGGATCAACGTCCGGTTCGACGACCGGGATACCGAAGGAGAAATCGCCCTCAATGGTCTGAGCGGGTACATCAACGCCGGTGGGTCATCGGATGGAACCGTGACCATAACTGCCGACGACAACGCTGATCAACACGAGGAACTGGAGTGGGAAGCGGAGTTCCAGCCACAGAATGCAAACGGAGTCGGGACCACGATCGATTTCGAGGCCCGCGTTATCTATCCGCCATACTACGAGTCGATCGACGCTCCGGATAGCAATATCAACTTCGACGAGCCACGGACACAGGCCCAGGAGTTTACCCACACCGTCCCTGTGGAGGTCCGGAACGGCGGCGACAGATCGATGGAGATCACCGGTGCCACGGCGTCGATAGCCGACGGGAGCCTGCAGGCCCGGACCACGGATATCCCCAACGAGATTCCTCCGCAGTCGACCGCAACGATCCAGGTGACGGTGACCGCAGACGCGAGTGCGAGCGAGGGTGACAGAACGCTCGACGTCTCCGTCAAGGCTCGCCAGCCTGGTCGGGAGTCGGTCTCGTCGACCGTCTCCGTCACGCACGATACCGAACTCGCTGTCGACCGGACCGACATCTCGTTCGGCAGAGTGGTCGCGACCCGGTCGGTCACACGAAGCACAGATATCAGCGAGCGACTGGGCTACAAGGACGTACAGGATCTCCAGATCGAACGGGTCGAAGGACCCGACGAAGGGTGGCTCACCGTCACGGAGCAACCGTCGTCGCTCTCGGCCGGCGAGTCCGCCCCGTTCGTCACAGTGGTCACGTTCGACACGCGGGCCGAGTTCTTCACGCAGTACACCTGGCGATACCGCATCTCCGGATCGAACATCGATTCGGAGGTCCTCACCATCACCGCGACGCCGCGGCCAATAGATTTCAGTGCGACCGTCGACTCGCTGGGTTCGGTCGAAAGTCAGGGATCTGATCGGCGGACGGTCGCGGCGAGCAACATGGCGCGTGTGATGGAGGGCCTCGCGTCGAGACTTCGATCCAACAGTTCCCAGCAGGCCAAACAGGACGTGACGACAGTCAGCGCCGCCGGGCGCAGTACAGTCCTGTTCCTGCAGGAAGCCTCTGCCGCCCGGACACAGATGGAGGCCGGGAACCACAGCGCTGCACAGCGATCGCTGACCCGGGCTGCCGCTACCTACAACACGATCGAGATCGCATCCCAGCGGGTCCAGACACCCGGTATCCGTGACCAGATACGGCGGTCGGCGAGCGCGTCCAACGAGATACTGACAGCGCTACTGGACGAACAGCGATCATACTATCGCGAGCGGCTAGCCGCGAACGAGACGACTAAGCTCGAACGTGCACAGACACTCAGACAGCTCTCACAACTGGCTGCGCTGGCCGGCAACCGCCAGGAGGCGGCCACGTTAGAGAACCGATCGGAGACCGCGTTCGAGGAGTACTCGACACTCGTCAGTGACGGGAACGCGAACCTCCAGCGTGCTCGGCAGGCCGAGGCTAACCTCACCTCGTCGACGCTGCTCACGATCGGTGGCCAGCCGGTCTACTGGATCGGATCCCGTGATCGGATCGAGTCCCGCCGGGCGAGTGTGACCCAGGCGTACTCCGATGCCGATCGGCAGTTCGCACAGGCGGGTGCAGCGAGTCAAGCGGCGGCAGCCAGGTCCGAACGGGCGGCGTTCACACAGACCATGGACAGGGCACGACTCCTCTCGCGCGCCCTGGCAGGCGTGATCGGACTCCTGTTCGTACTCCTGGTGGTCTTCGAGGCCCGTGCCATCTACACCTACATACAGGAATCGACGGCAGCGGTCAGCGGGGACTTCCTGCTGTCCGGTGAAACGTCGTGACGAGGTGGCGAGGGTGTTTCGGCCCACCCTCGTCTGCAGGCCTGTCGGTCTCTGCCCCGTCGTCAGCACGCTGGACTTGCCATTCCGCCGGAGCAGCCGACTCCGTACCAGTAGACACCGAACCGCTGACCTCGTAACTACGGTCGATCTGACCGCTCGGACCCCGCCCAGCGACGTCGAGTCTGAACGACGCTGACCCCGCAGACGTCGGTTCGATATCGACGACGTAGTCGAACGTCTCGCCCGCCTGGACCGTCCCGACGTTCCGCTGACCGGTCGAGAGGAGCGACGAGAGGAGGTCACCGTGGGCTTCGATCGTCACGTCTTGGATATCGGCTCCGGCAGTGAGTGAACACTCCACCGCACTGTGTCGGTCGACGACTGGCGGGGACTGTGTCTCTGCTGCCAGTGAGATGACGTCACCGCCGGTGCTCTCGGCCGATGCTGCCGCCTGCGCAGTCGGGGACCCAGCGGCCAATGTGACGAAACGGTCCGTGCCACCATCTCGGGTTCGCACCCGAACACCGGCAGTCACGGGTGTGTCGATTCCGTCCGGAGTCACCTCGAGTGTCTCCTCGAAGGTCCCGGACTCCCCCGGGTCGAGTGTCCGAGGAGTATCTTGTTTCCAGACGCGTGCCTCCTCGCCATCGGGCGTGAGAGCGAGGACCTCGATTGTCACCGGCCCGTCGCTCTCGTTGTGACAGCGAAACAGTGCGCGGCTCTCCGGGTCGGCAGGGTCGAGACCGACTTCGAGACCGAGTGTCGGGGGTTCGACAGCGACCGTTCGCTCGGGGAGTTGCTGTGTCGCCTCTGCCGTCGAGACTGTCCCGCCATCGAGGGTCACTGACCCGTCCTCGAAGACAGCGTGGTGCCGGTCGAGGACGATGCGTTCGTCCGGGTGGAGTTGCTCGATACGTTCGGTCGACTCGTCGAACGAGACAGTGAGATCGGTGAGCGGAGTCGCACCGTCGTTGTGCAGGCTGATCTCTTCCGTGAACCGTTCGCCCCGCCGCACGGACTCCGGAACGGTTCTCTCGATCCGGAGTCGCTGGTCGTCGGTGGTGTCGGCCGTCGCCGAGTCCGTCCCTGCCACCGGTGAGGACGACGACCGCTCGACTGTGCTGCCCACCGGTGCCTGTGGACGGGACGTGGCATCCTCCGGGGAGTAGTCCCAGGCTGACGCCGGAACGTCACGTCTGCTAGAGACACCCAGCCCCTCGAGTCCCGCGATGACTTCGATACCACCGTCGACCTGCGGACCTGCGAGGGGGACGGCCAGTTTGAGCACGGCCCCCGGGTCGAGTGAGATGGACCGTTCCAGTTCCACCGCGCCGTCGGACGTAGCGACCTCCAGCGTGTCTTCCAGTCCGGCATCGACCGTGTTCTCGACGATCACGTCCAGGTACGGTCGGTCCCCGTCAGTCGTCGTCAGTTCGATTGACGGGAGCGAGTCCGGGAGCGAGGGCGTAACTGTCATCTCGAATGACTCGTCCTCAACCGTCGCTTCGAACGTGAGTTCGGGGTCCCCATCCAGAGAGAGGTCTCGTTCGATCGTCTCACTCCCGCCCGGCGGGACTGTTACCTGTTCGCCCGCAGAACTGACAGTCGTTGCGGAGTCCCCGGCGTTCGCTATCTCGACGGCGACGACCGCTGTCCCGTCTCGGACCGTCTCGACCGACGCCGAGACGTCCACAAGTTGGTCGGGATCGGGTGGGGAGAGAGGGGTGATCCGACCCGAGAGAACGACCGCCGAATCGACCAGCACCTCGACGGTGACGGGGTCCTCGCTGGACACCTCCCGAACCGGGTAGGCTGTCTCGACCGAGTCGCCGGGAGAGAGAGAGACTTGTTCGGCGGTCCCCGCCAACCGGATGGCATCTGCAGGTGACAGGCGGAGTTCGACCTGCGTTTCGACCGGGACCGGACCGGTGTTCTCCACGTCGAGAGTCAGTGACTCGCCGGCAGCGATCTCGGTATCCCCGAGTGTGACCGCCAGGGCCTCGGCCGGAGGTTGTCCCTTCCTGTAGAGTGTCTGTGACTCCTCGGTCGCGGTCACGAGCAGGTTCCGATCACCCGACGCAACCACGGCGTCGCCACCCGGTACGGAGAGCGGGTCGACGCCACCGTGTTCGTCCACGTGCTGGAGGCGTTCCCCATCGGTCGTGACCAGTGCATCGCTCCCCAGTGACGTGAAGTCGTTCACCCGGTCAGAATCAGCCCAGACGACCTCCCCCTCGGGGATCGAGACGTAGTTGATCGAACCGTCCTGTAACAGCACACCGATACCCTCCCCGACGACAGCGACCGACTCGACTGCGCCGTGCATGTTCTCGTCGAGCACGACCGAGCCACTGCCGTCCAGGACGGTCACGAACGACCACGCGGCAACCGCCATTCGGTCCGTGCCGCCGTCGACCGCTTCGATCGATCCGACGTCGCTGTGGGGACGGTCGACGTCGAACAGCTCCGACCCGGTCTCTGTATCGAGCCCGACGATCCGTCCGTCCGTCATGAAACAGGCTACGATACCGGCCGCCCCGACCGCTGCCATCGCCTCAACGGCCCCGACCGGCGTGGTCCACAGTTCGATACCGCTCGTCGTGTACGCGATCACCGCTTCGTCGACGAGGCAGAACACGTACTGGTCGACCGCGATTCCGGAGAGCGTTCCTGCGGTCGAGAAGGTCGTCGACTCCCCGTCACTCGACACCACTTCGATACGGCCCTTCGGTGTCCCGACGACGACGACAGATTCGTCTGCCGTCAAGAGGACGGACGGTCCCAGCGAGAACGTGCGCGCCTCGACGAACGTGTCGGTGTCTTCCACCAGCCCCATCTGCACCTACGCCTCCGGGTCCCCGTCGTCGGAGTCGCCGTCGAACGCCTGGAGGTCCTGGAACAGCGATCCCATGCGGATATCCAGACGGTCGGCCTGTTCGTGGACGTAGTCACGCATCTCCGGGTACCCCTCCAGCGCGTCGGCCTCGTCTCTGACACTCGTGACGAACTGTCTGACCGTCTTCGGGTGCTGTTCGGAGAGCCGTTCGAGGAAGTAGTCGTTATCGGGTGTGACGGGCTCTCTGTCGTCGTCGATCACACTTCGAACCAGGTCACGCTGAAGCTCTGTCCCGAGAACGCGATCGGCGATCTCCGCCGGGGTGTAGCCGACCGACTCCGCCGCCAATCGTTCGTAATCGATATCTATCCCGCCGTTGGCCGTCTCGAGTTCGGCGAGTTCCTTCTCCCAGACCTGCGCCATTACATCCTCGTCCGGTTGCGGGATGAACTGTTGGACCGGGAACCGCCGACTGGCCGCCGGGTCGATAGTGAACGGCATGTTCGTCGCACCGATGACCAGGAGGTTGTCCTCGATCTTGTCGGTCCCCATCTCCTGGAGGAAGGCGTTCGTCAGCGACCGTTCGTGTCGCTGCAGGTCGTCGTCACTCCGATCCGGGATCAGTGTCTCGATCTCGTCGAAGAACAGGACCGCGAAACCGTTCTGTGCGACGCTGTGTGCTTCGTCGAAGACGGCCTCGACACGCCGTTCCGCTTCACCGGGGTACCGAGAGAGGATGTCGCCACCTTTGACCGGGAGGAACTGGACTTCGCCGTACTCCTCCTCGATGTTGGTGTTGTTGGCCGCTTCGTAGGCGATAGCCTCCGAGACCAGCGTCTTCCCACAGCCAGGCGGGCCGTAGAGAAGCATACTGCCGCCACGAGCAGCGAACCGCTCGCCGTAGAGCTCTGTCACGCGCTCTTTCGTGTCGGGGTCGAACAGCGCCAGGAGCATCCGTGCCGTCTCCTTGACCGAGTCCAGCCCCGCGACGTCGTCCTCGAAGCTCACGGTCGGTTTCTCCGGCGAGACGTCGATATCGACGTCCATCTCGCCGGCCTCGCCCGGTTGGCCACCGCCCGGCCGCCCGCCGCCAGTACCCGGCATGCCACTCCCTCCAGGGCCGTCGGGTGTCGACCGTTTCTCGGCCTCGCTCGCGTCGACGAATTCGATGTCTGTCCCGTCGGTCACCACCAGCGTCGTGTAGTTGTACGGCTCCAGTTCGACGACGTCGAACGAGACGAGCGACCCGCCGAGGTCCGCAACCTCCTCGATGCCCCTGTGGAGGAGGAACCGATTCCTCTTGAGGTGGGTCCGGAGTCGGTCCGTCGCCCCGTTGTCGACGTGCAGTGTCGCCGACTCACAGACAGGTACCTCACTCACGTCGACGTCGGTCTGGATCCGGAATGGAACCCCGTGACTGATCCCCCCGAACACCTCCGCCGCGTTCTCGTGGAGGTAGACTGTGTTCTGGAGGTCGCTGCTCATCACCTCCTGCTGGGCATCGGGGTAGAAGTAGGCCTTCGTGTTCTGATGCTCCGCGGCCAGTATCGTCGACGACCCAACTTTCCGCTTCTGGATTGTGATGTGGGAGGTCGGTCGGTCTGACTTGGTTATCGGATCGAGGTTCAACATACTCATGGTTCGGTCCTCACGTTGGCGAGTTGGTCTAACGTCCAGTCCGCGAACTCGACCGGCCCGTCGGCCGGCCGCGTGTAGAGACGCCGCAACCGTTCCTGTCGGGCCAACTGGGTCTCGAGTAGCGCACGTGTCTCCGCGATCGTTTCGACCGTGCTCTGCCAGGTTCGCCTCGCGACGGGGGCTCCGGACATCGTCTCTGCTCTGGCGAGTACGCGCTCGCACCTCGAGGCCGTCAGGTCGAACCGCTCGATCAGATGGGAACAGACCTGCTGCCAGTTGTAGCCGTCCTCGAGCGGGATCAGCAGGTACGACCCCACAACGGTGACCCGCTCGGTGTCGGTCACCCGCTCACGCGTTCGGTGATCGAGCATCGAGAGTTCGATCGCCCCGTCCTCGTAGAGCGTCTCCAGGAGCGTCTCCAGAAGGTCGTCGGCCGGATGAGCCGCCGACTCGGTCACGGGGAGCGGGACCCCGACGTTGACGAGCGTGTCGATGGCACCCAGTGTCGAGAGTTGCGCCAAGCCGACCCGACGCAGCCACGCGGGTTCGAGACTCCGCTGGTCGAGGACACGATCCGCGCGACGATCTAGGGTCCGGACGCTCCCCACGAGCGACTGGGCGTGCATCCCTCAAGTACCCTGTTCGTAGCCGGTCGATTCGACGTCTGGACTGGACTCCTGCTGCAGCGACTCCGACTCTCCCAGCCCTTCGACGAGCGACGATGCCAGCCCGATGGTGTCTTCGTTTTCGGCTCGCTCCTGTGCGTCTGCGACCCCGGCGACGGCCGATGCGACACTGGAGAGGTGTTCGGCCATCTCCTTGGCGTCCTCGTAGTTGATGTGCTCGTTGACCTGGTAGACCTTCCTGAGCCGTTCGAGCTGGACTTCGAGCGAGCCCTGCGTATCGTCCAGGTTCTGGACGTGCATCGAAAGCTCGTTGGTCATCTTCTGTATCTCCTGGTCGAGATCACTCCCGCTGCTAACAGAGTCGATCATCGATTCCAGGTGGAACAGCCGGTGTTCCAGACGCTCGTACTCGGCTTGCTCGGACTGACTCAGGTCGGACTGGTCGATTTCACCACCGTTCGTGAGATTCATGATCCGCTGGGCCACCTCCTTTTGCTTGCGTTCGTACTCCTCCATCTTCTGAGAGACGTCTATCTGGCCCATCTGCTGGCGGAGCTCATCTTCGACCTCCTCGACGGTATCGATCGTCTCCTGGATCTTCGTGGTACAGCCTTCGATAGCCGACATCCAGTTCAGCAACATCGCCGTATCCTCGTCGGAATCACCCCCTTCTGCCGCGATATCGGCCAGCGATTCCGGGTCCGAGAGGATGACCACCTCGGACCCGTTCTCGTTCAGGATACCGTTCTCGATGAAGTAGTCGATGATCGCCTCAGCCTGTGCCTCGGACTCGACGACGACTGGCGAGTTCTCTGCATCCAGGAGCGTCCGGATAGCCTCTTGTCGAGAGATACTTCCACCACTGTCGGCTTCGAGATTGAGGGCGTCAGAGAGGTCTTGCTGTATGAGTGCCTTGATCACGTCCCTGAACGTCGCATCCAGCCCGCTCGTCTCCTCTAGCTCCCCGGAGAACCTGACTGGTTCGTCGTGTTGGTTCGTGGGCTGTCCGATGATGTAGCGCTGGCCGTCCTGCTCGACTGGACTGAAATCGGTGTATGTCTGTGGCATGGCTGTTAGCTATCAGTGTCGATATCGAACCGTTCCGAGACGAGTTCGTCGAAGCGAGTTTCGACGGCATCTCTGACGTGCTGGTTGACCCGATCGGAATCGCTGACGGTGATCTCTTCGATCTGCGGATCGCCTTTCGAGTGATACGAACTCGGGGTCGGGAGTTCGTGGTCGCTCTCCAGATCCGTCCGTAGCTGTTCGGCTTGCCGGTCGACGAACGGATCGAACAGTTCCGGGTGGATGACGAGGTCCCGTCGGCGGTCGAGGTTCTTGTCCTCGACGACAGCGTCCCGGATCAGATCCAGGAACGTACTCGTATCCGATCGGTCGAGGTGGACGAGCACGTCGAACCGTTCCGTGATCTCGTTCTCGAGGATCTGATCGAACTCCGACAGCGGGAGGACACCGAAGTCGCCGAACTCCGCGACGGCGTCGTCCGCGACCGCTGCCGCCAGGTGTGCCGCGTAGGCGTCCATCGCACTCTTGACGAGATACTCACCGTCCAGATCCACGATGAAGTCGTTCTTTTCCAGGAACCTGATGACGTCGTTCGTCGCCGCGACGTCGATGACTGTTTCGAGGTCAGCATGCGATATCGTCCCGTGTTTGGCCTCTTCCTGGAGTCTGGTATCGACACTCGCATCACCCGACGTCTCGTCTTTCAGTCGGGGACCGCTGACGTAGTAATCCCGTTCTCCGGCGGTGATACGTCTGATGTAGTCCTCGCTCTCGAACTCCTCGGCGAAGAACTCCACGTCTGTCGGTGCGATATCGAACCGCGACTCGATAGTCTGTTTGTTGACCACCAGATCGTACGTGAAGATGCTCTTGAGTTCGTCGCTCACCTTGCTGCCATCCCGAGTCTCGAAGGGGTCGTAGTAGTAGACACCACTCCGAAGCCGCTGGAACACGGAGATATCGTCGTCAGCGACCGACTCCAGCGCCTCTTCGATGTCCGATTGCGAGAGGCTACTCGCCGAGGTCAAGCCGGTATCCGCCCCCTCGTACTCGGTCTTGATCTCCTCCTTGTGGTCGTTGACGTAGAGAAACCCGTAGTTGTCGAGTGCCAAGTCTCGACAGATGTCCTGTAAGGCCTCCTCATCCACGGATCGAATCATATCTGGTAATCGACGCGTTGGATAGTAAATGTTGTCCCGTAAACGGATGACGAATCTGATATTACTCGATAGAACCGGCGTAGCCAGGGGTTTCGACCGCCCGATCCGCGGCGGTGTGAGAGCTATCGGTACCCGGCACAAGCCCTTTTACACATCTGTCATAAAACTGCGCCTGTCAATGTCAAACGACGAGACAGAGTCGTCACAGAGGGAGACGTCGTTCGAGGATCTTCTCATCCGGGCGGGCTCGGGCTCGGAACTGCTGATGGACGTCCTCGAACTCCTGACAGCCTTCATCATGGTCGGGTTGTTCACCATCGGTGTCTACGACCTCGCACTGAAGATGTACCAGATGATCGTCACCGGCACCTACACCGACCCGGACGTCGTCATCAAACTCATCGATACGGCCCTGTTGTTGATGATCATCGTCGAGATCTATCGAACGGTCATCGCGTACGTCGAGGATCTCAACATCCTGCCGATAGTCCTGAACGTCGGAATCATCGCGATGGCGCGGAAGATAATCAGTTTCAGGACAGGCAAATACGCGACCCAGGGCGACGCACTGATCAGTGCCCTCGCCTACGGCTTCCTGCTCCTCATCGTCGTCCTCTCTTTCTATCTCATCCACCGGATACAGCAAGAGACGGCGTTCAATATCTTTTCCGCCGGCGAAGAAGAACCCGACGACATCAGCGGTGGTGGATGAGACCACCGAGATGGGAATCCGGTCACCACGCGACACGTCGGCCTAGCACGAAGACCACGAGCGCTACCAGAAGCGCTCCGAAGAACGCTTCTAGCCCAGCGAGGGTTCGGGCGGTGGCACCGACTGGCTGGATGTCACCGTATCCCAACGTCGTGAACGTTACCATACTGAAGTACATATTCTGACCGAGGATGAGCAATCCCTCGGGTGAGAGCAGGGTCGACATATTGGTCCCTGCCGAGGCGAGGCCGTTGCTCTCGGTGGTACCTTTCGAGACGAAGGCATAGAGGAGTCCCCAGAGAACGACTGCGACAGCGGAGACGTAGACGACACGCCACAACCGCTCGCCGTAACCACAGGTCTGATGGAGGACGTTGTTGCCGAACCACTTGCCCAGTGCTCGTACGCGATTGGGGACCGAGACAGACTCCTCGCGAGTGAACGCAGCCTCCCAGTTCTTGTGCCGTCGGTAGAGCATCTCCTTGATGAAGAACTCGGCTGCCGCCTTCCGATCACCGAAGTCGCTGGCACAGTTTTTCGCTTTCAGATACGTGTTCTCCAGTGTCGCGGGGCTGAAGTTCGTGGTCTCGTAATCCGTCTCGCCGTACTCGTTCGCGGCGAAGGTGTGGATCTGCCAGTTGTTCCGGGCGAGATACTCCTTGTGAGCGGTGAAGTCGAACTCGTGGAAGTCGGTATTACAGAACAGGAAGTGATTGAACAGGCCATGGGTACAGTAGCTATCGTCTAAACTGACGTCGTGGACCTCCGCCCGAGTGCAGTCGTAGAAGACGTCACCATCCTGTGGTTGGGCCAGGGTGCCGCCGTGGATACACGCCGCACTGAAATCGACGAGTGTCTCGGTATCCGCGGGCTGTGGACGGAAGACCACAGAATTGGCGAACTCGACACCGGTGAAGATCCCACACTCCCCGAACGTGGTGTCACTGAAGTTCGCGTAGAGGAACGACGCCTTGTCGAAATCCGCCGCCTGGAGGAACTGAGCACCCTCGAAACTCGCGTCGTCGTTGTGCATATTCGCACTGCCCTCGAACTCAGTCGCCCGGAAGGTCGCATCGCCACAGAACGTGGCGTCGGCGAACGTCGTGTCTTTCGTGAACTTGATCTCGTCGAAGTGAGCCTCGTCGTCGAACCGGCAGCTAGAGAAGTCCGCCTCTTCGCTGAACCTGGCCCGTGAGAACACGGCCGAAGAGTGAAAGGACGCGTTCTGGAACATCCCCTTGTCGCGGAATATCGCCCGCTGGAAGAGGACGTTCTCTGCGAAGGTACAGCTCATGAAGTTCGCGAACCGGAACTCCGCCATCTTGAAGTCCACACTGCCGCCAAACGACGCGGCTTCGAAATCCGCGTCGTCGACAGTATGTGCACCGCCCTCGAACTCGGCGCCGCGAAAGGAGGCGCTCTCGGCGAACTCGGTATCTTCGAAACAGGCGTCACTCTCGAATCGAATCTCGTCAGCATCGACCGGGCCGTCGAAGGTCGCACCTTCGAAGGTGGCCGGTTCGTAGAACCGCGTATACGAGATGTCTAGCGTGGACTCCCAGCGGGCGTTCTCGAAGTGTGCGGTTCCGAATTCTGAGCGGTGGAAGGTTGCCGAGTCCTCGAAGTGCGCGTCGTCGAATCCCGCCTGGCGGAATTCGATTTCGGAGAAGTCCGCCGGCCCTTCGAAGACCACGGACCCGAACGCGGCATCGTCGTCCTCGTGATAGCCTCCCTCGAATTCGACACCGATGAAGGAGACGTCGTCTCTGAACACGGTGCGCAAGAAATCGGCGTCGTGCTCGAACCGGACCTCGACGAACTGGGCCGACGAATCGAACACACAGTCGGTAAAGTTACCTTCTCGATTGAACTGTGCGGCCTCGAAGTTTGCAGTTCCCTCGAAGGTAGCCGAGGAGAAGTTCGCGTACTCGAACACCGCGCGTTCGAAGTCGACGGTGGCACCGAAATTCGATTCCGCGAAGGTCACGTCGTCGTCCCTGATGTTGTCACCACCGTGGAACTCGACACCACGGAAACTGGCCGCACCGTCGAACGTACAGCCCTCGAACGTCGTATCGTCCTGGAACCGACCTTCGTCGAAGACACATCTGCCTTCGAAGGTCGTGAGTTCGAACACTGCTTCGGCTCTGAACGTGGTCTCGGAGAACACCGCATCGTCACGGAAGACGACGTCCCGGAAATTCGCGTACTGGAACCACACGTGTTCGAACTCCGCCTCCCCTTTGAAAGAGGCCGCCTCGAAGGTCAGGTCGTCCGTCTCTACGTTGGCCCCACCATTGAACTCCGCCCCCCGGAAACTGACATCCGATTCGAAGACAGTCTCGTCGAAGAGAGCGTCGTCGTCGAACACGCTCTCTATGAATGCAGCATCGTCCTCGAAGGCAACCTCGCTGAACACGGCGTCGCCCGAGAAGGCAGTCCGCTCGAACGAGACAGGGGATTCGAACGTCACGCCCGAGAGGTCACAATACCTGAACTCCCCACCTAGGAAATCCACAGGCTCCTCGAACCGACTCCCACGGAAGGTGACGTCCTCGTCGTCGACGTTGTCACCCCCCTCAAACTCCACACCCCGGAAGACCGCTTCGCCTTCGAAGGAGACGTCCGTGAACGAGACGTCGTCACCGAAACGGGACTCGGAGAAGGAAACGGATTCGACCGTCGACGCGTCGAAGTGAACCTCTTCGTGGAATCGGCAGTCCTCGAAGGTCATTGGCCCTGCCGCGGAGAGTCGCCGGATATCGGCAAAGCCGAATTCGGCGCGCTGGAAGGTAGCGGACCCCCCGAACGTCGCGTCAGCGAACGTGATGTCCTCGTCGGCGACGTTGTCCTGGCCGCTGAACTCGACACCATCGAATGAGACGTCCGCAGCGAATTCGACCCCCTCGAACGACGTATCGCCGTCGAACCGCGCCTCGTCGAACTCCGAGAACCCGGAGAACGTCGCACTGTCGAAGACGGCATCACGACCGAACCGTGTGGAGTGGAAGTCGACAGTGTCGAACGCCACCGCTTCGAATCGGACCGCCCGGAACACCGCGTTCCTGAGATTCAGATGCCCTCCAAAGACAGCAGCTTCGAAGTTTGCATCCTCGGATTTGATGTTATCTCCCCCCGTGAACTCCGCGCCGGGGAACCGAGCAGCCCCGTCGATGGTCACGTCCGAGAAATCGGCGTCGTGGTCGAAGCGGACCTCGGAGAACACGGCGTCCGCCTGGAAGTGAGCACCGGGGAACTCGGTGGCTTCTGTAAACGAGACACCATCGAACTTCGCAGTGGATTCGAACCGTGTGTCTCCGAAGTTGGCATGCGAGAACTCGGCCGATTCGAAGTCGACATCTCCCTCGAAGACAGCGTTCTCGAAATCGGCGTCGTCCATGAGAACGTTGGCACCGCCGACGAACTCGCTCCCGCGGAAGGACGCTTTACTCCGGAACACCGCCTCCGCGAACTCGGCATCACTGGTGAACTCGGCCTCGTCGAAGTTCGCGTCCGACTGGAACTCACAGCCGACGAAGTCCGCGTATCGGAACGACGCCTTAGTAAAGGAGACGGAGTGGGTGAAAGTGGCGTATTCGAAGCAGGCGTCGTCGTCCATGAGGTTAGCATCGCCGCTGAACTCGACCCCGTCAAACGTGGCGACGGCGCCGAACCGGGTCCGCCTGAGACACGTATCGCCGTGGAACCGGGCCTCACGGAAATCGACCTCACCGTCGAACTGGGCGCCGACGAAGTCGACGTCACTCTCGAAGACAGTCCCCACGAGGTTCGTTTCGCCGTGGATCGTCACCCCGGAAAAATCCGAGGGCTGACAAAGAGTCGCTTCCGAGAGGGCCAACGATTGGATCGTCGCACCCCGAAGGTCTAGCTGCTGTTGTACCTCCGCGTTGGTCAGATCGAGTGTTCCATCGAACGTCGCGTGTCGGAGATCGAGTGGGTGTTTGTCGGCCGCCTCCAGAATCTCGTTGCCCAGGTGGACCGTGTCGAAACGTGCCCCGATCAGCTGTTTGGCTCGTTCACCCGACGCCTCCGCGACTGCTCGGAACCGATCCGAGACGGTAGAGGGATCGATATCTAGCTCGGCCCGTGTGTCGACTGGAAGGTGAAAGAAACAGAACGGTTGGTCGGGATGGGCCTCGCGGTGACAGCTCCACCCGCCATTCAGTCCATCACTCCCAGAAGTGGACTGAACGTCCTGTTCCTCCAGTCGGAATTGACACTCACCCGGCATGTGGAACGTTCGTACGTGTCCGTTCGGATGAATTTATACCTGTGGTGAGTTACCAGTCTTCAAAATGTAAAATAGCAACTCTACTTGTGGAATAAAGTTCTACCGGCCGAACAGTCAGATTTCTCGATAAATTTTACAAAGCAGTAATATAATCATCACCCATGGGACTGTTCGGCTCCTCGACACCAAAGGGACAGTGTTACTTCTGCGATGGGAAGGCGATCAGTGGGGAGAACGCGGCTCACTGTACAGACTGTAACAACTGTATCATCCACATCGACTGTCTCAAACGCAACGGACTCCTCAAGAAAGAGGGACATTTGATCCGGGCCGACAAAATCAAGGCGAAATGTCCGGTCTGTGGCAACGTCGGGACACTCGCGAAAGCCTGACCCTGACTGTCGTACCGACCTCTGAGTGGGCCCGCCCTTTGCGGTCGGCATCAACTCGGACGTGACCGACGATACGCACGGCGACTCGTGGACCGCTAGCCCCGCTCAATCCGCACTAGCGGACCGAGCAGTCGCGGTCTCCTCTCTGAGCGCGGTGAGGCTACTGTAGACGACAGCGCCACTGACCAGCAGCGCCGCACCGATGATGATGACGAAGCTCACGGTGTTCAGCACCTCGATGCCGACCGATTCACCGATCTGACGGAGGCCGACCGCGACCGCCCCGAGCAGGAGCATGACACCGAAGTAGATCTTGATGCCGTCCTCGTCGACCAGTTCCGTCGCGGCGGAGCCGAGTCGGGCACCGAGTGCGCTCCCGGCGAGCAGTGGTGCGACGATGCTGAGATCGACGCCGCCTGACTGGGCGTACAGCAGCGAGCCCAGGCCGCCGGAGAACACGATCTCGAACAGGTCGGTCCCGACTGCCACCGGGACCGGGACCCCGATCAGGTAGAACAGGGCTGGCATCCGGATGAAGCCACCACCGACACCGAGAAAGCCCGAGAGCAGCCCCGTCGCGAACGCGACGCCGAGGATGATCCACAGGGACGCCGTGATATCCCCGCGGAGCGTGATCATCGGTGGGATCCGGTATGATTGTATCTTCTTCGCAATCTCGGGGATATCGTGGTCCCCATCCTCGTCGGCGTCGTGCCCGACGCCACCGCTGCCACCGCCCTTCAGGGCTTCGTAGGTAACGAAGGCGCCGATGCCACCGAGGAGGACCACGTAGGTGACGCTGATGATGCCACCCGCGAGCCCGAGATCCTCCAGATGGAGTACGATCTCCTTGCCGACCTCGATTCCGGCTGTCGTGCCGACGATCATCGAGATGCCGAGTTTGTAATCGACCTGGCCCAGATCGCGATGTTTCAGCGTCGCGATGACCGAGGTCCCGAAGACGAAGGCGAGACCGCTTCCGACGGCGACACGGGTCGGGTAGCCCATCACCAGCAGCGCCGGCGTCACGAGGAAGGACCCGCCCATCCCGAAGAAGCCGAACAGGATACCGATGAGCAGTCCGAAGCCGACGAACAACGCGAGCAACAGTACGCTCATCCCGAACAGTTCCATCATCTCACTCGCTGACGGCCCGCAAGAGCGCCGGGCCGAACACGCGTTCCAGTTCGCCGTAGCCGACGTACAACACGATCGCCTCGACGAGAACGAGTCCGACGAGCACGACAGCCTGGGACCAGCCGCCGAGTGTCTCAATCCCGAACATTCGAATCACCGTATAGCTGTGTGTATCCGTGGGAATCCATCGCAATTTCACGTAACAGAGTCGGGGTAATAACGGTTTTGTTGCCGACACACAATACTATATCGCAGTAACCAACGGGTCACCACCCGTAAGTTACGGAGATGATATCCGGATATCGGCACGTTCAGGTAGCCACGAGACACGCTGTCCACGGGGGCAATTCGCGGAGCGTATCTCAGACACCGACCAAGCGGAGAGGAATTGCACTGGCCGTGACGAGGCGTCCGCCCGGACGACCGAAGAATGGGGGTTACAGCGCGCCGGCGAACGTGATCAGGTCGATGACGATGACGAAGAGGATGACGAGCAGTGCGACGAGGATGATCACTTTCAGATACCAGGGGAGTCCCTCGGAGTCGCCGGTCGGAGAGGCATCGCTCATACCGTCACTTGGACGGGCGGGATAGTGGTTCCTGTGGTCGAACTGCTATCGTTCGACGTCGGCCCGGTGATACAGAACCAGCCCGATAGCCAGGGTCGCAGCCAGGAGAAACAGTGGGGCGAGCGAAGGGACAGCGCCCAGATCGACCTGCGTGATACCCCAGACGGGAACAGCGATCAGCATGCCGACCGCGACTGTCGATGCGAACGACACCAGTTCCAGCCGGACAGTGTCCGCGGACGCTGTCAGTTGCTCGGCGAGGTCGATGGCAGTCCGACCACTGTTCCACCCGACCGCAGTCGTGACCGCACCCCCGAGTACGATTGGGAGCGGCGCCTGTCCGGTACCGGCAGCGACGACCGTCACCACGATGGCGCTCCACCCCGCCGAGAGTACTCTTCGACGACCGAACCCGACCCCGGTAGCGACCAGTACAACTCCGAGGAGACCGCTTCCGAACCCCACCAGCGAATACCGACCGCAGACGACGGTGACGAGTAGCGAAGCGACGGCGGACAACACCGCACTCATCCGGACCGTCGGGAATCCCTCGGCCGACATCAGTCCCACCTCCGTGGGTGGTCTGCGATCGCCGTCCCGAGCGACACACCCCAGT
The DNA here is from genome assembly GCF_056934385.1 of Haloarcula sp. H-hyl2. Classification (NCBI taxonomy): domain Archaea; kingdom Methanobacteriati; phylum Methanobacteriota; class Halobacteria; order Halobacteriales; family Haloarculaceae; genus Haloarcula; species Haloarcula sp. H-hyl2. The sequence goes on along the minus strand of NZ_JBRIIJ010000003.1, from coordinate 239,922 downwards.
CCCACTCGACGACCGGAACGTCGCCAGCACGGAGCCGCGTGATTCGAAGCTGACGGGTCACAGCTGCGACCCACTGCTGATTCGTCTCACGTGCAGCGGGGTCAAGCGTCACCGCCGTCACCGGATAGCCACAAGCCTGCAAGCGACGGGCGCCAGCACTGATGCGGTCGTCACAGAGGGGCGAGAGGAGCACCAGCTGTGTGTCCGCAGGCAGCCGGTGTCGAAGCCTGTCGACCCACGAGGATGGCGGCTCACCTCCCTCTCGACCCGGCGCCAGTGTGGACTCCGCCGCGAGGAACTCACGGGCTGCACCACGATGTGATCGTCCCGCACCCGGCGCCAGCCACGCCGTCTCGTCGCCGATCGCCGCGATTCCCGCGCGATTGCCGCCGTCGAGACAGGTGTCGAAGAGCTGCCCTGTGGCAGCGACCAGCCGATCGATAGCACGGCGATCGGCTGCTGGTGGCCCGACCGCACTGCTCGCAGTCGCGTCCACGACGAAGACGACCGTTGTCGCTCGTTGCTCACGGAACTGGAGCGTCGCGAACTCGCCTGTCCTCGCGAACCGGTTCCAGTCGATCCAGGCCAGTGGGTCGCCCCGTTCGTACCGACGCAGCCCGAAGAACTCCGTGCCAGCACCGCCACTCGCCGTCTCGACGAGACCCGCCTGCCCGTTGGGATGGACACGGAGTGGCACCGGCTCGGACAGCGACCCGAACCCGGGCCGACAGGTCAGTGTCGCCGGCCTCGTCGCTTCGACTGTGGATACGACTTCCGTCGTCCCTGCCAGGTCACGTGCGATTGTCAGCACCGGACCGAACTCGTGGACACCTCTGCGAGCAGTGACCGTATACTCCAGTGTGACCGACTCGCCACCACGGAGAACGGTCCCCGTGTCGACCGTCCCGGACGATACCGAGAGGGCCCTCGGAACGCCGTCGATCGCGCGCAGGTCCGGGACCACGCTGTCGGCGGCGTTCGTCACGGTGACCGTGACTGCCACCTCCTCGCCCGGCGCCGGCGACGTCGTGTCCACTGTGCGTTCCACCGTGAGCTGTGGCTCCTCGACCGCGGAGACCCGCGCGTAGCCCGCGTAGCCGACCGCGACAGCACCGACGAGCAGGACCGACGGGCTGTCCGTCAGTACACCGATACCGACGGCAGCCATGGCGACCGCGACCGCACCGTGCCAGTTCTCCGTGGGTCGCCGTTCCGGCTCCCGATCGGTGGTCGTCCACGACCGTACCTCCCGGTCCGGCCGTAACCACTCGACCAGACGGTCCCCGAGGCCACGTTCGGTCGGCCGGCGCTCTCCACGGGCGTCCTCGACACCAGCCAGCGCCGCCAGCGCGCTCACCGTCCTGGTGAGCCGTCGCTGAAATCGGCTGTGTCCTCGAACCCTGTCTCGCATCTGCGCTCCCAACCGCGGCGGGTCCTCGTCTGTGTCGGCCAGGAACGTCGCCGCCGCAGGGTCGTCCGTCCAGGTTCCCTCGCGCACCGCCTGGCGGGCGTCGTCTGCCGTCCCGTACAGCGAGAGTGTATCGAGCACAAGCCGCTCGATTCTGTCCTGGAGCCGCGCACGGACACCCAGACCAGCGGGCGCCCCACTGTACCGGTCGAAGACGTCCTCGAAGGTCTGTCCGGGCGGTTCGACAGGAGGTGACTCGGCGACAGCAGGAACCGGCGTGCTCTCGGCGCGGTTCTGGAGTCGCCGACGAGCGAGCCGGAAGAGTTGCCACAGCGCGGCGAGCCCACCCAGCGCGACGACGTACCGTCTGAGGCCGACGCTGAACACGCCAGGGGCGACGATCGTGAGCAGGCCCAGACAGAACGCGACGATCCCGCTCGCCGCCAGCAGTCGCTGCCAGTTCACGACTGGTCACTCCCGTACCGGGACTCGATCGTCTCCAGTAGGTCGATCGCCTGCTGTTCGGCCTGTTCGTCGGGTGGCTCGCCACCGTAGCGAACGCGGCGAAAGAGGGTCGTGAGTTCGCTGACGTCCCGGTGGTCCATCCCGGCGTCCATCGCTGCGCGCTCGAACTCGCGAGGCGTCGAACTGGCTGGCTCCCGGACGTCCAGCAGCCGTGTCATGTCGTTCCAGGCCCGGTAGATGGCGTTGTCGAGGGACGCCTCCCGCTCGATAGAGCGAGCGGCCCGCCCAGCCGCGGCGCCCACTGCAGCGAGGTCCTCCTGTGTGGGTTCCGAGGGGGCGTCGGTCGTACCCGACGCTGTCTCGTCCCGGAGGACGACGACGGCGACCGCCACCAGTGCCAGGAGGGTCAGGCCGGCGATAGCCGTCGCGAGCACCGTCGGGACAGCGTAGCCGGTACCGCCACCCCCACCGTTCACGGTCGAGAGAGTTCCTGCCACTGCCCCGCCTCCGAACCCCGAGTCACGACCCCTGCCCGACAGCAACTGGGCGAAGAGCCAGGCGAGGCCGACGAACCCGAGCACCCCGAACAGGACAGGGAAGGCGCGACGCCAGTAGACGAGGACGTAGAGGACGACCAGGACGAGCGCGAGTACCGCGAGCAGCGAGAGGATCCACTCTACCCCCGGGATGTCGACGGAGGGTCCACCGGACCGACCACCGGACTGGGCGACGCCGATACCCTCACCGTCGCCGGGCCCGGCGAGTCCCGCACCGTCACCCGTGCCGGGGTTGGTCTGCACCGTTGCCGGCAGCGTCACACCCGTCAGACTGACCGCGAGGACACAGAGGACGGCCAGGACACCGGTGCCGACGCGCGACTGCTCCATGGTTGGCGCTCCGGGAGCGACGCCTAAATACTACTGTTCAGACACACGTGGTGCCGCTTTTCCCGCCCATGGTCACTCATCTCAGTCGGCCCCGAGCAGCGTCTCCAGCCTGTCCGGTTCAAGTCCCGCGTAGCGTGCCACGACATCGAACTGCTCGTCGGCGGGTGACGCGTCAGTGATGCCGTACGCGTCGTCGGCTTCGAACCGCGTCCGGACGAACCACCACGCGACCAGGGCCTTCCTCGCGTCGTCCCGTTCGGTGATGGCCCACTGGGCTTCGGTGAGCAGGACCGTCGCGGTGACCACGTCGAAGACGAGGTCGGCCAGCCGTTTGGCGTGGTACTGCGCGGTGTCTGTGTCGGTTCCGGCCAGCGTCGCAAGGGCGTCCTGGAGTGCGTGGAACCGCCCGCGGACAGTCTCAGCGAGCACGAGCAGGGGGTCGTCGTCGATCCGGTCGAGTCGGTCGCAGACGAACGGCAACAGCGCCTCGTGGGCGTCCGCACGCTCCAGCGCCCGGAGGACGTCCAGCGAGAGGATATTCGAGGTCCCCTCCCAGATCGGCAGTACCTGTGCGTCACGGAGCAGACGCGGTGTGACGTGCTCGCGAACGTAGCCGTTGCCCCCCAGGACCTCCATCGCGTACGAGCAGATGTCCACGACCAGCTCGCCGGTCTTGTACTTCGCGATCGGAACCAACAGGCGCATGAGCTGGAAGGCCTGGCGTTCGTCGATATCTCCCTGGACGGCGGACTCTGCGACGCCTCTGGCAGCGCGCTCTCTGCGGTCGTACCACCGGGCTGCTTCGAAGGCGAACGCCGCTGCGGCCTCGTAGTCGACCGTCAACTCGACGAGGTCCCGTCGCAGGAGTGGATACTCCTGGATCGGGGCGCCGAACGCCTCCCGGTTCGCGGCGTGGACCTTCGCCTCCAGCAGGGCCCGGCCCATCACACCCGTCGCGCCGGTCGCGTTCGTCAGCCGCTCGTAGTTGAGCATCGCCGTCATCTGACGGAAGCCCTCAGTTTCGTCGCCGACGAGGAACCCAGTCGCCCCCTCGAATTCCAGTTCGCCCGTCGGCACAGAGAGGGTGCCCAGTTTGTCCTTCAGCCGCCGGAAATGCGTGTCGTTGAGCGACCCGTCCGGGAGTTCACGCGGGACCAGAAACAGCGAGAGACCCGCTGTCCCTTCCGGCGCGTCGGGGGTCCGCGCAAGTGCGAGTGCCCCCTGTGCATCGATGTTCGAACAGAACCACTTCTCGCCCGTGAGTTCGTACCGGTCGTCCGCGACGTGGCGGGCAGTCGTCTCCGTCGCGCCCACGTCTGACCCACCCTGTCTCTCGGTGAGGAACATCGCGCCCTCCAGATGCGAGTCCAGCGACGCGCTTGTCAGCCCCTCGAAGTAGTCGTCCAGACGGCCGTCGTCGAACGTCTCCAGTACCAGCGCGGCGCCGACCGTCATCGACGCCGGACAGGCGAACCCCACGTCGGCGAAACACAGCAGCGTCTGCATCGTCAATGGATGGAGCAACCCGACGGGCTCTGCCCGATCCGGCGGCGCGTGGAAGGCGTCGTGTGTCAGGCGGAACTGCTCGTAAGTGAGTCGCTCGTTCTCGAACTGGAGCGGGTGGTACTCGACGTGGTTCTGTCTCTCCCCGTCGGCGTCGTAGGTGTGCAGTTCCGGGGGATGCCGGTCGATGGTATCTGCGTTGTCGGCGATGGTGGTCCCGACAATCTCGCCGTAGTCGCCCAGGAGGTCGCTGGCCCACTCGAACTCCGTGTCTGGATAGACCCGCCGCGCCTCGAACCGGAGCGTCGGGTCGTACGCCCAGTAGTTGCACTCCCGACCGGCGTCGAGGGTGCCGTAGTCGATGGGATCGCGTGGCATACGTGACCGATACACAGCCGAGGGGTAAACAACTGGGTGGCCCTAGAGGTCCCGTGCGACCATCATTCCCCACTCGGAGAACCCCCACCGGTCGTAGACGGCCCGGGCACGGTCGTTGTCCGGGTCGACGTCGAGGACGAGACGGTCGAGTGGGAGATCCTGCCCGCGCGCGACGTCCAGGGCCGTCTCGAGCAGGTCGTCGACGACACCGGTGCCTCTCGCCTCGTCGACGACGTACAGTTCGTTGAGCACGGCCGCGTCCCAGACGTGCGCCAACGACGCCGGAAGGACGAAGACGTAGCCCAGCAGTGTGTCCCCGTCGACCGCGACCTGGACGGTGCGCGGGTTCTCCTCGACACACCGGGTCACCCACTGCTCGTACGATTCCCTGTAGCCATCGTCGAGTTTCTGCCGATATCGCGCCGCTTTCCCCTCGTCGCCGGTGCCACTGCCCAGTTCCAGTTCGAACCGGCGTTTCAGCGCCCAGATGTCGTCGCCGTCGCGATACGGTCGGATCATACGACGGCAGTGGGTTGCGGTCGGGAAAACCGTTGGCCCGCCCAGTGGTTTGATACACGCAGGGACCGCACGACCAGCCATGGCCGACACGACCTGGATCGGCGAGACGATAACGAGCGACGTGGGATGGTCCCACCTCGAACGCCTGGTCGACATCGGAAACCGGATGGCCGGGACCGACGGGGAGCGAGCGGCAGCCGAGGCCACACGCGACACGCTGGCCGAGTACGGCCGGAACGCACGGGTAGAGCCGTTCGACATCCAGGGATGGGAGAGGGGGACGAGCGAGATCGTCGCCGACGGGTCGACGGTTGCCAGTGCGGACAGGGAGGTCATCGCGCTCCCCCGCTCACCCGCCGGCGACGCCAGCGGCGAACTCGTCGACCTCGGGTACGGGCTCCCGGAGGACTTCACGAAGACCGACTGTGCAGGGAAGGTCGTGATGACCCGCTCTGACGTCCCCGACTGGTTCGACCGGTACATCCATCGACGTGAGAAGTACTATCGCGCCGTCGAGGCCGGTGCCGCCGCGTTCGTCTACCGGAACCACGTCGAGGGGATGCTCCCACCGACAGGGAGCGTCGGGACCAGGGCGGACCCGCTGGGGGCCATTCCCGCAGTCGGTGTCGCAAGCGAGACCGGAGCGACACTCTCGCGGCGATACGATGGGGGACCCCTCTCGGTGCGAGTCGACTGCGAGACGCCCAGCGCGACGAGCCAGAACGTCCACGCAGCACTCGGCCCGGAGACGGACGACCGAGTCCTGGTGACCAGCCACGTCGACGCCCACGACATCGCGGAGGGTGCGCTCGACAACGGGGCGGGCACCGCGATGGTCGTCGAAGTAGCCCGCGCCCTGGCCGCCCGGGAAGACGAACTCGATACGCGGGTGGAACTGGTCGCGTTCGGGGCCGAAGAGGTCGGTCTCCAGGGGTCAGAAGAGCTCGCAGCCAGCATCGACCTCGATACGGTCCGGGCGGTTCTGAACTTCGACGGCGTCGTCAGAGGGCGGACGCTGGAGTTCCACACCCACGATTTCGACGCCATCGCCGACGCAGTCGACGAGGTCAGCGACGACCTCCGCCACCAGGTCGCGAAGACACCTAGACAGGGGCCACACAGCGATCACTGGCCGTTCGTCCAGTGGGGAGTCCCCGGCTGTCACGTCATGAGCGAGACGGACGGGGTTGGCCGTGGATGGGCACACACCCACGCCGACACGCTGGAGAAACTCGACGTCCGGACGCTCCGCGAACAGGCAGTCTTCCTGACCGAGGTGGCTGTCAGATTCGCCGACGACGGGTTCAGCCCGGCCCGGCGCGACCCATCGGCGGTGGCCGCTCGTCTCGACGCCGAAGACACCGCGCCGGGGATGCGCCTGACGGGTGACTGGCCCTACGACACGTAGTCAGGCCGGGACGATCTTGTGGAACCCCGTCTGTGAACCGCCGTTTGTCAGGACGTACAGTTCACCGTCGGGCCCGCGGCCGAACGACCGCAGGCGGCCGAGTCGCCCGGTATCCTCGGAGGCAACCGGCAGGGTCGAGGCGTCCCACTGCTCACCATCCGCTCGCCGCTCTGCCAGGAAGAGCCGTCCCTGCGCCACGTAGTCGCCGAAGACGTACCGCCCTCGCAATCCCGGCAGGGCGGTACCGCGGTAGACGTAGCCCCCGATGACGGAGTAGCCACTGACCGATGCTCCCTGATGTGGGTACTCGATGATGGGGGCACGTAGCCGTTCGCCACCCCGAACAGAGTCGGGGGTGCGTGCGGGGCATTCCGACGCCTGGAAACAGTGGCGCCCCTCCCTGACGTTCCAGCCGTAGTTCCCGCCGCGCTCGACGAGGTTGACCTCCTCGTAGCGTCCCTGGCCCACGTCGCCGACGAAAAACTGTCTGTCGTCGAAGGAGAACCGCCAGGGGTTGCGCAGTCCCCATGCGTAGTGTTCGTCCAGGCCCGCGCGCCCGACGAGCGGGTTGTCGTCGGGGATGGCATACGCCCTCTCACCGTCCCGTCCGTCGACGTCGATCCGGAGGATACTGCCGAGGAGGTTCTCCGCGACGTCCTGGCCGTTGCCGCCGCCGACGGCATCGTACCAGTCGTCGACGTGGCCACGACCCTGATCGTTACCTGCGCCGCCGTCGCCGACACCGACGTAGAGGTATCCCTCCGGCCCGAACGCGATAGCGCCGGCGTTGTGGTTGCTCTGTGGCTGGGGAATCTCCAGAAGCGTCCGCTCCGAGGCCCGCCGTGCGCGGGTTCCGTCCCCCGTGGCACGGAATTCAGAGAGGACGAACGTGTGACTGTACCCGGACGGGAGTCCGGGCCGGTCGGTCGTACTGTATCGGACGTAGAAGCGTCGGTTCTCGGTGAAGTTGGGATGGAGCGCCAGGCCGAGCAACCCCTTCTCACCGCCTGCAGAGACCGTGTTCCGGAGGTCGAGGAACGGTTCCGACGCCAGGCCGTCGGGCCCGTGTCTCGCGACGACGCCACCCTGCTGTGCGATGTACCGATAGTCCTGCTCCGGGGCGAAGACCACGTCCAGCGGCGCGTCGAGCGCAGTCGAGATCGGTTCCAGCGCGACGGCCGCCGGCGGTTCGGCAGTAACGGCTGTCGTGTCTGTTGGCTCGGAACCGCTCGACCCGTCGTCTGAGTGATCGTCAGTGGGGGAGGGTGTCGATATCGAGGTGGGTGTCTCCCCGTCCGCCGGCGTCTCGGACGACGGCGACGTCGTACACCCTGCCAGACCGCTCCCGAGACCGGCGCCGAGTAGTGCGAGGACTCGTCGGCGAGTGGAGTCGACCATGTATCACGTTAGGAGCGCACACAGAAATACGGTGAGGCATCGTCGCACGCTGCTCAACAGCCCGGCGGTTCATCCGTCGAATCGGGTATCGTCCGGTTCGGAGAGCCCCGGAGAGGTAGTCGTATGTGTGGGCCATCCGACCCAGGAGAAACGCCGGACGATATATATCTTAGCTGTAATAATATTGTTTTTAGTCTGCTATTATAAGTAATATTAATTCTTGGGCCGATATGTAAAACAAACATTTTAGTCATGTGCTACCCCATGTCACATTTATGGTCGAAACCACCCTCCCAGGCGGTCCCCGACAGTACCTGAGGGTGTTCAGACACCACGTTCTGGACCCGCTGTCGGACGCACAGGCTCGTCTGACGAGAGAGCGCGAGGAGGTCGAGGCCGAGCGGGAGGCCTTCCGGGATTTCCAAGCCGCGGTCGCCGACGTCCGCCCAGTTCCGGCGTCGTCTGCCACGCGGTCGCCGGTCGGCGTCACCGACCGACCGGATCAGGTCACGTTGCTGGAGGACGCGTACCGATCGACGGTCATGAGCGTCCCTCACTACGAGGAGGTGTACGCGGAGTCACTGCCCCGCAACATGCTCGCGGAACTCGGCGACCCCGCTGCCGCCATCGTCCACTCGACCTCGACGACGGTTACGCAGGTACAGAAGTCCGCCCTGCTGGCCGCTATCGAGCGTGCCATCGAGGACAGGAGCTCCTATATCGGCGTTCTCGAAGCCGAAGACACCTCGCTCTCGGCGGCGACCAGTGCCATCGAGGAAATCATCGATTCGCTGGACGACGTCGTCATCCAGGACTGGTACCGGGCCGAGTTCGAAGCCGAACTGAACGACATCGTCCGGGAGCGACAGACGGTCGTCCACGGCAGACTCTCGTCGTCGGTCGAGGGGCGGTCGCTCTGTACCCACATCTACGCCGACCAGCCGTGGACGTTCCCGGTTCTGACAGCGGTCGCGCGACTCCACGACGCCGTCGTCGTCGACTGACCGGACGTGCGGACGGCAGTGATCTATAGCGGCCATTGAAAATCACAGCCCACGCGCGAACCACAGCGAGTACATCCGCCCGGTCGATTCGCTGCTGATCTCCTCTACGAGGTCCTCCGCCATGTCTGTAAACGAGTCCCCCAGCGCCCCGGAGACGTCGGCGGCGTGTTCCTCGACCACTGCAGCGTGGGCCTGCAGGTGCTGTCGCGTCCATGGAACCGGCTCCAGTACGGTCCGCTCACGCTGGCACTGCCAGCCAGCCCCCTCGAACCACCGACGGAGTCCACGTGCAGGATAGAACGAGAGAGCGGGTCGTCCCGTCGCGATCTGGGCTGTGGCGTTCTCCAGAGCGAAGAGTGATCGCACGGCTGCATCCGACGGAACTGGGTCGTAATCGTCGACGACGAGGTGACCGTCGGGCCGCGCCACTCGCGTGAGTTCGGTTACTGCCGCGTCGAGCGCGGCCGGCGAGAGGACGTTACAGAGAGCGTGTGCGGTGACGACGTCGATGCTCGCCGTCGCGAGTGGCAACGTACGAACGTCCGCTTCGAGGACCAGGAGACGGGATGACTCGTCGAACCGTTCCCGGACCGACCGCGCGTGGTCGGGGTCGTTCGTCACCGCGACGACGCGCTCGGCACCCGCCGCCAGGAGCCCCGCAGTCATGTTCCCGACGCCAGCGCCGGCTTCCAGGCAGGTCCGGCCCGACACCGGGACGTCCTCGAGTGCAGCGGTGACAGTCTCCGGAACGTCCATGTGCTCAGTGGTGGAGCTGTTCCGGGACCGGGCTCTCCTCGTGCCGAAGTCGCTCGACGAGCGAGCGCTGGGCGGCCCCGTCCATGCCGTCGTACTGACTGGCGGCGTGGAGCACCATCGCCACCAGTTTCGGATCGCCCGGGCTGACGACGCTCGTCAGGCCACGCGAGGCCGCGAAGTCGAACCGCTCGGTGATCTCGGCCGGCGTGTCCACCGGTTCGTACCAGTTTGCGTACGGTCTGTCGGCCTCCGGGAGTTCCTCGGTCGGGGGCCACCGCCCCTTCGCGAAGGCCTTGATCCCGAGCGTCCCGATTCCCTTCTCGTCTGCGCGGTCCAGCACAGCCTGATAGTCGTGCTCGGCGTCGTCCTTCCCGACAACGACCGGATTCATCGGGAGCATCAGCGTCTCCAGATCGTCGATGCGGTCGATGGCGTCCATGATCAACTGGGGGTTCCCGTGGCTCGTCAGCCCGATGTGATCGATCCGGCCAGTCTCCCTGGCCTCGCGGATGGCGGCCAGTGCACCGTCCTCGCCAGTGATCTCGTCGAGTTCCGACTCGTATTCGAGCCCGTGGATCTGGTAGAGGTCGATCGTCTCCACACCGAGCCTGTCGAGCGAGCGCTGGAGCTTCCGTTTCGCACCGTCGTAGTCCCGTTCCTGGGTCTTGCAACCGAGGAAGATGTCGTCACGATACTGTCTGAGTTTCGGTCCGAGTTTCAGTTCCGCGTCGCCGTAGGTCGGCGCGACGTCGAAGTGGTCGACGCCGTGGTCCAGCACCAGTTCGACCAGCTGGTCCGCGCCCTCCTGTTCGAGCCAGTTGAGCGCGATGGCGCCGAACGTCATGACACTGCTCTCCTGTCCCGTGTCGCCGAGCGGTCGGGTCTCCATAGTTAGTCGGTCCGTCGCTGCAACCATAAGCCACCGGGCCGTGACGTGCCAAGGTCGTCCTGGAGACGCACTGTCGGGGATTGGAAGCCTATCCGGAACCGTGGTCCTGGTGAGTGGTTCCACTCGCCAGGAGCGAGTAGCAGACCGCTACGTGCCGGTAATGCACTGGTAACAATACTATCTCTCCGAGTGGTCTCACAATACGCGCTGGTGGTGTAGCGTAACACACAGTCCCGCCAGGGCTGTACCGCAGGTTCGAATCCTGCCCAGCGCACTCCCGTCCGGTTCTCGTCGGCTGTTCATTCCCACGAGCGGCGAGCCGTCACTGCCGGGACCGGACCCGCTTGCTCTTCGACGCGACGACGTCGAGCCCCGGACTGTAGAGGTAGGTCGGCTCGGTCGCAGGGACCGAGAACCCGTGTGCCGACAGGAGCGTGTTCGTCTCCACGTCGGCCGCTGCGGGATACAGCGTCCACGGAGGATGTTCGACGTCGGTGTATCGCAACGACCCATCCTGGGCCTCGGTGTAGAACCGATAGCGCTCGGCGATGAATTCCCCGAAGGTGTCGGTGGGTGCGTCGAATGGTGCTCCTGTAGGCCAGTACGAACCAGTGAACTCGGCGGGACGAGCGCCGGGATGCAGTCGTCGACTGCGGAACCGCACGCGCCCATCGTGCCAGTCCAGCGAGACACGTGCGTAGAAGTACGGGAGATGGTGGAACACGCGCGCGCCGAGCACCGCGGCGATTCCCTGCGCGTCGAGACTGAAGAAGTAGACGCTCGGGACCCCGTCGTAGGTGACGTACGTCCTGAGATTGAGTTCGGGGAGCCGGACTCCCAGCCGCTCGGGGACGCCCTTCGGTCGGACCGCGACGTTTGTGAACGGCACGACAGAGAGCCACGCGGTCCCGTCGTAGACGTCCGGGGAGAGACGGGGCGGGAGGTGTGCGTCCATCACGTCGGGATCGACGGGCCAGTTCTCGAACAACAGATGCCGCCACCCCATCTCCAGCGGAAGGACCATACGATGTCTCGGTGTCGGTGACGGAAATCGCTTCGGCCGGTACCGGGTGGCGGCGGACAGTCTCGACAGGGCGTTCGGTAGCAGCCACAGCGCCGGAACTGATTCGGTGCTCGCCCGCACAGTCCGAGGTACGATGCCGAGCTACGGGGCCGACGCAGTCGGGGGCGGACCACCGAGTGACGACGCCGTCGACATCGGCGCCGGTGCCATCTATCAGTACTACCATACCCCCTGGGTGGCAATCCGTGAGTCCATCGAGACCATCGCCGCCGCGGGCTACGACGCGATACAGGTCCCGCCGGCACAGCGGAGCAAGCGAACCTGGGACGATCCAGCACCGCGGGGGTATCAACCGATCGACCACCTGGATTTCGACAGCGTCTTCGGGACCGAGCAGGAGTTCCGGGCCCTCATCGAGACGGCCCACGACCACGGACTGGACGTCGTCGGCGACGCCGTCCTCAATCACATGGCCGCGTCGGTCGATTTCGACGCGTTCCCACATTTCGGCTGGGGCGATTTCCATCACGGTGGCCCGATCAGAGACGACGAGGACGACTGGGAACTGGAGAACCGTGATCTGGAGGGGCTGCCGGACCTCCGACAGGAGTCCGAGCACGTCCGGCGCCACCTCGAAGCATACGTCCAGAAGTACGCCGACGTGGGCGTCGACGGACTCCGCTGGGACGCGGTCAAACATATGCCGCCGTGGTTCTTCGAGGAGTACGCGAACCCCTGGGCCGCCTCGCGGGGCCTCTATACGATCGGCGAGGTCCTGCACGGCTCGGTGGCCTACTGCGAACGATACCTCGAAACGGGGATGACCGTCATGGACTACCCGCTGTACTTCATCATGCGCGAACAGGCCTTCACAGACGGTGGTGATCTCGGAGTCCTCGACGGGGCTGGACTCGTCGCCAGACACCCCCGGCAGACGGTGACGTTCGTCTCGAACCACGACAGCCCTCCGCCCGAGTACGAGCGGCTGGCGTACGTCTACGTGCTCTTGAACGAGGGAGTGCCACGGGTCTACAGCGCCCGGATCGGGGTCGACGACGACCTCCTCCGGACGCTGCTGGAGATCCGTCGCACCCACGCGAGCGGTCCGGCAAAGACACGCCACGCCGAGCGCGACCAGTACGTCTTCGAACGGCAGGGAACGTTGCTGGTCGGACTCAATCGGAGTTCGGCGTGGGCGTCGGTCGAGGTCGAGACGTCCTGGGTCTCGCAGACGCTCAATCCCGTGACCGACCGAGGTACCGAACTCGTGACCGATAGACAGGGACGAGTTCAGCTTCGGATCCCACCGACCGGGTGGGTCTGTTACGTGCCGTGAAGGCGACTACCAGCACACTCGTCTTCGTATCCGACAGCGACGTGTGTGCCGAGACTGCCATCCTGCCTGCATCGGGAGGCCGCAACGGACTGCGCTCGACCCCCCAGAGATAACACTGCATACACCCACATCCACACGTGAAGCGATAGTACCAATTGAAACGATGTACATACCGATCGCACTACCGTCGTGCGATCGAGTGTGCATTGATTTTCAATGGCTACTATAGTCGTCGAGGACCCAAGTGCAGCGAACGGTATCAGAGAGTACCATCCGGCGGCGTACGGGTACGACGATGCGACACAGATGTGGGAGGTACCCCTCGAGACGGACGAGGGGGCCCGACGTCAGCTGCCAGTTCCCGTCCGATCGGGTCGTCTACATCGAGACAGCGGCGACGAATCGTGATGGTGGTCAGTGACCTGTAGCCGTGGGTGAGACGGGAGAGATGAGTCGGTATCTCGCGAGGACAGTTCATAGGGAGTACCGTAGCCGACCGGAGGAATCGAGCCCTCCGGTCCGGTGTCGGAATTCGGTCTCACGGAAGACATCTCCGGACTGCTACGTTACCCTCTGTCAGACAACCTAACTGTTTCGGTCGAAACCGTATCCGGCTGGCAGTTATACGTCCATTCGATGCCCGGTGACGAGTCGATAATCGTCGAGGTCGTCGAGGCGATAGCGAGGGCGAAGGGTCTCGACCCACTGGAACTGCCGAACCCGCTGTACGACTACGTCGACACGAACGCGCTTGCGGCCCTCGACAATCACGACAGTAGCCAGTGGGTTCTCAGATTCACAGTCGAGGACCACTGGGTCACCGTCGACAGCACAGGGTCGGTGGACGTCGACCCGAAGACGCCGTAGCTCCCGCTTGAGAACAACTGTCGTTGGTCGACGGTAACGATGTGAGACCCGCGTCAGTATCGAGACCGAATACGACGCCGCCGTGGTGGGACGGCCGATAGTACCAATTGAAACGATGGATACACCGAGCGCACTACCGTCGTGCGAGCGGGTGTGCAGTGATTTTCAACGGCTACTGTGGTTCTTGCAGACGGTCACTCGCTGTGTGTCCCCGTCGTACTCGACGAGCGAATTGGCAGTCAGCAGTGGCAGGTGACAGTGATGCAGCGAGATAGAGATTCGTTCGACGGCAGCGTCGGAGGGCGTGTCCGTCTCCAGTTCCCGTGTTGCGACGGCAGTGGCCAGCTGTTCGAGATCGAGCGGGAGCGCTCGACGACTGAGGATGCGCAGCACTGTCCGTCGCCGGTCGACCGCCAACAGCCTGTGACGGTCGGCTTTGGGGATGCTATCCATCCAATCAGTCGGAACTGCGGTATCGTATGGTGCTTTCGACATGGGTGCGATCACATCGTGTCCTGTATGGACGTACTATACGGGACGACCTATGCGGGGGTAAGCGGTTTCTAGAACTGATTAGGTCGGTCACACACGCAGCGGCACCGAGTCGAGATTCGTGCTTGCGCGTCGCTATCGATGGAATCCTCCGGAACTACCGGGATACATACCACATTGTAACGAGTTATTGCCTCCGTCGGCGGAGGCTTATTACCGTGCGTGACAGTATCACAGTCGATGGGGACACCTTCACTCACTGACGTACTGTGGGAGACACTGGCCGTCTTCGATAGGTCGGGGACGCCCCGGACGACAACGGAGGTGGCAGAGACACTGGATCTCGGGCGACGGAGCACGTACGAACGGCTCGAACGATTGGTGGAGGCGGATCAGCTGGCCACGAAGAAGGTCGGCGCGAGCGCGCGTGTATGGTGGCGTCCAAACCCCTCACGACCGCCGGAGCCCCAGACCCAACCCGCCCTGTCCGGAGCAGCGACATCTCTGATATACGACGTGCTGGACACCGTCGATGTCGGGATGCTGGTCCTCGACGAGGAACGCACCGTCGCGTGGGCGAACGACGCTATCGAACGGTACTTCGGCGTCGACCGGTCGTCGATCCTCGGTCGGGACAAGCCCACGCTCGTGGCGGATTCGCTCTCCCAGGTCGTCGAGCAGTCGGCCTCCTTCACCGAAACCGTACTGGACACCTATTCGGACGACGCCGGCCCCGAACAGTTCGAGTGCCACGTGACGCCGGGACCGGACAGGGCAGAGCGCTGGCTCGAACACCGGAGCAAACCGATCGAGAGCGGCGCCTACGCCGGTGGGCGGGTCGAACTGTACTACGACATCACCGACACCGAACGCAAGCGACGCGAACAGGAACTCGCCCAGTACGAGACGCTCTTCGAGGAGTCGAAAGACGTCAACGCGGTCCTCAGCGAGGACGGGACCTTCCAGCTCGTCACGGCGTCGGTCTCGAAGGTTCTGGGATACGAGCCCGAGGACCTGGTCGGCGAGGTCGGCTTCGAGTACATCCACCCCGACGACAGGGACGAGGCGATGACAGCGTTCTCCCGGATGGTCGCCGACCAGAACTACGAGCCCCGGATGGAGTTCCGGTTCAGACACGCCGACGGCGACTGGGTCGTCCTGGAAGTCCACGGCCGGAACCTCCTGGACGACCCGGACGTCGGTGGTATCGTGGTCTATACTCGTGACGTGACCGTACGCAGACAACGCGAGCAGGAACTCAGACGGTTCGAGCGAGCGATCGAGGCGTCCGGACACGCAATCTACATGACTGACACGGACGGGACGATCACCTACGTCAACTCCGCTTTCGAGGAGATGACCGGGTACACGGCCCCCGAAGCTGTCGGGGAAACACCGGCGATCCTCAGTTCGGGCCACCACGACCCCTCGTACTACCGGGCGCTGTGGGAGACCATCTCGGAGGGAGACGTCTGGGAGGAAGAGATCGTCGACGAGCGTGCGGACGGGACGCGCTATCACGCGGAACAGACCATCGCACCGGTCACCGACGAGGACGGAACCATCGACCGGTTCGTCGCGGTCCAGCGGGACATCTCCGATCGGAAACAGCGTGAGCAGCTCCTGCAGGATCGGATGCACCAACAGGAGGTCGTGGCACGACTGGGCCAGCGCGCCCTGGGGAAGCACGACCTCGACGAGTTGATGGCCGATGCCACAGCCGCTGTCGCGGAGACGCTCGACAACGACTACTGTAAGGTGCTGGATCTGGATCGGGAGCGCGACGAACTGCACCTCCGGGAGGGAACCGGCTGGGACGACGGCATCGTCGGGTCGGCGACGGTATCGGCCGTCGAGGCCAACTCGCAGGCAGCCTACACGCTCGATACCGACGAACCGGTCACGGTCACCGATCTCACCACCGAGGAGCGGTTCAGCGGCCCGGCGCTACTGACAGACCACGACGTTCGAAGCGGTATCAGCGTCCTCATCGGCCCGACCACCGATCCCTGGGGGATCCTCGGGACCCACGACACCGCACCGGAGGAGTTCGAGCCACACGACGTGACCTTCGTCCAGTCGGTAGCGAACATCATCGCGACGGCGATCGACAGGCGCGACCACGAACAGGAACTGGTCCGCCAGCGGGAGCAACTCGCAGCGCTCAACAACATCAACGAAGTGGTCCAGCGGGTCTCGGAGGCCGTCATGGACCAGTCGACGCGTGAGGAGATCGAGGCGGTCGCCTGTGAACATCTCGCCGCGGCCGACTCGTATCTGTTCGCCTGGATCGGGGACGTCGACCCTGACACGCAGACCCTGTCGCTCAGGACCGAAGCAGGTGTCGAGGGCTATCTCGACGACATCACCATCTCCGTCGATCCGGACGACGAGCGCAGCGCCGGGGCGACCGGACGCGCGCTCCGGCACGGAGAGATCCAGACCACCCAGGATATCGACAATGACGACCGATACGACCCCTGGCGTGACCGGATCGAGGAGTACGGCTTCCGGTCGTCCGCCGCGATCCCCATCGTCCACGAGGACACCGTCTACGGCATCCTGAACGTCTACGCCGAACGACCGAGAGCGTTCGAAGGCGACGAACGGACCGTGATCGCGCAACTGGGGGAGATCATCGGGCACGCCATCGCAGCCACCGAGCGGAAACGGGCACTGCTGAGCGACGAGGTCGTCGAACTGGAGTTCAGGATCGAGGACGTCTACGCGTCGCTCGGTATCGAGGGTGCGCCCGAAGAACCGATCGAACTCGAACACACGGTCCCGTTGAAAGAAGGGCGGTATCTCATCTTCGGGACCACGACGCCGGCCGGCATCGAGACCGTCGAGCGACTCGTCGAGACGATTCCCTTCTACGAGGAGGTCAACGTCCGAACCGTCGATGACGAGGTCGACTTCGAACTGTTCGTGACCAGTCCGCCGGTCCTCTCGGCGATCGCAGCACTCGGCGGCGCCGTCGAGGAGGCACGTATCGCGGCGGGTGACTACCACTTGACGGTGCACCTCTCGCCCAGTGCCGACCTCCATCACGTGATAGAGACAGTGATGGAGACCTATCCCGACGCGGACCTCGTCAAGCGCCGGCAGTTGACGATCCGGGAGAACGACACGCCCGACCGACCCGATCTCACGGCCGCCCTCACCGACCGACAGCGGATGGCCCTGAATTCGGCGCTCCACGCCGGGTTCTTCGAATGGCCGCGAGAAGCGACTGGCGAGGACGTCGCCGATCTGCTCGATATCTCCCCGCCCACGTTCCATCAACATCTCCGGAAAGCAGAGCGGTCCGTCTTCGAGGAACTGCTCACCGACGGGCGCAGCGAGCGACATCGCTTCGAGTAGTGGGCGTCGACCGAAAGGAGTCGCGAGGGCACCACCAACCCGCCACCACGGGTCGTCTTTGGTCCGCCGCGGGGACATCGTAGCCCACTGCCGCCGAGGAAACGGCAGTCAAGGGGTTCGTCCCACTACCTGCTACCAGTCCCCACGTCAAAAACCACCGGACGATATCGAGCGGTGAAACCGTCGGGAGTCGTGACAGTGGGAGGGGTCCCCCAGAAGAACTCAGCTGTCGATGCTGACAACGACGCCGTTCGTTCGAACGTAGGCGTCGACACGGTCCGTGAACTCCCCCTCACCTGGCCACTCGACATCGACACCCAACTTCTCTGGGTCACCGACGTAGCAATCGACGCTTCCCGCCGCCGCCCTCGGAATCGTACACCGGTAGTAGAGTCCCCTGTCGACGCCCTCGTAGGCGTCGAGCGCGTCCTGCTCCGGTGTCGACAGGAGGCGGCCGTCGACGGTCCCACCGGGGACCAGTGTCGGGTAGCGACCGTCGACGCGCCGCAGTCCCCGGACCGTCGCTGTCCCTCGGTACTCGAACTGGTCGAGTAACCCGGCGGCCGTGTCAGGATCTGTGAGCGTCCCGTACACGAACACGTCCATACCGGCTGTCTGTCGCGGGGGAGCAAGAGTTCGAGGGTCGTATCGGTCTGCGAAAAAGATATAGCCATACCGTATACCCATGTAGTATAGCTATACTAGCAGTCGATAGCCGTACGATCACATCAGTCTGTTCGGCGGGCCACTCGGCCTCCGAACACCGACCGGCGAGCAGCAACCGATCTCGGCCACAAGATACACACCCGCGCTCACAGAATTCTCCAGTGCCGGGACCGACTGGCGGGCTGTGTGCGGGTCAGTCGAGGCGCTCGATGCCCGTCTCCGCCGCGTGGGACGGCGGAGCCTGGCATTTCCGCGACTGCTGGTTCGATACCGGATCGGTTGTCTATCGAGCCGAGGGACGAACGGTCGAGTAGCGACTCGCCGGGTTGGATAGACCGCAAGATCGTGCTCGACTCCATCTGAACGGTAGTTTCGGTGATCGAACAGTACTCCGGCCCACGATAGCGCCGCCCGTTTATCGCTCTGACCGAGCAATACTGTCCCAGATGGCCAGTTCGACCCGCGAAGGCGATTCCGACCACGAAGACGAGATCCGGATGTGGCGCGAGGGTGACGACTGGGTCATCACCGACGTCGAAACTGGAGTCACGACCTGAGTACTACCGGCCGTCCGTGAACGCCGACAGCGTCAGGTCACGTGTCTCGGCGAGGTGGCGTTCGATGTCGGTTCGGTCCCAGCCCAGCGGTGCGAGGACGCTCTCGGCCGCGCGGACGAGTTTCGTCTCGTAGTAGCCGGCGTCGTAGCTGTCGATAGTCTCGTGGGCGAGCGCTACCCGCTCGCGCGAGGCCGTCGCGTCGTCGACGACGACGTACGTGACATCCTGGCCGGGGTGGACATCGATGCCCTGGTCGCGGGCACGCTCCATGGCTGCGACGGTCCGCGTGCGCTGCGTGTACCCATCGAGCGGCTTCGAGACGCGAGTCCGCTCGACCAGCTGCTCGACCGGGACGTCGCCGGCGTGGAGTCGCGCGCGAGCGCGGTCGAGGTGGTCGAGGACGGCGTCGGCCGCCCGTGCGGCGTCGACCCGTTCGATACACTCGCGCTGGACCGACGCCACGAACGGCGCGGTCGACCGCTGACGACTCGCGATGCCGCGTATCTTGTACTCGTCGGCGTCGGCGACCTTCCCGAAGTACTTCGTCAGCGCGCCGGCATCGCCGTCCCGCTGGGGAACGAACGCGACCCAGTCGTAGCGGTCCTCGTGTTCGAGCCGAACGTCGACAGCGTCGGAGATGTCGGCCGCGAGCGTGTCGAGCGCGACGCGGTCGTCGGCCGCTGGGTCGGGCGTCACCCAGATCGAGTCGACGATACCGTGGACGACGCGCCAGCCACCGGCTTCGAGGCGCGCTTTCGCGGTCAGGAGGATCTCACGGGCGAAGGCGTTGATGGCTTCGTGGCACTCGATGCGACCGAGCTTGGCGTTCGAGAACCCCTGATAGCCGAAACAGGCGACGAGGATCCACTTCAGCGCGCTCGATCGGCCGTCGAGCGCGGCCAGTCGGTCCTCGTCGGGTGCCTCGCGTGCTCGCTCGCGGCGGATCTCCGCTTTGATGTCGTCGCGTGCGTCGACGAGTGGCTGGAGGACGTCGACGAGGTAGCCACGCTCGTCGCAGATGGGGTACCCGAGTTCGGGAACGTCAGCGCGGTCGCTGTGGCAGTCACAGCGGACGACGTCGGGCGAGACGTTCCGCGTACAGATGATGTTCGGGTAGAGGCTCGCGAAGTCGAGTTCGTGAACGTCCTCGTGGACGCCGACCTCGGGCGCGAAGACGAACCCGCCACGGTCGGCGTCGTGGAGCGTCCCGGCGGGTTTGAAAAATTCGTGGCGCCAGGCGTTCCAGGGCACCAGTACCCCGCGGTCGCGAGCCTCGCGAATCTGGATGGCGGTCAGGACGTTCCCGATAGAGGCCCAGGCCAGTTCCTGCAACGGTTTCCACGAGCGCGAGACCAGATCGACCATCCCGGCGAGGTTCGTCTCGTCGTAGAAGAACGTGTTCGACTCGTCGACGATGGCGCGACCGGGGACGTTGTAGCGGGCCGGCGAGTGACCGACGCGACCGTAACTGGCGTAGGTCGAGCGGCCGGCCAGTTGCTGGAAGTCCACGCCGGGCCAGCGACTCAGCGAGAACGATACGCCAGCGTCGGCGGCCATCTCGTGCAGCGTCGGAACGATATCGCCCGTCGAACAGACCAGGACGTCCGGGTCCTGCTCGTCGACAGCCCGCTGGACGGCAGTGACGATATCGGCGGGACAGCCGCTCACCGTCTCGCCGTCGACGGCCAGTTCACCGTAGGTCTCGCCGGCCGTCTCGGGCACCGGCACGCCGAGGCGCAGCGTCGAGAGCGGCGCCGCCGGCGTCGGATCGGTGCCGGTCTCCAGACAGTAGCGGAACGCCCGGGAGAAGTCCACGTCGAAACAGGCCACGTCGCCGACCGGAGCGGCGTCGGTCTGCCGGGCCAATCTGGCGAGCGGCGTGAGCTGGTCGACGTGGTAGACGTCGACGGCCAGGACGGATTCCAGCTCACGCCGGAAGCCAGGACGGCGCCGGACGCGCTCGGTCCCGACCACGTCGGGATGGCGGTCGTAGACCGCTCGCAGGTCGGACAGATCGGCGCCGGCCGAGCGGGGCGCGACGGAGAACCGCGGGGTGTACCCCGACCGCTCGGTCACCGTGGCGCCGTCGGCCGTCGACGTCCACTCCAGCACCCGGCCGTCGTCCAGGAAGTCAATCGTGAACGGCATCGTCCCCGGCGTCTCCTTCCCCACCGCGCTCGACGGCGGCTTCCAGGTCGTCGAGACGCTCCTCGTGGTCGTCGAGCCGGGCCGCCTGTTCGAGGTCGATGCTGAACAGGACCGGTAGGAAGGGCGTCTGGTGGTTCAGCAGGCCGGCGGCGTCGGCGTGCTCGCGGGCGTAGGTGAACAGCCGGTCGAAGCGCGACTGGTCGCGCCGGCGCAGCGCCCGCCGGAAATCGCCCCAGCGGTTCTCGATGGCGCGCAGTGCGTCCCGGAACGTCGGGTTAGTACGCCCCATCGCTACCACCCTCCGGCGCCGGCGAGCGCGTCCCGTAGCGGCGCCGCGCGCATCGCGTCGGTCGTCCCGTCGGCGGTGACGCCGGTGCCGACACCGTCCACGTCGCTCGGTTCGGGCGCGGCGGGAGCCGGGTGGGTACCAGCACGTTCTGCCCGCGCGGCCAGCAGCCGCCGCCAGTACGCGAAGGTGGTCTGGTAGTCGCCGTGACCGACGGGGTAGCACCGCGTCTCGAACTCGTCGCCGACGAAACGCGGGCCCATCTCGGTCTGTTCACAGCGGAGACGGTGGTCGGCCGCGGTCGCGAGTGGCTCGGAGAAGGCGTCCTCGCGGGTGCGGGTCAGTAGGACGGGACAGTCCCACTCGTCTGGGGCGGCAGCCAGCCGAGCGAGCGTGCGGGCCTGGAGCGTCGCCGCCCGGTCGTCGGCGAACGCGTCGGCCGCACGGTAGCGAGCGTCCAGCGCGGGACAGACGACCAGCGACGGCGGCCGCGAGTCCGGGACCGCGTCGGAGAGGTCACGGACCGCCGCGTAGTGCTGGGACGCGGTGAACCCGCGAGCGACGTGGATCCGGTCGAGGAGCCGCTGGCTCGGCGCAAGGCGGGCGAGCGAGGTCGTCGTCGCGTAGCCGTCGGCGTCGACCCAGACGGCCGGGCCGGGCGCCGACAGGAGATGGTCGAGGACGAGCGACTGGACGACGGGGACGCCGCGTCCGCCGTCGACATCCAGCAGCGTGATGCCACGCGCCAGGTCGGGGACGAGCGTCTCGGGCGGGTCCTCGACGAGCGGGCGGTTCCGATCTGCGCCGCGAACCGGGGTCGGGGAGTGGTCTGGCATACACGAGACGACGGCTGCAGTGCCGATAAGCCGCGGCGTGTCGCTTCCGGAGTTCCGGGTCGGGAGAGGAAGGCGGGCCAGAAGCCGTCACGTCCGGCGGTTCCCCCGACAACGACGACCGTTTCCGGGAGCGGTTCCGGAAACGAGTCGCGTCAGCGCGTGATCGTCTCGAACACGCGCTCCTCGATCTTCCGGAGGTGAGTACCGACAGTCGAGGGCGCCAGACCGACCGTCTCAGCGACGTCGGCCTGGGTCGCCTCGCGGGGTGCGCTGTAGTACCCGACGTCGACGGCGGCGGCGAGAACCTCCTCCTGGCGGGCCGTCAGCGAGCGTGTGAACCGCTCGGTGTCTGGGTCGTACTCGCCGGTCGCCAGTACTTCGATGTCGAACGAGTCGAGCGTCGTCGCGGTCCGGAACAACGTCTCGAAGGCCGCATCGTCGCCCAGTACGGTGACCCGCTGGGAGCCGTCGGCGCCGAACTGGATTGGCGTCTCGATGACGGCGTCGGCCTCCTCGCGCCAGGCCAGTATCTCCCGGACTGGGTCGGTCGGTTCGAACCGGCTGACGGCCATCCAGCGCGTCTCGCCGGAGACCATGTAGTCCAGGACAGTCGGTGCGGCCGCCATGATCTCCTCGTAGCGCTCGCGGTCGCCGCTCCCTTCGGCGAGTGTCAGCACCGTCCCGTCGTCGAGCAGTTCCACGTGGTGGATCGCCTCCCGGCGAATCGACGGCGCGTCGGTCAGACGTTCGCCAAGCGGGTGGAAGCCGCCGCCGTCGGCGGGCGACACCCGGACCGTCAGGTACCGCATACGACGACCAATCCGACCGGACGACTTAAAGACGCGTGGATGACCCACGCAAGCGCGTTCCGGGACGCCGGCGTAGATCGGCGTATGCCGACGGATCTCCCCTCGGACGGTCACAACGGAGCGGACAGAGACACCGGCGCCGGCCCGGACGTCGCTATCGTCGGCGGCGGAATCTGTGGGCTGACGACGGCGCTCGCACTGGAGCAACGCGGCATCTCGCCGACGGTCTACGAGGCAGCCAGCGAGTACCGGCCGGTGGGCGCGGGCATCCTCCTCCAGACCAACGCCATGCTCGTGTTCGACCACCTCGGTATCGCCGAGCGGGTCTGCGAGGCCGGCGTCGCACTCGACGGCGGTGGTCTCCGGTCGCTCGACGGCGCGTTCATGACGCGGTTCGACCTCGACGCCGTCGAGCGCAGCGAGTTCGGCTACGGCTTCGTCGCGATCCACCGCGCGGACCTGCAGGGAATCCTGCTGGACGAACTGACCACCGGGGTCCGGACGGACATGGACTGTGTCGCCGTGCCGACCACCGACCCGCCGCGGGCGCGGTTCGACGATGGGACCGTCGTCGAACCGGACGTCCTGGTCGGCGCCGACGGCATCCACTCGACGGTCCGTGATGCCGTCGCGCCGGGGGTCGAGCCCCGGACGCTCGACGGGGTTGCCTACCGCGCGCTCGTCTCGCTGGACGTCCCGGACTCGTACCGGAGCCAGGGCTTCGAGGTCTGGGGTGACGGCGCGTATACGGGCGGGTCGCCGATCAGCGACGACCGCTTCTACTGGTTCGCGACGGCTCCCGAACGACTCACCGACGACGACGCGTCCCCGGCGGCGGTCGAGCGCGCCCTCCGCGCGCACCTGGCAGACTACCCGGACCCGATCCCCGCGCTGCTCGACGGACTCGACCCCGCCGACGTGGTCGTCACGGACCTCGAAGACCTCCCGGCACTGGAGACCTGGTGGCGTGGCCGGACCGTCCTGGCCGGGGACGCCGCACACGCGATGCTTCCGTTCGCCGGACAGGGCGCCGCACAGGCCATCGAAGACGGTCTGGCGCTGGCCGACGCTATCGCGACCGACGACCCGGCGACGGCGGTCCGCCGGTACGAGGCTGAACGGAAGCCGCGGGCCGACCGTGTGCGTGGGGAGTCACGGCGTCTCGGCCGCCTCGGGACGGTCCAGTCCACGCTGGGCTGTCGGCTCCGTAACGCCGCCATCGGGACGCTCCCGGACCCACTGGTCCGGTGGCTCCGGCGCCGACAGGCTGCCGGAACCTCGCTCCCGGGCTGACGAACGGGGCCGAACGGCAGCGGTCACCCTGTGCGGCGCTCGACGGTGGACTCGTCGACAGTGGCAGCAGCATCGTCGGTGGTCTCCTGGTCGGAACCGGCGTCGTACTCTCTGCTCGGCGTGACACCTTGCGAGAGGAACTGCCCACAGGCGCTCAGGAGAAACCGTGGGTCGTCCAGTCGAACGTAGTCGAACCGGGGGTGCCGGATCGAACTCCAGACGATAGCGAGTGCCGTCCCGAGGAACGACGGTCGCTCGACGAACGGGGAGTCGTCGCGGAGGATGCTCCGGAGGTGGGACAGTTCGCCGTAGGCGATGTGACAGGACTGCCCGAGTTCGTACTCGTTCTCGATCAGGTGACACCGGTCGGTGGCACAGAGCCAGTAGAAGTATGGGAAGTCCACACCGGCACGAACCGCTTCCGGGAGTGACTGCCAGACCCGTGGATTGATCTCGATGCAGGTCCACTCGCCGGTCTCGGCGTGCTGGAGGAACTCGAGACAGGCGAAACCGTGCCAGTCCAGCGCGCTGAGCAGTCTGTCGGCGTTCTCCTCGACAGCCTGCGAGTACGCCGACGTCCGGTAGACGCCGCCGCCACCGACCCAGGCGTTCTGGCGGATCTGGCGGTGCTGGTAGGTCGCTACCGGTTCGCCGTGTTCCCACAGCGCACAGTAGAGGTGTTTGTCCCGCTGAGGGACGAACGTCTGGACGATGGGGTCGTGGCCCATCGCTCGCTGGAGAGCCCCGACGTCCGGCCGCTCGCCGGGTTCCAGCAGCGACACCCGTTTGACCTCTTCGAGTGTATTGCTTGGATAAGCAGGGTCATACGTGTCGGTAAGCACGTTGTACCGTGACTTGACGACGACCGGCCTGTCCCACGTCTCGACCTCGGACAGCAGCCGTGTCTCCGGGTACGGGACGCCGACTTCGTCGGCCCGCTCTGCGAGCGCGTACCGGTCGTGTGCCCGCTGGAGTGTTTCGAGATCCGGCGTCACCAGCGAGAGGTGCTCCTGGAAGTCGGATCGGTACTTCGCGAAGACGAAGGCGTCACATTCCCGGACGGGGTAGGCAGTGACGATGTCGGGACGGCTGGCGACCGACAGCAGTGCGTCCCGGTAGCCTGCGAGATCGGCTGGTCCCGCGGAGAGCTGGACCTGTTCGGAGCAGTATCTAGAGTCGAAGTGTGGGAGATCGGGCTGGTGAGAGGCGACGACTGTCTCGATCCCGTGGCGGTGGAGCGACCGAATGACGCCGTAGCTCTTGAGCTGGGGCCCCGTCGGAATCAGCGCCGCGTTCCCCCCGCGACCAGGTGTCATGCACACCCATTCCGCTGTCGAGCGTTTCAATATACGGCGCCTATCGACGGTAGCCACACCGTGACTCGACAGAGGACGATCGTGGCGGTCCGACCGCAGATCTGGAGAGATCGTCGGGTGGCGTGGTAGCTGCTCGGGAGCCTGCGCGCCGGAATTACGGGACGGGTCTCGACAGGTAGACGGCATATACCAATACGAACCCGGGCAGGATGCGCTATCAGCGCGAGACGATGCTGCCACTATCCGCATTCGATACGAAGCAGGACACAGCCCACTCCCGAGCGGATCGTCACGACGACGCGGTCACGGACCGACTGGCCGCGACACTGCGGTACGCCCGTGAGCGCGAGTACACGGGCTGGGATTACGGGGACGGCATGCACTGTCGCCTCCGGGAGGCGCTCCCGGTCGATCACAAGTGGATCAACATCGGGTTCCAGGAACTGGCCAAACGGAGTCCGATAAATATCAGACCGCTCCTGGGGGTCAGACAGCGGCGGAACTACCAGGGAGCGGCGCTGTTCGCGATGGCGAACCAGACGGTCGCCAGCCTCGGTAGCGCCCCGGACGAGACGGACTACGAGGACGAGGCACGCCGGCTGGCGGACTGGCTCGTCGAGAACCGTATCGAGGGTTACAGTGGCTATTGCGCCGGCTACCCACACCCGATCCAGCATCTCGACGGGCGCGGGGACCCCGGAGAACCCGACATCATCAACACCTCCTTCGGCGTGAAGGCACTGTTGCGGGCCGCCGACTTCGACGACCGCTACGCCGCCGTCGTCGAAGACGCGGGCCGATTCGTCACGGAGGACCTGAACTACGAGCCACCGGAGAACGGTCGTGGCGCCGTCGTCGACTACCACACCAAACATCCCCAGGACTACTACACCATCAACGCCGGCGCGATGGGAGCACGGCTGTTTCTGGACCTGTACGCGTACTTCGGCGACACGAGTCACCGCCGCCGTGCCGAAGCGCTGCTCGACCACATCGCAGACCTCCAGACCGACCGCGGGGGCTGGAAGTACCGCGACCCGCCGGAGGCGTCACACCTCTCGATGGACACCCACCACAACGGGTTCATCGTCGAGAGTTTCCAGCGGTACCAGGCAGTAACTGGATCGGACCGCTACGCGGAGACGCTGACGGACGCGCTGGCGTTCTTCAGGCGCGACCTCCTGGAACCCGACGGTGCCCCGAACTTCGACGAACGGCAGGCCTACCCGCGGGACATCCACGCCAGCACGCAGTGTGCGCTCGTGTTCACGTACGACGGGGATCTCGAACGGGCACGGCGCGCCCTCCAGTGGGTCTTCGGGAACCTGACCGCCGGTGACGGTCGGTACTACTTCCGGAAGGAACGGTACTTCACGCGCCGGGTGACGCTGATGCGCTGGTGCCAGGCCTGGCTGAGTTTCGCGATGAGCGAGTACCTCGCGGCGACGGCGGAGTGAGGCTGGCGTCGGTGCCGTTCCCCGCCGGCTTATAAACCCGACTCCTATACCCCACAGAATCTATTCGCTGGTCGGCCCGCCTCGTACTGGTACATCGACATGCACGACGCAGGACCGACGACCGACGACGAGGACGTGAACGGCCACAGAGAACCGACAGAACGACCGGCAGCAGGGGACCCCTCGGTCCTCGTCGACGACCTCTCGCTCGTCTACGGCGACGGGACCCGAGCGGTCGACGGCATCTCGCTGTCGATCCCCCGCGGGGAGTTCTTCGGGTTCCTTGGCCCGAACGGCGCCGGGAAGACGACCACGATCAAGATCCTGGCGACGCTGTTGCACCCGACCGGCGGGCGCGTCGAGATCAACGGCCACGACGTGACCGCCGACCGGGACGCCGCCAGGGAGACCATCGGCTACATGGCACAGGAGACCAGCGTCGACGAGGAACTGACCGCTCGCGAGAACCTCCAGTTCGCCTGTGGCGCCTACGGCGTCCCGCGGAGCAGGCAGACCGACCGTATCGAGGAACTGCTCGACCTCGTGGACCTGGCCGACGTCGCCGACACGCCCGCTGGCAACTACTCCGGCGGCATGAAGAAGCGACTGGACGCGGCGACGGCCCTGGTCCACGACCCGCAACTGGTCTTTCTGGACGAACCGACGACCGGACTGGACCCCAAGGCCCGCAACGACCTGTGGGACTACTTCCAGCGGATCAACGACGCCGGTACGACCGTCTTCCTGACCACCCAGTACCTCGAAGAGGCAGACGCTCTCTGTGACCGTCTGGCGGTCATCCGGGACGGCACCATCGTCGAGGAGGGGTCGCCGGACGAACTCAAACATCGCGTCGGTGGCCAGCGCCTCGCCGTCTCCGTCGCCGGCGGGGCCGAGGCCGTCGAGACCGCCGCCGACGTCGCGCGGACCTGCGACTGCTTCGAGGCCGCGGCGAGCGTCGAGACGACCGACGACGGCATCCGTGTCACGACCCGGCGAGCCACCGAGTGTGGGACCGACCTCTTGCTCGCGCTCGATGCGGCCGGCGTCGAGGTCTCCGGCTTCGACATCGAGGAAGCGACGCTGGACGACGTCTTCCTCGCTATTGCCGACGAGGGAACTGCCGCCCTCGACAGCGCAATCCAGACACCGGAGGTGGAGGGATGAGTACGCCACCGGATGGTTCGGCCCCGGACCGACACCGGTCGGCCTCGAACTCCTTCCTCGGCGACCTCCGGGTCAACGTCGAGCGCTGGAACCGCAAGGCGCTCCGGAACCCGACGGCGTTCCTGCTGGAGATCGTCGTGGGGCTGTTGTCGCTGTTGCTGTTCACCGCTGTCTTCGGCGACATCGGTGAAGTCGCCATCCAGCGTGCCGGCTACGGCGACGTCGACTACGTCACCTTCCTGCTACCCGCCGTCCTCATGCAGGTCACGATGGGGTCGTCGTTCACCGCCGGCATCGGGCTGGTCGACGACCTGGAGAGTGGCATGTTCGAGAAGACCGTCGTGACGCCGATGAGCTGGACAGCCGTCTTCACCGGGAAGGCCGCCTCGGAACTGCTGCGCATCGTCGTCCAGCTCGGGCTCGTACTCGGGCTGGCAGTCGTCCTGGGCGCGAGCATCGAGACCGGCCTCGCCGGCGCCGTCGGCGTCGTCCTCGTCTGCCTGCTTGTCGGCCTGCTGTTCATGGCTATCGCCAACATCGTCGGCATGGTCGCTCGCGACGAGGAGGTCGTCAACGCCGCCTCGATGCTGTTCATGTTCCCGCTGCTGTTCCTCTCGCCGGCCTTCGTCCCGATGTCCGGCGACATCGAACTGCTCGCGACGTTCAATCCGGTCACCTACGGTATCGACGCCGTCCGAGCTATCGTCCTGGGCAAGGACGTGCTGACCGTCCTCTCGGTGGGCGGCTTCGGCGGCGTCTGGAACACCCTCGTCCCCGCACTGGGCGTGCTCGCCAGCCTGAACGTAGTTTTCGGGGCCATCGCGGTGACACTGATGGCGCGGGCGAGTAGTTCGAGCGTGGCGTGAACGCCGGCGCGACCCGAGCGGGCGGGACGCGAGTCGGTGCGGCCACCGTACGGGTTCATATAGCCCGCCAGCGTAGCTCTAGCATGGGTGTGTACGACGGGGTACCGGAGCGAGGTGCTCGCAAACGGCCGGCGTTCCCGGCATACGGTCCAGTGAAGGCGCTGTTGAACCTCCTGTTGCTGTACGCGCTGGTGCAGTTCACGACGCCGACGCTCGTCGTGACCGTGACGAGTACGATCCCGGGCGTCTCCGCGGGCGTGATCGAGACGGCGATGCAGTTGTTCGTCTGGTTCGTCTTCGTGGTGACCGTCGTCGACCAGATACGCAGACAGCAGGCGGCGACTCGCGAGCGATCGCTGGATGAGCGGCGAGTGGACGACAGAACGCTCGGGGACAGGGCGCGGCTCCCGGTGGCGGTCAGGGTACCGCTGTACCTGACGACGGTCGCCGTGGGGATGGCCGTCGCGGCCTGGACCATCGAGCGGGCCGTCGGGACCCTGCTGACGATGATCCGGGCGGTGCCGACGATGGACTTCTACCTCGTCTCGATGGCCGATTTCGTCACGATGGTGGGCTTCTTCCTGGCCTACGGCCTCGCAGTCGAAGCGCTCGACAGGCTCCTGATCGGCGGCCTCAGGGTCCTTCTGAACGAGTGAGGCGGAGCGGTCCCAGGAGACGAGACTCGGGGGGCGGATTTAGGCCAGTCGAGCGAGTAGTGTCACTTGGAAATACAATGTACGACAGCATCCTCGTCCCGACGGACGGCAGCGAGGTGGCCGAGAGCGCCGCAACGGCGGCTATCGCCGTCGCGAAGCGCTTCGACGCGCGACTGCACGCGATCCACGTCCTCGAACTGGGCGAACTCCCCCCAGGCGTCGAGGACGTCGACGCCGACGACCTGACACACCACGGCGAGGAGGCGGTTGCCACGATAGCCGAGCGAGCGGAGGGCGCCGGCGTCGAGGTGACAACCGGTATCGTCGAGGGAACGAACAGCATCCACGAGGGGATCATCACCGCCGCCCAGGAGCAGGCAGTGGATCTGATCGTGATGGGGACCTACGGACGGACGGGGCTGGACCGGTTCGTCCTGGGCAGCGTGGCCGAGCAGACGCTCCGTGAATCACCGATACCAGTGATGACGGTCCACGAGGAGACCGTCGTCGAGGCGGATCCAGAGGGGATTCTCGTGCCGACAGACGGGAGCGAAGCGGCAGGGGCGGCAGCCGACCACGCCATCGCCCTGGCCAGCGAGACCGGCGCGGCGCTGCACGTCCTGAACGTCGTCGACACCGGCGCAGTCTGGGGCGACGTCGACGTCGGGATGGTACTGTCCGCGCTTGAGGCGGCGGGCCAGGAGGCCATCGCCGACGTGGTCACACGAGCCAGGGAAGCCGACGTCGAGACCATCGAGGCGTCCCTCTCCAGCGGATCGACACATCGTGCCATCCTCGACTACGTCGACGAGAACGACGTCGACTGCATCGTGATGGGGACACGGGGTCGGACGGGACTGGACCGGTACATCCTCGGGAGCGTCACCGAACGCGTGGTCAGGCTGAGCGAGGTCCCGGTCATCGCGACCAGACACGTCGACTGACGACGCGATGCCGTGAGACATTTACTCCGGACCCCCGTTCGAGCCCGTATGGACCCCGACGACGTTCGTCGCGACTGGGCCGAACGGTCCGGGAAGTACTCGCCGGATTACTACGCCGATATCGGCCCCAACGAGGTCAGCGAGACACTCACGGACGTCCTCGACCACTACGTGACCGACGACGCGGCCATCTTAGAGATCGGCTGTGGCTCCGGCCGCCACCTCGCCCAGCTCCGCGACGCCGGCTACGAGAACCTGACCGGCGTCGACATCAACGAGGACGCCTTCGACGTGATGGCGGACACCTATCCGGCACTCGCCGAGCGCGGGACCTTCCACGTGGGTGCCATCGAGGATCTGGTCGAGGAGTTCGAGACCGACGAGTTCGACGTGGTCTACACCGTCGAGACGCTCCAGCATATCCATCCGGAGGACACGTGGGTGTTCGAGGCGGTCGCTCGAATCACCGGCGACATCCTGGTCACCGCGGAGAACGAGGGTAACAGTCCCCAGCGAGGGCGGGGCGAGACCGCGGTGAGTTACGTGAACGACGAGTTCCCGCTCTACCACCGGAACTGGAAGGAGATATTCTCGAACCACGGATTCGCACAGTTGATCCGGGAACCGACTGCCAGAGATACGATTCGTGTGTTCAGGAGTCTTTGAGTGGCCTGTATTCTCACTCTATCACTATACAGTGGTACTTAGAGAGTTCGTACATCTATTATCGGCTAAGATATATTTAATGGGCCGGATTTCGGCCACATAATCAGAAACTTTCGGTATCGAATTCATAATATGTCATCGTATCGGCATAGAATGGTTTTTCTACCCATATCGGGGTACTGGCCCTGTCTAACTATCCATTTTTGACTTTGGAACCGCCGTTTCAGAGAGCGTGTCCTGTGGAGCGAGTGTCGTTGCTACCAACCGTACATCTGTTATTTTAGTCGCAGGCAGCCGGGTGACCCACTGGAGTGGGAGCAGATCGGGCGACAGGCCCCGTGGTGGTTCCACTCTGGCACGGGGAACGCCGGAGGACAGATTCCTTCGAGCGATCTTGATATTAATTTGTCGTTTATCGAGTGAACCATGCAACAGGCTGCCCACCACTGATTATCTCTGTGAAACGCTGCCGAACTGTGGGTCCCTGTCCGGAGGAACTGCGCCACCCGGTCTTGATCCACGGAAGAATGCGCAGAAATAATCGGCCCGGTCGCTGGCGGACGGGATCTGAGCATGAAAGTATGCGGCCACTTCCAGCAGTATCGAATCGGAGAATCCGACGAGGCAGTCGAATACTCGAGATGTCCGTCGGCTATGGCGTGATCGGGGCGACAGAATCGGCACTACGGCCGTCGTGGACGATCTGTTTCATCGCGTCGACCATCCCAGCGGGGTCGCCAGTCTGCCAGATGGACCGCCCGATCATGACACCACGGGCGCCGGCGTCCATGGCGGCCTCGACGTCCTGTAGCGTCGCCTCCGGAGTCGTCGCCGGGCCGCCCAATATCATCGTCGGGACCGGCGTTCGATCGACGATCTCGGCGAAGGCCGTCTCGTCGCCCGGATACGAGAGCTTCAGGATGTCGGCACCCAGTTCCCAGCCGATGCGCGCACAGTCGGCGAGGCTATCGGGGTCGGTGCTGAGTCCGTCGGGGACGTGACTCCCCCACATGACCGGTTCCACGACGAGGGCGATGTCCGTGTTCTGGAGTTGCTCGTAGAGATGGACGATGTACTCGATGTTCTCGCGGTGCCGGTCGCGGCTCGCACGGCCGAAGTTCAGGACGACCTTCACGCCGGCCGGGTCGAACTCGCGGATGAACTCCGCACTGTAGGCCCCGGTCCACATGTCGTCCCCGTCGTCCTGCGCCGGCAGCGTCGAGAACGTCAGGACGTCCGGCGCGAGGACGATATCGGTTGGCGTGTCGGCCAGCAGGTCCTCGAACCGCTGGACGAAGGGGGCACGCGCGATGATAGCGTCCGGTCTGCCGTCGAGAACCAACTGGAGCGTGTGGCGGGGATCTTCGAACCCCTGGAGGGCACCTTTCGCGATGCCGTGATCGAGCGCGACGACCACCGCGTTCCCCGACGCAGTGTCGAGGAGGTCGAACTCGCTCATCGGTTATGGCCTCGCACGAATCGGCCGGCAGGACTGCCGAATGGGATAGTTGTCGCTCATTGACCTCAACTCGGAATTGTTGCCGCAGGAGTATGTTAGTTGTGGTTCGTGAGCAGGTGACATTGAGAGGGGGTGACGGGCTGGCCCGTCAGCGCAAGGCGTCGACGACCTCGACACCGCGGTCGCGGAACTGGGACCGTTGCTCCTCGGAGAGCCGCGTCTCGGTGAGTATCGTATCGACGTCGCTCAGATCCGCGAACTTCACGTAGCTCCGCCGGCCGAACTTCGACCCGTCGGCGAGGAGAACGACCCGCTCGGACTGTTCGACCATGAGCCGTTTCATGCGGCCCTCTTGCTCGTTGGGTGTCGAGAGTCCCGCCTCGAAGTCGATGGAGTTGGTCCCGAGCAACAACAGATCGAAGTGGTGGGTCTCCAGGAACCGCTCGCCGACGGGGCCGACCAGCGACCGGGACTTGTTGCGCTGGTTGCCCCCGGTGACCTTGAGACGGCCGTCCTCGGTGCCGAGCTCCAGCCCCAGTTCGATGGAGTTCGTCACGGCGGTGAACGAGCCGTCCGTGCGCACTGCCTTCGCCACCTCCAGCACGGTGGTCCCCGAGTCGAAGAAGACGACGTCGCCGTCCGATACCTCGCGGACGGCGCGTTCTGCGATGGCTCGTTTGGCGTCGAGGTTCTGGACGCTCCGCTGTGCGAACGACGACTCGCTGGCGACGTTCTGTGCCGGTAACGCGCCGCCGTGAGACCGCCGGATCAGCCCGTCCTGGTTCAGCTCTTTGAGGTCCCGCCGGATGGTGGACTCGGAGACGGTCAGCTCCTCGGCCAGTTCACTCACCGAAGCGCCGTCGTGGTCCTCGATGTACCGGACGAGTTCCTGTTTGCGTTCTTCGGGCAGCATCCCCCTAGTCTTCCAGCTTCACTGTCATAACTATTGGCTCCCGACTGCGGCGTGCTTTTATGTGATGTCGGGAGCCAGTCTGTACTGTATGCAGACTCGCACCGCCACAGAGACGGGACCCGGGAAGGCGACAGTGAACGCGGCACCCGCCGCGAGTGCACGATGAGCGGACCGGAGCGGATCCTGGTCGCACAACTGGGGGGCCCGACAGCCGTCAGCAACAGCACGCTCGCCGGTCTCGTCCGGGCCGGCGATCAGACCAACAGCGTCGGGCGCGTCCTCGGTGCCCGGAACGGCGTCACCGGCCTGATAGCGGGCGCCGTCATCGACCTCACTGCGGAGTCAGAGAGGACGGTCGAGCAGCTACCCGAGACGCCGGGTGCGGCGCTGGGCTCCTCGCGACGACAGGTCGGCGATGGGGACTTCGCACGGATCGAGCGGACACTCGACCGGTACGACGTGACCGGGTGTGTGCTGGCGGGTGGCAACGGGACGATGCAACTGACTGCCGAACTGGATCGGCGGATCGACGGTGTCGACGTACTGGGCGTGCCCAACACCGTCGACAACGACGTCGAAGGCACCGACTACTGTCCGGGGTTCCCGAGCGCAGCACGGTACTACGCGGTCACCGTCCGCGAGGTCGGCCGCGACGTGGCGACGCTCCCGCCGCCCGTCACCGTCTTCGAGACGATGGGACGGGACGCCGGTTGGCTGGCCGCGGCGACTGCGCTCGCCGGTCCGGAACCGGACGAGCCGCCACATCTCGTCTACCCCCCGGAGTCTCCCTTCGACACCGCGTCGTTTCTGGACGCCGTCCAGCGCGTCTACGACCGACTCGGGTACGTCCTCGTCGTCGTCGCCGAAGGGCTGCGAGACGACTCGGGCGACCCCGTGGCGATGGCGACGGACGCGGTCCGCCGGGACGCTACCGGGAAACCGCTCCTCGGAGGTGTGGCCGAACGGCTCTCGACGCTCGTCGGCGACGAACTCGACCTCCGGGCCAGGAGTGAACGGCCCGGTCTGTGTGGCCGCGCGTCGGTCGCACACCAGTCGCGGCTCGACCGGAAACTAGCCCGGCAGCTGGGACGCGCTGCCGTCGAACGACTCGCCGCCGGCGAGTCGGGCGTGATGGTGGCACTGCGCCGGCAAGACGGTGAAACGCCCGAGTGGTCGGTCGAATCCGTCTCCCTCTCGGAGGTGAGCGGGACCCGCTCGGTGCCCGACGAGTACCTCGCCGTCGATGGCCCCGACGTCACCGAGGCCTTCCACCGCTACGCCGACCCGCTTCTGGGCGGGCCGTTGCCGGAACACGCTGTCCTCGCGGGGGTCTCTACATCGTCAGAGGACGTGTGACGGCGTTGCAGCGGTCCGTTCGTCGGTGACGACACGGTAGTCGTCGTGGTCGGTCAGGTAGGTCACGGGGTAGTCCGGCCCCGGCTCTCCGAGGACGCTCAGGCGACAGACCGTGTTCGCCCAGTCCAGTGTCGGCACGTCGTTCCGGCAGTAGAGTCTGACGCTGTCCGCATCCATGATCTGGTTCATCCCGAGCGTGACGGCCTTCCGCGGGAACGATTCGAGGTTCCCGCCGACGCCGGCACGGATCGCGTTGATCGTGACCGTGTAGTCGTTGAGATAGACGAGTCGGGGGTCGGTCTCCGCGACCGCCGGCTCCGGCTCGTTGAACGCGACGTGGCCGTGGACGCCGATGCCCCCGTAACAGGTGTCGATCCCACCGGCGGCATCGATACGCTCGGCGAGCTCTGTGATGTTCCGGTGCGTCGGGAAGACCACCTGCTCGTCGGGGATCGACAGGTCGGGATCGACACGCTCGAAGAAGAGTCGGTCCATCTCGCCGCGGAAGCTCAGCGGGTGGTCGCTGGGGATCACTCGCCCGCTGTGGTCACAGTACTCGTCCATGAAGAAGACGTGACAGTCCGCCAGACTGATCCCCCGTTCGTTCACGATGTTCGCGAGCAGCGGATAGTGGTCGACGGGGCCGACGGGCAGGATCAACGTCGTCCGTTCACCCGCGTCGTTGTTGGCCGCGATCTCGTCGGCGATGTCGTGTGCGAACTGCTCCATCACCGCGTCCAGATCGGGGCGGATCTCGATCCGGTCGCCGGCCGCGTCGTCGAGTTCGTCGGGCCCCATCGCCAGTAGCTCTCGCACCTCGTCACGGCGCTCTGTCGTCCGAATCATGGTCGTGGATTTGTCAGACGAATACAAAAAAGTTCGTCCGGGTACCCTGGCCAACGCTTATCAGCCGTCTGGCCGACGTGCTAGTGAGGTCCGACAGATGCAACCACACCAGGTCAGCACGGAATCCCTCCTGTCACACGAGGAGATCCAGTTCACGCTGGTCCCCGACAAGGAGGCGCTCGACAGACGGATCGCCCGCGAGATCGCCGACGTGATCGAGACGAACAACGAGCGCGGCGAGGAGACGACGTTGATCCTGCCGGTCGGCCCCCTCGACTACGAGTATCTGGCCACCGTCTGCAACAGGGAACGCGTCCCGCTATCGGACGTGACCGTCTACATGATGGACGAGTACCTCGGCGAGGACGGCGACCTCCTCCCCGAGAGCCACCCGCTCAGTTTCCGGGCGTTCATGCGCGAGAGCCTCGTCGGGAACCTCGCGGACGACCTCGGGCTGACGATGGACGACGTCGTCTTCCCGGACCCACACGACCCCGAAGCCGTGACCCGCGAACTGGAAGCGATCGACGGCGTCGACGTCTGTTACGGCGGGTTCGGCATCACGGGTCATTTCGCGTTCAACGACCCGCCCGAACCAGACGAGGAGATGACTCCGTCCGACATGGCCGAGACGCGAACCCGAACGCTCAGTATCTCGCGGGAGAGCACGACGCAGATGGCCATGGGCGGGACGCTCGGCGCCTGGGAACTCATCCCCGAGCGGGCGGTGACACTCGGGATGTACGAACTCCTGCTCTCGGACAGGATCCACCTCACGTTCATGCGTGACTGGCACGCGGGCACCCTCCGACGAGCGCTGCTCGGCCCGGTCACCGAACAGTGCCCCGGATCGCTGATCCAGGACCATCCCGATTACGAGGTGACGCTGACGGAACTCGCAGCACAGCAGCCGGTCCCGGACATCACCCAGGCGACCGGCGAGGACCAGTCCTGATCGTGGGTCAGTCCAGGCCGGGGACGGCGGTTCCAGTCGCCGTCTCCGAGACACCGAGGGCGACCAGTCCCGTCCCTACGAAGGAGAACCCGGAGAGGACGACGAACGCGAGGTCGTAGTTCAACAATGTGACGAGACCCCCCAGCAACAGCGGGCCGACGACTCCACCGAGGCCCATCGCCGTCGACCGGAACCCCATCAGTTCGGATTCGCGCTCGACCGCTGCCACGTCGCCGATGAACGTCTGGCTACTGATGACCGCCGCCGAGAAGGAGACGGCGATGATGCCGAACCCGACGCCCACGACGATCTTGCGGAGGAAGGCAGTTTCGGGGGCTGTCGCACCCGCAAGCACGAGGGCGAACAGCCCGGTCCCTGCCAGACCGAGTCCCAGGATCGACTTCCGCCCGTACCGCTCGACGGCCGCGCCGAAGACGAGCATCAACACCACGCGACTGAGTGGGTTGATCCCCAGGAAGATGCCCATCAACGTCTCTGAAATGCCGACTTCGTCGGTGAGATACACCGGGAGCAGACTCAGCAGGCCGAAGAACGTCACGCCTTGGAGACCGACGGCGACGTAGACCCAGTGCAGGCCGTTGGTCGTCAGGTGCGACCGGTCACCCCGAACGGGGACCAGCCGCCGGGCGACCTTCCGGCGGACGACCGCCCATTCGAGCGCCGCGCGCTCGGCCGAGACGGGTGTCACGACGAACCACGTCACCGCAGTCGCGACGAGGTTCACGGCTGCCAGCGTGAAGTAGATCTCCAGGTACGTCAGGAGCGTCAGCGAGATGCCCGCGAAGAACTGGCCCAGTGCGAACCCCACGGAGCGCCAGCTATTGAAGTTCCCGAGCGCCTGTCCCCGGCCGCTGAACCCCTCGTGTTCGCTGACGATCGTGAGCATCAGCGGCGGGAACGCGGCGAAGAACGTCGCGTAGAGGCCGCGCAGGAGGATCGGCGCCCAGACGCCGTCGGTCAGCCCGAGGACGACGAGCATCAGCGACGAGACGACTCCGGCGAACGCGAGCAGTTTCCGGTGACTGCCCGTGATGTCCGCGACGACGCCCCAGACCGGTGCGAACAGCAAGAGTGCGAGGAAATGCGACATCGTCACCAGGCTGACCTGGAACGCGGTGCCCTGTCGGCCGACGAAGACGGCCAGCGTCGTCGTCGCCAGGTTCGTCGGAATCGACCACAGGAGCGCTGAAGCACCGAGTATCGGTCGCTGATTGCGCCGGCGAAGCGAGGGAGAGTGGTCGCCCATACGTGGCTCGGTGTCGCTACGTGAACAATCGGCGGACCGATATTTATACCTCGGGGCGGGGCACCCGAAAGTTCCTGTGCCGTCTGAGCGTGGACAGGGATGGATCGCCCGGTAGCTCGCACCAGCTACTAAATAGTTCCGCGCCGACAGTTCCAGATATGCCCTTCCAACCGAGAATCGGGTTCGTCGCGGCGGGCAAGCGAGCGCGGACCCTGATGGACCACCTCTACACCATCCGCGATCAGCAGTACTTCCTCTGTGATCGGGCGGACGACTGGCCTCACGGGTTCTACGACGAGTACGCGGGCGAGACCCCGGAGTGGGTCGACGACGTCAGCGACCTCGACCCCGCTATCACGGCGATCATGAATCCTGGCGAGGAATCCCGCCAGGTAGCGGCTGACCTGTGTCGAGACCACGGTGACGACCCGGAACTGTACGGCGACCTGGAGACGTTCCTCGCCGGCGAGCAGTTCGATACGGTCGTCGTCGCCTCGCCGAACGACCAGCACGTCGAGGCGGTAGTGCCCCTGCTCGACGCGGACGTCGACCTGTTCTGTGAGAAGCCCCTGGCGACGACACTGGCAGCCCACGACGAGATGATCGACGCCTCGCGAGCCTCGGACGCGCTGTTCTACGTCGGCTTCCAGCGACGGGTCGCCCCCTACTACCGGACGATCAAGGATCTCCTGGAGGCCGGCCGGATCGGCGACGTGGGTATGCTGAGCCACGTCGAGGTCCGCGACCCGTTCCAGTCCTCCTCGGGGGGCTTCCGGTTCAGTCAGGACCGGAGCGGCGGCGCACTCCTGGAGAAGAACTCACACGACTTCGACCTGTTCAACTGGTACGCCGAAGCCGACCCGGTCCGAGTCTCTGCGTTCGGCGGCCAGCACGTCTTCACGAGGAACACCGATATCGTCGACCAGGCGACCGTCAACGTCCACTACGACGACGGTACCGTCGGATCGCTGGAACTGTGTCTGTACAACGGCGTCGGCCACGCCGACGTCTACGACGTCTCCACGCGCAAGACCTCCGAGATCCGCGGGTCGGACGGCGTCGTCATCGCGCCGGATCGCCCGGACGTCGTCGAGGTCCAGCGGCGTGGCGAGACCGAGGAGATTACGGTCGGCGCAGAAGGGTCCCACGGGGGCGACATCTTCCAGATGCGGCGCTTCCTGCGGTGTCTCCAGGGGGCGGCCGAACCGCCTGCAACGGCACTGGACGCGAAGAAGGCCGCCGCGGTCTCGATTGCCGCCGAGCGGTCGATCGATCAGGACGGCGCAGTCGTCGAACTCGACTCGAACTACGATATCGTGTCGTAGCGCCTCTTTGAGTCCGCTTTTCCGGGGGAAGGGTGTGAATCCACCCCAAGGTATATTAAACTGTAGTTGGAATTTCAAGAATATGGGATCCGTAGACATGGATGCCGTCTGGAAGGTGTTCTCCGGGCCCGAGGGCGATATCGACGCCGTCAAGGACGTCACCATGACCATCGAGGATGGCGAGTTCGTCGTTCTGGTGGGGCCCTCCGGGAGCGGGAAGTCGACGCTGTTGCGACTGGTGGCCGGCCTGGAGAGCATCACCGACGGCGAGATCCGCCTGGACGGCACGTCGCTGGCCGGGGTGAAACCGAAGAACCGCGACGTCGCGATGGTGTTCCAGAACTACGCGCTGTATCCGCATCTGACCGCCCGGAAGAACATGTCCTTCGGACTCAAGATGCAGGGTGAGCTCACGAAAGACCAGATCGAGAGCCAGGTCCAGAAGGCAGCCAGCATCATGGGTATCGAGGACCTCCTGGAGAAGATGCCCAACGAACTCTCGGGCGGTCAGAAGCAACGTGTCGCCCTCGGCCGAGCTATCGTCCGCAATCCGGCGGTGTTCCTGATGGACGAGCCCCTGTCGAATCTGGACGCCAAGCTCCGGACGACGATGCGGACCGAGATACAGGAACTCCAGCAGGAACTGGGCGTGACGACCATCTACGTGACCCACGACCAGACCGAGGCGATGACGATGGGCGACCGTATCGCCATCATGAACCAGGGCGAGGTCCAGCAGGTCGGGCGGCCGATGGACACCTACTACCGCCCGGTCAACCAGTTCGTCGCCGGGTTCATCGGGAGTCCCTCGATGAACTTCATCACGTGCGAGGCGATCTGGGAGCAGGACTCGCTGACGCTGACACACCCGTCGTTCGAACTGACACTCACCGAGACGATCGAGCACGTCGAGGAGCGAGAGGCCAGCGACGTGATCCTCGGCATCCGGCCGGAGGACACCGAGATGGCAGTCGACGCCGGCCCGAACACGGTCGACGTCGACGTCGAGGTCGTCGAACCGCTCGGGAAGGAACAGCTCTTCTACTACGAACTCGACGGCGAGCGCTACACGGCCAGCGTCGGCGGCCACGAGCGCGTCTCCGTCGGCAGCACCGTCACCATCCGCTTCCCGGAGGAGAACGTCTACCTCTTCGACGCGGCGACAGGCCGGACGATCAAACACCAGGTCCTGCCCGACGAGACAGAACCGACGAGCGAGATGTTCCAGTGAGAAGGTAGGATGCTCAGTACACCACCGTCCCAGCGACACACCGACGGAGGACAGTACCGATGACTGGACCACCGGCGTACGACGTCTACTGGGGTGACTTCCACAAACACGCCTCCGAGCCGGTCTCGAACCTCGACCGTCTCGACGAGGCGCTCGTCGACGCGAGCTACAACGTCGACGTCTATCCGGTGCTGTGTTACCCCTTTACCTGGGTGGCCACGGGCGAGATCGGGTTCGAGTACCGCATCGAGGACCGCGAGCACTGGGGGCTGCGCGAGGAGACGGTCCAGAACAGGCCACGCTTTCACGAGTGGTGGGCCCGCATCCAGCAGGCCGTCCGCGACCACCACGACCCCGGCGAGTTCGTCACGTTCCCCGGTTACGAGTGGCACGGGAACCGCCGCGAGTGGGGCGACCACAACGTCGTCCACTTCGAGCCGGGCGGCCCGCTCGACGACGCCTGGGCGCTCACGACACTGTTCGAGCACCTCCACGATCTGGAGATGCCGGCACTGGCCATCCCCCACCACACCGCCTACAAGCCCGGTGAGCGAGCGAAGGACTGGGAGCTGCACGACCCGGCACTCTCGCCGGTGATGGAGGTCTACTCCGGGCACGGCTCCAGTGAAGGCGTCGACACACCGGTCGCGATGGACGAGAACCCCAGCATGGGACCACGAACGTCGGGCGGCACGCTGATCGATGCCCTGGACCGAGGGCACCGCGTCGGCGTCATCGCCTCGAACGACGGTGGTGGCCTCCCCGGGTCCTGGGGGAACGGCGTGGCGGGTCTCTGGGCGAGCGAACTCACGCGAGAGGGGGTCTGGGACGCGCTCACCGCGCGCCGAACGTACGGCACGACCGGCGACCGCATCCAGTTGTGGTACGAACTGGACGGCGAGCCGATGGGCGGTGTGGTGGACGCAGACGGGTCGCTCACCGCCACCGTCGACCTGGACTGCGCGCGAGCGCTGGACCGCGTCGAACTCGTCGCCGACGGACGGGTCCAGGAGACCTACATCCACAGCGGTCGCTGGGAGTATCCCGACCCGTCGGCCGAGGCGACCTACAGCGTTCTCGTCGAGATGGGGTGGGGGCCGAGCCCGGACTACGGGGACTGGCACGGGACCCGCAACGAGTGGACTGGCACGGTCTCCGTCGACGACGGAACCCTCCAGTCGGTCCAGCCGCGGTTCAACGGCTGGGGCCAGCGCTTCGAACACGACGGCGACAGCTGCTCGTTCGACATCACCACCGAGCGGTCGAGCCCCGTCTACGAGACGACCCAGGGGCTGATACTGGACGTCGGCGGAACGGCCGCGACGACGCTCGAACTCGTGGTGGACGGGTATGACGATATCGCGGTCCAACTCGGTGACCTCGTCGACGACACGCACGTCGTCGCATTCACCGACGACTGCTACGACCGCATCGAAGCCGAGTTCGGCCGGTCGCGCGAGGCTATCGCCAATCC
Organism: Haloarcula sp. H-hyl2; assembly: GCF_056934385.1. Lineage (NCBI taxonomy): Archaea > Methanobacteriati > Methanobacteriota > Halobacteria > Halobacteriales > Haloarculaceae > Haloarcula > Haloarcula sp. H-hyl2. Next base: position 197,732 of record NZ_JBRIIJ010000003.1, on the reverse strand, counting down.
CGACGTGGTCTATCACAACGCGCGAAAGCTAAAGTTCCACACAGCACATCCGGAGACCGCCTGCGAGACGAGCGTCGAGTTCACCGACCTCGAACCCGACCGCGACTACTACTACGTCCGCGTCCAGCAGCGCGACGGTCAGTACGCCTGGGCGTCGCCGATCTGGACCGAATCGGCATAGCTCGGGGGCTGGATCCGGACAGCACCGCTGTCGTGTTAGCGCCGAAACATTTACGTGTGTCTGATAGCGATACTTTCTTATGGGAGAAGAGAGCGATCCCACGAACCTCCCGAGTAGACTCCAGCGGCGCAAGTACCTTCGCGCGTTGGCAGCGGGTGCAGCCATGCCCGCGCTGGCTGGTTGTGGCGGCGACGGTGGCGGCGGTGGCACTGGCGGCGGCGGCGACGGTGGAGACGGCGGCAGTGGCGGGGGCGGGGACGGCAGCGGAGGCGACGGTGGCGACGGCAGTGACGGTGACGGCGGGACTCCCGCGCGCCCCGACTTCGAACTGTCGTTCCTGACCTGGAACATCGGCTACCACGAGAACGCCATCAGGGGCTGGATGGACGACTTCACCGCGATCGACCGGTACTCCGACGTGGAGATGAACTGGGTCGACAGACCGGGGAGCGACTTCCCCTCGTACCTCCAGACACGGATCCAGGGCGGGAACCCGCCACATGCAGTCGACACCCAGGCGGGTATCTTCTCCCGATACGCGAGCGCCGGCGTGTTCGCGCCGCTGGACCCGATCATCGAGGAAGAGGTCGAGGGCGGGATGAGTGCAATCGAGGAGAAGTTCGGCGAGCAGATCCTGAACTTCAGTTCGGTCGACGGGACGCTGTACCGACTCCCGTTCTACCACTCGACGACCTGGACCGGGTACCGCAAGAGCTTCTTCGAGGAAGCAGGCATCGACCCGCCGACGGTCGACAACCCGTACACGACCTTCGACTACTTCGACGTCGCCGAGGAGGTCGTGGCGAACTCAAGTGCCGAGATGGGGCTGATGATGCTGACCTTCGGGTTCCACTTCTGGCCGCTGTTCCAGACCGAGGGTGTCGACCTGCTCAACGACGACAACACGGCGGCGGCGCTGAACACCGACACGACGGTCGAGATCCTCTCGCGGATCCAGGAACTCACCCAGAACGGCATCATCGCCGAGACGTCGTTCACCGGGCGCTGGACCGCGCCGAACCAGACGTTCGCTGCGGGGAACACGGCCATGAACTTCGCGCACTTCAACAACCTGCGGACGATCAAGGCCAACGGCGACTGGATCAACGAGGACACGCTCGGCGTCGGGCCAGGACCACGGAACTCCGGTGTCTACGCCGCACACGGCTGGGGCATCACGAGCGAGGAGTTCCACTCGCGCCAGCAGGTCCGGACCGCGTTCCACTTCATCAACGACGTCGTGCTGAGCAAGAAGTGGCAACTGGAGAACGCGACCGCCGGACCGACGCGGCCGGTCGCCAACCTCGAAGCCCACCGGGAACTCGCCGATAGCGAGGAGTTCCGGGCCAACAACCCGATCCTCGCCCAGCAGTACGAACTCTGGAGTCGGAACAAGGACAACGCCTGGGCACCGCCGACCATCCCGGCCTCCGCCGAGATCGAGGTCATCATCGACAAGGACATGGTCTCGGCCTGTGCGCTGGGCGAGAAGTCGCCCGAACAGGCAGCTCAGGACGCCGAGGAGGCAATCAATCAGGCGATCGGGGACTGACAGCGCCTGTCAGCCCGGTCTCTCATCCGCCCATGTCATCAGGAATGCTCACGGAGGTCAGCAGACGCCTCGACGAGGTCGACGTCGACACACTGCTCTCGGAGCGGAGCCGCCGGTCGGTCATCGCCTGGGTCGTCCTCGTGCCGACGATCACCGTCCTGCTGCTGTATCGGACGATCCCCCTGCTGTGGACGTTCGTCCTCTCGTTCCAGGAGATGTCGTTCACCGGCGAGACCACCTTCGTCGGCGCCGAGAACTACCAGCGACTGCTCACGGATGACGTGTTCGTCACCGCGCTGGTCAACAACGTCCTGTTCCTGTTGACCATCCCGGTCGGCATCGCGTTCGCGCTGGGGATCGCGCTCCTGCTCAATCAGCAGTTCGTCGGCAGCGACGGGTTCCGCTCGCTGTTCTTCGTCCCGTACATCCTGATGATGGTCGGCATCGCCGTCATCTGGAACTACATCTTCAAGACGAGCGGCGGCGTCGCCAACCACGTCCTGACACAGATCGGTCTCATCGAGCAGAACATCTCCTGGCTCGGTGACGGGACGTGGGCGAAGGTATCGGTGTTCGTCGTCCACATCTGGAAGAGCATCGGCCTCTACCTCGTGATCATCCTCGCCGGCCTCCAGACGATCCCCGCGCAGGTCTACGAGGTGGCACGTATCGACGGGGCGAACCGTCGCCAGCGGTTCCTCTACATCACGCTCCCGTTGCTCAAACCGACCATCGGCGTCTGCATCCTGGTCGGGATGATCCTCTCGTTCAAACTGTTCGACCTGATCCGGGTCCTGACCGGCGGTGGTCCCGCTGACGCGACGGAGATCCTCATCACCTACCTCTACAGACAGGCGTTCACGAACGGGAACTTCGGCTACGCGGCCGTCCTGACAGTCGTCCTGTTCCTCCTGATGCTGTCGCTGATCGGTATCGGGCGGTTCATCCAGCGGGGGTCCTACCAATGAGCCGTGACAACGAGGTCGTGAACAGGTCGGACGTGCGACTCCTGCGGGACAGGGTCTCGTTCTGGCGGGCCACCGATCGGACCGAACTGCTCACCCGGACCGGCTACTTCCTGCTCGCGGCGATCCTGGGTGTCGCGTTCGTCTTCCCGCTGTACTGGCTCGTCAAGATATCGTTCATGTGGCCCTCCGCGAACCTCTACGGCGGCGTGCCGACGCTGGGCATCGAGAACCCCTCGGTGGCGAACTTCTCGAAGGTGCTGTTCGAGGTCGACTTCCTCACGTTCCTGTTCAACACCGCGTTCATCGCCGTCGCAGTCGTGGGTGCGAACCTCGTCTTCAACTCGCTGGCGGCCTACGGGCTGACGCTCGACTTCCGGGGCCGACGGCTCGTCCAGGGGTTCCTCGTGGCGAATATGATGATCCCCGCCCAGACGGTCATCATCCCGGCGTTCCTGGTCTCCCAGCGGCTCGGCCTCCTGAACAACCGCTTCGGTGTCGTCCTCCCGCTGGCGATCATCATCATCAACATCTTCATCCTCTACACCAGTTTCGACGCCGTCCCCGATTCGATGATCGAGTCGGCGCGGCTCGACGGCGCCTCCGAGTTGTACATCATCTTCGGCATCTACTGGCCCCTCTCGAAGGCCGCACTCGCCGCGAACGTCATCCTCGCGTTCGTCTTCGCCTGGAACACCTACGTCTGGCCGTTGCTCATCCTCAACGAACAGGAGCTGATGACACTGACGCAGGCACTGGCCTCCTTCCAGGGCAACAACCAGGGCCGGTACGGGCTGATGTACGCCTTCACGCTCATGGCCGTCGTGCCGATGGTCATGCTGTTCCTCCTGCTGCAGAAACAGTTCATCGAGAGCGCCGTGATGGGGAGCATCAAGGAGTAACCATGGCCGACTCACCACTCCACCGACTCCTCGTGTACGTCGCCGAACCGATCGTCCAACTGCTGTTGCTCGTCCGCGAGACGGTCAGCATCAGACTCCTCCTCGTAAACCGGTTCACCGCGATCTTCCTGTTGCTGGTCGCGGCCTCCGTCGGCGCGTCGGCGTACATGGACCAGCACGACGGCGACAGACTCACCGGGACCGTCGTCACCGCCGACGGGACGCCCGTCGAGAACGCGACGGTCCGCATCAACGTCATCGGCATCGAGAACGTCATGAACACGAACGAGACCGTCACCGACGCCGACGGGGCGTTCGTCGTCCCCAACTACTCCGGGACCGGGACAGCCGCCGGCATGGAACTGCGCATCCGCGTCACGACCGAGGACGGCGTCCAGACGCCGACCTACTTCCGGCACGCGCTGTTCCCGGACCAGAACATGGACATCCGTCTCGTCCTCGACCGCTAAGCTATGCTCGTACAGGACCAACCGATCCCGGCACGTCTCGACGGCTACACCGCCATCGTGACCGGCGGTGGCGGAACCATCGGGCGGAGTACCGCGGTCCGATTCGCGCGTGAGGGGGCGAGCGTCGTCGTCGCCCAGCGGTCCCGTCCGTCGGCCGAGCGCGTCGTCGACCGCATCGAGGACCTCGGCGGGACGGCCACGTTCGTCCCGACCGACATCACCGACGAGAGTGACGTCGAGTCTCTGGTCGCCGAAACCGTCGAAACCTACGGCTCCGTCGACATCGTCGTCAACAACGCGGCGAGTCTGGCCTTCGACTGGGCGGAGTCGATGGCCCGGGCGACGTTCGACGAGACGGTCGCGACGAACCTCACCGGGCCGTTCCTGCTCGCCCGCGAGGCGTACCCCCACATGCGCGAGAACGGCTACGGCCGCGTGCTCAACATCGGCGCCATCCAGAGCCAGTCGCCCCTGCCCGGCGCTGTCGCGTACGCGTCCTCGAAGGCCGGACTGGACGGGCTCACCCGCAGTCTGGCCAGCGAGTGGTCACCGACCGAGGACGCCGACATCACGGTGAACACGGTGCTGGTCGGCCCGATATACCAGGTCGACGACCCGGACGAACACCCGGAGTTGCCCCTCGAAGCGGCCACCGATCAGGTGCCAGCGGCCGTCGACGACCGTGCGGCGACGCTCGTCGGTCGCTGGGGCCGTGCCAGTGACGTCGCGGCGCTCCTCGCGTTCCTGGCTGCCCCGGAGAGTAGCTTCATCACCGCCGCGGTGATTCCCTGTGACGGCGGCCGTCTGGTGAGCCGGGCGGGGAAGGCCGTCGACCAGGAGGAACACATCCCAGACAACTGAGAACGACGGCGAGAGCCGGTCCGTTCACAACTCGGAGCCACCACAGATGCCAGACGAACACACCGACACCGACCCTGACGAGCCCAGTCGATCCGACGACGGCACGGCCGACAACACCGGGGCGCCAGAACTGCGCGGACAGGAACCGGGCGTGGAGACACGTCGCGACTCCAACCGGATGCTCGGTCGGCGGTCACCGGTCAGCGAGAGCGACAGCGCGCTCGTCTCGCGGGACTACCAGCCACGCGTCGGTGGCCCGGAACTCGTGGCCTCATGGCCCCTCGGCCCCACACCGACACAGACCAGCCCCGGCGACGAGGACTGGGAAGTCACGAGCCAGGATGCCGTCACTCTCCAGAAGAACTGCCTCCAGGTACCATACGTCGCGCCGGTCGAGTGCAGTATCCTCTATCTGAACGTCTGTGGCCGGGGCCGAACTGACCCCAGTGAAGCGGTACTGACGCTCCACCTGACGGCCGAGCACCTGGCAGTCGACGGCGAGCCCTACGAGACGACCGTCGACCTGTCGGCACCGGAGCCGGAGTACTTCGTCTCGCCGATGGTGGAGTTCGCACCAGATACCGGCGACTACGAGCCCGGTGGGGACATCGTCGCGAGCTACACGTTCGAAGCAGCGGTGTCGGGCGGCACCGGCTACCTGGATCAGGGAACCGCCGTCCAGCTCTGGAGCGAGTGACGATGCCACGGACTATCGGCCTGCTCTACGACCCACACGTCGTCGCCGGAGACCGCGACGGCTACGACGGCGTTCCGACGGTCGAGGCGGCTATCGACACACTCAACGAGGTCGGCGTCGACTGGACCGTCGTCGGCGGGGACCTGCGCCACCTGCTCGGGGCCGCGAACGAGCACAACGACGGCCGGACCGACTGGGGCGGGTGGCACGGCGACCCGGATAACTACTACTACCGGCGGGACTTCGCACGGGCGAAGGCGCTGTTCGACGACCGACTGGACAGCGACTACGTCGTCGCCCGTGGGAACAACGACCGACCGCTGGACGTCTATCGGGAGTACTTCCCGGCCGAAGAGTTTCCCCAGTGGGGGTGGTGCACGGCCGACGGCGCGCGGTACGTGGTCCTCGATACGAATCCGCATCCAGGCTGGCACTCGCTCCGGGACCAGCAGAACTTCGTCTCGGCGCCACAGATCGCCATGCTGGAACGGCTGATGGACGCGGACCCGGAGATCCCGACGTTCGTCTTCCTCCACGCGCCGGTCGCGAAACACGACACCATCGACGACTGGGAGACCGGCCACACCGCCGCGTACAAACTCACGCTCAACTATCCGACGGTCCAGCGCGTACTGGCACGCGGCAACACCGTCTTCGTCAACAGCGGCCACTACTGGCCGGACAACGGGCGCAGCGTCGAGCACGTCGACGGCGTCCAGTACGTGCTCGCCCGCCATCTCGTCCACAACCGCGACCCGGACTACGGCGGTGACGTCCGGTGGTTGCACGTCGACACGGACGAGCGAATCGCCGAGGTGAGCTACGACGACGTCGGCGGAGACGAGCAGGGCACGCTCGCCCGAGCAGAGTGGTGAGACAACACAGTACCCAACCATGGCAGACCCGAACGACATCTACGACACCTACGACGTCCCGCGCGTGATCAACGCCGTCGGCAACCACACCCGCGTCGGTGGCAGTCTGATCCGTCCCGAGGCTCGGGAAGCGATGCTGAACGCCGCCGACGACTTCGTCGAGATCGCGGATCTCCAGGCCCGCGCGTCGGAACTGATCGCCGAAGTCACCGGCGCTGCGGCCGGCTACGTGACCAACGGCGCCGCGTCCGGACTGGCGCTCGCGACGGCGGCCTGCCTGGCCGGCGACGACTTCGGCGTGATGAACCGACTCCCGGATACCACTGGCGTCGCCGACGAGGTGCTCATCCCCGCCGCCCACCACATCGAGTACGATTTCGCGTTCCGGCTCCCCGGTGCGACGTTGCGACCGGTCGGGATGGTCGACAACCACTCGGGTGCCGAACAGCTCAAACCGTGGGAGATCGCCGACGCCATCTCGGACGACACGGCCGCGTTCGCGTACGTCGACCGACCGCGCAACGAACTCGATCTGGAGACGGTGACGGCGATCACGGCCCGCTACGACGTCCCGGTGATCGTCGACGCGGCGGCCGAACTCCCGCCGCGAAGGAACCTGCGTGCGTACATCGACAGCGGTGCCACGGCAGTCGTCTTCAGCGGCGGCAAGGCCGTTCGCGGGCCACAGTCGACCGGTATCGTCGCGGGCGCCCAGTGGCTCGTCCGATCGATCGCGCTCCAGCACCTCCCGATCGACACCCCAGCGGCGTTCTGGGATCCGCCGGAGGAACTGCTCACGACGGTGCCGCTGCCGAGCGGTACCCCCAACCACGGCCTCGGCCGGGCGATGAAGGTCGGGAAGGAGGAACTGGCCGGCCTGCTCCGCGCACTCGAACTGTATCGCGACGAGGACGAGGACGCACTCGTCGACGCCTGGCGAGAGCGGGCGAACCGCCTCGCCGGTTTGCTGTCGGCGGTCGACGGACTCGACGTCACCGTCACCGGCGACGCGGACCCCGACTACCGCGTCGTCCCGACCGTCGTCGTCGACCTCCGGGGCAGCACGACGACCGCCGGGGACCTGGTTCGGCAACTGCGCGACGGCCGACCGAAGATCGTCGTCGGCGCGCGGCATGTGGACGACGGAGAGGTAACTCTCGATCCCCGGTGCCTGCGAGACAGTCAGCTCAAGCTGATCGTCAATCGAGTCGAAGATGCCGTCGAATGAGGTTCAATCCCCAGATATAAAACCATATCTGGAAAGATATTGCAATATAACCCCATATTTGACTGTGAAAGTACGTCATACAGTAGCTATTTAGTGGATTTCGACCCATATTCCCAAAAACAACCGACAGATAGTGCTTGTGTCCCGAATGCCAGATTATACGGCTGCAAAATTGATTTTGGTGATTTTTGAAGACGGAACCGACAATCACTCCGGCGACGGCCCGTCGACGACGGCGTACGTCCGGTCGCGACTGGTTCCGTCGGCCGTCAGGAGGTTGTACTGGACCATCTTCGAGAGATAGGTCCGGACGGTCCGTTTGGTCCGGGAGTCCTCGACCGCTTCGGCGTACCGCTCGTAGATCTCGCCGGGCCCGAGCGGGCCGTTCCGGCGGACGATGTCGTAGACGGTCCGCTGGTGGGGGGTCAGCGAGTCGATGTCCCGCTGCTGGAGCTGTGCGCGGGCGTCCTCGGCGGCGGCGAGCAGGAGTTCGTCGGTGATCCGGTCGTCGTTCCGACGGTCGGCAGTACTCGCAGCCGACCGGAGGATGCCGATCGCGAGGCGGGCGTCGCCGGCCGCGGCGTCGGCGATGCGGTGCAACTGCTCGTCCGTGACGACGTCCGGGCCGAGGCCCCACTGGACCCGGTCGGCGAGGATATCGTGGAGCTGGTCGTCGTGGTAGCGGTCCATCCGGACGTGCTCGCTGGATCGGAGGCGGCTCACCAGACGCTCGTCGACGCGGCTGAACAGGTCCTCCACCTGATTGGCGATGCAGACGACTGCGAACTGCGGGAGGCTGTGGAGGTCGTAGATGACGTCCGGGTCCTCCAGCTGGTCGGCCTCGTCGAGGATGACCACCGTCCGCGGACCGTCGTACTGCTGCAGACGGTCGACGAGTTCGTCGTGTGGCGTCGACTGGCGATGGATGTCGATGGTCTCCCCGAGATCGTCGAGGAGCTGGTACAGCGCGCGGAACCGGGTGTAGTTGCGCCAGCAGTTGACGTAGGTCGCTTCCACGTCGAGCATCTCCTCGCGGAGTCGCTCGGTGACGAACCGGGAGAGACAGGTCTTGCCGGCCCCGCTGGGGCCGGTGACGACGGCGGTGTCGGCGGGCTCACCGTCGGTCAGCGGTTCGAGGACGCTGGAGAGGTGGTTCACCTCGGCGTCGCGATGCTGGACCTCGCGCGGGACGAATCCGGCACGGAGAACGCGCGCATCGCGGATCATCGTGTGTGACTGGTCCGGGCGAACTCCCAAAAGAGTGACTGGGTCGGTTCCGGAAACGACCGACAACTGACCAACATGGAGGAAGCCACGCTCTCCGTGCCGAGCGCAGGCGATCTGCCGTGTTTCCGGAAAGCGCTCCTGAGAGACAAGGAGGAGTTGGAATATTCCAAACAGCAATATATCCACGGCTGTGACGACAGTGTACTGTGCGCGAGTTCGTCTTCACCATCGAGTACGAGACGGGAGTCAACGAGGTCATGGACCTCTTCATCGAGTATCCGGAGCTACACGCCAAATCTATGGCGGTCCACGCGACCACGGAGTCGGTGTGGCGGCTGGACCGGATCACGGGCCCGACGGAGGCGCTCGCGGCCTTCGACGAGACACTGTCGTCGGTCACGGACTGCGACCAGCGGGTCGGGATGTGTGGCGCGCCCGTCGTCGAGTGGGACTACGAGATCCTCGCCAGCAGCGCCGACGGGCGGATCGTCTACTCCAGGCGGACGGAGGGAACCGGCATCCAATCGATTCCCCACATCGCCGCCCGACACATCGGGGACGGCCTCCTGATGCAGGCCGAACGCCGTGGCCCGGAGTACCAGTGGCGACTGCTCGTCGACGACGACGATACGGTCGGGGCGATCTACGAGGAGGTCGAAGCGGGACTCTGCGAGGAACTCACCGTGTCGGTCGAGCGCCTCAGCGAACCGAAGTGCTGGTTCGAGGAGACCATCGGTGACGGCGAACTGCCGCCGGAACAGCACGCCGCCCTGGAGGCTGCAGTCGAGTTCGGCTACTACGAATCGCCCCGGCGGAACACGGTCTCGGATATCGCCGAGCACCTCGACGTCCCGCGGTCGACGCTCCAGTACCGGCTTACGCGCGCCGAGGCGTGGCTGGCCCGGCAGTTCGTCTCCGATTCGGTGGGCGCTGCGGCCGAAGAGGGAGTCGAACCGACGGCGCTGGAGACGAGCGTCTGAGCGGTCCGGATCTCGGCGATCGTGTTCCAGCGTCCACTCAGACCTCGACGCGACAACCCAGCCCCTCCAGCGCCGTGATGGCGCTGTCGAGGTCCGTCTCCCGCACGAACAGGTGGTCCGTCGAGAACGCAGAGACGACGTAGATCGAGACACCGGCCTCGGTCAACGCAGTCGCGACCGTCGCCAGGAACCCCACGAGTTCGAACGGCAGTTCCATCTCGAAGGTGAGCCGTCGCCACCCCCGGACACGCTCGCGGACGGTGTCCTCCCGGTAGGTTCCCTGTTCGGCGACGACGGTGGTCTCCGTCCCGTCCTGGACGGTGGCGAACGCCGACGGGTCGGCCTGGTCCGTCTCGACCACGTCGTAGGTGGTTGTCGAAACGGAGACGGTGCCGCCATTCAGGTAGTCTGCTGGCTCCATACGCCCCCTTCGACCGGCGCCGTATTCGATGGTTCGGGTGCCGGGCATAGCGAGTTGGAATATGCCGAACGAGGGTCCATTACCCGTGCAGCTCTCTGTACGGTCACTTGATGTCACAGACCCGCTGGCGCGACGCACGAACGGACCGCGAAACGGCAGAGAGCGATGGGGGGAGCCAGCCCAGCGACGATTCCGACCTGGTCTACGACGAGAAACACGGCGAGTGGGTCGATCCGGAGACCGACGAGGTCGTCCGCGACGGGCAGATCGACCGCGGCCCGGAGTGGCGCGCGTTCGATTCGACAGAGCGCGACCGGAAGTCCCGCGTCGGGTCGCCGACCACGGACCTCCTGCACGACAAGGGCCTCTCGACCAACATCGGCTGGCAGGACCGGGACGCGAACGGCAACACGCTGTCCAGCCAGCAACGCGAGAAGATGCAGCGATTGCGGACCTGGAACGAGCGATTTCGGACCCAGGACTCCCGGGACCGCAATCTCAAGCAGGCGCTGGCCGAGATCGAACGGATGGGCGCGGCGCTGGGCTTGCCCGAGACCGTCCGCGAGACGGCCAGTGTCATCTATCGCCGCGCGCTGCAGGAGGACCTACTTCCGGGGCGCTCCATCGAGGGTGTCGCGACGGCGGCACTGTACGCCGCTGCCCGGCAGGCCGGCGTCCCGCGCTCGATCGACGAGGTCCGTCACGTCTCCCGCATCGACGAGATGGAGATGCAACGGACCTACCGGTACATCTCGCGTGAACTGAACCTGGCGGTCGAACCGGCCGACCCGACCTCGTATCTCCCCCGGTTCCTCTCGGAACTGGACGCCGACGAGGCGGTCGAACGGGAGGCCCGCAGGCTTCTCGAGAACGCGAAAGGGACGGCCGTCCTCAGCGGGAAGAGCCCGGTCGGGCTGGCGGCCGCCGCGATCTACGCCGGCGGCCTGCTCGCCGACGCCGAGCTCACGCAGACGCAGGTCAGCGACGTCACCGAGATGAGCGAGGTGACGATCCGGAACCGGTATCGAGAACTCCTCGAAGCGACCGACATCGGCGGCCAAGCCAGTGCTGGCGCGGTCTGAAACGACTCACCAGATCGCTCACTCTTTCTCGACGGAGTCCCACTCGCCGACCCCCCTTGGAAGGCCCAGTCACGTCGGGAGTGTTCTGTCGGAACCGGCACGGTATTCTCAGACAGCGAGAGCGGGCGTACGCAACTAAGAATCCGTCCCCTATAGTGTTATCTAGACAATACTATGGCGAACCGACTCCACCGCTGGCACGTCGTCACGACGGCCGCAGTCATCGTTCTCACGATCGCGACCTCCCTGGTCGGGCTCTTCCGGGAGGGACACTACCGGGCAGCGCCCGGACTCGTCGACGCCTACCAGATGCAGGATCTGGCGATGCTGGTCGTCGGTGTCCCGGTACTCACGCTCGGCCTGTGGTACGCGGTGTACAACACACAGCGCGGCCGCATCGTCTGGCTCGGGGGCCTGGCGTACATGACGTACATGTGGGCCTCAATCGCGATCCAGATCCCGTTCAACGAACTCTTCCTCGTCTACGTCGCACTGTTCACGCTCTCGCTGTTCACGTTCGTCGGTGGACTCCTGACCACGGACGTCGAGGGGATCCGTCGAGCGCTGGAGGGGCGCCTGAACACGACGGCGTACGGTGGCGCGCTCGTCGTCGTCGGGATCGGACTGGCAACCCTCTGGCTGTCGGATATCGTCCCGCCACTCCTGCGTGGCACGACGCCGTCGCTCATCACAGAAGCGGGGCCGCAAGCGATGGCGAGTCACGTCCTCGACCTCGGGGTCGTCGTGCCGTCGATCCTGCTGGCGGCGGTCTGGCTCGCCCGGGAACGGCCGTGGGGCTACGTGCTCGCCGGCGTGGTACTGGTCCTGGGGTCGACGCTGGCGGCACCGATCGGTCTCATGACGCTCACGCTCATGGTCGGCGAGACGGTCACCGTCTCCCCGATAGCTGCGTTCTTCACTTTCGTACCGATCCTCGTCTCGGCCGTACTCGCAATCAATTTCATCCTGTCGATGGCCGAACCAGGACCGCCGAGCGGCGATTCGGATCGTCGCCAGTCTATTTAGTTGTCGGCGGAGTGGCTGTTGGAGTCGAGGCCGTGCGACCGGTGCCGCAGTCCAGTGACCGACCGGGGTTGCACGATGGTGCGTTATACGGTGCCCCCGCGACCGACCTCGTCACGGACCACCACGTAGAGAATCCACACCACCAGCCCCCCGAAGAACGACCCCAGTCCCCACGCGAGCGCGTGGTCACTCTGTCTTCCCTTCGCGTCCCGATACACGAGTGCGGCGACGACGAGGGGCACCAGACCACTCAGCAGTACGAACAGGACGAGGAGTTCGGGGCCACCGGGAATCCCGAACTGGAGGGCGGGCAGCAACATGCCAGGGGCTTCCGAGGATAGTGGCAAAAAGGTTGTGTGGCGGTCACACCGCCAGTGAGTTGGAGAGTCCGTGTCGTTCACTACAGCCATGGCTTGCCACGTCGATGCACAGAAACTCCCGCTCACCCACCACCCCACTCGGCTCGTGTACCCCTACCGAACTCCCCAGACAGTAACAATCGAAACGATCTACACACCGATCGCACTGCAGTCGTGCGATCGGGTGTGCAGTGATTTTCAACGGCTACTGTCTTCCGGTGGGCCCCGGCAACTATCGTAACAATTGAAACGATGTACACACCGATCGCACTGCAGTCGTGCGATCGGGTGTGCAGTGACTTTCAATGGCTACTATAGGATCGGGGGGGTGGAGAGCGTGTGGTCGATGCAGGGAGCGGGAACCGGGACCCGTGTGAGCGTGGGAATGACGCGGCAATAAACCTTCTGTGGCCTCAAATGCCCATTTGAGTGCGGTGTCACGAAATACGTACAGAGTGGGCACCATATCTAATACATAAGTTATGCAAATTCATGCTAACAAGTATCCATATTACTTTATTACCTCATAGCGCGTCAGCAGAAGTAGGGAGTTTTCTTCCTGCTATCATGACCGCATCACAACTCACCACAGACACCCGTAACACGTTCGAAAGCACTCTCGGCGGAATCACCGTCCACGGCCGGGCTCACAGCCTCTCCGCGTGGTTCGTCCTCTCGCTCCGTCTCATGATGGGCTGGGCGTTCGCCTACTCGGGGTTCACCAAGATCGTCGCCGCCGAACCGTTCAGTTCGGGCGGGTACCTGGCCAACGTCGCTGCCGCGAACGGGAACCCGCTGGCGGGCCTGTTCGCCTGGATGGCCGCGACACCGTGGCTCGTCGAGTTCGCGAACGTCGCCGTCCCGTGGGGCGAACTGTTCATCGGCGTCGGCCTCCTCGTGGGCGCAATCGTCCGTCTCGCGGCGTTCTTCGGGGCGCTCCTCATGGCGATGTTCTACTTCGGCAACTGGGACATCACCCACGGCGTCATCAACGGCGACTTCGCCTACATGCTCGTGTTCCTCGCCGTCGCCGCGTTCGGTGCCGGCCGGATCCTCGGCCTGGACGCCTGGATCGAGAACTACGAGTTCGGTGGTCAGACGCTGATCGAGCGCTACCCGGTCCTCGAATACGTCCTCGGATAGGCATCGGGATTCGATTCGCAGAGCCACCGACGACTGTTTTGCTGATTGTACCGACCGACGAGCGTGAGCGCTGGTTCTTCCTCTTCGAGCCAAGCGCCGCCGGCCGGCCCATGACGATTAGTCCCCCGAACCCGTGGCTTTCGATATGGCAGACGTCGTCTGGGGAGTCAGACACGGCGAACGGCGGGACAGCGTCGACCCCGACTGGGAGACACACGCCGACCGCGTCCACGACCCTGGTCTCACCGAGCTTGGCCGGTGGGCAGCGTGGCGGGTCGGGCGGCGGTTCGCAGAGTCCGCTGTCGCCTTCGACGCGATCTACGCGTCACCGTTCCTGCGGACCGCAGAGACGGCCGACGAGATCTGTCGCGAGATCGGTGCGACGGCCGTCCTCGAACCGGGACTGGGTGAACACCGGAACGCCGAGTGGTTCGATGCGGAGCCGGAGACGGTCCCCCAGGAACGGCTGGCCGACTGGTTCGAGACGATCCGGCCGGTGCAGGACCCGTACGGTGACCCGTCCTTCCCGGAGACCCACACGCAGGCGATGGAACGCATCGGGCGGACCACACGTCGGATCGCCACCGACGTCGAGGGGACGGTCCTCCTGATCGGGCACGGAGCTACTATCGGCGGGATCGTCGACGGACTGGTCGGGGCCACGGACGAGGCCGACGCCCCGCTCTGTGGCCTGACCCGGCTCGAACGCCGGGAGACGGACTGGCATCTCGATTTCTCCGGGGACACGGCACATCTCGATCAGTGACCGGCCGGTAGCACTCCCGGAGGCGCTCAGCGCTCCCAGAGATCGGCCATCGCGTCCCAGGCGGGATCCGACGACGGGGGTTCGACCCTGGTCCCGTCGAGGCGGACGCCCGGCCCGTCGTCGGTCGGTTCCCGGACGGTTCCGACGACCGCTGCGGGCGTGCCGGCCGCTTCGAGTGCGTCGACTGCGGCACGCGCCGCTTCGGGTGGGGCAGTGAGCAGGAGCGTCCCCGCACTCGTGACAGTCCAGGGGTCGAGACCGACCGCGTCACAGACGGCCGTGACACCGGGGCGGAGCGGCGCGGCCTCGCGCTGGACGTCGAACAGCAGGCCAGCGCCGGTCGCCATCTCGGCGAGGCCACCGACGACACCGCCCTCGGTGGCGTCGTGCATCGCCGTCGGATCGCTCGCGGCGGTGATGCGGTTGGCGTCCGCGACCGCGAGGATGTCGTCGATGCGCTCGCGAGCCGTGGCGAGCGTCTCGGCCGACAGGCCCAGCGCCTCCGGGAACAGTTCCGCGAACAGCCCGGCGACTTCCGCGCCGGGGCCTGTCGAGACGACGATGTCGTCACCCGGTCGCGCACCGTCCGGCCTGACGAGGTCCGCCCGGTCGCCGACGCCGATGGCCGTCCCCCCGCCGACCCAGGAGTAGTCGACCCCCTCGTATCTGGCCGTGTGGCCGCCGACGATGCTGACACCCAGCGTCTCGGCGTGGTCGTGGATCCCCTGCCACGTCCGGGCGAGTTGCTCGTCGGTCATCGCCGTCGGAAGCGTGAGCGTCACCGCGAAGTGGGTCGGCGCGATGCCGGAGACGGCCACGTCCGTGAGAACGATATCGAGCGCCAGCCGACCGGAGCGCTCGAAGCCCAGTTCGGGCATAATCGAGACCGGGTCGGTCGCCAGCACGACGGCCCGGTTACCGACGTCGAGGACGCCGAAGTCGATCCCGTGTGTCGGCCCCAGTGCGACGTCGTCCCTGTCGGCACCGAGGAAGGGGGCGATGACGTCCGCGAAGACCCGACTATCGATCTTCCCGCGTTCGGTCATTGGCCCTACTTCCGGGGGAGAGGGTCATGTGTCCTGTGTCTCGCGGGCCACCCCGAGTGTCTCGCTAGTCGGTCTCTATCTCGGCCATCGTCTCCTCTAGCTCGGTGATGGCGTCATCGATATCCTCGACGAGTGATAGCTGACTCCGGTTCTCCGCGGCGATCGTGTCGACCGTCGTCGCGAGTTCGTCGGCCCGGTCGGCAGCTTCGTCGATCATGCTCGCGATCTCTTCGGTCGAGGCCGCCTGGTCGTCGGCCGCCGTGGCGACGTCCTGGATGCCACGGGCCGCCTCCGAGACCGCCGCAACGATGTCAGAGAGGGTCGTCAGTACCTCTTCTGTCCGTTCCAGGCCGGCTTCGAGTTCCTCGTTCGTCTCCCGGATGCCGGTGACCGTCCTGCTGGCTGTGGTCTGGACCTCGTCGATCGTCCGCTCGATCTCCTGGGCTTGCTGCTGGGAGTCTGTCGCGAGCGACTTGATCTCGTCGGCGACGACGCCGAACCCCTCGCCGGCCTCGCCGGCACGCGCGGCCTCGATCGAGGCGTTCAGCGCGAGCATGTTCGTCTGTTCGGCGATGTCGTCGATGACCTCGACGATGTCGTCGATATCACCGAGTCGGCGCTGCAACGCGGTGACGTCATCGCCCATCTCGTCGGCGGCGTCCCTGACAGACTCAATAACCTCGATGGCTTCGGTCGCGGCCTCCTGGCCGTCGGTCGCCAGCGATTCCGCTCGCTTGCTCGTGGCCTCGACCTCGCTGGCCGTCGAGGCGACCTCCTCGACATTGGCACTGAGGTTCGAGACCTCGCCGGCGACCTGTGTCATCGTCTCCTCCTGCCGGGCCGAGCGGTCGCTCATCTCCTCGGACCGCGTGGCAACGTCGTCCGCGGTCTCCCGCAGTTCGTGGACCGAAGTGCTGACCTCCTCGCTGACGGTCTCCTGTGCGTCGGCCATCCGGTCACGCTGGCGAACGATGTCGGTGACGATGGAGGTTAGCTCCACCGCACCGATCACCTCGCCGTCGAGGTCCTCCATCGGGACCGCCATCGAGCGGTTCCACAGGCGGCCGTTCGGTGTCGGCACCGAGCGGAACTCGTCCTCACGGACGGTCTCGCCGGTCCGTGCGACCGTCTCGGCGAGTATCTCGGACTCGCCCTCGGTGCCGAAGAACTCGTACCCCTCGGTCCCGATGGCTTCCGTCCGGTCACGTCCGTACTCCCTGGCTGCCGTCTCGTTGAAGTACCGCAGGACGCGGTCGTCGTCGACGGCGAACATCGGTTCGGGGAACTTCTCGATCAGCTGTGTGAACAGGTGTCGCCACTGGTCGCGCTCCGCCCGGAGCTGGTCGGCACTCTTCTCGTCGTCCGGGGCGTCGGTCTCGACTAACTCCCGGTACCCTCGTTCGCCGTTCAATGTCTGTGATCGGTCACTCATGCCAGTAGCCTCAGGTGCCCAGGTAGAGCTCTGCGACCTCCTGGGAGTCGAGCAGTTCCTCGCCGGTGCCTTCGAGTTTCGAGTCGCCCATATCCAGCACGACGCCGCGGTCGGACTCCTCCAGGGCGCGGCGTGCGTTCTGCTCGACCATCAGGACCGAGGTGCCGGTGTCGTTGATCTCGCTGATCTTGTCGAACATCTGGTCGACCAGATCGGGCGCGAGGCCGGCGGAGGGCTCGTCGAGGATCAACAGGTCCGGGTCGAGCATCAGGGCCGCTCCCATGGCGACCATCTGCTGTTGCCCGCCGCTCAGGTTCCCGGTGAGGGTCCCGGTCCGGTCCTGTAGCTCGGGGAACCGTTCGTAGACCGCCTGGACCCGCCGGTCGAAGTCGGCGTCGTCGGTCAGCGACCAGGCGCCCATCTTGAGGTTCTCCATCACGGTGAGGTTCGGGAAGATGTTCTCTGTCTGGGGGACGAAACACATCCCGTACTCGATGGCCTGATCGGCCGAGATAGCCGTGATATCCTCGCCCTGGAAGACGACGCGCCCCTCGCGCACGCGGAGGAGACCGACGATGGTCTTCAGGAACGTCGACTTGCCGGCCCCGTTGGGCCCGATGATCGTTACCATCTCGCCGTCGGTCATCTCCAGGCTGGCACCGTCGACGATGATGGCGTCGCCGTAGCCGCTCTTGAGGTCGGTGGCTTCCAGCAGCATCAGACCTCACCCCCGAAGTACGCCTCCAGCAGGTCCTCGTCCTTCTGGACCCAGGTTGGGGGGCCGCTGACGAGTACCTGGCCCTGGTGCATCCCGATCACCTTGTCGCTGATATCCATGATCATGTCGATGTCGTGTTCGACGATGAGGAAGGTGATCCCCTGGTCCGAGAGGGCCTCGATCATGTCGATGATCTCGTCGGTGAGACTGGGGTTGACACCGGCCATCGGCTCGTCGAGGAGGAGCAGATCCGGATCTGCCATCAGCGCGCGTCCCAGTTCGAGGAGTTTCCGCTGCCCACCCGAGAGGTTGCCCGCGTACTCGTCGCGGAGCTCCCACAGCTCCAGTTGTTTGAGGATGGTCTCGGCCTGGGACTCGATCTCTGCCTCGCGTTCGTCGGCCGTTCCGGCCAGGGCGTGGACGACCTTCTCGCCGTCGTGGTCCTGTCCGCCCAGGCGCATGTTCTGGCCGACCTTCATCCCGGTCAGTTCCCGCGTGATCTGGAACGTACGGACCATCCCACGCTGTGCGCGCTCCTCGGGAGAGACGTCGACGACGTTCTCGCCGCGAAACTCGACACGGCCCTCGTCGGCATCGTAGAAGCCGGTGATGAGGTTGAACGTGGTCGACTTCCCGGCGCCGTTTGGGCCGATGAGGCCGACGATACTCCCCTCCTCGACCTCGAAGCTCGCCCCGTCGACGGCGACGAGCCCACCGAAGGACTTCCTGAGGTCCTCGACCCGAAGTACTGCCTCGCTCATCGTGTCGCCTCCCCGAACAGGCCGTCCGGACGTGTCAACAGCCCACCGACGAGCAACACGAGTCCAATGATTGGCTTGTACTCGGCGGGGATGACGATCACCGACAGTTCCTGCATGAGCCCGATGGCGTACCCACCGACGACCGCGCCGACGGGATCACCGATGCCGCCCAGGATGACCGCAGCGAAGATGGGGATCAGCGAGAGGAACCCCATCGTCGGGCGGAGTTGGCCGTCGAGCCCCAGCATGATGCCTGCGATGGCGGCGATGACACCACCGACGATCCAGACGTACAGCACCAACCGCTCGGTGTCGACCCCGCGGATGCGCGCGAGGTCGGTGTCGTCCGAAGCGGCCCGCATCGCGATCCCGACGTCGGTCTTGCGCAAGAGCAGGAAGGTCCCGCCGAGGACGGCGAAACTGAGGACGACGATGGCGACCTGATCGGCCAGGATCTGGATACCGAAGTAGGTCGGCGCCTGCTCGATGGGGACCTCGAAGCGCTTGGCCCCGCTCCCCCAGATGATCCGGATGAGGTTGCGCAGGATGAACGAGAGCCCGATGGAGACGACGAGCAACACGATCGCCGACCGATCCCGAAAGTGCTGGAAGACGACCTTGTCGAAGGCGATCGCCAGGACACCCATCGCGGGGACGGCGATCGCTGCCGCGACGATCACCGGCAATCCGGCGGCGGTGTTCAGGCCGAACGCGATGAACGCACCCAGCGCCATGTACTCGCCGTAGGCGATGTTGATGAAATCGAGGATACCGAAGATCAGCGTCAGCCCCAGCGCGCCCAGCGCGATGAGGCTCCCCGAGACGAGGCCGAACCAGATGAACTGCGGATCGAACCCCGCCATCACTCGCCCTCCATGGACTGGCCCGCGGCCAGTCGCTCTCTGTCACCGAGCAGTCCCTGCGGTCGGTAGTACAGGACGGCGATGAGTGCGACGCCGATGACGATGAGCCGGATGAACGGCAGGTCGCCGCTGAACGGGATGCTGTTGGGGATGAACCGGGTGACCTGCCGGATACCGACGATGAACACCGTACCAGCGATAGCGCCGGCGTAGCTCCCGGCGCCGCCGATAATGACGGCCGCCCAGACGCTGAAGGTCAGCGACGGGAGGAACATCGTCGGGTTGATCGCGAAGAAGAAGTGCGCCCAGAGGCCGCCCGCCAGCCCCGCGACGCCGGCACCGAGGCCGAACGACTTCAGTTTGAACACCGACGTGCGCTTGCCCAGCGCCCGCGGGACGTTCTCGTCCTCGCGGACGGCGTGGAGCACGCGACCGAACGGGCTCTGAGAGAGTCGCTCGAAGACCAGGTAACTGGCGCCGAGAATCGCCGCCACGATCACCAGATAGAACAGGTCGTACCCCAGCATGAATCCGCCGAGGTCGAGCGGGAACGCACCCGCCATCGGGCGCGGGATGTCCTTGATCCCCTGGGAACCGCTGGTGAGCCAGGACTCGTTGGTGATGAGCAACCGGATCATCTCCGCCGCGCTCAGCGTGACCATCGCGAGGTAGTCACCCTCCAGTCGGACGCTTGTCAGCGCGATCAGGACACCGACAGCGGCGGCCAGTGCCGTCGCACCGACGAGGCCGACGACGATGGGGAGATCGAAGCCGATGGTTCGCGCCGCCAGGAGCCCCTCACCGCCCGGTGTCGTCAGGATGGTCGAGGTGTAGGCGCCGACTGCGAAGAAACCGGCGTGGGCGAAGTTGAGCAGCCCGGTGTCACCCCAGTGCATGTTCATCCCGACCGCCAGGAGGGCGTAGACGCCGACGATGATGCCGACGGTGACCAGGAGGGTGGCGTAGCTCATACGTCACCCCCTGCACTCGACTGTATCGTTCGTCGCTCCGTGCGCCGCCAGCATCTGTGGTTCGTGTAGAGCATAGCCTGAATCGAAGAGGTGTGTCGGTAGTCCGTGCTGTCAGGTCGGGCCGAAACCTCACTCCTGGGCCAGTTCCTCGGCGGAGTAGGTCTTGACCGTCTTCCACTCGCCGTCCTGGGCCTGCAGTGCCGAGAACGGGCCGAGCGGGTCGCCGGTGTCGTCGAAGTTCTGCGGGTTCGAGGCGCCGACGTAGTCGATCTCCTCGCCGTTCTCCAGTGCCTGTTTGCCCTCCGCGAAGGTCTGGACTTTCGTGCCAGGCGGGTTCCCCAGGTCGCCGAGGTGGTTGGGGACGGCCTCACGGGAGGCCTCACCCTCGGCGACGAATGCGAGCGCGATGAGGTTCATCGCGTCGTAGGCAGCCGCCGCGAACGCGCCCGGCTCCTTGTCGTGTATGCTGTTGTGTTTCTCCTGGAACGCGTCGTAGGCCGGGCCCGGTGCGGGTGCCTGCCCGACCATACCTTCCATCACGTCGGCCCCCATCTCCTCGATGAAATCGGGCGTCAGTACGTCGTTCCCGAGTAGCAACTCGAAGTCCTCGCTGGCGCCGGCCTCGACGTAGTTCTTGATGAACAGCCCGGTGACCTCCGTCGCGGCGGTCATCGAGACGACTTCCGCGTCGGAGTCCTGGAGCTTCTGGACCTCGCTCCGGTAAGAGCTCGCGCCCGGATCGAGCGCGGCTTCGGTCAGGACGTCCCCACCGAGGAACTTGAAGTACTCCCCGGAGGCCTTCGAGAAGCTCTGTGACCCCTTGTCGTTCTTGTACGCCAGCGCCATCTTGCGGTGGCCGAGCTCTTGGTAGGCGTACTGGGCCTGGGCTCGGGCACCGATACTGTCCGAGGGGACCGTCCGCCAGACGTACTCGCCGCCGATGTCGTCGAGCTGGATCGTCCCCGTCATCGGGGAGACGAACGACAGTCCGGCGCTCTGTGCCGGCTCCACGAGGCTCGGAGTCACCGTGCTCGACGGGCCGACCATCGTCACGACGCCCTGGCTGTCGAGTGTCTTGAACCCGCTGATAGCGGGCTGGGGTTTCGTCTCGGTGTCCTGCTCGGTAATCTCGACCGTCCGGCCGAGAACGCCCGTCGTGTTCACGCCGCCCTCGGATTCGAGGGCCGTGGTGACCGCACGCCGGGAGTTCGGCCCGATCCAGCCGAGGCCCCCGCTGAACGGCGAGAGGTTCCCGACCGGGATGGGTCCGGAGTCACTGCTGCTCCCCGTCGAGCCGCCATCGCTGCCGCCGTCGCCGCCCCCACCGTCGCCGCCGTCGCCCCCAGAGCCACCGTCGGAGCCGCCACCGCTGCCGCCGTCACCACCGCCACCGCCGTCACCGCTACAGCCCGCCAGGCCGAGCAGTACCGCCGTTCCAGCGCCTTTGAGGTACGTTCGACGTCCGATGCCACCCTGCGTGCCGTTACTGTCACGTTCTGGCATGAATCTAGCACCAGACTGGAATCACTTATATCTATGGGTGAAATTCATTATTATCTCCAGTCACCATATCTCCAGTCACCACTAGGTGCCGTTTAGAACACAACGAAACCCAAAATGAGCGATTCATCACCCACAAATATATGATTGCGGAGACATACACTCGAATGTACTCGACTGAGCCCTATGCCCGTATATGGTGGGTGGATAGAGTGATTGTACAGATATTGGCCGTCGACCAATTCGATAATGAGCCCGTTCAGCCCCACTAAGGCACAGATCCGAAACCTGCCCTCGTTCCATGCTTCGGCTGTCATGAGAATATGCACACGTGTGATCCAAAAGTACACTCGAATGAATTCGACACGATCCGACTCGCCTGAGTCGGGGTATTGCGGCCACGACAACGTTTATCCCTCTCCTTCCGCAACATCTCAATATGTCACCGGGGCGGGAACGCGATCAGAGTGCCGAACACTCGGACCGCGTGCCGCTGGACGCAGTGCTGGGCGTGTTCGAGGAACGGGACGACCGTGCTCGGCCGCTGACAGCCAGCGACATCATCGACGCGGTGGACTGTTCCCGCCGGACCGCCCACAACAAACTCAATACCCTCGTCGAACGGGGCGACCTGAAGACCCGGAAAGTCGGGTCGCGCAGCCGGGTCTGGTGGGTGCCGATGGAGGATTCCCCAGGAGAGGAGAGCGACGATCCCGCCATCCAGTCGATGGTCGACGACGTCGAGCTGCCCGGCACGGGCAAGACCCTGAAATCCAGGCGTGCAGCGCTGCTCGCGTCCTACGAGTACCTGCAGGAACACCCAGAGGCCAAGAAATCCGACTTTCTCCAGGACGTGTTCCCGGAGAACCCGGCGGAATACGAGACCGCCGAGGGGTGGTGGAACGCCATCCAGCCCGCGCTCGCGGAGCTTCCGGGTGTGGACCCGCCGGAGGAGCGCGGCCACATCTGGCACTTCCTGGGCGGGTAAACACTTTTGCCCCGCTCGCATGTGGTAGCATCACGGTGAGGACAGCGGTACCAGACAGCAACGGGGCGCCGAGATGAGCGACGACGAGATTCCCGAGCGCGAGGTGTACGCAACGGGTGCTGAAGGGCGCGAGTATCGCAGTAGTTCCTACATGCCCACCGCGTACGACAACCTCGACTTCGCGCCCGACAACGACGGCTATCCCGAGCGAGGTCGTGACGGGGAGTTCCGCGTGCTCGACCTCCCGAAGGTCCCGAAACTCTCCCACGTCGTCGGCCCCAGCGCGATCATGCTCGGGGCCTCCCTGGGTAGCGGTGAGACCCTCTTCTGGCCGGTGTTGATCGCGCAGCACGGCTGGGCGCTCTACTGGGCGTTCTTCTTCGGCGTCATCACACAGTTCTTCATGAACACGGAGATACAGCGCTGGACGCTGGCGACCGGCGAATCCGTCTTCCGTTCTTTCGAACGCGTCCACAGGTTCTGGCCGCTGTTTTTCCTCCTGCTCGGGTTCGTCAGTCTGGGCTGGCCGGGCTGGGCGGCCAGTGCCGCGAAGGTCGGCGCGATCGGGCTCGGTATCGCGGAGCTAACGCTGCAGGTAGGTGGGTTCGAGCTCGTCGCCTGGCGACTGTTCGGGATCGTCCTGATGATCCTGATCTGGGTGACCTACCAGTTGACACCGCTGATGTACAACGTCGTCGAGCGGATCCAGATCCTGCTGGTCTCTATCGCCTCGCTGTTCGCCGTCGCGCTGTTCGTCGCACTGGGCTCGGTGAACGAACTCGCGAACGTGCCCGGTGGCATCCTCAGCGTCGGGACTATCCCACCGGGCGGGGACATCGCCGTCTTCCTCGGCGGACTCGCCTACGCCGGCGCCGGCGGCTACCTCAACCTCTCACAGAGCCTCTGGGTCCGCGAGAAGGGGTACGCGATGGGCCGGTACCAGGGACGGATCAAGAACCCCATCGTCGGCGACGACCCCGAACCAGTCCAGCGAGAGGGCTTTACGTTCCCGCCGACGGTGACGAACCTGCGCCGGTGGCGGGGCTGGTGGCGGCTGGCACAGCTCGAACACCTGCTGACGTTCGTCGTCGGCCTCCTCGTCGTCGCGACGATGATGATGGCGCTGGCAGCCGAGTACGCCCACGGGACGTCCGACGACGGGGTCGTGATGTGGGCCGAGGTCATCGTGCCACAGGTCGGGCCGATCGGTGGCACCCTCATCTTCATGACGCTCTTTTTCGCCCTGTTGACCACCGAGTACGCCATCGTCGAATCGTTCGTTCGCAACAGTGCCGACATCGTCTACGAACTGTACGGCCGTGCTGCGGGCTGGAGCCTCCCACGTATCTTCTGGGGGTTGCTCACGGTATTCATCCTCTGGGGGATCGCTATCCTGGGGTCACCGATCCCCATCGAGCAACCGTTCGGCCTGCTCGTGGTCGCCGCCGCGATGTCGGGCGTGATGATGTGGCCCTACACGGCCCTCCTGCTCGTCGTCAACACGACGCGGCTCCCCGAACACACCCAGCCGGGATGGTTCCGAGTCGCTACCCAGTGGTGGGCGACCGGTTTCTTCGGGTACTTCAGCGTCTTGCTCATCGGGAACACGATGACGAACGTCGGCGTCCCGGTCTTCGACACGGCACCGAACGTCGTCGGGAGTGAGCCCGGGGGATACGTGCTGTTCGGGGTGTTCGCCCTCGTGCAGGCAGTCGTCGTCGTGGCCTCGATCCGCGGGAAACGCTCGACCGATCGAACGATAGAGGGGGCCGACGAGGCGGCCTGGTACTTCCCCTGACCGATGGCGCGTCCACTGGCCTCCCTGATCGACCGTAGCTGGGGCGTCTACATCGGTGGGGTAGGGACGGTGCTGACCGTCCGGACCGTCCTCCCGCCCGGGCCGGAACGGGCGCTCGGTGTGAGTCTCGTCGTCGGCGTGATGATCCTGACCTACACCGGGGAGCGATGGGACGATGCGGGCCGGCCCAGCATCCGGCGCGGAGTGGTCGGCGTGGCCACAGTGGGCGTCGTCGCTGGACTCTGGCTGGCACTCACAGGCCGGGTCGCCGGCCTCGCGTTCCTCGCTGGCGGGCTCCTGTTCGCGGACCGCGGCGTTCGAGGGGGCAGGACTCCGTGAGCGACGCCGTCCACGTCCACGTCCACTCGGTGATGGGGGGTACCTTCCCCCTCCGGATGGCCGACCTCGTGTTCACGGATTCGGCACTCGTCATCCCGGAGTACCAGTACCTGACGCCGCTGTTCGGCATCGCGCGGGGGAAGACCCACGAGGTCGCCGAGGAAGCCACCGAGCGCTATCGGCGGGACGGCCTCCCTGCCCTGGTCGAGTTCGCCGAGCGGACCCACCGTCTCCCGTACGACCGGGTGGACCGGGTCAGGCTCTACGACGGGCGCGGCTTCGGACGGCCGAAGGTGGCAGTCGACGTGGCGTCCGGGCCACCCTACGCGTACCGCATCCACGCCCCCGTCGAGATGGACGCGCTGGGCTCGGCGCTCGGGAATCTCGGGACCCGACGGGCGTTCGCGGTCGAGCACAACCCTGGGCTGGGGTTCGACCCGGTGGCGAGCCTGCGGCGGTTCCTGGCCGACCGGTGATCAGGGCAGCGCAGCGGCCAGTTTCTCGATCGGGTGTGGTGGTTCCCCCTCCGCGTCAGGCCGGTCGCCCAGTTGGGTGCGACACGACGCGCCCGGAGCGACCACCGTGTCGCCAACGCTGCCGTCGATCTGATCGAAGAGGATCGAGCCGATCGCCCTGCTCATCGAGTAGTGTTCGGCCTCGTAGCCGAAACTGCCGGCCATCCCACAGCAGCCCGAGTCCAGCGGGTCGACCTCGTAGGACGCCCGGCGGAGGACACCGACGGCGTGGTGATCCTTCCGGGTCGCCTTCTGGTGACAGTGGCCGTGGTAGGTCAGCGATTCGTCCGGGTCTTCCCAGTCGACCGCCCGATCGAGATCGAACCGGTCGAGATACTCACAGACACCGTAGGCGTTCGCCGCGACCGTCGTCGCGGCGTCGTCGTCGTGGCCCAGCAGGTCCAGGTAGTCCGATTGGACCATCACGGCGTCGGAGGGCTCGACGAGGACGACGTCCCACCCGGCCTCGACCTGCGGGGCCAGTGCCGCGACGTTCTCGGCGGCCGTCGCACGGGACTGCTCCAGGAACCCCTTCGAGTGGGCGGGCCGGCCGCTGTCGGTCCGGTCGGCCAGTCTGACGTGGACGCCCGCCGCCTCCAGCACGCGGACGGCCGCCTTCCCCACAGCCGGGTGACTGTAGTTCGTGTAGGTGTCGGGAAACAGCAGGGCCTTCCTGTCGGCCCCGTGTTCGGGGACCTGTGGCCCCCGAGCGGCGAACCAATCGGTCAGCGTCCGGCGCTTGAACGTCGGCAGCGTCCTGTCGCTGGCGATGCCGACCGTCTTCTCCATGAGCGAACGGACACCGGGGAGCCGCTGGGGCAGGGCGGAGAGCGGGGCGAGGGCGCTCCCCAGGCGTGCGAGCGTGTCGACGTTGGCAAACAGTCTGTCCCGGAGGCTCGCACCGTGTTCCTGGTGGTGCGCGTGTGAGACCTCGGCTTTGAGTTTCGCCATGTCGACCTCGCTCGGACAGTCCTTCGCACACCCCTTGCAACCGATACAGAGGTCCATCACCTCCGAGACGAACGCCTCGTCGGTCGGGTCGTCGGGCAGGTCGCCGCTCATCGCCTGCCGGAGCATGTTGGCACGCCCTCGGGTCGCGGTCACTTCCTCGTCTGCAGCACGGTAGGTGGGACACATGACCCCGCCGGTGGTCTCCTGGGGGCCGCGACAGCCCCCACAGCCGTGACAGAGTTCGACCATCCCCTGCATCCCGTTCTCGTTGTCCCAGTCCAGCGCAGCGTCGAACCCGGCGTCGAACTCGTAGTCGGGCGAGAATCGGAGATTCTCGGTCATGTCGACGGTGCGGGCCCGTTGCGGGGCCGTCCCGTCCGTGACCGCCGCCTCGTCGACACCGACCACCTGGCCGGGGTTCAACAGCCAGTCCGGGTCGAAGGCGGTCTTCAGACGCTGGAAACTGCGCCAGACGTCCTCGCCGTACAATTTCCGGTTCCACTGGGTCCGGGCGCGGCCGTCACCGTGTTCGCCCGAGACCGACCCGCCGTACTCGACGACCAGGTCGGTCACGGCGTCGGCGATGGCTTCCATCTGCTCGACGCCCTCGACGGTCTTCGTGTTCACGAGCGGCCGGATGTGCAGGACGCCAGGACCGGCGTGGGCGTAGAACGACGCGAACGTGTCGTGACTGTCGAGGATCTCCTGGAAGTCGCTGACGTACTCCGGGAGGTTCTCGGGCGGGATCGCCGTGTCCTCGATGAAGGCGATATGTTTCTCGTCGGTCGTCCGGGAGAGCAAGATCGGCAGCCCGGATTTGCGGAGCTTCCAGAACCGCTCGCGTTCGGCCTCGTCGTGGGCCTCCAGGGCGTCGAAGGCCCGGACCGGCGCGTCGACGGAGACCGCGTCGCTGGTCGGGTCGCCCCGCGTGTCGACTCCATCGGTCCGGTCCGCCAGGAGGTCCGCGACCTTCCGCTCCGCAGCAGCATCGTCCTCGGCGTAGAACTCGACGAGCAGGACCGCCCGGGTCCCGACCGGCAGCAGTTCGACCACGTCGGCGAACTCGGCGGTCTCGCGGGCCAGGTT
The DNA here is from genome assembly GCF_056934385.1 of Haloarcula sp. H-hyl2. NCBI lineage: Archaea > Methanobacteriati > Methanobacteriota > Halobacteria > Halobacteriales > Haloarculaceae > Haloarcula > Haloarcula sp. H-hyl2. The sequence goes on along the minus strand of NZ_JBRIIJ010000003.1, from coordinate 170,029 downwards.
CACGAGCGTGTCGTCGAGTACCTCGACGGCCGCCGGGTCGTGTTCGAGGATATCGTCGACATCCGCCATGGCGTCGACGAGTTCGTCGTATGCCAGCAGCGCCATCCCCTTGGTCGCCGGGACCGGTTCGAGCGAGACGGTCGCCTCGGTGACGATAGCCAGCGTCCCCTCGCTGCCGGCCAGGAGCGGCGCCAGGTTCACCGTTCCGTCGGCCGCATCCTCGACGACCCAGTCCAGGTTGTAGCCGGAGACGTTGCGCTTGAGATCGGGGTAGCGGGCCGCTATCTCGTCGCCGTCCTCCCGGAGGAGGCGGTCGAGTTCGGCGTAGATGCGCGCTTCGAGGTCACCCGTGGGGTCGCCGCGCTCGGCGAGGTCCGTCCGATCGACCGGGCCGAACGTGGTGACGGTCCCGTCGGCGAGGACGACCTCGCACTCCTCGACGTAGGCATCGGTCTTGCCGTACTGGAGTGAATGTGCGCCGGTCGAGTTGTTGCCGATGGCCCCGCCGAGCACGCTCTTGTCCCCCCAGGCCGGATCGGGCGCGAACTTCAGGTCGTGTTCAGCAAGTGCCGCGTCGAGGTCGCCGAGGGTGATGCCGGGCTGAGCGCGCGCCTCGCGAGCGGCCGGCTCGACCGACCGTAGATCGTCCATGTGGCGTGTGAAATCCAACACGACGGCCTCGTTGACCGCCTGGCCGGCGAGACTGGTGCCGCCGCCGCGCGGGAGGACCGGGACGTCGTTGTCGGCGCAGTACTCGACGACGGCGGCGACGTCCGCTGTCGACCGCGGGAAGACGACGCCGATGGGCGTCACCTCGTAGATACTCGCGTCCGTCGCGTACAACTGGCGTGAGTACTCGTCGAACCGGACGTCCCCGTCGACGAGCGATTCGAGATCGGCGACCAGATCTGGTCGGGCCACCGCCGTACCGCGATAGTCGTAGTTCGATGCCTCGTCGGTCGAGGGGTCGTCTCTGTCTCCGGAATCGGTTGCCATCGTGTGTGCGCTCCATGGGCGCTGGCACCACCGGCCCGTGACCGGGGAGCCAACACACCTCGTGGTCCCGTGTAATTAGACGAGCATCAAAACTGTTCCGCCGAAAACGGTAGCGACGGGAACAAGAGATTCGATAGTTCGCCTCATTGAGGACGTAGAGAGGCCAGAGAGATCGTTTCGTCAGTAAGGCATCTCGACAGCCTGTCCCACCGATAGCTTTACCATTGTACACTCGTGTGTACCTAGCAACATGGGAACGACACACGTGGACGAGTTCGCTGCGTCGGCCCGCGCGGTCGAGGCGGCGGTGACCGAGACCTCGGCGGCGGCGTTCGCCGAGACACTCTCGTCAGTGGTAACGGCCCCGGCTATCGGGACGCCGCTGGCCATCGACGGGCTCTCCTACGAGGGGACGCCGGTCGATCCCGACCCGACGAGTGCCGACCTGCTGGACGCCGAGACGGGCGTGACGGCCGGCCGACTCGCGATCGCCGACTACGGATCGGTGGTCCTCGAGGAGTCGGGCGCGGGTGAGGAACTGCTCGGGTTGTACCCGGCGCTGCACGTCGTGGTCGTCCGGGCCAGCGACGTCGTCCCGGATATGGAACGCGCCTTCGAGGAACTGGACGAACCGCTGACCGCCGGTCGAGCGGACGAGATCATCGCGACTGGCCCCAGCGCGACCGCCGACATGGGTGCCGTCGTCACCGGCGTCCACGGGCCCCACGACGTCCACGTGGTCGTCGTCACGGACCGATGAGCGACTCGCGCGACCAGAAGGCGTCACACATCCGCGCTGTCCTCGACGCCGATGGTGAGGCCGTCGCCGAGAACACAAAGACGTTCAATCAGGGCCGGTACGACTCCGTGGCCGGCCTGGACGACTACGAGGCACTCAAGCGGACCGCCCGCTCGATCAAGGAGGACGCCATCGCGGACCTGCCGGCGCTGATCGAGCAGGTCCGCGAGACCGTCGAGGAGAACGGCGGAACCGTCTACGTCGCGGACGACGACGCTGACGCGCGTGAGTACATCGGTGGGATCGTCGCCGAGAACGACGCCGAGAGCCTCGTCAAGAGCAAGTCCATGACCAGCGAGGAACTGGAGATCAACGACCACCTCCAGGAGCGTGGCTGTGACGTCTGGGAGACCGACCTCGGCGAGTTCGTGCTGCAGGTGGCCGACGAGGCACCCTCTCACATCGTCGCGCCGGCCATCCACCGGTCGCGGGAGTCCATCGCGGAACTGTTCACGGAGTACTTCGACCCCGACGAGGAACTGGAGAGCGCCGCCGACCTGACCGCGTTCGCCCGCGAGTACCTGGCCGACCGTATCAGGGAGGCCGACATCGGGATGACCGGCGCGAACTTCGTCGCCGCAGACTCCGGGACCATGGCGCTGGTCACGAGCGAGGGCAACGCCCGGAAGTGCGTCGCGACGACCGACACCCACATCGCCGTGGCCGGCGTCGAGAAACTCGTCCCGTCGGTCGAACAGTTACAGCCGTTCGTCGAACTCATCGGTCGGTCCGGAACCGGCCAGGACATCACCGCGTACGTCTCGCTGCTGACGCCGCCGGTCGACACCCCGGTTCCGGCGTTCGACGACGCCGAGACACCGTTGGCGGACATCGACACCGAGCGTGACTTCCACCTCGTGCTCGTGGACAACGGACGCCGTGACTTGCGCGACGACGACCAGCTACGGGAGACGCTGTACTGTATCCGCTGTTCGGCCTGTCTGAACTCCTGTGCGAACTTCCAGCACGTCGGCGGCCACGCCTTCGGCGGCGAGACGTACTCCGGCGGCATCGGGACCGGCTGGGAGTACGCGACCCACGGCGCCGACAGCGCCGCGGAGTTCAACGACCTCTGTACCGGCTGTAGCCGCTGTGTCAACCAGTGCCCGGTCGAGATAGACATCCCGTGGATCAACACCGTCGTCCGTGACCGGCGTAACCACGACGACGAGCCCGACAGCTACGACTTCCTCGTCGACGGGCTCACGCCGGACGAGGAGCCGACCGGGCTGGACATCCAGAAACGGTTCTTCGGGAACTTCGAGACCGCCGCGCGGTTGGGGAGCGCGACCGCGCCGGTGTCGAACTGGATAGCGGACACGCGGCCCGTCCGATGGGCGCTCGAACGGGCCGTCGGCGTGGACCGTCGCCGTGACCTCCCCACCTTCGAGCGGGAATCCTTCGTAGCGTGGTTCGCCGACAGGGGGCCACAGGTCCCCGCGTCGGCGGCCGACCGTGAGGCAGTCGTCTACCCCGACGTCTACACCAACTACGTGACCACGGAGCGGGGGAAGGCCGCCGTCAGGGCGCTCGAAGCACTGGACGTCCACGTGCGCGTCCCCGATGCCGGCGAGTCCGGCCGGGCCCCGCTCTCACAGGGGATGGTATCGACCGCCGAGGACCACGCACGTGCAGTCGCGGACACCCTCGACGACCACCTCGACGCCGGCCGTGACGTCGTCGTCGTCGAACCCAGCGACTACGCCATGTTCCAGCGCGAGTACGAGCGACTGCTCCCCGAGGAGACCGCGGACCGCCTCCGCGAGGACAGTTACGAGGTCATGGAGTACGTCTACGGCCTGCTGGAGAACGGAGGCGACCCGACTGCGCTGGCGACCGGTGACGACGCCCTCGCCTACCACGCCCACTGTCAACAGCGAACGCTGGGGCTGGAGCCACACACGGTGTCCGTCCTCGAAGCCGTCGGCCACCAGGTCGAGACATCCGAGGTCGAGTGTTGCGGGATGGCCGGCAGTTTCGGGTACAAACGCGAGTACTACGACCTGGCGATGGACGTCGGGAGCGACCTCGCGGCACAGTTCACCGAACCGGGAATGGACGACCGGACCGTCGTCGCCAGCGGCACGTCATGTCTGGAGCAACTGGACGCGCTGTTGACCCGACCCGCGACACACCCCGTCGAGGTCATCGCGCCCGGTCCGCCTGACTGAGGCCACCAGTCCAGCGACTTGATCCGAACCACCGGCTTATATCACCGAGTGGCCGCTAGCTCCGGTGATGACCGTCACCGCGATGCTGACAGTCGCGCCGCTGGACGACGCGGACGCCGACTTCGACGCAGAGATCGCCGCTGCTATCGAGGCGCTCGACGAGTTCGACGTCGAGTACGAGACACACCCGATGGAGACCACCATCGAGGCAGCAAGCCTGAGCGAAGTGTTCGACGCAGCACAGGCCGCGACCGAGGCCGTCGATGCCTCGCGGACGCTGACGAGCCTGAAGGTCGACCACTTCCGGGAGGAATCGCTGTCGGTCGGCGAGAAGGTCGACCGCGTCGAGACGCACCTGGGCCACGCCGCACGGAGTGACCGATGACGCGTCGACGGGCCTTCCTCCGCGCGCTCGGCGGTGCCGGCGCCCTCGGCCTCGCTGGCTGTATGAGCGGCGCCTCGCAGTCGAGTTCCTACGACACCGTCCGGGTCGCGACCTACAACTCCTTCATCGACGCGCCGTCGACGAGCGCCGGCGACTGGGTCAAAGAGGAGTTCGAGTCACGGAACGAGGACCTGACACTGGAGTGGGTCGTCCCGGACGGCGGCCTCCAGCACTTCTTCCAGCGCCAGCAACAGGGGGCCGACCTCGGCGCCGACGCCTTCGTCGGCGTCACCGCACCGGATCTGGTCAACGCCGACGAGCAACTCGACGACCCGCTCTTTACCTCCTACGACACGAGCGCCGTCGAGAACAGCGACAACGTCGTCGACGCCTACGAGTTCGACCCACAGGAGCGGGTCATCCCGACCGGCGCCTCCTACGTCAGCCTGGTCTACGACGAGAGCGTCGTCGACGAACCCGAGACCTTCGACGAGCTGACGACCGAGGAGTACGCCGATACGCTCCTGCTGGCGAACCCCCAGAGCACGACGACCGGCCTGTTGTTCCTGCTGTGGACAATCCACAACAAGGGGAGCGACGGCTATCTCGACTACTGGCGCAAGCTGATGGACAACGGCGTCACCATCCTGGGGTCGTGGGGCGACGCCTACGCCGCCTACTCCGAGGAAGAGAAACCGATGGTCGTCTCCTACTCGACCGACCAAGTCTACGCCGCCAACCAGGATCAGGACATGACTCGCCACCAGGTCGGCTTCCCCAACGACCAGGGGTACGCCTACGTCGACGGCACCGCGAAGTTCGCCGCGACCGACCGGGGCGAACTCGTCGACCGGTTCACATCGTTCATGCTCGACCCCGCGGTCCAGCAGGAGGTCGCCGTCAAGAACGTCGGCCTCCCGACCGTCTCGAACGCGTCGTTGCCAGAGGAGTTCGCCCAGTACGCCCACGAACCCGAGACCCCGGTCCAGTTCGGCTACGACAAACTGGCCGAGAACCTCGACACCTGGCGCGAGGACTGGAGCAAGCAGGTCGCCTCGAACTGACTCGCGTTCACAGTGCGTTATCGCCGACGTGCCGTGCCACACGGGGTCGGCCCGGTCGGTATGACAGATCGCAGACTGGTACACGAATCGCCCGAGACCGAAATCGTGTTGCTATTCGACAGGTAGATATATAAGTATTATTTCATAATCAAAATCGATGCTGAAGGCGTTCCGTCCGCTGTACTTCGAGTGCTCGGAATCGTGTGAAATACCTCTTCGGGGCTTCTACTCGGAGAAACAGACTCCCGGTTTCGATAAACTCCTGTGTCAAGTTATCACTGTTGAATATCAGGAAGGTACCTATTTATCATACAATTTTACAGTGTAAAACATGCGCACGGGGCAGACCAAGCAACGCGTTCGCCAGTGTCGGACCACGTGGGGGGATTCGACCGGGCGTCGTCGCTCAGAACACAACGAGGCGGTGCAACGGCGGGGACAACTACTCGACTTCGAGACCTGCACGGCTGGCAGAGGTGTGACGAAATGACGAACGACAAGCTACGCGCCATCGCTCTCACGGCGGTGATGGTGCTGTCGGTGATGGGAGCGGGGATCTCCTTCTCGGGGGGTGCCGCCGCGGCCGGAAACACGGAGGGGAGTGTCAGCCTCTCCCTCAACAGCGCCGGGAACACGGCGACCGTCACGGTCTCGGACCCGGACCTGGACACCGACGAAAACTCGGTGCAGAGTCACGTCGTCAACATCGAATCGACGACGGAATCAGCATCGACAAGCAGGAGCGTCGGCGATACCCCCGACGGGAACAGTGACTGGTACCCCGTCGAGAAAACGTTCCTCGTCGGTGACCGCAACAACGACGGGTCGATAACGGCAGCCGACTTCTCGCTGTCGGCCAGCGCGTCCGACGAGCGTATCACCGGCGTTCGACAGCAGAGCGGCTTCTACGAGGTCGAGATCACCGACGGAAGCGGGACCAGTGACGGGAACGCCGAGGTCGTCACCTTCCAGAAACTCTCACAGACCGGTCGATCGGACGTCGACGCGGCCGAAGGCGTCACGGAGTTCCGTATCACGAACCCAGTGGGAGACCGGAACGGTGACGGACAGATCACCCTCGCGGACGTCACGTGGGTGAACAAAGCAGACGACGAGCAGATCAACGGGTTCTTCGTGAACCCGGACGGGAGCGTGACGCTCCGGATCGAGGATACGAACGGTGACTCGGATAGCACCGGAGAGCAATTCACGTACCTCGAAAGCGAGACGGTGACCGTTGTAGAAACCGGTACCAACACCGAAACCTTCAGAGGGACCCAGCAGATCGAGCAAACCGACAGCGTCGGTATCTTGCAGGCCAGCGACGGTGACCTGATCTCGGCGTCCTACAACGACGGGACCAGACCTCGCAAGTCGGCATCGAAGACGTTGACACTCGGGAGCGCACCCCAGATTTCCAGCGTCACTCTGGGCGAGAGCAGCGGCGTCATGACGATGTCGTTCACCTCGGACACGCAACTGGGGACTGCCACCGATGATATTACCGTGAAAGTCTCGGGCCCCAGCACCGAGTACAATTTCGACAGGTCTCACTTCACCGAGAGCGAGAGCGGCGGGACCTACAGCTACACGTACACGGGGTCACAGCCCTACGACGACGGGAGTGGCGACTACACCATGGTCGTCGCGGACGCTGAGGACTCATCGGGCAACAACGGCGGGCTCAACGGCGACGGCTCGGGACTAACGAGTACTTACACGTACAGTGCCGGCGGCGACACGACGCCACCGACGATCACGAACGTGAACTTCGGCGAGAACAACGGCGAGATGGATATTTCGTTCACGACCGACGAACGACTCGGGAGTGGTCAGAGCGATATCATCGTCACTGTCGCCGGACCTAACAGCGGACCGAGTACCTACACGTTCGCCCGGCCGGAGTTCGACGAGAGCACCAGTGGGCCGCCGTACACCTACACCCTCACGGCCTCGCAAGCGTTCGACGACGGTGGCGGAATCTACACTGCGACCGTCAGGAGCGCAATCGATCCTGCCGGCAACGACGGCGGCGGGCAGAGCCACAGCGATTCGTACGACACCGGTCCCGACACGACGCCGCCGACCATCTCCGACTTCACGCTCGCGGAGAACCAGGACGGCAACGTTCAGATCGCGATCCAGTCCGACGAGAAACTCGGAACGGTGTCCGTGAGTCTCAGCGGCCCGGAATCGGCCGGTTTCTCGATGTCTGAGTTCAGTGAGAGTCCTGCAAAAGGAGGTGGCTACCTCTATCTGACGACCTACAAGCAGGACAACGACGGCGAGTACACCGCGTCACTCGACACGGCGAAGGACTTGGCGGGGAACAGTTACGGCGGGAGCAAGAGCGATTCGGCGACGATCGGGGGCGGCTCCAACACTCCCGGCGGAGAGGAGCCAGGGCTGGGTGCAGCGCCACACGTCAAGATCTCCAGCGGCGAGCTCTCGAAAGACCGCTCGACTGCCCTGCTCATGGAGTACAACGCCACCGGACAGGTCCAGTCAGCGAGTGATCTCGCCCTGCGGGTGTACGAGGGACCGATCAAGCAGTCGAACCTCGTGAAGACGAAGACCGACGTCGAAGGCATCCGCGGGATCACCTTCTTGATCTACCCCGAAGAGAAGGTCCCGTCCAGTTCATTCACCGCCACCGTCGAACTCGTCGACACGAGCGGAGCTTCGCCGACGGTCCTCACGACCAGCTCCAAGAAGCTTCAGGTGTACAACAACGTGAACACGCAGGCGAGCCGGACCACGCTCGACGACACCGCCGACTCCGGGATCACGGTCAGCTACGACACCGGAAACATCGACCCCGCGAACGCGGAGTTGGAGATCAGTTCCACGACCCTCAACTCGGGGTTCAAGAGCAAGACCAAGAGCCTCGCTAAGGAGTCCGGGACGGTCACGTTCGACGTGAAAGCCAGCGACGTGAAACGGAACTTCACTGCACAGCTATTCATCAGGGACACCGCGCGCAACCGGCAGGTCCAGTCCTCGATCAGTACCGTCTGTGTCAGTACGCAGACCTCGAAGTGTCCGAGCGTCCAATCGACGGACGTGATGTACGCCAGCAACGGTACCTCGATCTCCGGTGTCGAGGTCGCGACCGAGTGGAGCGGTCTCCTCGGTGGAATCAACTGGTACCTCCACCCCAGTGGCCAGCCCGATACGAAAGAGATCGACGGTGTCTCCGGAGTCGACAGCGACACCGATCTGATGGTCAATATGACGGTCTCGGATTTCGATCCGACGTTCGTGATGGGCAGTTCGAACGCGAGTAACTGGGAGACGACCGATCTCGGCTCCGGAGATACGCGGATCACGTACTACCTCCGGCCGGCGGATGCCCACTGGAATACGAACGTCACGAACCGGGACCCACGGGAGTGGCCCCTCCAGAACGCGTCGGCGAACAAGAACTACGAGGCGATCGTCGAGATGACGACGATCTCGCTGCCGGGCTCGGCCGGAACAGAACTGAACGGCGGGCTCGTCGCCTCCGACGCACAGGCCTTTGCCCCGCCCCGGTATACGCCCGGAAAGAACGGTAATCCCGGACAGCTCAACATTACTGTCGCTTCGCCTCACTTCGAGACCGACGGGTCGACCGTGAGCCAGGGCTACTACACCGCGATCGTCCCGTCTGGGATTACTCAAGCGTGGGGTATCAAAGCCAAGCAGTTGACCACGACCTACCAGGGAGAGTCGGTCAATTCGAACGTCGAGGTGCTCGAATCCGGTGCAATCAAAGTCGACACCGGGATCCACTACTCCTCGGGGAAAGTACAGATCTCCGGCGATCAGGGGAAACCGATCGCCGACGCAGGGTCCGATACCTCGGTCGCTCAGGGTTCGTCCGTGACGCTCGACGGGTCGGCCTCTGCTGACCCCGACGGCTCGATAACCACGTACGAATGGGACGTCGACGACGACGGCACCTACGAGCAGACCGGCAAGAGCATCTCACACACCTACAGCTCGATCGGGAAGAAGACGGTCACGCTGCGCGTTACCGACGACGCGCAAAAGACCAATACGGACAGCGTGACTATCACGGTCAACGACGTCACCGATCCAACCGCGAACGCTGGCTCGGACAAGACTGTCGACCAGGGGACGGCCGTCACGCTGGACGGATCGAGTTCCAGCGATAACGGCCAGATCAGTACCTACGAGTGGGACGTCGACGACGACGGAACCTACGAGACGAGCGGCAAGAGCATCTCGCACACCTACAACACGGCTGGTAGCAAGAAGGCGACGCTGAAAGTCACCGACGAGCACGGGAACACCGATACCGACAGTGTGACGGTGACGGTCGAAGAGACTGCGGCGCCCACGGCGGCGGCTGGACCGGACCAGACCGTCGACCAGGGCGCAACGGTCACGCTCAACGGCACCGACTCCAGCGACAACAAGCAGATCAGCTCCTACGAGTGGGACATCGACGACGACGGCACCTACGAGCAGACTGGGACGGAGGTGACCACCACCTACAGTAGCGTCGGCACGAACACGGTGACGCTGAAAGTGACCGACAACGCCGGAAACACCGACACGGACACGGTTACGATCACTGTCGCAGACGCCACCAGTCCGACGGCCAACGCCGGGTCAGACCAGACGGTCACCGTCGGCGACAGTGTCACGTTCGACGGGTCGGGCTCCAGCGACAACACTGGAGTCACGCAGTACGCGTGGGATGTCGACGACGACGGTGTCTTCGAGGTCGCAGGTAAGACCGCGAGCTACACCTTCAGCAGTACCGGAACCCACGTGGTCAGACTCCGCGTGACCGACACGAACGGGAACACGGACTGGAGCACGACGACTGTCACCGTCGAGGGTACCTCGTCACCGACGCCAGCGAACCCCTCGTTCGCCGTGACGAATATCGATGCACCGGAGACGATCCAGCGCAACGCGGCTAAATCGATCACGGTCACCGTCGAGAACACCGGCCAGGCGGACGGTACCTACGACGCATCGCTGGCTATCGACGGCGAACCCGTCGGAACGAAGTCAGTGAGCATCGCCGCCGGTAGCTCCAAGCGAGTGAGTTTCGAAATCAATCTGTATCGGTCCGGCACGAGGACGCTGACGATCGGTAACGCCTCACAAGAGATCACCGTCGAAGCACAGCAGAGCGCTGACTCGGTCTACCGCAGTGACGACAACAAGGTCACCACGGACGAAGCGTTGGACGCCATAGTGAAGTACAATGAGGGCAAAAAACTGCCGGGCCACGGGAAGCTGTCACCGAAAGATATTATGAAGGTGATCGCCGCCATGAACGCCGAGAGTTCCTGACCACCCACTGGTCGACGGACAGTCATCGACGCTGTCCGCTCCAGGTCGAAGCGGGCGGACGTATCTGTCGGTGGAGTTCTCGGTTCATTGGATCCGCGGAACCAATCGAGGTTCGAATCGGCACCCCTCACATCGTATTAACGTGAATGATTCGAGATTTTGCGATCGGCAGCTATCAATCTACTTCCGTGAGACGAGTGCGAGGTTGCAATGCAAATATCTTCAATTGATGACTAAATTGCTAGTATCTGCTGATGATTGGTCCGCTCGCCTGGGTTGGTTTCCCGAGTTGGACCGGTAGAACTATATTTTACTATCTCTGTAGTAAGAAATGCACTGACGGACTTCCGGTCTGTCAGCGTGTGTGTACTCCACTCCCACGGACTTCCCGTGGGACTTCGACAGGACCGTTCGGATAGCGATTGGAGAGGTCCAGCCGGCGCCGAGTGGGCTACATCTCGGAGCGCTTGATCAGCGCGTAGAGGACGAGGCCGCTGAGGATGACACTCAGGTAGACCTCCGCAGCGACCAGAATCCGGGCGCCCCAGCCGACGGGCCCGATGTTCCCGTACCCGATGGTGAGGAACGTGATGTAGCTGAACGAGACGAGTTTGTAGAACGCGGCCTGGCCCTCTGGAGTCGTCAACGCAGCGACGACAGATGCCGGCTGGGTCGCACTCGTCGCGAACGCCTTCCCGCCGAACGCGTAGAACAGGGAGAACAGGAACGGGACGGCGGCGAAGACACCGAAGATACGGAATATCCGCATCCCGTATCCACAGGAGATGCCCAGGAACGCGTTCTCGATCGCTCTGACGCCGTTTTTCGCGCGTGCGCCACCGTCTTCGGCACCGTCGAGGGCGATGTTGAGGTGTTTCTGCCGAGCGTACTGCTGACGTTTGACCCGGAACTCGCCGGCGGCTTTCATGTCGCCGGCCGCCGAGGCGCTGTTTTTCGCCCTGAGATAGGTCGCCTCGATGGCCTCGGGAGTCAGCGTGACGGCGTAGGACCGGTCTGTCGGGTCGGCGAAGGTGTGGATGTTCCACTCGTTGCGGTCCAGATAGTCCGTGTGGGCCTCGAAGTTGAACTCGTTGCCGTCGAACTCGTCGAAGACGGTCTCACAGAACCGGAAGTAATCGAACAGCTCACGGTGGTCGGCGTCCCGTTCGGCCGAGAGGTCGATATCGCCGAGGCTCACGCGCGTCAGGTCGTACCTGACCCATCCCTCGGCGGGTTGCGTGATCGACCCGCCCTCCAGAGACGCATCGGTGAAGTCCACGTACGAATCCGCACCGATGGACCGGAGGTGAATCTCTGCCACGTCGGTGAACTCCGTCCCCGTGAAGTCCATGGTCTCGGAGAACTCGGTCTCGGCGAACGACACCGAGCGGAACTTCGCGCCGGTGAACGCGACCGTCGACTCGAACCGGGTCCGATCGAACGAGACGTTCCGTTCGAGCTGGTTGGCGTGGCCCTCGAACTCGGCGCCCCGGAACTGCGCACCCCCGACAAACACGGCGTCGGAGAAGTCCGCCTCCTGCAGGAACCGCGTCTCGTCGAAGTCCGCCGACGCGGCGAACCGGGCGTTCGCGAAGTCCGCATCGCCCAGGAACCGCGACTCCCTGAACCCCACGTCCGCCTGGAACGTTGCCCCCGTGAAGTTGCTGTATCGGAACTCTGCCGTGTCGAACTGGACCGGGCGCTCGAAGGTGGCGTTCTCGAAGGTCGCGTCGTCCTCCATCGTCCGCGCGCCGCCTTTGAACACAGCGCCCCTGAACGTCGCCTCACCGCCCCAGTGGGTGCCACTGAAGTCGGCGTCCTCGGTACACTCCATCTCGTCGAAGACGGCTTCGGCCTCGAACGTGACCCGTTCGAACTCCGTGTCGTGGTCGAACAGGACCTCCCTGAAACTCGCCGCCGCCTCGAAGGTCGCGCCGTCGAACCTGTTGGCCTCGAAGTACGCCTGGTCGAACGTCGCCGCTGCCTCGAAGACGGCATCTGCGAACGAGACGTTGTCGTCGAGTTCGTTCGACTCGCCCTCGAAGGTAGAGCCACGGAAGGACGCCATTGCCTCGAACCGCGCCCCGGCAAAGCTTGTGTCGTCACGGAACTCCGTCTCGACGAGTTCGACAGTGTCCTCGAAGACCGCGTCGTCGAACTCGGCGTCCTGTTCGAAGCGCGTCTCCTCTGCGGCAACTGTGCCGGCGAACGTCGAACCGTCGAACTCGACGTCGTACTCGAACCGGGCGTGATAGAGGAACAGGTCGTCGATAGTACAGTCGTGGAACTGCAGCGGCATGTCGATGTCCGCCTTCTCGGCACTGATACCGCCCTCGAAGGTACAGTTCTCGAAGACTGCTGGATGGTTGTCGGCACCGTGGACGACCTCGTAGTCCAGATCCAGCGCCGGGAACGTACACCCCTCGAAGATCTTGTCGTCTTCGACACCCGAGCGAAGGACCGTCTCGAGCGCCGCCTGCACCTCCGCAGGATCGATACCGTCCGCCTGGCGCTGCTCCGGTGACTTCGTGAGAACGGAGCGAGCGCGTGAAACCTCGTCCTCGGCCATGTCCATACAGTTTCAGTTGACCGTCAAAAGTGTTTGCCGAGTAGTGATACATTACAGATCGAGTCGTGACCGGGCGAGCCCCGTGCCGGCGGGTCGTAGGACGACCTTACTCCAGTGCGTCCTGCCGTTCGTCTTCGGAGAGTGACACGTGATCGGGCAGATGTCTGGTACACTGTTCACACTCGTAAGAGACCCCGCCGTCGTCGTACGTCCTGACCGGGATCTTGAACAGGAACAGAGCGTCACGCTGCCGGCGCGCGATGATCGCGTCGGCGTTGCTGCCACAGTTCGGGCACCAGTCCTTGTCCTGGGCTGGCTCCTGCCAGGTGAGTTTGTGCCGACCGAAGACCGCGTCACTGTGGGCGTCGGATTTCGACGTCTGGATGACCGCCTCGGGCGGGAGGGCGTCGGCGTCGAGGACGTTGTCGAAACCGCTCTCGGCAGCGAGCGACTTCGAGAGGTAGGGGCCGACGCTGACAGTGTTGTCCCGACCGACGAAGAAGACGGTGACGTCTGCGTCCCGCCCCTCGATGCGTACCTCGTTGTCCCAGCCGACGACGTAGACGGTCAGATCGTGGGTCGCCTCGCTGATCGTCACTTCGTTCTTCGCGCCGACGATGGAGACGCCGTCCCGAGGATCGGTCGCCGACTCCGAGTGGTTCCACCCGTTGACCGTGACGTCGTAGGTGCTGGGCGACTTCGTCGGTGCCGCCGAGTCGTCGTGGAACACCTGCTCGACACCGCCGGTGGTGATGCTGTCCGCGCCGTCGTACTGGACGAACGCGTCCTCGATCTCGGTGACGATCACGTCGTCGGCGACGTCGTCGACGTAGCCGTCCGCCAGATCGCCCGTGACTTCGGTCTCGACGTCACTGCCGTCGACTGTGGGCGCTCCTGCGACCCCGACGTCGGTGAAGACGTACTCGGCGTCGAGGAAGGCCAGTTCGCCGTCGACCGCGCCACCGCTCACGAACACGTCCTCGGCGCCCCGGAGGCCGACCGTCTCGTCGCGGTGTTGCAGTCGGACGTCCCCGGAAAACTCGTCTGTCGGTGCGTTCCAGTGGCCACCCATGGTAGCTCACTCTACCGAACGACGCTACTTCAAACGCCGGGTAGGATATTCCTTCGGGAGATAAGGGGAAATTATATGCCGATGCGTCGACGTGTTGCCTACATGGACCGACGTTCGTTCCTCCGCAGCAGTTCGGCACTCGTCGGCGGTGTCGCCCTGACCGCGCTCGCCGGGTGTGGTGGCAGTAGCTCCCCGCCGCCACGGAAAGCGCGGGTGTTCGAGGACGTCTCGCTGAACGGAAAGGCGATGGAGATCAATTTCGTCGCGGACCCGAGAGTAGAGTCCCGTGTCGAAGCCGTCAACGGCTCGCTCGCCGTCGGCCAGCTGTCCCCGGTCGGCGTCGCGAGTGCACAGAAGGGCGCCCGCGGTGCGACACGTGGCTCGGGCTCGTACCGCACAGCCCCGAGGGGACGCCACGGCTGGGCCGTCTGGCATGGCGGTGACTACGACGACTGGCGCGACGACCACCGGGACGAGGTGAAGATGTATCCGGCTACCATCGCGGCTGCTGGCGTCGCGTATCTCGGCCGGGACCAGCGCTACGAGGACGACCCGCCCGATGCCGGTCCCGTTCCCTGGGACCAGAAGTGGACGAACCAACAGGACGGGAAATCCCACACGGTAGAGCTCTCGCAGGCGACGCCGAGCGACCAGCCACGGGAGGGGTGGTACCGTGTCGGGACGAAACTGGTCGGCGAGAACAGCAACGCCGACTTCGGCTGGCAGGCGGCCGACTTCGAGATCGACAACGAGGGGAACTGGCAGATCGACAAGTCCTGGCACATCAAACCGCGCCTGTGAGTCCACGCCGGGATGTCCGGACCGTCCGCGAACGACAGGGCAGGTGAGAGCGATATGGACAGTCCCGACGCTCCCGATCAGTCACTGGTGACGGACCGCCGGTTCAAGCTCGGGCTGACGGTCGTCGTCGCCTTCTGTTCGATCGCGTACGAGCTCGTCTACTCGCAGTTCCTGACCGTCTTCTACGGCGGGACCGTCGTCCGGTACTCGATCACCATCGGACTGTACATGTTCTCGCTGGGGATCGGTGCGCTGCTGTCGGGGCAACTCGACGACCCCGAGTCGAACCTCCTCCGGACGGAGGTGTACCTCGCGTTCGCCGGCCCGGCGGGTGCCGCGTTCATCATCGCTCTGAACTCGTTCCCAAACGTCGCGTTCCCCGGGAAGTATACGGTCACACTCGTGCTCGCGCACCTCCCGATCGTGGTCGTCGGTGTCCTCTCGGGGTTCGAGATCCCGTTGCTGGACGAACTCGTCGAGGACCGCGAACGGTCGCTGTTCGCCGCGCTCGGGCGACTCTACCCACGGCAGGTCGTCAAGCGAGTCCTCGGGACCTTCTTCACCGTCTCCGACGACGAGGGGGGCTCGCTCTCGGAAGTGCTGGGCGCGGATTACATCGGCAGCCTCGTCGGTACCGTCGTCTACGCGCTCGTGCTGTATCCGCGGTTCGGACTCGTCGTCACGGTCCTGATACTGGGCCTCCTGAACGCCGTGGCGGCGCTGGCGTTCGCCGGGTGGACGCTCTCGGGCGCGACCGATACCCTCGCTCGCCCGACGGTCGGCCGCTGGCGTGCGGTCCTCGTGGCCGGGTTGCTGCTGACCGGGACCTACGGCGGCCTCGTGGCCAACGGCGAGGCCGTCGACCGGACGGTCACCGGCGCCTACATGGGCGACCGGATCGCCGACGAGTACAGACCCGGAACCGTCGAGATCGAGGTCGAATCCTACGACACGACGGCCTATCAGCGGATCACACTGTACGAACGTCGGGTCGAGACACACACCGGCCCGGAGCGGTGTCTCCGACTGGACAGCGCCCTCCAGTTGTGCGATAGCTGGGTCGACTCCTATCACAGCGGCCTCGTCGACGTCCCGATGTCGATGTACGAGGACCAGTCGTCGGTGGACGTCCTCCTCATCGGTGGTGGCGACTACATCGCCGTGGACCACCTCCGGGAGTACAACGCCTCGGTCGATCAGGTCGACATCGACGGCGAGTTCTTAGAGTACACCAAGAACCGGAGCTACTTCGAGCAGTACCACGACGACGCCTACGAGTACGACCGGCTGGATACGACCGTCGGTGACGCCTACACCTACCTCCGGGAGACCAACGAGACCTACGACCTCGTACTGCTGGATATCCCCGGCGCCCGCAGCGACGATGCGCTGCCACTCTACTCCGAGGAGTTCTACACCCTCGTTCGCCAGCGGCTCTCGGACCGCGGCGTGGTCGTCTCCTGGGTGTACTCCAGGTACAGTTATCCCCAGCACAACAAGGCCTACCACAACACCGTCAATGCGGCCGGGTTCGACCGTCACATGCCCTACTCGGTGGTCGACGACCTGGACGGGGACGGCGAGTACGAGCGCGGCGAGCAGTTCTACGTCCTCTCGGACGGCCCGATGCCCGAACCGGACCTGTCCCGTGCACGCGGGGAGTACGTCGACCGGAACGCCGCCCGGTTGGGGCCCTTCGAGTGGCAGCGACTGGCGACCTACCGCGGCGTCGAGCCCAACAGCGTCTTCGATCCGAACTACGACATCATCGTCGGCTACACATGACACGAGATACCCTCCAGTTCGTCCACAGTACGACCGCGCCGACCGAGCAGGTACGCGTCTTCGACGAGTGTAGCGTGGACCTGCTCGGGACGGAGTTCCGCTGTCGGGTCATCGGTAGTTCCCACTACGTGAGTGCACCGGCCCTCGACTTCCACGAACTCTCCACGTGTGACCCCGTCGACTGCGAGGGGAAGACGACGATCCCGCTGGAAGAAGGCGGGCGGACCCGTCGGCTGTCACACGAGACCGACCGACTGCGGTGTGAGACAGAGGTCGAACACCGGCCGCTGTCGGCGTTCCCGGAGGACGGCGAATTCGACCTGGCCTACTGGTTCGGGGACGCGGCCGTGACGACGATAACGGTCGACGACGACGGCTACGAGACCTACCACACCTATCCGGAGTTCGATCTCGCCCTGTACACGCGGACGCAGTTCTTGCGTGTCGAGGGCGTTGACGCGACATCGCTGGGAAGCCACCTCCGGTCCGGGTCGGTCCCCGGAACCGACTAGTCGCCGGCCGATTCGACCGGGACGATAGTGACGGGGACCGTCGACTCGTCGACGACAGCGAAGGCGGTGTTGCCCTGCGTGATGTTCTCGACGACGCCCTTCGAGAGGTGGCCCATCACGATGTGGGAGATATCGACGTCGGCCGCGATGTCGAGGAGTTCCCTCGCGGTCCGCGTGGCCGAGCGGTTCCCTTGATGCGTGATGTACTCGACGGAGATCGTCGAGACGACAGCCCCATCACGGGTGCGCTCGCGGAGTTCGTCTCTGATACGTCGTGCATCGGGGTTCGTCGACGTATCCTCGACGAGATGGACGATGTGGAGGTCCCGGTCCAGTCCCTGCCCCAGTTCCGTCGCCACTTCCAGAACGCGGTCACGTGCCGGGTCGTCCGCGATGGCAACGAGGATGCTCATGGATAGTCGTTGGCCGTGGACAGACATATCTTTACTGTCGAATCCGTGGGCTGACAGCACCATTATGGTACGTCGTGACATAGATGGGACCATGCCGGACACCAAAGACGGTCGCGAGCGGCAGGCCAGAGACTCCGAAAACAGACAGCGACGGCGCGAAGTCGTCGAAGCGCGCGAGCGCGAAGAAGAGCACGAGCCGCCACAACAGTGTCAGTACGAGGGGTGTCAGGCGGATGCCGCCTTCGAGGTGCTCGAACGCTACCCGTCGGATGAAGACGTCGTGGAGACGATGCTGTGGGTCTGTGCAGACCACGCCGCCATGGAAGGTCCGACGAACCTCGCCACCGACTCGTATCGCTTCCAGATCACGACGATCGACTGACGGGTGTCGGTCCGGAGATCGGATCGAGTCGTCCTGCTCCGGGCCTCAAAGGTGTGTCACGTGACACCACACCTATCGTGACGGAATTATTATAATGAACGTTCGAGTACGTCACTAATTTCGCCTCAAAGTTCAGAATTCTGCACCCTCAACTGTCATCGTTGTTCAGTGAGAATATATCAGAATAACAAAACGTATTTATACCCGTGGGGCGTATCGTTGAATACAATGAACTGGAAGCACCGCCGTAACCAGACCAGCGCAGCACAGAAACAGACTGAAACCCGAAGCGGTACGAAATGGTCGTTCATCGCAGCGGCGACCGTCGCAGCGTGACCACGCAGTCCACGAACTCATTTTTCGACGCCGCAACACACCACTGAGTGGCGACGCTGTGTCCTGTCTCCGACGACGTCTACAGCGGAAGCGCCAGGTTCACGCTGGGGCTGCAGTCAGACGCGCCTGTGCCCCCGTGCCGTTGAACTGTGGCGGTGTCCCCTCGTCGGGCTCCCAATGGCGGACCGACCCAGCGAGCGTCGCGAATTCGTCGCTCACGTCACCCGAGACGGGGGCGATGCCGACTATCATGACCAGGTTCCCCTCGTGGGTGACTCGCGCGACGTAGACGGTGACGTTGACGGGCTCCAGGTCGGGCGAGACGACCAGCGAGCCGCTGAGACGCGTCATCTGCGTGTCCTGGCCCAGCATCGTCACGGGTCTGTCACTCTGGACGGAAAGGTCGGTGACGTTGGTGACGTTCGCCGGGAGGTAACTCTCGCCCTGGTCGATGAAGAAGCCGGACTGGTCGAGCACGCCCGGGTCAGAGGCGTAGACGAGCGGATTGAACGCGACCGGTCCCAGTTCGAGCGACGACATCGAGAAGGCAGTGACGACCGACGTGTTGGCCACGTCGAGCGAGACGTTCCCGGCCCCCGGTTGCTCGGTCGCCGTCCCGGCTGCCGGTTCCGTCGGCGCTCCCGCTGTGGAGATGCCACTGACGTAGGTACTCGCCCAGACACGCATGCTGACGTTCCGACCGAATCCCGGAATCGGCCGGTAACTGACGTTGAACGACGTCGAGTTCAGCGAGGTGTAGCCCGTCTCCGTCAGCGCCGGCTCCTCTACGGTCGCGGGTCGGGCATCGTAGTAGAGTAACGGGCTGTCGTCGGTCACAAAGAAGTATCCACCGACGACGATCGCGAGAAAGAGCAGAAGGACCGTTACGATCACCCCCACAAAGAGGAGCTTCCAATTCATACCAGGTCTATTGTCAGCCATACATATCTCTTTTTACATCGATATTTCGACATTTTTTGGGTCCGATCGACCCAAGAAACCCCCTACAGCAAGCCACGCTATACCAGTGTACTGGACGAGAAAGCTGTCGATACCCCTACCAAATCGTTTTCAACACGCCAAGCTAACCGACAGTACTGGACGATGATACACCGTCTATCCACAGACCAGTCATGACGGACCCAGAGACAAACGTCCCCTGGTCTGTCGCAGGGGTCCGGTTCGTCCTGGAAGTGGTCGCGCTCTTGATTCTGGGATACTGGGGGTACGCGAGTGGGACGACGACTCTGATCAGGTGGCTACTCGCGGTCGGCCTGCCGGGCGGTATCGCCGTCCTCTGGGGACTGTTCGGCTCACCCGCCGCGCCGTATCGACTGCCACCTCCTGCGCGACTATCGCTCGAACTCGCTATCTTCGGTGGGGCGACTGCTGCACTCTGGACACTTCGTGGGCCTGTGCTCGCGCTCGCGTTCGGCGCGGTAGCGCTCGCCACGTCTGCGGCCCTGCACACAGCCGAAAGACGGTCGGCTCCCTGACACCGCGCCGGGCGGGACAGTGCTGTTGAAGTCGGCGTATGGGCCATCAGGCTGTACACTGTGACCGGCGAGACGGAGCGGGCGGGGGACCTCCGGAATCACGGCGTGAGTAAAATTTATATAGAAGGTTAGGCATACCTCGCTCACGAACGCTCGGCGCTACTATGCCCCCCGACCACACCGACGACCGAATCACCGACGCGCTGCTCTCTGACTCGGCGTACGAACGTGTCCGGTTCGAACGGCACTCGTATTTCAGACAGACCGTGCCACGAACCCTCGCGCTCCAGAGCGCGTTGTTGGGCTTGCTCGCGCTCGTCCTCCCGATGTATGGCCTCTTTCCCGAAAGCGCAACGTCGTTCCTCCCCACGGCGGAGCCGAGCGTAGCCTCGCCGAAGGTCCTCCTGCTCGGCGTGTTCGGTGGACTGTTCCAGATCCTCAGCGCCGTCCTGCTCGTCGGCGCCGCCTGCTACCGCGTGACAATGACGCCACTGTCCGAGTCACAGGCCCACAAGGTCCTCAACGTCGAGGACTTCGCCCGCTACGTGGCGCTCGGGACGGGCGGGCTGGCGATCCTCGTCACGGTCAGCCTGTTCGCGGTCGGACTCGGCGGGGGACCAGCGATCCAGTCGTACGTGGAGACTGTCGGGCGGAACCCCTTCGCCGCGTCCGGGTTCGGCCTCGCGGTCAGTACGGTCTCGTTGCTCGCGTTCGTCGCCAGCGTGCTGGTCTTCTACGCCGGCCGCTACCTCGCAGTGCGGATCGCACTGTCACGGCTCCGCCGGGCGACAGAGCGGTAGTCGATCCCAGCGTCACCAGTCCCCAGTTCGCTCGGGAAGCGGATCGACGGTCCAGGCCATCCGGTCGGTCAGCCGTTCCAGCAGCCGTCTCTTCTCATCCGCGAACGAGGGGTCAGTCCAGTGGTTCCGGCGCTCGGTCGGTGTCTCGGTCAGATCGTACAGTTCCCCGTCGTCGGTGCCGTGGTGGGCGATGAGTTTGTACCGATCGGTCCGCAACATGGTCACGTAGGCTGGCGGGTCGCGGTGGCGGGCAGAGGCATTGTAGAATTCACAGTAGACGTCCGCCCTGTGTGAGCCGTCGGCGCCGCCGGTGAGCCTGGGCCAGAGCGACCGGCCCTGCATCGCGTCGGGGACGGACCGACCTGCGGCCTCCAGCAGCGTCGGTGCCAGATCGACGAGTTCGACGAGCGAGTCGTCGACGACGCCCGCATCGACGACGCCGGGCTGTGAGAGTGCCAGTGGGACCCTGACTGCCGGTTCGTAACAGTAGGGACCTTTCTTGTAGATGCCGTGGTCGCCCAGCATCTCGCCGTGATCGCTCTGGAAGACGACCAGCGTCTGGCTCCGTTGGCCTGTCTCGTCGAGCGTCTCCAGGAGTCGCCCGATCTGATCGTCCAGCAGGTCGATCATCGCGTAGTAGGCTGCCCGGACCTGCCGGTGGTCCTCTTCCGTCATCTCCCGGCCGGGGAACCGCCCGGTGGATGCGGCTTCGCGCTGGACGCGTGGTTTCTCGTCCAGTTCCCCGTCGGTATAGTTCGGGGAGTCGATGGTGTCGATGCGGTCGAGGTACCGCTCCAGATACGCTTCCGGTGGATCGAACGGATGGTGCGGATCGTAGTAGTTGACCGAGAGCAGCCACGGATGCTCCTCGTCGGCGGCGTTCCGGACGTAGTCGAGAGCCCGGTCGGTACACCACGTCGTCTGCTGTGCCGGTGGCGGGACCGACGTCTCGACGTACGGTGAGTCCTGGTACGGCGTCGGGTCGTAGGTCTCCGGACGAGACTGGAGCCACTGCCGGTACTCGTTGGCTGGATGGTCGTCGCCGGGTGCGGCGGACCAGTGGACCGTCCCGTAGCCGTCGTCGATGCGGCGGGCGGGCTCGCGTCCCCTGGCGGCCGTCGGGTCGTCCGGGTTCGTCGGCGCGAGGTGGAGCTTCCCGACCAGTCCACAGCGGTAGCCGATATCGGCCAATCTGGCGGGTACGAGTGTCTCGTCGGCCGGCATCGGCTGGCCGTTCTGGCGACAGCCGGTGGTTCTGGGATACCGACCGGTCAGGAAACTCGCACGGCTCGGCGTACAGACGGGCGACTGGCAGTAGGCCCGCTCGAAGCGGGTCCCCGAGGCCGCGAGGGCGTCGATGTTCGGAGTAGCGACGACGTCGTTGCCGGAGGTGCCCAGCGCGTCGAACCGTAGCTGGTCGGCACAGAGCCAGAGCACGTTCGGTCGGTCGGCGTCGGGCATCGGTCAGTGGTCCTCCAGATCGACGACACACCGGAAGCCGGTGTGGCCCGTCGTGCTCAGCGGGTCGTTGCTCGTCCGGGCCGCGACCCGATACCGGTTGCAGTACGAGTCGTGGCAGAGATACGAGCCGCCGCGGATGACCTTCTGGTCGCCGGAGGACGGTCCTGTCGGGGTATCCCGTGGCGTCTCGTCGTGGCCGGTGTCGAACCAGTCGAGACACCACTCCCAGACGTTCCCGACGGCGTTGAACAGTCCGTAGCCGGTCGGGTCGAAGGCGTCGACGGGCGCCGTCTTCCTGTAGCCATCGGCGGCCGTGTTCTCGTCGGGGAACGATCCCTGCCAGATGTTACAGCGGTGCTCACCCTCGGGAGTGAGTTCGTCCCCCCAGGGATAGCGACAGCGCTCGCGACCACCGCGAGCGGCCCGCTCCCACTCGGCTTCGGTCGGAAGCCGCTTGCCGGCCCAGTCGGCGTAGGCACACGCGTCCCGCCAGGAGACGTGTGTCACTGGGTGGTCGAGTCGATCGGCGACACCCGACCCAGGCCCCTCGGGCTGGAACCAATTTGCACCCTCGACAGCGACCCACCACGGCGCCGCGTCGACGGCGTCGATGACGGCCTCGGACTGCTCGTCGTCCAGGAAGTCCTCGAAGACGAACGACCAGCCGAACCGTTCGGCGTCGGTAGTGTAGTCCGTGTCGCGGACGAACTGGACGAACTCCGCGACGGTAACCGCGTGCTGGTCGATGGCGTAGGCGTCGGTGGTCACCTGGCGTGGCGGTCCCTCGCCGTCCTCCGGGAACCCGACGTCGTCGTCGCTCCCCATGATGAAGGTCCCCCGGGAAAGAGTCGTCATCCGGTCGGCATCGGCGGACGCTGTCGCGGTTCCCAGTCGTGTGGCCGGGTCCCCTTCGAGTGCGTTCCCCGATATCCGGGTGTCCGGACAGCAGGCAGGGGCGCCGCGCTCTGTCATAGCCACTACGTTCGCCTGCGCTCCCCCTAAGTATTCGTCCACTGAAAGTAGTAGTTCGATATCGACAGGGCGCTACTCTCGTTGGCCACACCGTTGGTTCCGGCGCTCTGGAACAACTGAGTTGCGTAGACCAACCTTGATGTCTCCACCGTGTGAGATGAGAGTGAGAGGACGGCTGCGTAGATGAGCCAGACGACGCGACCGAACGTCCTGTTCGTCCTGACCGACCAGCAACGCTGGGACACCGTCGGTAGCTACGGGTGCCCGCTGGATCTGACGCCAAGACTCGACGAGATGGCCCGGGCGGGGACGACCTTCGAACGGGCGTTCTCGCCCCAACCGCTGTGCGCCCCGGCCAGAGCCTCGCTCCAGACCGGCCAGTACGCGACCGACCACGGTGTCTGGAAGAACGGTATCGCGCTGCCGGACGTCGAGTACCTGCTCGGACGGCAGTTCCAGGCGGCGGGCTACGACACCGGGTACGTCGGGAAGTGGCACCTCTCGACGACCGGAACTTCCCCGACACCGCCCGACCGGCGCGGCGGATACGAGTTCTGGCGTGCCGCCGACGTCCTGGAGTTTACCTCCCATCCCGACAGTGGGTACGTCTACGACGAGGCCGGCGACCGGGTCCCCTTCCAGCAGTACCGCGTCGACGCGATCACCGACCACGCCCTGGAGTTCCTCCGACAGGACCGCGACGTGCCGTTCTTCTGTTTCTGTTCGTTTCTGGAACCGCACCACCAGAACGACATGGAGACCTACGTCGCGCCCGAGGGCTACGCCGAGCGGTACGCGAACCCGCCGGTCCCGCCCGATCTCCGGGCGGTCCCCGGCGACTGGTACGAGTCGCTGCCGGACTACTACGGCATCTGTCGGCGGATCGACGAGTGTCTGGCCGACCTGCTTGCCGAACTGGACCGCCAGGGGATCGCCGAGGAGACGCTGGTCGTCTTCACGAGCGACCACGGTTCCCACTTCAGGACCCGGAACGGCGAGTACAAACGGTCCTGCCACGAGGCCTCGATACGTGTGCCCGCCGTCGTCCGCGGCCCTGGCTTCTCCGACGGAGAACGGCGGTCGGAACTGGTCAGCCTGCTGGACTTCCCGCCGACGCTGCTCCGTGCGGCCGACGTCGAGGTGCCCGCACCGATGGCCGGCGAACCGCTCCAGGGGCTCGTTGGGCCCGAACGGGTCGACTGGCGGGACGAGGTCTTCGTCCAGACGAGCGAGGCCGCGGTCGGGCGCGCGCTGCGGACCGCCCGCTGGAAGTACGGGGTGTTCTCGCCGGACGCCGCCCCCCACGAGGACGCCGCGAGCGACAGCTATCGCGAGCGGTACCTCTACGACCTCAGAGCAGATCCGTACGAGCGCGTGAACCTGGCCGGCCACGACGACTACGAGGGGGTGGCCACGGAGTTACGCCAGCGTCTCCGGCGCCGGATCGAGACCGTAGAAGACGTTCGCGTCGAGATCGAACCCGCGACGTACCGCCACTGGTAGGCGGGAGCGGCGGGTACGGGTAGCGCTCAGAGGTCGGTGAGTTCGATGCCGTCCGCGGCGACGTCCTCGATGGTCGCCTTCCAGCCCCCCACGGTCAGTTCGCTGTCGTCGGTCGCCAGCGTGACCGAAGCGACGACGGGCGTCGAGATGGTGTAGTCGGCCCCCTCGACCGGTCCACGGAGGTCGAAATCCACCAGCCGTCCCTCCCAGGTCCCCTGTCGGTACGTCTGCGTGCTCATGCCGGGGACCGTCGCGTAGAGGTCCATCCCCTCCGACCAGTGATCGGCGAGGTCGATGATGAGGTGCCACGGGTCGAGATAGCGCCGTGCGAGGGGTTCGCCCGACTGTACGACGGTCGAGGTCGGCCAGACCTGGTTGCTGTAGTTCTGGAACAGCAGGACGAGGTTGCGCTCCTGTGTGATGATGTAGGGCTGGCCGGTCCGTCCGGGGTGTTTGCTGCTGAAGACGCCGTACTCCCTGTCCGCCGCGACGAACGTGTCGGCCGTCCGTCGGTGCCGGACTCGGAGGTCCGACGGGAAGTCCTCACTGTCGACGTCGGGGTCGCCCTCGCTGAGGAGGAGTCGGACGGTGACATCCCTGTCGAGGGCCGCTGCGATCTCGTCACGGATCTCCGGGTAGAGGCGCTCCTCGATCGAGATAGTGAGCCACCATTCGGCCGTCTCGATGGCCCGCCGGACGTGCCGAAGTGCCGACGCCTCCCTGCTGACCATCGTCACGTACGCATCCGGGTTCTCCTCGGGACGGTGGTAGACGTGTTCGAGATCCGAGACGGCCGTCGACACCTGGTCGGAGAGTTCGTCGATGCGGCGGCGTTTGAACTGCGTGAGGACGGTCTTGGGCGACGGCGCAGTCACTTCCTTTCGACGGCTCTGTGTGTGGACCTCGATGAGCGCCTCGTCCTGCAGCGAGTCGATGACGTCGTAGATGCGGGCCTGTGGGACCCCGGACTCCGTGGATAGCTCGCCGGGGGTCGCCCGGCCCAGACGGACGGCCGCGAGGTAAGCCCGTGACTCGTACTCGGTCAGTCCCAGCGCCTGGAGGTGTTCGATTATCTGTGAGTCAGTCATCGGTGAGTGGCGCACGTCGTAGTTCGAAGGCACCGTCCTCGCGGGCGACCTCGTAGTAGGCCCGCCGATCGGTACTCTCGGGGTGGTCCTCGACCGTCAGATACCGCAACGTGGCGAACTCGTCGACACCCGTCTCGGAGTCCGCGGTCGGAGCGCTGTAGAGCGGTCCATGCGGAGTCGTGTCGTACACGTCGGTCAGGTCGTGGCTGATGGCCATCCCGGTCCGCAGGTTCCAGGTCTCCCCGTAGTCGACGGTCCCGCTGCCCTCGTAGAACACCTGCCAGACGGGGGCGTCGGGCGCGGGGACGACCGCCGAGATACGCGTGTGGTGGTCGTGCCAGTACTGCCGACCGAGCACGGGGTTGTCCGGGTGGCGCTCCCAGATCTCGCCGTCGACACTGGTCGCCAGGTGAGCTTGTTCGGAGTGGCCGTCGTGGCCGGCGTAGAACATGTAGTACCGACCACCGACCGTGGTGACGACCGGGTCCTTGACCGTCACCGAGTCGCTGCCGCCGGCGCGCGGGGCGAGCACCGTGTGTGCGGTCGTCGGGTCGAGTGCAGCAGGGTCCTCGACCGGCGCGAGTTTCTGGATGGTCCAGTCGTTGGCGCCGCGATCGACGGGGACGTAGACGTGCAGACGGTCGGCCCGGTCGACGACCATCGACACACGTTCGAGGCTGACAACGTCGAGGGAGTCGGCCGTCAGTTCCGTGACTCGCTCCCGTTCGTCGCCGGTCCCGGCGTAGATCGTGACACTGCGACCTCGCTCGACGGGTGTCCGTTCCCGAACTGCCAGCAGCGTCGTCCCACGATGTCGTGCCAGCGCCGGGGCGCCGACCCAGTTCCCCTCCGTCGAGTCCGGTGGCTCTCCGATCGTCGTCGCCTGGCCCTGTCCTAACGCCGGTGCTCGGGCGTAGGTTCCCATATCCCATTATTTACTCCGTTCGGTAAAATGGTTTGGATTACAACCACTGAGCATAGTTGTAAACCCATAGTTATTTCTACATTGTCCATAAACATAATCATGTACCATGATAGACTCGGATCGATCCGAGCGCCCGTCCGTGGACCGACGGACGTTCGTACGGGCAGCCGGGGCGGCGGGAATTACAGCACTCGCGGGTTGTGGCGGCGACGGCGGCGGTGGCACGCCGACAGAGACGCCGGGCGACGGCAGCGGCGGTGACGGGAGCGACGGGGACAGCGACGGCGGGACCGCGACGGATACCAAGACGGCCCAGCCGTTCACGCTGGAGTACGTCGACGTCGACGGCGACCGGACGAAAGAGCACTTCCAGCCGGTCGTCGACGAGCTAAACAGCGAGTACGACGCGCAGATCTCGCTGAACTTCCGGGAGATCCCGTACAGCAACATGAAACAGCAGTTGCTGACACGCGTCGGCGCGGGCGACGAACCTGACGTCGCGGCGATCGACCAGATCTGGCTGGGCGAGTTCTACGACAGCGGGAAGCTGATGACGTTCAACGACGTCCAGGACGAGGTCAACTTCGACGACTACTTCGCCGGCTTCCAGGAGGCCGTCGTCCAGGGCGGTGACCTCGTGGGCTTCCCCATCACGACTGACGTTCGGGGGATGTACTGGCACAAGAGCGCCTTCGAGGAGGTCGGCCTCGACCCCGATTCTGGTCCAGAGACGTGGTCGGAGTTCTACGACGCCGCGGCACAGCTCCACAACCCGCCCGAGCAGTACGGGACGGGCGTCATCGTCGCAGCCGGGATCTACTCGATCCCGCTGTTCGCCGCGGGCGGGAGCTTCCTCAGCGACGACGGCTCGGAGCCAGCCTTCCAGAACGAGGGGGGCGTCCAGGCCGCCGGGTTCTTCGATGCCATCTACAACGACGAGGCCGTCGGGCCGCCCGAGCCGGTCACCAGCGGTAGCGGCTTCCCCCAGGAGTTCCTCAACGGGCAGTACGCGACGACACCTATCTACGGTTCGTGGATGGACTTCTTCGGCCGGCAGGAGGGGTTCACCAACGAGGAGATGCTGAACCAGATCGGCTTCGGGATCACACCCTATCCCGGGGACGGCGAGCCAGCGACCATGAACGGTGGCTTCGGCTGGGCGGCCTTCGAGACGAGCGACCGCCCGGATATCGTCAAGGACTTCGTCATCGGTATCTCCGACAGGGAGTTCAACCGCAAGATCGCCCGCGAGACCGGCCGGATTCCGACGCGCCAGTCGCTACTCGACGCCAGCGAGGTCTGGGAGAACATCCTCTGGGCCGAGGAGATCAAGGGGATGCTGGAGTACGGCCACACCCGACCGGTCAACAACTGGTCGGTCGTCTCCGAGGAAGTGACGACCGCGCTCCAGCAGGTCGCCTTCGACCGCCAGGAACCCGAGGCGGCCATGCAAGCCGCAGCGGACGCAGTGCGCGGGAACCTGTAGGTGAACGATGGCCGAGGACCCAGCGTATTTGTCGGAACTCGACGACGGCGCCGGACACCGAATGACCGAGGGGATGAGCCGAGCCGAACGGCTCTACGAGGCCGTCGACAGCCGGCTCCCGTACCTGATGATCGCGCCCGTCTTCGTCGTGGTCATCGGACTCATCCTCTACCCGGCGATCTGGGCGTTCAAGCTCAGCCTCTACGAGACACAGATCGTCAACCTCGACGCCCAGACGTGGGTAGGACTGGGCAACTACGTCGACATCCTCACCGACCCGTTCTTCTACCGGATCATGCAGAACAGTGTCGTCTTCGTCGGTGCCAGCGTCGTCGGTCAGGTCGGCATCGGGACCGGGCTGGCGGTCCTGCTCGACCGTTCGTGGCTGGGCGAGCGGTTCACGCGGTTCTTCCGGGCCAGCTACATCCTGCCGTGGGCCACGACCGCTGTCATCGTGGGCTACTCCTGGCTGTTCCTGCTGAACCCGCGTGTCGGCCTGGTCAACCAGTTCCTGCGGTTCCTGGGCTGGGCGAACCCACCCGCGTGGGTCAACAGCCTGGAGTGGGCGATGGTCGGCGTCGTCATCATGAACATCTGGCGGGGGACGCCGTTCTCGCTCATCTTCCAGACCAGCGGCCTCCAGAGCATCCAGGAGACGCTCTACGAGGCCGCCGAGGCCGGTGGCGCCTCGGCCATCCAGACGGTCCGGTACGTGACACTCCCCTTGCTTCGGCCCTTCATCTTGATGAATCTCATCCTCGTGACGCTGTTCACGTTCAACGTCTTCGGGATGATCCTCGTGATGACCGGCGGCGGGCCGCTGGACGCGACGAACGTCCTCGCGCTGTACATGTACGAGACCGCCTTCATGTTCGGCGAGTTCGGGAAGGCCAGCGCACTGGCGGTGTTGCTCTTTGGCTTCAACGTGACGACGGTGGCACTGTACCTCAAACTGTTCGGCGGCGTCAGGCAGGCGGTCTGAGATGAGTACGAGACAACGCATCGTGGAACTCCGATATCGCGGCCGGAACGCCGTCCGCTTCGCACGCAAGCACCCCGAGAGCGCGCTGGTCAGACTCGCCGGCGTCGGCATCCTCACGATGGCAGCGGTCTACTTCGTCATCCCGCTGTACTGGCTGTTCGTCGCCGCGTTCAAGCCACCACGCTCGGTCGGCTACCCGCCCGATTTCATTCCGGACACGCTCTCGGTGGAGAACGTCATGACCATCGTCACCGAGACGGCCTTCATCGACACCTACCTGCTCAACAGTTTCGCCGTCGCCATCGGGTCGGTGGTCATCGTCCTCGCGCTGTCGGTGCCGGCTGGCTACGCCTTCTCGCGGTACGACATCAAGTACAAGCAGTACCTGATGGTCGCCATCCTCTTCGTCCAGATGATCCCGTTCCTGGCGATGATCATCCCGCTGTATCGCATCTTCTCGGTGCTGGGGCTGTTGGATACCCTGTTCGTCGTCACGCTCCTGCTGGGCGCCAACACGGTCCCGGTCGCCACGTGGCTCATCAAGGGGTATTTCGATACCGTCCCCGACGGGCTGGAGGAGGCGGCGCGGGTAGGTGGGGCCTCACGCTTCCAGGCGTTCCGGGTCATTCTCCCGCTGGCCAAGCCAGCCATCGGCGCGACCGCACTCTACGCGTTCGTCAGCGCCTGGAACCAGTTCATCATCCCGCTGACCTTCCTCTCCAGCCAGGGGAAGTGGGTGTTCCCGGTGGCGCTGTACGAGTTTATCTCGCTGCGTGGCGTCGTCAACTGGGGGCTGCTCGGTGCGGCCAGTCTCATCGCGATGTTGCCCGTCCTGATACTGTTCGTGGTCTTCCAGCGGCAGTTCGTTGCGGGCCTGAAAGGAACGGAGTTCAAGGGGTAAATTCATGAGCACGATCAGACTCGACCACATCACGAAGGAGTTCGGCGACGTGACCGCAGTCAAGGACGTGGACTTCGAGATCGACGACGGCGAACTGCTCGTCCTCGTCGGCCCGAGTGGCTGTGGCAAGACCACGCTGCTCCGGACCATCGCCGGCCTGGAGATGCCGACCGAGGGGGACGTCTATCTGGGTGACACCCGCGTGACCGACATCCCGGCACGCAAGCGCGACGTCGCGCTCGTCTTCCAGAACTTCGCGCTGTTCCCGCACATGACCGTCCGGGAGAATATCTCGTTCAACCTCCGGATGCAGGGCGGCCTCGACGACGACGAGATCGGCCGCCGCGTCGAGCAGACCGCCGAGATGCTGGACATCCACACGCTGCTGGACCGGGAGATCGACGAACTGAGCGGGGGCCAGAAACAGCGTGTCTCGCTGGGCCGGGCTATCGTCACGAACCCGGCTGCGTTCATGCTCGACGAACCGCTAGCGAACCTCGACGCCAACCTCCGGGACCAGATGGAGACCGAGATCGTCCGCCTCCAGAAGCGCCTGGGCATCACGACGGTCCACGTCACGCACAACCAGAGCGAGGCGATGACGATGGGCGACCGGATCGCGGTGATGCGCGACGGCGAGATCCAGCAGATCGGCCCGCCCGAGGAAGTGTTCTACGAACCGGCGAACCGCTTCATCGCCTCCTTCATCGGGAGCCCCGACATGAACCTCCTGTCCGGCCGGTTCGAATCAGGCGTCGGGGTGACGATCGCCAGCGAACAGCTCTCGGCGACTGTCCCCGTGACGGTTGCCGACGGGCAGTCGACCGTCACCATCGGCTGTCGCCCGGAGCACGTCCAGATGGAGCGTGGGGACCGCGAGGGATCGGAGTGGCTGACCGACGCCATCGCGTTCACCGAGTTCCACGGCGCGAACAAGTACCTCTTCCTCGAACCGGAGGGAGTCGGCGAGATCGTCGTCCGCGTCGACTCGACCGAGCAGTTCGACCCCGGCGACAGGATCAGTGTCCGGTTCGATCCTGCTGCAGTCCACGCTTTCGATCCGGACAGCGGCGAGCGCGTCGATACCCGCCCACTCGACGAGGCGGACGTAAACGTCACCGGCCAGCACCACTCGAACAATGACTGACCAGGTACTCGTCGACGGCTACACGTTCTTCGTCAGCCGGCCGGACTTCTCGGTGGGTCCGGCGGGCGGGCTCTTCCATCGTGACACCCGGTACCTCTCGGAGTTGTCGGTCTCCGTCGAGGGCGAGGAGCTGACCCACGTGGGGACCCACCTCGGTCGGCCACAGAACCGCGTCGGGACCTTCGCAGCCCTCACCTCGGACGTGAACGAACTGACCGACTCGGAGGCCCAGAAACACCCGACCAGCGTTCTCCATCGCGACCAGATCGTCGCCGAAGGAACGGGGTTCCACGAACGGCTCCGGTTGTTCAACCATTCGCCGACCGAACGGACGGTCTCGCTGGGACTCGGGTTCGATGTCGACTTCGCCGATATCTTCGAAGTGCGGGACATCGGGACAGAGATCGACCGGCAGGCCGACGTCGACGTCGACGACGCCACCGTCACCTGGGCCTACGAGCCAGCGAACGCGGACGGCGTCGATGGACGGCAGGTGACCGTGGGCTTCGATCCCGCTCCCGACGAGCTCTCGGCGACAGCAGCGTCCGTCGACCTCACGCTGGCCCCCCAGGAATCGGCCACGGTCGACGTGGTCGTCCGTCCGGGAGAGACAGCAGTAGATCCGGCCGCGAGCGCGCAGGCGGTCCGCGACGCGGCCCGAACCGAGCGAAAAGCGGCGACACTGGAGTCACTCTCGCGCGGACAGAGTCGGTACGAGTCGGTCTTCGAGTGGGCCGCACGCGACCTGGAAGCGCTGGTGACCGAGACAGAACACGGCCCCGTGCCCCTGGCCGGCGTCCCCTGGTTCGCGACCGTCTTCGGCCGTGACGCGCTCGTGACGGCCTTCGAGACGGTCCATCTGTCACCCCGTATCGCTGTGGGGACGCTCCGCTATCTCGCGGCGAATCAGGGGACGACGACGGACACCTACAGCGAGGAGCAACCCGGCAAGATACTCCACGAGATGCGCCACGGCGAACTGGCCCAGCGGAGCGAGATCCCACACACCCCCTACTACGGAACCGTCGACGCGACGCCGCTGTGGGTGGTCCTGTTGCACGAGACGGTCCGCTGGACGGGCGACGACGAGTTGCGCGACGAACTCTGGGACAACGTGATGCGGGCCATGGGCTGGCTCACCGACGAGATCGACCGGATCGGCGACGACCCGTTCCTCTACTACGAGGGCGGTGCGGACAGAGGGCTCCAGCACAAGGCCTGGCGGGATACGGAGTCCAGCGTGCAGTTCGCCGACGGACGGCCCGCGACACCCCCGCTGGCTGCCGTCGAGGTTCAGGGGTACGCCTACGACGCGTTCGTCAGAGCCGCCGACCTCGCCAGGGACGTCGGCGAGACCGAGCGCGCCCGCACGTGGAGCGAACACGCGACCGCCATCGCCGAGCAGTTCGACGACGCCTTCTGGCTGCCGGAGACGGAGTTCTTCGGCGTCGCGCTCACCGTGGACGGTCGCGTCGTCGACTCGGTGACCTCCAACGTCGGCCACTGTCTCTGGTCAGGGCTCGTCGAGGAGCATCGCGCGCCGGCGGTGGTCGACCGACTCCGCAGCAGTGCCCTCGACGCCGGCTGGGGCGTACGGACGATGAGTAGCCGGGCAGCCGGGTTCAGCCCGGTCTCCTACCACGTCGGGAGCGTCTGGCCACACGACAACGCGCTGCTGGCACTGGGCTGTGCGGACTATGGGTTCCGGGATGCCGCCTGTGATATCGCCATCGAAGTACTGGACGCGTGCAGAGCCCTCGACGACCAGCGTGTCCCGGAACTGTACTGTGGGTTCGGCGACGAACAACCACCGGTGCCGTATCCGGCGGCCTGTGAACCGCAGGCCTGGAGTGCCGCGACGCCGTTCGCGCTAGCGAGAGTCCTGTTCGAAGCAGAGCCCGCCCCGGGCGACGACCGCTACGCTGTTCCAGCCGCCCGTCCGGACCGCCTCGACATCGCCGCGGACGCGCTGTCGATTCCCCGGGCTGCCGTCGAGTGGCCCGAGCGTCGGAACGGGGCCTGACGATGCGGGTCCTCCTCGTCGACATCGACTCGCTGCGACCCGACCATCTGGGGTGTTACGGCTACGAACGACCAGTCTCGCCGACGATCGACCGACTGGCGGCCGACGGCGTCCGGTTCACGGAGTGTTTCGCCTCTGACACGCCCTGTCTGCCGAGTCGAACCGCGCTGGCGACCTGTCGGTTCGGGGCCCGGACCGGCGTCGTCACTCACTTCGGGTCGGGCCAGTGGTTCGAGTACGAGGACCGGGGCCACTCGTTCGACGAGGACCGACCCCTCGCGTTCAGACTGCTCTCGCGGAACGGCGTCCGGACCGCGACCGTCAGTAGTTTCGGTGACCACCACTCGGCGTACCACTTCCCGGGTAGTTTCACCGATGCTATCCAGCCGACCCCCGACACCGCGACGGAGACCTGTGCCGACGTGACCAGGGCCGCGACCCGGTGGCTGGGCGAGCACGGGACGGCCGACGACTGGCTGCTCCACGTCCAGTACTGGGGCGTCCACCACCCCTACGAGGAGATCGGTGAGTCGCTGACGCAGGTCGGGACGGCCGACTGGGACCTCGACTGGCCGGACCAGGACGCCCTGAACCGACAGCAGGGCATGACCGGCCCACGGACGGCCGACCTCTGGCCGACACCCGATGCCATCGGCACCGCGGCCTACGAACGCGAGTTCGCGAACTGGCCGTTTCCGGACCGCTTCGAGACGCCGTCCGACGTCAGGCAGGTGGTCGACGGCTACGATGCGAGCATCAGACACGTCGACGCGCACGTGGCACGGTTGCTCGATACACTCGGTGACCTCGGCGTGGCCGAGGAGACGACGGTCGTCGTCACCGCCGACCACGGGGAAGCGCTCGGTGAACACGGGATCTACGCGGACCACGCGATGGCCCACCCGCCATGTCAGCGCGTCCCGCTGATCGTCTCCGGCCCGCCCGTGGTCGGCGACGGACGGACCGTCGACGATCTCGTCTACCAGTTCGACGCGACCGCTGCCATCTGTGACCTGTTCGGTATCTCACAGCCCACGGGCTGGGATGCGGTGCCGTTGACAGCCGCACTCCGGAACGATACCTTCGAGGGTCGCGAGACGCTCGTCAGCGGCCACGGGATCTTCACCTTCGGTCGCGCCGTCTACACCGATCGGTGGGTGTACATCCGGTTGCTCCATCCCGGCGTGTTCTCACATCCGGCGTTGTTCAACGCGCCGGACCGAGAGGGTGTCGCTGCCGGCCTCGAACTCCTGCACGACCGTCGAGCAGACCCCTATCTCACGGAGAACCTCGCGGCGGAACGACCGGAAGTCAGGAATTCGCTGCGTGCTCGTCTCGCCGAGTGGCGGGAGGCGGTCGGCCTGACTCCCGACGCTTGCGGGACCGATCCACTGGCCGCGATGGCGGTCGAGGAGGGGCCGTTCCTCTACGTCGATCCCGAACAGCTCGCAGCCCTCTACCGTGAGCGGGACCGGTCGGCGGCGCAACTGGCAGTCGTCGAACGGGCGCGAGAGTTCCCCTGAGAGCAGTCTCGACCGCACTGGCCGCCCCTACTGGACGGCTCCGAGAACAGCACACGTCCCCATCGCCAGGAGGACACCCACGCCGACCGCGGCGCCCGGCAGCCATCCCGCAAAGAGCCCGATTCCGAGGAGCGAGACACCGGCCAGCGAGAGCACGGCGTAACAGCGGCGGTGGCCGGCGGCGTCGTGGTCCGACGAGAGGTACTGCTCGACGGCCGTCGCGTTCGGGCCCGCGGAGACCACCCCTCGGTCCTGATCGAAGGTGACGACGCCGACGTCGTCCATCTTTGGCAGGTGGCTCTGGTACAGCGAGACGTAGACGCGCTTGCGCTGAGCCGAGGAGAGGTCCGACTGGGGAACGCCGTTCTCCGCCGCGGCGACCCGTTCTGCCAGCTCCCCGAGGGCGATCGACGACCCGTCGGTGTCGAGCAGGTGTGAGAGGGCAGACCGACGACGTCCGTTGCGGAGGATATCGAAGGCTGTCTCTGGATCGATCCCAGTGCCACTGTCTGCGGGCCGCTCCTCGACCGTGTCGGTGGACGGATCTCCCGAATCGGCATCGAGGTCGGTGGCGGTGTGTCCGGCGTTGTTCCGTTCGTCGGTCGGTCTGTTCATGCCCTGGGTCCTCCGGCGGAGTAAGCGACGCGTATCGACGTTTCCAGCGCGGTTCGTCGTTTCACACGTTCGGTAGCCCCGCACTTATAGTTTGTCTGTTATTTTTTCGAGTTGCTTCTGGTGAGACCGGTCACTCTAAATCGTCTCACGACGGAGATGGCCACTGCCGGTAGCATTTACGGCGCAGCGGGCGGCCGTGACGGAGGATGGTCGCTGAACGGAGTCCAGTTTACGCGTCGTCGGCCAGAGAGAAGTGATGACACACTTGTTCCGAGGATTCAGAGGGTCCTGAGACAGAAGTCACTGTACAACGGGCGGTAACGAGACTGTAACAAAAGGTTACCCAGGGAACCGTTATGTAGTGGCCACCCGCGGCGGGCAGACCGCGACCGGTGAACCAGCAACGAGACACACCGTTCCAATGGCAGAAAAAACATCAGAACTCTCGCGTGACAGGATCTTCGACATCCTCAGTAGTCCACGGCGTCGATACGTCCTGCATTACCTCAGAACCGAAGAGAGCCCGATACAGATGACCGACCTCGCCGAGGAAGTCGCAGCGTGGGAAAACGAGACGACCATCGAGGAGCTCTCATCACAGGACAGGAAGCGCGTCTACGTATCACTGTACCAGACACACGTGCCGAAACTCGCGGAAGCGGGGTTAGTCACATACGACAGCGACTCCGGTGAGGTCGCGCTCGCGAGCAAGTCCTCCGAGATCGACCCCTATATAATCGACCAGCAGCCGGAACGGCCCTGGTATCGCTACTACCTGGTGCTGGCAGCGATCGACATCGCCCTGGTGCTGGCCGTCGTGGCGGATCTCCCGGTCGTCTCCGCACTCGGCGGGACGGGTGTAGGTATCATCGTTGCAGGAAGTTTCCTCGTGTTGACGACGGTACACTACCTGTCCCGGCAGCGATCGGGTCAGACGACTCCACCCGGCTTCGGCGAACCATGACCGCTTCCTTCGAACCCCCCGGCCGCTGTTACTCGTCCTCGTCGGCCTCTTCGGGGAGAAGCTGCTCCGGAGAGCGCTTGTACACGGGTGTGGCCGCGAATTCAGCGATCCGTTCGAGCTCCTCCTCTGACAGATGTTCGGGCATCGGTTGATGGTGTACGGCTATCAAGTTAGTAATACAGTTCATAGCATGTGTAGTGGTAACATACGTTATCAGATGGCACCCCCTTCGGTCGTTTCAGCTACTGTCTACTTCCAGAAGTCGACCGCGTCGGGAGCGTGCTGATGTGGCCCTGGGAGCATCTGGCAGTCGGGTACGTGATCTACGCGCTGTGGCGACGCGGGGCGGGCCGTCCGCGTCCTACGCGGGAGGAAGTAGCTATCCTCGTGCTGGCGACACAGTTCCCCGATCTGATCGACAAGCCTCTGGGGTGGGGGACCAGAATTCTGCCCTCCGGGACCTCATTTGCGCACTCGTTGCTGATCGCCATCCCCATCGTGGTGATCGCCGACGCTGTTGCCCGCCGGTCCGGTCGTGAGGATCTCGGAACTGTCTTCGCGATCGGGTATCTGTTGCACCTTCCCGGAGACGCCTGTTACTCGGTCCTCTTCGGGGGAGAGGCAGCCTCCCAGTTTCTCCTCTGGCCGCTGCTCTCCGCACCGGCCTCAACACAGACCTCAGTGCTTTCGAAGACCGGGGAACTGCTCGCAGCGTATCGTGTCGCACTGGGCTCACCTGCAGGGCCGACGTATCTCCTCGTCGAGACGCTGTTGCTCGGTTCGGCACTGACACTGTGGGTCCTGGATGGGGCGCCAGGTCTCCCGTCGTTCAGAACGAGCGGGGGACGATAACACGGTATTCCGATGAGCCCACGAGAGTGGATTCCGTTAATCTAAAGGAATGATCAGAGGGGAAAGTTTATTTGATATGAATGTAAAATTCCACCAGGCCCGAGCAATGTCAAAACGTAACAAGCCAGTCGAGCGTGTCGACGAGGTCCAGTATCATCCGAGTTCGGATACGTACCGTACGTCGTTCCCTGCCGACCAGGCCGCGACGACAGCGGTCGTGTCGATGCTGGCAGAGATCCGTCACTGTGACCCAGTCGATATCGAACCACTGTACGAAGTAGTCGATACCGACGCACTGGATCGACTCGTCGAATCTGTCACAGATTCCCTTGTACAGATCAATTTTGTCGTAGAAGGGTTCGAAGTAACAGTTTACGGGGACAACACGCTCGAAGTTGTTCCACCGATCTGAGTGGTCAGTTTCGTCGAGTAGCCACACCATTCCTGCCGACGAAGGTCGATACTGCCGGTAATGCCTGGTTAGTATCGAGTACGTACTTTGTTACCATGACACATCTGGCCGATATCCCAGGCAGATGTCAGACAGTACTCGCCGGCTTGCGGACCCGCCGATCCTGCGGGGGCTCGTCTCGGTCGATGACCCTCAGCAGGGAACGGTCCTCTGGCTGCTGGTCGTCGGGTTCGCACTAGCGGATACCTTCCTCACCATCGTGGGACTCGGACTCGGGTTCAGCGAGGTCAATCCCGTCGCACGGTCGGCGATACAGTGGCTCGGACCCCTCGGACTGGTTATTCTCAAACTCGTCTCGCTCGCCGTGCTTGCGGGGATCGTTCGGCTGATCCCGGTCCGGTTCGAAACAGCCGCACTCCTCGGGTTCTGTCTCCCTCAGGCAGCTGCCACCGGGGTGAACGCAGCCCTGATCCTCTCGGTCACAGCGCCGGCCATCTGATAGAACTCTCAGGTCGTCGGCTGTTGCGGGAGCTCGATGTCGGCGACGGCTTCCAGTTGGGCTACTGCATCCTCCGGGCGATAGACGGTACCGTCGATGCGACACGGAAAGACCGACAACAGGCTGTCTTCGTCCACGAAAGCGAGACATCGTGCGGGCGTAGAGATACACTTGAAGGTCTCTCCCGCGAGCGAGGACGAGACCTCCTTGACGCGAAAGAACGGTGAGATCTCGATGTCGCTGTCAGCGGCCAGGGCGAAGAAGTCTCCGATCGCCTCGATGATCTGTGAGCACTGTTCCACAGTGGATAGTTCCCCTTCTGTACAGACCTGTTCACCCCAGACGGTGATCGAGAGGTCGGCCAGTTGTTCCTGCTCGACGAGACGTTTGAGACGCTCGACGAGCCGTTCCTGCGAGGAGTAGGAACTCGACGGTGCCAGCGATTGCACGTAGACGTCGGCGTGTGCTCCCGACGGTGTTTTCGGTAGATACTGGTGCGGAATCTCACGGTCTGTAGTGTCGTGACCCTCCATAGCTGTCTCTCTTCTCTGCCGAGATGTGATTAAAAGGGTACGACCGTTCACACAGTAGGAGGGCGTTTTTGAACAGTAATCTCGATCACGAACACAACCTTCGGAAAAGTGGTACAGACGGGGTAGCTGGGTGGGTGGGAGCCAGAACACCCCGCAGACCGTGGAGAGAGCATTCGGGTCAGTGAATGCCGGTACGGGGGCGTCCCCGTGTGGGGTTCGGCAATCGATGAACCGGTTCGGTGGTGAGGGGGGAGACGCTCTCTCCGTTCGGTACCAGTTGTCGTACCAGTGTAGTTATATGGAGATTAGGCGCCGACTCACTCAGTAGGGAGTGGCCCTGGAAAGAGATATCGCTATGCGATTGACGGCTGATCGGACGGCCAACACATCCAGAGTCACTAATTCGAACTTACCGCCCCGCCTACGTTGCAGTTCTTGGCCACTCCACTCCGGGCTGTCGTGGTGCAGCTGGTGAATCGACAGCGGGTCGCCGCTCACCTTCTGTTCAGCCGGTCATCGTACGAGACTATCGTAACAATTGAAACGATGTACACACCGAGCGCACTGCCGTCGTTCGATCGGGTGTGCAGTGACTTTCGATGGCTACTATAGAGCCAGTCCGGTTCCACCGCCCGAAATCCGACCCAAACGCGGAGTAAGTGAATCTTATTGATCGACGACATAATCTGGTACGTATCTGATGTGTAAATAGATATGATCGGTGGCCAGATAACATATAATAAGCCAATCTTACCCACGTAGTGGCCACAAGCGTTATTTTAGTAGATACAGGTTTCCTTCGTATGGTCGGGCAGACAGTTGGAAGCGAGAAACCGAAAGGACCGCTTACTGGACGTCAGTGTCGGGGGTCAGCTACAGAGCCGCCGCGCGAGACGAGTGGTCCAGACACAGAATCACCCCACACCCTCCCCGGAGTGTCAGTGCTACTCCAATGTTGAGTGATACCGAGTGGCAGGAAGTCCCTGAAGATCCCGATCCGAACCAGGACCTGGGCTACGAGATCGAGGAACTCACGGTCATCGAATCCTCCGCGGACTCACAGCGCATCTTCCTGCCGGAGCACGACTCGCAGTTCAAAGCCGAAGAGTTCATCGTCGTCAGCGAGTGCTCGCTGGTCACCCTCGAACCGTAATTCGCCGTCAGACCGCTGCTACGAACTGTATAACAATAGGACTCTCAAAGAGTGGACCTCTTACTGGCCCGGTTAGCCCGGGCACTGGACCACGATGACATACCGAGAGTACATGCGCGGCAACCCAGTTATCTGTAGCGTCTCCCCGACAGGGTACCAGCCGCTCGACGGGCACGGGAACAACGTCCCGGTCTCACCAGAGGCCGTGGCCGACGATATCGAAGAGTGTCAGCTCCTGGGTGCAACCATCGCACAACTGCACGGGCGACACGACGATGGACAGCCCGCAGCGTCGAAATTACCGGCCATCTCTCGTGCGGTGCAGGAGCTGACAGACGACATGTTGATCGAATACGCCGCCAGCCCGGCGACCCAGCTTGGTGATTACTTCGACATCATCGACGAGGGGCCGAAACCCGATATCGCACAGGTCTATCTGGGACCGATCCAGCACGGCCGTCGCGAGGTCGCGGCCATCAGCCGCCGTGACGTCCACCGGTTCGTCGAACTGCTCGTCGAGCGCTGTATCAAACCGAACTTCATGGTGTTGACTGGACGCGACATCAACGAACTGAGTCGAATCCGGCAACACGGTCTCCTCGAGAGTTCCCCCATGGTGACCATCCGACTGGGACCGCCGGACGGTGCCGTTGCGACGCCGCTGCAGTTACTGTCACTAGCCGACGCGCTGCCGGCCGACGCGACAGTGTTCGTCGGTGCGACAGGTCCGAACCAGTTCCCGATGACGACGATGGCGACGATGCTGGGCCTGCACGTGAGAACGGGAATGGGCGACAATCTCTATTTCGATCCGAACACACCGGTCCAGCGCAACAGTCAGCTCGTCAGGCAACTGGCCGACGTGGTTCGACATTCACGGCGGGAGTTCGCGTCCGTCGACGAGGCTGACGAACTGCTGTCAGTATCCGGGCTCCGATCTGATATCCAGGCGTAGCCCGATTCCGAACGACACGATCCCAATCGCCCAAAGAGAGCAGCAAAGGCGAACGAGTTAAGCTGTTCTTAACGCGTTTTTCCGTCGCTCTATCTTCGAGAATTGCGCTATCAGTCCGTTGATATATATGTGGTAGACCGAGCGCACAGACCAGCCGGTGTGACCTGAACCGTGGTCGGTATCGCGATGATCGATCGTCGAAACATCATGTCCTTTTATCTTCTAAGCAGGGAGCAACTGGAGCCTCTGTCAGGTCACCCGGACTATCGCTTGCGGACCGCAGTAGTCAGCTGAGAGTGCGTGCCTCTCGTGCTCGATCAGAAGTCCGCTCTGTCACTGCGAAACCCTGAACGACCGTTCACGTACTTGATCCACAACCGCCAGAGATAGCCCCTTAGTAGCAGCCAGGAGAGGCGTGGAACGAACGTCGAGTACTCGATACCACTCGACTCGTCGCCGTAGACGGCCGGGATCGGTACGTCTTCGACACGCATTCCCTGCGCGTCAAGGTGGATCAGAAGGTCGTTGAGGAACCCGTAATCGGTGTAGATCGAGTCCAGGTCGAGTTGTTCGATTGCGTCGGCCGAGATCGCAGTGTACCCGTTCTGTGGATCACGGAGTCCCCAGTATCCGCTCGCAATCTTCGTCAGTAGCGTCAGCATCATGTTACCGAACAGACGCCACCGGGACATCTCTTCGCAGTGGTCCCGACTCACGAGTCGATTGCCTTTCGCGTATTCGACGTCGCCTGAGACGACAGGTTCGATGAGTCGATCGAGGTGCTGTGGATCCATCTGGCCGTCCCCATCCATGACTGCAACCACGTCGTGGTCGTCGACCAGGGCCAAACGATAGCCTGTTTTGATGGCCGCTCCCCGTCCACCGTTGGACTGGTGGCGGACCGGGACGATCCGCTGGTCCGGGAGCATCGACGAGAGCACCGGTGGTGCCGTCTCGGGTTCGACAGTCCCGTCGGTAGTTATCTCCCCACCGTCGGTCGCTTTCCGCTCCTCGTCGTCAGCCAAGGCTGTGACGATATCCCAGGTACCGTCGGTCGA
The DNA here is from genome assembly GCF_056934385.1 of Haloarcula sp. H-hyl2. Taxonomy (NCBI): domain Archaea; kingdom Methanobacteriati; phylum Methanobacteriota; class Halobacteria; order Halobacteriales; family Haloarculaceae; genus Haloarcula; species Haloarcula sp. H-hyl2. The sequence continues at coordinate 128,080 of NZ_JBRIIJ010000003.1, read as the reverse complement.
ACCGTCGTCGATCACGAAGACCCTATCGACGAACTTCGGGATAGTTGTCAGCACGTTAGCGATGAACGACGCTTCGTTGTGTGCTGGAACCACGACACAGACGGACGCATCCCCGTACATTACTACGGCCTCCGAATCCGTGGACGCGACCACACTGGAGCAGTACATTCGCTGGGAACTCTCACGAGGGATATCTGGCAAGGATCTGTCCCAGCGGTATCCGGATGGCGCGGTCGCGGGTGAGCGATCTCTGCAGGGCCCATGTAGTGGGGAACGAACCATCGTTCCTCCCGGGACGTTTCCTGACACAGGGACTCTATGGGTGTTCTGATCCCCATTTCGTTACCCGAGATTCCAGCCACCACAGCATTGTTATTCCATACTTTCAATTGGTAAGCCACTAGTTCGCATAGAGGGAGAATCCTACAGGAAAGATCACCCGCAAATCATGTAATGAGGTCTATTATTCATCCGAGAGACCAACAGATATTTATTCCATTTGCGCGTTCGGCCTGATATGGATCGAGGCAATCACCTCGTCGAGCAGAGACGAGTGTGGCAGGAGATAGCAGACACACCGAGTACTGCAGTCGTGTACAGACTCATGGAACGGACCGGCCGTGACCACAGGGAGCTGCCGCCCCTTGCCGACTCGATCGACCCCGACGCCCTGAACAAACTCGTCTCGCGAACCGACGGCGCGACATCGCTCTCGTTCACGCACGCGGGACACGAAATCGAGTTTTCGAACGCTACGTTGGCTGTACGACCGCTGGACGGCTAGCTGGCGACGCCGTCGAGGCTGTTACTGGGTTGGAATTAGTACATCGATCAACGATCGGTCGGTCTCGCTGTGGCTCGCGCGTACGAGCCTGAGTCAACCAGGGTCACGCCATATTCTTTCGGGTGATCGTGTTCCATACCTCTACACCCTTGTCTGTGACACCGTACACCCGGCCTTTCTTCCGGTCCTCGGACACCAGAAGATGGACGAGATCGGCTTCGCGCAGTTCCTGAAGCGCTCGTGAGACGTGGGCGATACTCAGGTTCATATCATCAGCTATCAGCGACGGCGTTGCTGGGCCCTCCGAGAGCCGACGGATCGTTTCGACGCGGTATCGCGAACTGATCACGAAGCTCACCTCGTCCCATTGGTCAAAGTCTACCATTGTACTGTATTCGGTCGATGTGTTCTCTCGGCGCTACGCACACCGTACAGAGTCTGTCACCGGACCGCCTTGCTATACGTTTCCATTGGTCATCGGTTAACGGTTTCGCATTGATAGAATCCTCACGACTGAGGACAGGTCGGTTGCCGGATTCCAGCGAGTCACAGCGCCATTAGTAACAGGTTCTTCTGTAGCAGTATCAGAACGTGCCCCGTACGGGTTGAATAATCGCATCTTACGGCGATTATTCCCCGTGCAGATGGTTCATTCCGGCCGATCACTATCGTATCGCCCGAGAAAGAGTATGGTAACATGAAACACATCAAACATAGCCAACAATTAAGTATCAAGAGGTTGTCCACTACTATAGTTACGTCAGCGTGACTGCGTAGCTGGGAGAGCAACGGGCCGGGGGCCGGCCTGTTGATAGCAAATCAACACAGAGGGGAACGGAGCACCAGTATGGAAACTCAAGACTCACAGATCGGACAATCGGAACCGATGCCGGACAAGACCGTCACGGAAAGAACGGAGGATAGGAACGAGAAAGCGGACACGACGGAGCCAGACGCACCCGCGGACCAGGAGACGGCGGTGGAACCACCGTCTCTCGACCTCATCTTCGAGGTCCTGAAGAACAGTCGCCGCCGCGAGGCGATCCAGTACCTGCGGGAGAAAGACGAACAGGTGTCGCTGGGCGAACTCGCAGAACACATCGCCGCTATCGAGAACGACACGACGACGAAGCAACTGACCTCCAGTCAGCGCAAGCGAGTCTACGTCGGTCTCTACCAGTGCCACCTGCCGAAGATGGACGATGTCGGTGTCGTCGACTTCAACCAGGACCGCGGGCACGTGACCCTGACCGACCAGGTCGAATATTTCGAACCATACCTGGATTTCACGGAGGATGCAGACACGCGTGAGTGGTACAGGTACTACGGTGGACTCTCGCTATCTGGAGTGGGAATCATGGCCGCAGTCGTGCTGCTCGGCGTCCCACAGTGGACAGTAGTCCTCACGGCGACGCTTCTTATCGTCGCAGTCGGTGCGTGTGCCGCAGTCCACAGTACAGCAGCTGAATAGAACTCGTTTCTCCCTGTCTCACTCGGGCACCGCGAGCGACAGCGCCCCGTCGTGATCCCGGTGCTACGTATGTAGGTAGTCCTCCAGATCTCTCGGATACCCTTCAAGACCCCGATTAATCGGGGCTTATAGCAGTATAACACGGTCTTACTCCCGAGTAGAGCATATGTGAACAGTCTTGAACTATCTGTGATCGTGAACAAATTAGAATCACAGTTGTACTATTGTTATTCGATTCGTCGATTTAAGTATCACACTCCAGTCAGACCGGCCTGATAGCGTTCCGGTCGCGGGTCGAGTAGCCTACGATTGTTTATTTCGTTCGGATATTTGTGGATATATAGTGAGATCGTCCGCATCTCGATGCCTCGGCCTCGCGGATCGATAGCGGGGTGGGCGGAGAACACTTCGATAGAGGTGTGTGTACTCGGGCCGACAGACCAGCGTCGACGATGACTGACAACCCGTGCACTCGATCCGGAAGCTGAACGTACTACACCCGCAGTATCCCGGAATTTACTATACGAGCTCGGCGCGATACTCAGCGACGACCGGACGCTATGACAACGGAAGCGAACACGGAGGACCACTTCGACGAGAACATCGAACGGTTCTCCTCAGACGACCTCATCACACAGTATACGGATCGGGCCACGGCAGGATTGTTCACTGAAGAACGGAAGGCCATCGACCGGTACTTCGTGGACGAGAACGCACGACTGCTAGATATCGGTTGCGGCGTCGGCCGGACGACGCGACCCCTCGCTCGATGGGGGTTCGATGTCGTCGGAATCGACGTCAGCGAGGAGATGATCCGGGCTGCTCGACGTTTGTCCCCGGAGCTCGAGTTCGCTGTCGACGACGCGACGGACCTCCAGTTCGAGGACGACAGTTTCAGGTACGCGCTGTTCTCGCACAACGGCCTCGACTACATCCATCCGCGCTCGAAGCGGACACAGGCACTGCAGGAGATTCGTCGCATCCTGGAGCCCGGCGGTATCCTCGTGTTCAGCACACACAACGCCTGGTATCGGTTCCCGGCGCTCCTCAAAGACCGTGACTTTCTGGAGACGTTCTACCTCAACCGTGCAAACATCGACCGCTTGTTCGACCGCTACAAGAAAGATACCGGTGAAGCTAACCTGCACACCTACATGTCGAACCCGGTTCGACAGCACCGAGAACTCCGGCAGTGTGGGTACGAACCACTGGATCTCATTGGAAAACGCGACGGCCCACTCAAGAACTTCGAAGCGATGCTCTACTTCGCCGCACGGGGGTAGCAGACACTGTCGACTGCCGTCTCAGTCACTAAGTTCGCTATAACTTTACCCCTCCCGTCCGCGTGCTTCGATGACACGTCACCGCCAGCATGCGTACCGACGACCGTACCGGCAAGCTGGCGGGCACCGTCTCCCACACAGTACCATGGAAATCGACATCAATCGTCTCTACGACCGGATGCCAGCGGAGATGCAATCGACCGCCCAGCGATGGTTCTACCGACTTCATCCACGCCGTTCGTGGGCCCAGCGGACCAGACCCGACACGGCACACGAAGCGTTCGTCGACCGGTTCTTCGACGACCAGAGGGAGTTCCAGACCTACCAGCAGGAGTTCTTCGACTCCGGCGTCGCCGACCACATCACCGAACAGATCGACGCTATCGACGACGAGTATGACGTCTACGACGCCCATCGTGACGAGTGTCTGAAATACTACGCGCTGCTCAGGAAGCGCCGACCCGAGGTGGTCGTCGAGACCGGCGTTTACAGCGGCGTCTCGACGACGTCGATCCTGGCCGCACTCACCGAGAACGGACAGGGAACGCTCTACTCCATCGACTGTTCGGAGTCACTACGTGACGACCTGACGGAGCAGCGCGACCCGCGCGAGCTGCGACACTTCAGCCGCGAGCGCCCGTCGTGTGCCGAACCGACGAGCCACGTCCTGCCGCCCGGAAAGAAAGCAGGTTGGCTCGTCCCGCCCGCGTTGCAGGATCGGTGGCGCCTACAGCGGGGTCGGAGTCGCGACCGTCTCCCCAAACTGCTCGCGGATCTCGGTACTGTCGACGTGTTCTTCCACGACTCCGAACACTCCACGTCGTGTATGCTCTTCGAGTTCGAACTCGCCTGGAGCGCACTCCAACCTGGTGGGCTCCTCATCTCGAATCACGCGGACTGGAACGATGCAGTCGAGACGTTCGTCGACGAACACCGGTGTGACCACGGCGACGTCTCATTTCATTACCTCGGCTACCGCGAGACCGAGGCCCCCATTCCGTGCCGGACGGCGTTCGTCCAGAAACCCACAGCGGGGGACCGATGAGATACCTCTTCTTCGTCAATACACCCGCCCACGCACACCTCTACAAGTACGCCGTCAGTCGGCTGCACGACCAAGGCCACGACGTCCACATCCTCGCACGGAAGTACGGCTGCACGGTCGACCTGCTCGAGTGGTACGATCTCCCGTTCTCCGTCTACGGGTCCTGTGGCACCTCCAAGGGCTCGCTGTTCCGCCACCTCCCCGGCCACTACGCACGGCTGCTCCCGGCGACACTCCGGTACGATCCGGACCTCATCTTCGGGATGGGGGGCTACGCTGCCCCCGCAGGCTTCATCTCACGCACCCCTGTCGTCCTCATCCTCGATTCCGAACCGACGGGCCTGGACCACGCTATCTCCCGCCCGTTCGCCCGGGCGCTGTTGACACCGGCGGCATTCCGGAAGGACCTCGGCGAGAAACACTTCGTCTTCGACGGGTTCAAAGAGTCGGCGTATCTACATCCCGCAGTCCACGAACCGTACCCCGAGATCAGGGACGAACTCGGTGTCGGACCGGACGAACCATTCGTGATCCTCCGGTTCAACGCGTTCGGCTCTCACCACGACCTCGGTGCCGGCGGCTTCACGCCCAAGCAACGGCAGACGTTGGTCAGGGAACTGTCGACGGCGGCCACGGTCTTCGTCTCGGACGAAGGTGGCACGATGGATCTCGAGGGGCTCCCCGCTGACCGATTCAGCGTCCACCCGGCCGGACTCCACGACGCGCTTGCCGAGGCCGACCTGTTGGTGGCCGATTCACAGACCGTCGTCACTGAGGCGGCACTGCTCGGGACGCCGGCGATCCGTTCGAACTCCTTCGTCGGCGACGACGATATGGGAAACTTCGTCGAACTGGAGCGAGCGGGGCTGATCTTCAATCTCACGTCGTTCGATTCGGTCCTCGAAAGGGCCAGCGCGCTCCTCTCCGACGACGACGTCGAGAGCGCCTGGCAGGCGCGCCGTGAGGGGTTCCTCGCACGGATGGTGAACCTCACCGACGTGATCGTCTCCGTCGCCAGCAATCCGGACGCTATCGAGACCATTCCCGAACTCACGCGATACGATAAAACGGACGTCGCGGACAGGTCGCCCCCTGTCCCGACGCACGGTCAAGGCCACCCGATGAGCCCCCAGGACGAATAACGGTCCAGCGTTCAGGAGGGACCAGCGAAGCTCGGTGGGCCCCCGCCGTTCGAGCCGTTCGAGCCCTCGTACTCCAGGTCCCCACTGCAATCACAGTTCAGACCGAGGTTGTTGTTATTGAAGTCGTCGAGGATGTCCTTCAGCGCCTCGCCGTCGAGATACTTTCCGGGCGCAATCTCGATGACCCAGTCTCGTGTCTCGCCGTCCGGGAAGTTCGAGTTCTCGAGCCAGCTGTCGGCCAGCCCGGCAACCTTCACGACGCCGGTCGCCTGTCCGGCGTAGTCGTCGAGGTCGATGCCGTGCGGTGATGTGTCGAATTCGGTGCGAACGCAGTCCGACTGGCTACTCTTGCGCACTTCGAAGTTCAGCTTGGTCGCCAGGAGGACCTGTGCCAGCTTGACCGCCTTGTCTCCCCGCGTGGGCTTGAGCAGGAAGTCGCGCCACTCGGAGAACGTCTTGGTCACGACACCCGAGAGCGTGTACTCGTTGGAACCGCTGCAGTTCTCCTCGTCGATCAGGCTCACGCCCACGTACGACCCGTTCCCGTTCGGGACTTTACACCAATCGTGGTTCGCCCAGAAGCCGGGGGTCCGTGGACAGATCGTCGCGGCAGCGGATCCTGAGACGCCTACACCGCCGATGGTGACCGCTCCAGCGGCCATCGCGCTGCGCCGGAGGACCGTTCGCCGTGAAATGCCAGTATCGGTAGTCTCGTCTGTCATAGTTCGGGTACCTTGTTACTCCGGTTGTAACCACTCGAACCACTGTGTTTGTTATACCGAGCTTTCCGAAAGCGGAGTTCAAGGAAAGCTTGGTATTCCCTCGCAGTGCCGTGATGACGTCCTCGGACGCCTCGAAAGCCCAGAATAACAAAACGTCCCCTGTGGGACGGACCGGTAGAGTGGCGACCCAATGGTAGTAAGCTCCCGTTTGACCGCGAGGTCGTGTCCCGATAGCCCAGGGACGGTCCCTGGGGACCGCTGTGCTTGCTCGACAGCGAGGAGAGAGCAACCCGGACAGGAGGCCGCGTAGATGCGCGTGCTCACCGTGGTCGGGGCCCGGCCGCAGTTCATCAAGGCATTCCCAGTCTCGGAGCAACTGCGCCGGCGCCACGACGAGGTGCTGGTCCACACCGGCCAGCATTACGACGAAACGCTCTCGGGCGTCTTCTTCGAGGAACTCCCGATCCCGGTGCCCGATCACAACCTGGGCGTCGGCTCTGGGACTCACGTCGAGCAGACCACTGCCATGATGTCAGGTATCGAAGATTTGCTGGACAGCGTCGACCCCGATGTAGTGTTGGTGTACGGAGATACGAATTCGACGCTCGCGGGGGCCCTGACAGCCGCGAAGCGGCGACCGGTGGTCGTCCACGTAGAGGCTGGGCTCCGCAGCGACGACCGGTCGATGCCCGAAGAGATCAACCGGATCGTCACCGACCACGTCTCCGGCGTCCTCTGTACCCCGTGTGAGCGGGCGAGCGAACGCCTCGCAGCGGAAGGAATCCACGACGGTGTCTACAACACTGGTGACGTGATGTACGACGCCATCCGCTACGCCCGCGAGACCGCCGCAGACCACTCTGCTGTCCTCGACAGACTGGATCTCGCTCCCGGAGGATACGTCCTCGCGACCGTCCACCGAGCGGCGAATACCGACGACCGCGAGCGCCTGGCCGGAATCGTCTCGGGACTCGGCGAGAGCGGACAGCCCGTCGTCTTCCCTGCCCACCCACGCACGGTGGACGCGCTCAGGCAGTACGGACTCTACGAGCGGGCCGCCGAGACGCTCGACATCGTGGACCCCGTCGGCTACCTCGACTTCGTCAGGTTGCTCGACGGCGCGACGCGCGTCGCCACCGACTCCGGCGGCGTCCAGAAGGAAGCGTTCTACCTCGATACCCCCTGTGTGACGCTCCGTGAGACGACCGAATGGATCGAGACCGTCGAGAGCGGGTGGAACGTCCTCGTCGGCGCGGATCGGGACGCGATACGGGCGGCGTTGCGGGCAGCCCCACCCACGGGGTCGAAACCCGATCTCTACGGCGATGGCGACGCCGCCGGTCGGATCGTCGCCGCGGTCGACGATCTGCCCTCCACTGTCGGTTCCTGAACCGTCCGGCTGACCCTCGGACCCACTCGATACGGTTTCGTGGTCACTTCTCCGGCCGCGGCAACGTGAAAGCGACCAATAACAAAACGATGGTATCCCAACCTTCAACCGAATCAGGGGTACAGCAGATCCCCCGGACAATACAGATGCTTCACAGCAACTCACCCAGATGGCGGCAGCGTGCGAGAACGACATCGTTCGGGGGGGAGACATGACGGCGGCGAACGTGGGGGAAGACGACCGGCTTGATCCCGGCGCCACCGTCGGCTACGAGTACGACGACGACGTCTCGCCCGCGCGGATCGGCGCGGGCGCGACCATCCGCGCCGGGACAATCATCTACGCAGACGTCGATATCGGACACGGTTTCACGACCGGCCACGACGCACTCGTCCGTGAACACACGATCGTCGGGGACGACGTTGTCCTCGGGACGAAGGCCGTGCTGGACGGCGAGGTCACCATCGGCTCCGACGTGAGTATCCAGACCGGCGTCTACGTCCCTCCGGAGTCGACCATCGGGGACAGGGTGTTCGTCGGGCCCCACGCGGTCCTGACGAACGATCCCTACCCCTTGCGTGTCGACGTCGACCTCGACGGGCCGACGGTTCGCGACGACGTCTCCATCGGCGGGAACGCGACGATACTCCCTGGAGTGACGATCGGCGAGGGATCGTTCGTCGCGGCCGGGGCCGTCGTCACCGAGGACGTCCCGCCGGAGACACTGGCAGTGGGTGTCCCCGCCCGACATCGTCCGCTCCCCGAGGCGTTGGCTGGAGGGAACGTCCTCGCATGATCCCTATCGCCGACCCGGAGTTCGGAGCTGCCGAGCGGGCGGCCGTCACGGACGTCCTCGACTCCGGTCGGGTCGCCGACGGTCCCGAAGTCCGTCAGTTCGAGTCGGAGTTCGCGGACTACTGTGACACCGAGTACGCCGTCGCGACGGCGAACGGGACCGCAGCATTGCACGTCGCCCTCGAAGGAGTTGGTATCGGCGACGGAGACCGTGTCGTCACGACACCCTTCTCGTTCGTGGCGAGCGCGAACGCGATCCGACTGGCGGGCGCAGAACCAGTCTTTGCTGATATCGACCCGGAGACGTTCGCACTCGATCCAGAAGCCACCCGGCGGGCGGTCAGCGATGCCGATGCGGACGCGGTGCTTGCCGTCCACCTCTATGGACTGCCGGCAGCGATGGACGACCTCCGCGAGGTCGCCGACGCCGCGGGGATTCCACTACTCGCCGACGCCGCACAGGCCCACGGCGCCCGCTTCCGTGGACGGCCGGTCGGGAGCGTGGCCGACGTGGCGACGTTCTCTTTCTATCCGACGAAGAACATGACGACGGGCGAGGGCGGCATGGTCGTGACGGACCGCGAGGCCGTCGCCGAGAGGGTCGCCAGTTACGTCAATCACGGGCGAACCGACGCGGGCGGCTACGTCCACGAACGGCTCGGACACAACTATAGACTGACGAGTCTCGCGGCCGCAATCGGTCGCGTCCAGCTACAGCGACTCCCCGACTGGGTCGAGGCGAGACGCGCGAACGCACGACGACTCGACGCCGTCGTTCGAGATGTTCCTGGTATCGTGGCGCCCGTGGAACCGCCGGACCGTCGACACGCCTATCACCAGTACACCGTCTGCTGTGTCGAGCGTGACCGGGACGCCGTGGCAGCACGGCTCGAAGAACAGGGCATCGACACGGCGGTGTACTACCCTACGCCGATCCACGAACTGGGTGCGTACGACCACGTCGACGTGGCGGCACCCGTCGCGGAGCGGGTTGCCGAGGAGGTCCTCTCGCTGCCGGTCCATCAGAACCTCGACACCGCCGACGTGGAGCAGATCCTGGCGGCACTCGCGGATCTGGATCCACAGACGGAGGTGTCCGTCTCGTGACCGTGCCCGTCGGCGTCGTCGGCGTCGGTTCGATGGGACGCCACCACGCTCGGATCTACGCCGAGTGTCCGGACACTACGCTCGTCGGCATCGTCGACGCCGACGAGGACCGGGCCCAAGAAGTCGCTACCACACGGGGTACGGCCGTGCTGTCGGCCGACGAACTCCTCGATGCGGCCGAGGCTATCTCCGTGGCTACCCCGACGTCACATCACGCCACGGTGGCCTGGAAGGCCCTGGGCGAGGACGTCAACGTCCTCGTCGAGAAACCGTTCGTCGAGGACCAGAAGCAGGGTCGTCGGCTCCAGAAGCGGGCCGACCAGCGCGGATTGGTGTTGCAGGTCGGTCACGTCGAACGGTTCAACCCCGCCGTGCAGGTGCTCGGCTCCGTCCTCGAGGATACCGACATCGTCGCCCTCGACGCCCAGCGGATCGGCCCGCCGCTCGAACGTACCGTCGACAACTCCGTCGTCCTGGACCTGATGATCCACGACATCGATCTCTTCCTGTCGATGCTCGACCAGGAAGTCAGTGACGTCGCCGCGACCAGAACGGAATCGTTCCCGCACGTCAACGCAACGCTGCGGTTCGACGGCGGGACCGTGGGCACGCTGACAGCGAGCCGGATCTCACAGCGGCGGGTCCGGACACTGACCGTCACGACGCCGGAGTTCCTCGTCGAGGTCGACTACCTCAGACGCTCGATCGAGATCTATCGACAGTCGTACCCCGAGTACGTCGAGACGGACGGCGACGTCCGCTATCGGAACGAGACAGTGGTCGAACAGCCGGTCGTCGAGAACGGCGAGCCGCTGAAAGCCGAACTCGAATCGTTCGTCGACGCCGTCCGGACCGGGAGTTCGCCGGTCGTGACGGGTGAAGACGGGCTCCGCGCGCTCGATATCGCACAGCGGATCGAGGAGCGAGCGGCCGAAAGCGAGACCGTGGTGAGCGCCAGATGAGCCAGTTCGACGCACCACGGCCGTACGACCCGGAGATAGCGCCCGGACGGCTTCGGACGGCACTGCGGACGGGACAACTCCCGGTCACCGTCTTCGGCCTCGGGAAGATGGGGCTTCCCCTTGCCGCCGTCTACGCCGACCTCACCGGGAACACGACCGGCGTGGATCTCGATCCGACCGTCGTCGACGCGGTGAACGACGGCGCCTGCCCAGTCGACGGAGAACCAGGCCTCGCTGAACTACTCGCACGGACTGTCGAGGACGGTGGGCTCCGAGCGACGACGGACGGGGCCAGTGCTGCAGCACGTGGTGCCATCCACGTCCTCATCGTCCCGACGACGGTCGAATCGACCGAAGGTGCGGACCTCACTGCGATGGCGTCGGCACTCGACGACGTCGCTGCGGGGCTCTCCCCCGGTGATCTCGTGATCGTCGAGTCGACGGTACCGCCACGGACCTGTACCGACGTCGTCGTCCCGCTACTCGCCGAGCGCAGTGGGCTCGACGACGACGCCTTCGGCGTCGCGTTCTGTCCCGAGCGGACCGCGAGCGGGCGAGCGTTACGTGATATCCGCGGTGCGTACCCGAAGGTCGTCGGCGGCGTCGACGAACCCAGTACCCGTGCAGCGACGCTGCTCTACGACGAGGTGACGGCCAACGAGGTGTGCAGCACCGACGCGACAACCGCCGAATGCGTCAAAGTGTTCGAGGGGGTCTACAGGGACGTCAACATCGCCCTGGCGAACCAACTGGCGACCTTCGCGACGGAACTGAACGTCGACGTCCGTGCGGCTATCGACATCGCGAACACGCTCCCGATGTGTGACATCCACGAGCCCGGTGTCGGCGTGGGCGGGCACTGCATTCCGTACTACCCCTACTTCCTCCTCTCGGAGTTCGAGACCGAGGCGCCACTGCTTCGGACCGCCAGGGCGGTCAACGACGAGATGCCACTCCGCGTCGCCGAGCGACTCGACAGCCATCTCTCTGTCTCGAATCCGACAGTCGGGATACTCGGAGTGACCTACCGGCCTGGCGTAGCCGAGACTCGGAAGTCGCCGGCCATCCCGCTGGCAGAGGCGCTTCAGGAGTCGGGTGCGACCGTCGTCGGGACCGATCCGCTCCTGACAGACGACTCGGGACTGCCGTTCGAGTTGGTGGATCTGGAGACGCTGCTGACGAGCGGACTCGACGCCGCTGTAGTCGTCACACCCCACGAGACCTACCATCGGATCGACTGGAGCGACGTGGAACCGATGCTCGTCGTCGACGGTCGAGACGCCCTGACGATCGATTCCAGGCACGAGGTCGTCACGGTCGGGAAACCATGAGGAGACCGAACGAGTCGTCGAACGACGGGACAGGTCCGGACATCCCGTCGACGGAGTGGACCCGAACGGAGCTCTCTCCCGAATCGGAGTGGGAATTCGTCTGCTGTCTCACCCACGACGTCGACAGGATCGACCACAGATTGCCGACACTCAGCCGACTCGTCAGTGACCCGTCGCTCTCGTCGGTCCGCAGACTCGTCGGGGACCGACAGCCCTACTGGCGCTTCGAGGCGGTCCGAGAACTGGAGCGCACGCTCGGTGTTCGCTCGTCCTTCTACTTCCTCAACGAGAAGGACCTGTTCCGTGACAAGGGGCCGGCCCACTGGGTCAGTCCCCGCTCGTGGTCGCTGTACTCCTACTACGATATCACGGCCGACGCCGTCAGGTCGCTCATCCGAAACCTGGCGACCAGTGACTGGGAGGTCGGCCTCCAGGGCTCGTACGAATCGTACGACGACCGGTTCCGGTTGGCCTACGAGAAGTCGGTCCTCCAGGACATCACCCGGCAACCGGTCACTGGTGGGCGCCAGCACTATCTGAACGGGACGTTCCCGCGGACCTGGGACCACCACAGAGCGATCGGTCTCGACTACGACACGACACTTGGATCGGCGACCGAATTCGGCTTCGACACCGGCTACGACATCATCCACCCCTTCGACGACGAGTTCGCCGTCTTCCCCCTGACTGCGATGGACCAGGCGGTGATGGAGTCGGCCGACTCCGTCGATACGGCCAAGCGAGCGATGGACGACCTCCTCCGGGAAGCCAGACGGCATCGGGCGGTCGTGACCGTCGACTGGCACCAGCGGACCTTCGATCCGGTCGATTTCCCCGGTTACAGGGACGTCTATCGCCATCTCGTCGAGCGTGCGCTGGAGCTGGGAGCCTGGGTCGGGCCGACCGCTGATGCGTACGACCTACTCGTCGACGGGCCGGCGGGCCGTCGCCGATCGGGGCCCACGGCGCGACCTCGAAACGATCCGATCCGGTAGTGTGGCCTCGATCCTGTCGACGACGACCCGGATGTCGTTGTGCTCACACGCGTAGTCGTAGGCCTGTGCGCCGAGCGACCGCCGCTGGGCCGGCGACCGGATCAACTCGCGTATCCGGTCGGCCATGACGTCGGGGTCACCGAGGTTGTAGTAGCCGGTCCGCTCGGCCCCGGACTGGCCGGCCGGATCGACGTGGAGACTGAGCACCGGCGTCTTCCTGAACCACGACTGGATGAAGGTGTTCGGGTACCCCTCCTGTGTGCTCGTGTTGACGAACAGCGACGCCTGTTCGATGTACTCGTTGCTTTCGGCGACCGTACAGCCCCCGAGATATCGGAGGTTCGGTGTCGACTCCGCGCTGTTCCGGAGTCGGTCGGCGAGGCCCCCGTAGTCCGGCCGCCCGACGAGCCAGAACTCACAGTCCAGCTCCTGGCAGCTGGCTGCCACGTCTGCGAAAACGTCTGGCTGTTTCCAGGGTTTGATGCTCGCGAGCCAGAGGACGACCGGCGGCGAGTGTTTGTCCGGTTCACTGTCCGGCACGGGATGGCCGTTGCCCGTCACCGTCGCGTCCAGCCCGCGGTGTGTCCGGAGTAACTGTCGCTGCCGTGGCGTCTGTGCCAGGAGCGTATTCGGGACCGGGAGGAAACTCCGTCTGAACCCCAGTTTCGTGCGTCGATAGAGCGTGTGTGCCGGCGTCGGGTTGTTTTTTCCTGGCCACCCCGCGAACCGCGGGAGACACTGTGCATCGTGTGAGATGTTGTAGATAACGTGCGTGTCTGTCCCGTACCTGAGCGCCGGCGCGAGCGGCAGGTCACCGAGGTTCCGCAGATAGACGACGTCCGGATTCACATCGATAACGGTGTCTCGAACCGAGCGCACGGTGTCGATGCTACCGGCCGTGTCGAGTCGCTGGACCTGGACGCCCTCCTCTTCGCGGACGTCGTCGTCGCCGGCGTCGTGGGCGACGTAGACGGCTTCGTGGCCCCGGCGGACCAGTTCGGCACAGATCAACTGTGCCTGGAGTTCCGCGCCACCCGGTGTATCGGTGGGATGGGTACCCAGGACCGCACAGAACCTCATTGCCGGGCCTACAGGAGGGGTGCTAATAAGTATATTCGGCGTATCCGTGTCTCGGAGTCCAGAATGAGACCATCGGCGGGAGCGTCGATAGTCCGGTCGACGGACGGGCATTGCTGACTGATACCTTCACCGGTCGACGATCCCCGGTGACCGTGTCTCTCAGCAGGAGTTGCCGAGGGTTCGTGCTCCGTCGAGCGGCGAGCCAACGGTATCTGCGTCCTAACTAACCACGTCTGGGGCGTGGGGCCGGGTATGGTTCGGGAGCGCCTCTCGACGATGGCAACACATCCCGTCGAGAACGTCCTCGTCTACGTCTCTGACAGCCTGCGGTACGATTCGCTCCCCGAGTCGGTACGAGGGATCGGCGTCACCGGGCGAGCTATCTCGACGAGTACCTTCACTGCGTCCGGCTTCCCGTCGATACTGACCGGCACGTATCCGTCGACACATCGCATCTGGAACTTCGACGGCGCTCTCGGAGACACGCCCGCGTTACTCGACCGGTTCGAGCACTCGGGGATCGACGCGACCCACGTCTGGAGCAACGTCGACGACCCTGCGAAGAAACCGCCGCTCAGGATCTGCGGCGAGCGCGAGGACGTCACACTCGACGACCTCTCCCCGCCGTTCTCGCTGGTCGTCCACGACCGGGGCGGACACATGCTCTACGGTCGCCGAGCGAAGGCCGACCGGTGGAACTCCCACGACGAGTTCTTCGACGAGTTCGCGCACGACCACGGTCGCATCGAGCGACTCTACGAGGAGGGTGTCGACGAGTCCGTCGAGCGGTTCCTCGACATCTACCACTCCCTGGCCGCACGTGGCGACCTGGCGAAGACGCTCGTCGTGTTCACGAGCGACCACGGGGAGTTGCTCGGGGAGTACGGCGGGATCTACGGCCACGGCGATCCGATCGTCCCGGAACTCGTCGAGGTCCCTCTGGTCTTTGCCGGGGCCGGGCTTCCGGCCGGCGCGGAACTCGACGGCTGTCTGTCGACCGCGGACATCACACCGACAGGACTGGCCGCTACGGGTGCGACACTCCCCTCGGTCGACGGCCTGGACCTCTGGAACAACCCTGTCCCTACCCAGCGCCTGGCTCGGGCGGAACTGTGGAAAGAGACGACCTATCGAGGTGTGGAGTACAGAGCATCGTCGGTGTGGACGGCCGACGGCGGATACGTTCGTCACCTGAACCCGCTTCCCGGTCGATTCGCGCATCTCTTCGGGAATCAGTTCTATCGATCCCCCTACGCCAACATCGTACGACAGCCGACCCGGGAGTACCGGTCGATGCTGCGGAGTTATCTCAAGCGGGACGTCACCTACGGCGACCCGCCGCCGCGACCGCTCGCCGAGGAACACATCGTCACGTCGTTCACCGAGCGGTCGGCACCGAGTGACCGGCCACCGACCGACAGAGAACACCTCAGACAGCTGGGTTATCTCGACTGATACTGCCGACTGTGACTGCGTCCAGATAGACGCTACCCGGCATGTTGACATCCTCCTCCGCCTGAAGGCGGAGGAATCCCGAGCGGTGGGAGTTTCAGGTTCGCAACCACGGATGCCGCCACTTCGCGGGAACCCGTTTAACCCAGTCGTCGTGGTCGGTGGCTGACTGGCGGTGCCAAACCGCCGTTACTCCTATTCTCGGCGTCGTTGCCTCCCATCTGTTGTTTTTGCCAGCAGAGAGTCGCTGACACGTCAACGAAGTCGGAGATATCGTCGAGGCTTGCTCGACCAACAGGTACGAGACGAACCCTTCGAGGATTCGCGTTCACCGTGTTGGCGTTTCGGATACTGTCTCATTAGTGGCGGCGTGGCCGCCTCCGAAGGTCGTTCGGAATCCGCTCTGTTCCGACCTGACCTTACCGTTGTGTAGAGTTTCTTACCACTTGAACATATGGGTTGGAAACTCGGCTATGCAATTGTTTGCGGATTGTGTCACTAAGTGACAGCGCGTATCCACGGCCTGAAGGCCGTGGTATTGCGCCTGCTCCGTGTATAACGTTCGTGACAGACGGACGGCAGCCGGTACGATCACCTGGGTCCCACCCGCCCGTCCACGACCCATCTTCTCGCCGGTACGCTCGGCTTATCCGACTGGAAGCGACCGAGAGCAGCGGCGTCGACCCGGTCCACCGACCTGGTGGTACAACGCGCCTAACTATACAGCGGTGTATAAAATGGCAGCACATGATACGGGAGCGTCTGTCCGGGGGGTCGCTGGGACAACTCGTTCGGATCCCTGCGGACCTCGGAATCGTGCTTGGATTGCTCGTCGTCGCCGACCTGTCACTGCTCCTCTCGACCCCGACGGCTGGCGCCGTACGACTCGTCCTCGAACTCGTGGTCCTGCTGTTCGTACCCGGCTACGTGCTGGTGGCGGCGCTGTTCCCGCGTGCAAGCGGGACGACAGCCGAGGAGGTTAGTGGAACGGGCGCCGATCGCGGCATCGACATGGTCGAGCGGATCGGCCTCTCGTTCGGGCTCGGTATCGTGGTGGTTCTCCTGGTTGGATTCGTCCTCAACCTGACTCCCTTCGGGGTGACCAGACTACCACTCCTGGCAGCGATCAACGGCGTCGTCGTCCTGACCGCCATCGTCGCACAGATACGACGGGTTCAGCTCCCCAGAGAGAACCGGTTCACGCTCGAAGTGGGACGCTGGAGAGAGCGTATCTCGACGGGACTCTTCAGGCGACGGTCCCTCGTCGATACGGTCCTGAACGTCCTGATCGTCGTCAGCATCCTCGTGGCCGTCGGCAGCGTGGGGTACGCCATCGGGATGCCCTCGACGGGCGAGCAGTACACGGAGTTCTATCTGCTGACCGAAGCTGAAGACGGCTCACTGGTGACCGACGAGTATCCGACCGCCTTGGAGACGGATACACAGCGGGAGGTCGTCCTTCGGATCCGCAACAGGGAGTTCGAGACCGAACGGTACACCGTCGTGGTAACACAGCAAGTCCTCGAGGAATCGGACGGCTCGACAACGGTCACCGCCCAGCAGGAACTCGACCGACTCCGGGCGGATCGACTCGCACACAACGATACCTGGAGCCGCCCGTACCAGCTCGCGCCGACAGCGTCCGGCCAGATTCGGTTCGTGTTCTCCCTGTACAGAGGCGATGCTCCGACGTCACCCTCTTCTGAGGACGCCTACCGGCGCCTGCAACTGCACGTTACCGTCTCGGACGGGAACGATAGTAACAATTGAACCGGTTTACATACCGATCGCACTGCCCTCGTGCGATCGGGTGGGCAGTGATGTTCGATGACTACGATAGCCGCTCCGGTGCGATGGGAATGGAATCGGTATCAGAGTACACTGCGGAAATCGGCGTCTCCGGGCCGGTTCCAGCGGGGCTTGTAACTGTGCGTGGCTGTGTACAGGGTCATTAACTATACAGGAGTCACCTATATTCCGGGACAATGAGTCGAACCTCAGATACCGGATTCACGGTTGGTTCGCCGCTGAGCCGCCGATTTCAGGGGTGGAATCGGGGTTACCGAACGAAGCTGGAGTTCTCGAATGAGACAGGCGAACAAGTCCTCGACTGGAACTCACCGACCGGTCGGCAGCAGCGCTGTTCCGCCAGGGGGGAACGATGAGTGGCATCTATCACGGAACCGCGAGTTTCCTCCCGAACGTAGACATCGACCGGATCCACGTCTACAAACTGCTGTTCATCGCTATCGGCATCCAGATCGGTGCCATGGCGTATCTCTATCACGCCCTCTATCCAGTGACGTTCCTCGATACCGGGTTGCTGGGGATGTACGGCTACTGGCTGTTGCTAGGTTCGCTCATCATCTCCGCGACGCTGATCGCCTACTACGGGGACTCTGCGGTGAGTGGCTTTCTCGCCACGGTTATTTTCTATTTGACATTGAACATGAACCAGTTGCTGTATTTCAGCGTCATCGGTGGCGATACCTCCGGCGAGATCATCGATATCGAGGTCCTCTCGCGGTTCACGACCATCGATCCCAGCCTCTCGGTCAACTACATCTTCGCACTGGAGCTACAGCGGCTCTTCGACCTCGGGAACGCCGTGGCCACGATCAACGTCGGTTACCACATCTACTTCCTCCTGTTGACGCTCGCGGTGTGGTTGTTCGCCTACAGACTCGGGAACGGATTCTTCGCGTTCCTCTCGGCGGCGGCGTATCTGGTGCTCGTGCTCGTCCCGCTCAACAACCAGTTCGTCCCGCAACTACTGGCACTGGTCCTCCTCGTCTTCCTCTACTATCAGATCGACAAGACCGGGCGCCGCTGGCGAGTCGTCGAGGCGGGCCTCTTTCTCACGCTGGCGCTCGCACATCCGATCTTCCCGCTGTTCTACCCGCTCGTACTCATGGTCCGTCCGACCGTCACCTCCCTCGTCGAGCGCTACACGGAAGACAGGGCGTACACGAGTGCCTACGAGATCCTGTTACATCCGCTAACGTTGCTTCGGCGAGCAGTCGTGCCCCGGACGTGGCTCCCCGACGAGCGAGGAACGTATCTCCGTATCGCGGGCCTGTGGGTGATCTACTTCGTCGGGACGCCGCCGCTGGAACTGTGGGACTATCTGTTTGGGCCGCGTGTCGAGACCACCGGAGATCCACTGGAGCTCATCGCTGCAGCGCTGTTCTCCATGGGAGGGTCCAGTGCTGGCGACACCGAGGGCGAGCTCCTCTACGAACTCGTCCCTCGGTCTGTCGACGCCGCCGTCACCTGGGGCAGTCGGTTCGTCGTGGTGGGGCTCCTGGGCGTCCTGCTGTTCTCGTTGCTGTACAACAACCTCGAAAAGGAGTCACAGGCCGAATCCGTCCTGGCCGAGTACCGACTGGAGATCCTGCTGGTCGCCGGCGGCGTGTTCGCCGCCGGATGGGTGATAAACACGACCTACTCCACGCGGGTCCTGCAGGTCGGATTCCTCCCGATCGCGCTGTTCTTCTATGGGCTGCGGCGATACCGGGCACAGGTGATCGCGCTCGTGGTCGTCCTCGCGCTGTTCTCACCGGTGTTGCTTGCGAACAATCACGCCAACACCTCGCTGACTGCCGGTGGAACGACCGTCGGCTTCCACGAGACCCAGGCCGGACAGACAATCGACGACCACTACGATGGTGCCGACACGGTAGTTGTCCCACCGTACACCCCCTATCCGGTCGGGCCACGTGCGGATTCGCGTCCGGCGGACATACGATTCATCGTCGATGGCGAGATGGCGGCTCCGGAGGCAGGACTGTTGCTATACTCTCAACGCCTGTCGTACTACCTGGACTACCGGAACCGGAACTGTGGAATCGACCCGACATCCGAGAACGTGATTTACGACAACGCTGTGCAGGTCATGTGGCGAGCGGGCGACCAGGGCATGGTCCGCTGTCAGGCCGCGTGACGACGAGCAGCAGATCGTGTTTGCGGGCACCGCCCGCGTGCGCGTGAACTACGATGGATTTCAGAAAGATCCTGACCGATTCGAGCGTCTCACTGCTCAGGAAGATCGTCTCGATGGCACGGGGGATCCTCGTGGTCCCGATCATCACGAAACTGATCGGCGTCGATACCTACGGCATCTGGGCACTGATATTCTCCCTGGTCAGTATCTACACTGGCATCGGCGGGATGCATCTCCACGGGGCATTGATCCGGTACGCACCGGCGGAGGAACGGGACGGCCAGACTGTCTCGGACCTGCTCGCCATCGGCCTCGTGACGGCTGCGATCGCCGGCCTCCTGTTACCGGTGACGATGGATCTGCTCGACCTGGCAGAGTTCTCACAGACGGCACTCGGACTTTCGATTCCGGTAATCGCCGCACTGTTGATCGTCGCCAACATCTTCAGCCAGATCATCAAGAACATCCCGCGCGCGCAAAATCAGGTCAAACGCTACGAGGTGATCACGCTGGTCAGCCTGACAATGCAGACCTCGGCGCTCGTCGCGACACTGACGATCACGCGCAACATCGCCGCCGGGTTGCTCTCGCTCCTCCTGGCGATGGTCGCTGTCTACGTCGTCGTCGTGGCGGTCTATCTCCCACGGCGACTCCGAGTGCCACAGGTCGGGAACTTCAGACGGTATCTGTCGTACTGCTCACCCATGGTGTTCAAGGAGTTCTCGAACAAGATGCTCTCCGAATCGGACCGGTTCATCATCCTATTCATCCTGGCTCCCGTCGACCTCGGGATCTACTCGGTCGCCTACGGCGTCGCTGCGATGTTCCCGAACCTCACGAGCGTCTTCAACTCGACGCTCTACCCCGCCATCACCTCGGCCTGGGACGACGACGAGACCGCCGACATCAAGCGGTTCTATTATTACTTCCTGGTTGGGTACGTCCTGCTGGCGATCCCGACACTGTTCGGGCTGACACTCCTCGCCGCACCGATTCTCCGCCTGCTCGCGACAGAGACTGTCGCCAGTGAAGGGTGGCTGCTGGTTCCGGTCATCACCCTCGCGTTCATCTTCAGAGGTTTCGAAACCGTTCTGACCTACATCCTGAACGCCGCCGAGGAGACGGAGAAAGTGGCAAAAGGGACGTTGATAGCGTTTCTCGCGAATCTGGCCCTGAACGTGGCGCTGATCCCGGTCGTGGGACTCGTCGGCGCCGCCATCGCGATGCTCGTCGCCATGGCCGTGCGACTCGCGTACATCTACTACTACGTGGGCCAGCACATCGCCATCCCGATTCCTGGAATGCGGATCCTGAAAGCGACGTTCAGCTCCGTCGTGATGGCGTCGGTCCTCGTCTTCGTCGTGACGACGCCCGATCGAGCCGTCGTCCGCCTCGTCGTCTACCCCGTCGTCGGCGCGACGGTCTACTTCGTCGTCGTCTACTACGTCGGCGGGCTGACGCGCACCGATATCAGTCAGATCCGGTCGATCCTGTGATCGGTTGGCTCGAATCGAGGTCGCGAAGCCTCAGTTGACGACGCTGTCGGTCACGTCGGTACCGTCGACGTAGATGGTGAACTCGCTCGAATCGACCTCCGCAGACCAGTCCGTGATGTCACCCTGGAAGTCGAAGTAGTCGCTCCCGCTGTTGCCCACGACGCCGTTGGCCGTGTAGGAGCCGTCGCTGTTCTGGGTGATCTCCTCCTGGTCGCCCGAGTACTTGTTCTCCAGTGTCCCGCTGGTCGTCACCTGGTAGTTCCACCAGCCGGTCCCGTTCGCGGAGCGGACTTCCAGTGTCTGGACCGTCGTCGAATCGCTCGTCGAGTCGTCCGTCGAGTCACTCGTCGAAGAGTCACTCACCACCTGGTCTGTGACGTCGGTACCGTCGACGTAGATGGTGAACTCGCTCTTGTCCACCTCCGCAGACCAGTCCGTGATGTCACCCTGGAAGTCGAAGTAGTCGCTCCCGCTGTTCCCGACGGTCCCGCTTGCCGTGTAGGAGCCGTCGCTGTTCTGGGTGATCGTCTCCTCGTCACCGGCATACTTGTTCTCCAGTGTCCCACTGGTCGTCACCTGGTAGTTCCACCAGCCGGTCCCGTTCGCGGAGCGGACTTCCAGTGTCTGGACCGTCGTCGAGTCGTCGGTCGAATCGTCCGTTGAATCGTCCGTCGAGGTATCGCCGGTCACCTGGTCGGTGACGTCGGTGCCGTCGACGTAGATGGTGAACTCGCTCGAATCGACCTCCGCAGACCAGTTCGTGATGTCGCCCTCGAAGTCGAAGTAGTCGCTCCCGCTGTTCCCGACGGTCCCGCTTGCCGTGTAGGAGCCGTCGCTGTTCTGGGCGATCTCCTCCTGGTCGCCCGAGTACTTGTTCTCCAGTGTCCCGCTGGTCGTCACCTGGTAGTTCCACCAGCCGGTGTCGGCAGCGGAGCGAACCTCCAACGTCTTGACGGTTGTCGACTCGTCCGTCGACTCGTCTGTCGTGTCGTCCGTCGACTCGTCTGTCGAGTCGTTGGTCGAATCGGATTGCCGGTTCGGTGTCTCCGGATGAGTCTGTGACCAGTCGAACGTAGCATCGGTCCCCACGACAGTGACCGATCCGGGGTTGATGTTGGAGACGGCACGGTTGTTGTCCCCAGGCGTCGTGCCCGAGCCAGCCACGGCGTTCGACGACGGGCCGGTGAAGTCACAGTTGGTGACCTGTATCTCGTAGTCGCTGGACTGGACGCTGGTGATGTCGGTCTCCAGGCGGAACTGGCTGTCCTCGACGGACATCGATTCGTTCTCCAGCATCGCGGCCAGTCCGGAACTCCGGCGGTAGCTCCGGATGATGAACGAGACGTTCTTCGCGAGCCCGCCGTTGGTCCCCGAGGAACGATTGTCACCCCAGATACCTCGCGTGTTGTGGGTGGTCGCATCGAGTTTGCCGTCGCCGGTGAGATAGTCGTCGATGTCGATGACGATGGTCGTGTCACGGACCTCGACGCCGCCGGAGACACGGACCGCCGAGACGTTGTTATTCATCAACAGCCCGCCCTCGACGATCACTGTACCAGGCTGGCGCGAGACGTAACAGGCGTTGTTCGGGAAGCCCTGGAGCACCGGGTTCTTGAGATGGATGGTCCCCTCGTTCTGGCCCCCGACGAAGATACCGACCCGGCTGTCCCCGCCCGCGTAGCCGCCCAGGTCGCCGTTGTTGAACTGTCGGTAGTCGTCGATGCGGAACGTCCCGCCGGAGTTCAGCGTCATGGCCGCGATACCGTTGCCGTGCTCCTGGATCGAGGTGGGCCCGTTCATCTTGTAATGGAGCCCTCGGATATGTGCGGCGTTGGCACAGCCAAGCCGCATACCGGGTGCCGCGCGACCGCTGGAATCGAAGGTCAGGTTCTCCAGGAAGAAGTTATCCGCGACGAGACTCCCCGACTTGGTCCGCAGGAGCAGACCTTTGCTGCCGTCCCCCATTCCGGCAGGGACTTCGAAGACGGTGTCGCTCTGACAGCGGATCCCCCAGTCGTTGACGTACACCTGCGCGACGTCCGACCACGTGAACGTCCCCGACGGGAAGACGAGTATCTCGCCACTGCTGACGTTCTCGACGATGCCGGAGACCTCGTCGCCCGAGGAGATGTCGACCTGTCGTTCGGACATCCTCGATTCGTCGACTGGAGAGTCCGTGGCGCCCGCCGCGGATCCGACCCCGTAGAGGCCAACGGCGGTTGCCGCGATGGTTCCCTTGAGGAAGCCGCGGCGCGGGAGTCCGTCGGCCGACACCGAGTCGGTCGAATCGGTACTGCCAGTTGTATTTGTCTCGACACGCTCGTCGTCGTCCGAGTCGTCGTCACCTGTTCCTGGTATGCGGAACATACCTGGGGTAGGAAAGTCCTAAAACTTAACCGTATGTACAGATTTGCTCCGCTTCCAATTGCGGTGGTTACCCGTTACTTATCATTTTGAGGCGAGTCACACTGATTCGACCTCGGGTTTATGTTGACCCTACAACAATTAACGGGGTTGTTACCCCACGTAGGACGTTCTTACCCTCGATTTCGGTAGAATGCGCGGCAGGCAGGGGCAGTTAGGATACGTATACCGGGCTCCGAACCCACTGGCCGAGACGTGTGACGTCATCGCATGGCTACGATCGACGTTCGGCTGGACGGGCGAGCATTCGCCTGTGCACGCGTCACTAAGTTCGCTCGGGACGGAGAGAAAGTGTAGTGGCCACGGAAGTACGAGACGCCTACCGGCAGTAAGTAGTCAGTACGGTCGGATTCATCCGTTCTCCCGACCGTCTCCGAGCGACTCGGGAAGGCGGACCGATCAGTGCTATGCCAGGAGGTCCTCTCTGTACAACCGTTCGAGTCGGTCGAGAACCCCGTCCCAGGAGTAACGGGTCTCGACGAGTGTCCGATTACGGCGACCCATGCGCTCGGTCCGCTCGGGTTCTGTGATCAGCTGTTCGAGCGCGTCGACCAATCCGTCCACGTCTCCCGGGGCGATCAGTATCCCGTTCTCCTCGTCGATGACCTCGGGGATCGCCCCCACCGTCGTCGAGACGATGGCGTTCCCGCCGGCCATCCCCTCCAGCATCGCAATCGGGAGTCCTTCGGCGTGTGTCGGGAGCACGTAGACAGTTCCCCGTTCGAGGAGCGCTCGTTTCCGTTCCTCCGAGACGTAGCCGTGGTAGCGTATCGAGTTATGGCGCTCGGCCAGCGTCTCGACACGCTCGACCAGCGGGCCGCTACCCGCGATGTCGGCCCGGAACCGGTACCCGCTCGTCGCCAGCGCGTCGAGTGCGTCGACCAGCGTGTCGACTCCCTTCCGTTCGTAGAGGTTCGAGACGAACACGAGTCGTGGCGGGTCGACTCCGTATTCCGGGTCGTAGTCGCTTGGATCGACGGCGTTGGGGTACACCCGGAGTTTCGACGCCGAGACACGGTCTGCGAGTACCGTCTCCCAGTACTCCGAGAGCACGATGATTCGGTCGGACGCGCCGAACACGACGTCTTGAACCACTCTGACGAGTGGGTTCTCGGTCCGCGCGAACTCGTCGAACGACGAGCCGTGGATATGCAGGACGACCGGGCACCGCCACACGTAGGCCGCATAGAGGACGTAGAAGGCGGCCCGATAGAACGAGTATCGGTGCGACGAGTGGACGTGGACGACGTCGGGTGGGTCCTGGAACGGAAAGAAAAGCGCCGCTCGAAGGGACCGTAGCAGTGACGTCAGGAACCACAGGACTCCGCTACCGGTCGGTGCAGCGACCATATCGAAGGTAGAGGCAGAGATGGCATCGGAGAAGCGGTCGACCTGTTCGTCGATGTACTGATGGATGCCGCCACCACCGAAGGTGCCGACGACGAGTAGCTCGATGGGGCCTGCATCGGACCCTCGACTCGACGGCTCGTGGCTCGCGGTCGTTGATTGAGGCATCTGGCTGTGTCGTAGACCACTGCAGTGCATTGTTATGGCCCTGTTTCAGTTACCGGTTTCTCAGTCCCCCGGGTCTGTGCGTTGTCGGACGCAGTCGCGGTGCTGTTACGTATCCCGTACCCGGTCGCCCTACCGTATGCCGTGGCATAACAAAGTGTATCAGACAAATTGAAGCAGGTGATGGACAGGACGGACCCGGTCACCGGTTCCGACTCCCCATACAGAGAGATCTGTCTGGAGGCCCTGGAGTGGGCTAGCGAGGAGGAATACGCCGGGTGGGACCCATACGACGGGCTCAACAGCCCCTACATCGCCGCGCTGACACGTGGCTGGCTCTCCCGTCTCGTGGGGACACATCTCGTCGGCAAGTCACCTGTCAATCTTCGTCGACTCCTCGACGTGCCGAAACAGCGGAATCCGAAGGGTATCGCACTGTTCGCGATGACGTATCTCAACCTCTACGAACGGGACGGCGCGACGTGGCAACTCGAGGAGGCGGAACGGTTGCTGGAGTGGCTCCGGTCGAACCAGGCGTCGGGGTACGACGCTCCCTGCTGGGGGTACAACTTCGCCTGGCAGAACGCCCGGAAGTTCTATCTTCCCCGATACGCGCCGTCCATCGTCGTGAGCATCTTCTGTGCGCGGTCGTTCCTCAGACACTACGAGGTGACCGGCGAACAGGAATCCCTCGATATTGCCGCCAGAACGGTCGATTTCATCCGCTCGACTATCAACACGAAGGCGGTGGCAGATCACGAACCGTTCACGTACACCCCCTCGGACTCGTTCGTCGTGGTGAACGCGAACGCCCTCGCTGCAGCGCTGTTCAGTCGCGTCGGGGCGGCGTGTGACGACGACGAGGTCCGTGCCAGAGCAGCGGAACTGGCGTCGTTCGTGGTCTCGGTGCAAGTAGAGTCGGGTGCCTGGTACTACGCAGTGCCACGGTCGGACTCGCACCTCTCTCACGACAACTTCCACACTGGGTTCATCCTCGAATCGCTCCACCGGTATCTCGAAGTTCAGAATGCCGATCCGTCGGTTAGGGACGCGTACGAGTCCGGGCTGCAGTTCTATCGCTCGGAACTGTTCGAGGCCGATGGGGCGCCGAAGTTCGAGCACGACAAGCGATTCCCTCGTGACGCCCACGCGGCCGGGCAGGCTATCCGGACCTTCGCGCTCGACGGTCGAGAAGCCAGCCTGGACCTCGCCGAACGCGTCGCGTCGTGGTCCATCGAACGCCTCTACGACGAGGAGGCGAGGTATTTTTACCGGCGGCGCGGGCGGATACTGAACGACACGACGCCGTACATGCGGTGGAGTCAGGCGTGGATGTGCTACGGTCTCTCGTCGTTCCTCCGGGATCCCCTCGGCACGCCGGACCCGTCCGACAGCAAGCAACGCGAGCAGACAGCGACTAGCGGTCTCGCGCGATGGCTTGCCGGTCGACAAAGTTGGGGGCCGTTCACCTGGATCCCCCGTCCCGGTCTCCGCGACGTGCTCCGTGGTGGGCACGGGAGCGGCGGTGCGGTGCAGAGACAGCTTTCGCGACGCGACCGATCTGCAGAGACACTACCGAGATGAATATCGAACAACTGACCATATCCGACTGGGCGGACGAACTGCCAGCACGTGGCTATCAGGTCTTCCATCGACCGGAGTTACTCGAACTCCTGGCGGAACACAGTGGCACCGACGAACTCAGACTGTACGCCGGACACAAGGGCGACCAACTGGTCGGTCTGCTCCCCGTGTTCGTCAACAACACACGGCTCGGTCTCCAGACGATCTCCTCGCCACCCCCTGGAATGCACGTGCCGTATCTCGGGACCGTAATCATGCCGACCAGTCCGAAGGTCCGGAAATGCGAGCGCGTCAACAACCGATTTACACGTGGCGTCCTGGACCACCTCGGCGTCGACAACAGATCGCTCGTGTTCCTCGTCAACAGCCCAGAATACACCGACCCGAGGCCATACGAATGGGAGGACCTGTCCGTCGACACCTCGTTTACGTACGTACTCCCGGTGGCGGAGGAATCCGCCGACGAGTTGCTCAAGAAGTTCTCGAAGAGTCGCCGCCGCGAAATCACGAAGAGCCAGGACCTCGACATGGTCGTCGAACAGGGCGACCTGGAAGATACCCGGCGGGTATACGAACAGACCCAAGAGCGGTTCGCCGAGCAAGACGAGTACTACGGTCTCTCCTGGTCGTTCGTCAGAGACGTCGTCCAGGCCTTAGACGAGCAGAGCCGAACCTACGTCGCTCGCGGCCCGGACGGCGAATTCCTCAGCGGTATCGTCGTCCTGTACTCTGGCGATACTGGCTCCTTCTGGCTCGGGGGCGTCCGGAAGGAGTACGAGCACATCTCGATCAACAGCCTCCTCCACTGGGCGATCATCCGCGATATCGCCGACGACCCGGAGCTCTCGAACATCACCAGCTACGACATGGTCGGAGCGGGCGAATACCGCCTCTCGAAGTTCAAATCGAAGTTCGGTCCGGAGTTGCGGCCGTACTACGTGGTCAACTCCGGCGGCGTCCAGATGTGGGCCTCGGAATCAGCGTACGGGATGCTCAAGAACGTCCGGACCTGGCTGCAACGCGCCCCAGTCCCGTACAGCAGATGACCGCGAATAGGGCGGCAATAACAAACTCCCTCTCCGGACAAGCCCGAGCCATCGATGCCCGACACCGATCAGTCGATACTGGTGATCCACTCACGGGACCTGAGCGCACCGTTCGGAGCCACACGGGGATACTACCTGACCCAGCACTTCGCACGCTCGTACACCGTCCACGTCCTCTGTCGCCGCCGACCGAACGGTGACCGTTCGGCGGACCACCCCGACAACCTGGTCTTCCACGACCTCGATACGGGGGAAGTCCCGGTCCTCTCCGGACTCCTGTACGTCGTGCTCTCGACGCTCTACGCCGCCGTGCTCGGACTTCGCCACCACTACGACGCCGTCTACTGTTTCAAGGGGGAGATCATCCAGGGATGGCTCGGGGCGGTGAGTGGTGGGTCCCGGTTCGTCGTCGACCTCCAGTCCGTCCCCGTTCGACAGTCGCTGGACTTCACAGCGGCCACAGCAAGCGACGCCGACACCAAGACGAGAGTAGCAAACGTCCTGCGAAGTGTCTACGCGAGAGTCATCGGACGGTTGCTCGCGAACGCCGACGAGGTGTTCTGTCTCACCGACGGCATCAGGTCGGTGACAGCAGCGACCTACGACGTGGATCTCTCGGATGCACACGTCGTCGGGATGGGTGTCGATACCGCGACGTTCGCGCCGGAGCGGTCCAGAGAGACCGGTCGCCGCTCCAGTCCGCCCTGGGAACTGACCTACGTCGGCACGGTCCATCGGACGCGCGGCCTCGACGACGTGATCGAGGCCATGGCAGCCTCCGACCTGGACGTGCGGTTACAGATCGCCGGCGACGGCTCAGACGAGCACGTCTCGGCAGTTCGAGAACTGGCCGCTACCGTCGGTGTCGCCGACCGGGTCGAGTTCCTGGGCCTGGTCCCACACGACGAGGTTCCCGAACTGCTGGCGGCGACGGATATCGCGGTCTCGCCGCTCGCCGACATCGAGTCCTATCGGGTCAGCTTCCCCGCGAAACTCCTGGAGTATCTGGCCGCCGGCTGTCTGGTCCTAGCGACCGATATCGAACCACACCGACGGCTGCTCTCCGACGGAGCGAACGGCTACCTCTACGAGCCCGGGTCAGAGGGGTTCCGAACTGCTCTCGAACGGTGCATCGAAGACGTAGATCGGCACGCCGAGGTGCGACGAGCGGCGAGGGCGGCGGCACAGCAGTACGACTGGTCGGAGATCGCTCCGGCACACGAGCGTGTGCTCTTCCCCGATCAGTCCCCACAGGCCGATTCTCGGGCCGCGTCGCACGAGCTGGGGAGTACACCGTAACGGCGAGCCAACGGGCTGATTCTGGCTCTAGCGGCCGCCTAACAATAGCGACGGTGTGCGAGGGACGAGCCATGACAGACCGGCCGGACGTCCTCTTCCTCGTCATCGACTCGGTGCGAGCCGACCGGACGTCGACCTACGGCCACGACCGGCCGACGACGCCGACGCTGGATCGACTGGCCGAGGACGCAACCGTCTACGAGGAGGCCTACGCACCGGCACCGTGGACGCTCCCATCACACTGTTCGATGTTCACCGGACTGGCGCCGTCGGAACACGGCGTCACGGGCGGCTTCGCCGACTCGACGAACACCCTCCCGGAACGTCTGGACACGGTCACCGAACGACTCTCCACGGCCGGTTACCGAACCGCCGGCTTCTCGAACAATCCGTGGGTCGGTTCGCTCTCGGGACTGGACCGCGGGTTCGACGAGTTCGTCGAATGGGACCTCGAACTATCACGGACGACCGACGAACGGTTCCACACCCGCCGTGAACGACTCCTCGACAGGGGACACAGGCTGCTTGCACAGGCCGCGCGACAGCCGGTGTTCCTCCTGAAGCGGCGCTTCTTCACCGACCAGCTCGTCGAGCGGGCCAGTCGTTTCGTCGAGCGTGGCGCCGGATCGGCCCAGCCGACGTTCACCTTCCTGAACCTCATGGAGGCACACAGTCCGTACTTCCCACCGAAATCGGCGTTCGAAACGCTCGGGCTCGATCACCCCTCGATACTGGAGCCTCGGTTCCTGAACACCAAACTGCTCGCCTACGTCATGGGCAAGCGGGAGATGGGCGACGAGGAGCGCCGGCGGGTGCTGGAGTACTACGACGCGAGCATCCGCTTCCAGGATCGGCGCGTCGGTGACCTCCTGTCCACGCTCGAAGCGAACGGGGTGTACGACGACACACTGGTGGTCGTCTGTGCCGACCACGGGAAGACCCTGGGGGAGTTCGACCGTGACGAACGGCCGCCACACTACACCCGTCAACTCAATATCAACGTGCCGCTCCTGATCAAGCCACCCGAGCAATCCTCTGGAACCATCGATCAGCGCCCGTTCGAACTAGCCGGTGTTTCCGATCTGATTCTGGACGTGTCCGGTGTCACCAGTGACTCACACGACCAGTCGGATCGAGCGCTCGTCGAGGATGTCGTCCCACATACCGGACGGACGGACCCGGGAGAGCGGGAACAGTGGCGGGTCCTCGTCGACGGACAGCACAAGTACGTCGCGAACAGTTCGGGTGAGGAATATCTCTACGACGTTCGGGACGGCCGTGACGACCACATGGCCGACCCCACAGCGGACCGTCTTGCGACGTATCGCGAGGCACTGGCCGACCGAACCGATCGTCTCTCGACAGCGGACGACGGCGGCGAGACCCGAGCACTCGGCCAATCCACCACGTCACAGCTCGAAGATCTCGGCTACATGTGACCGCCTCCCCGGTGGGTCTCACCCTGACGGTTCGTGGACGACGCTGTAGATCCCGGGTTCGTCACGGCCGAGTGCCTCGAAATAGGCTGGCGGGAACTGGAGAAGCGAGCCGTCGTTGGTGGCCGTGTTGTAGGGGTTGAGGAACACCCCGCGGTCCGGGTCGGCAGCGAGGAAGACGTAGGCGTTCGCCGGCGGGACACGACCACCGAACCGAAAGCGATCGGCCGGGACAGAGCGCTTCCTGAACGAAGCCAGTTCGTACCACTCCCCGAACCCGCTCTCGGCGTTGGATGCGACCACTCGTGCCCGCTCCGAGTACGACGCTGTGGTGCCATCGGGTGCGGTGCTGTCTGTGCCCGGTTCCATGGCCGTCGAGAAGATCACCCACTGATCGTCCGGTGTCTCGAACGTCGTGGCGTAGTACACCGAGCTATCGAGTCGGTGGAGTCGTTCGGGGGTCGGTTCGCTGGCGCCGAACTCCTCACGACGAACGCGGAAGATCGGTTTCTCCGCCTCGTAGACACTGTCCATCCCCCAGAGAACACCGGACCGAGTGAAGGCGAGTTCGACAGCCCGCCACCGCTGACCCCCGCTCCCCAGCCGCTCGAACCGCCCGTCGACGAGCCGACCGATCGCACAGCCGTCACCGACGTCCCCGGTCGTGAGCCACATCGTGTCCGTGTAGGGATCTATCTGGACAGCGTGTACGTGCCGGGCTTGCGGGAGTGAGCACACCGTCGTCCACGTCTGTCCAGCGTCGTCCGACCGCCGTATTCGGGGTGTCACGTCGGTGTCCAAGGGATACTCCCCGACGTACCAGGAGCCGTCGTGCACACAGAACCCCGACGGCAGTATCCCCATCGGCCCCGAAGACGGCGGTAGCGTCAGCCGCCGTTCCCAGGTCCGCCCACCGTCGGTCGAGACGAACAGATACCGGTCGGCACTCGCAGCGATCGTCGACTCCGAGACCGGCCAGACGGAGACCGTCGCGAACCGACCGACGTACCGCTCGACGAGCGGTTTGAGCGGGCGGGCGGTCTTGAGCCGGTAGGTGAGTCCATCCCATCCCCGTTTCGGGATTGGAAGTCGTCCGACAGGCGCGAATGTCCTCACACTGGTCTCGGCCACCACCGTCCGGTACTCGGTTCCGTATATCCGGCCGTCGGAGACGCCACCCAGTTTCATCGCGGTCGCTCCCGGGAGTTGTGGCTGAACGAACGTGGAGCAAGGTGTCGCATCTTCAGTTCCATCGGCAGGTCCAGGGTGTGTGTCTCCGTCTCTGCGTGTGCATGACACAGTTCTCGGCGGTCTGGTACAACGTAATGGAGTTCCTGACCGTAGGTGGCAACCGGTTCAGGGCCACAACCGGAGCAATGTCACCGGTCACGTGTCTGCCCCCGTTGTTTGCAAGGTGACCGTCTCGCTTGTGAAAATCGCACTTTCCGAAACTACGTCTGTGTGACCTCGTTCCCGTCTAGAACGAGGATGTACTCGCTCGGTGCGCCCGAGATAGTCAGCTCCTCGGCCCGACCATCGTACAGGTAGGTGTCGAAATCACCGTCGTCCAGACCACCTTTTGCAGTCCAAGTTCCATCCGCGTTTCCGGTGACACTGTCGCTATCCTCGGTCGGAGCACCTTTCACGAGTGTATCCGTGGTCGTCAGGGTGTAATCGATTCTGCTCGAGGCCAGGATCGAGAGAGCGTGCTCGCGAGTGTCGTTGTTCAACCGTTGCTTGGGTGTTTCAGGGTGTGTCCGGGACCAGACGAACCGGCTACAACAGGGGTCCGAGGTTGGAATCGTGCCGGCGAACAGCTCAGAGGCGACGTAGTTACCGGTCCCGTTGACAGTGCCAGCCCCGGCGATCGAACCAGTCGCGATCCCTTCGAACGAACTGTTAGTCACGTTGACCGACCCTTTGTTGGCGTTGACGCCGATGATACTGTCGTTCAGCAGGAACTGACAGTCCCTGACCGTCATGTACGGGTTCTCCAGGATATCGACGAGTCCACTGGAACTCCGGTAGTTGTGCAGGACGAACGACGTGCCGGTGACCAACCCACCGTCTGTTCCGGCACCGCGGTTGTCCCCCCAGACACCGCGTGTGTTGTGTTGGCCGCCGTCGATCCGTCCGTCGCCGTTCGTGTACCGGTACGTGTCGATGAATATGGTCGAGTTCCTGACCTCGACGCCACCGGAGACACGGACCGCCGAGACGTTGTTATTCATCAACAGCCCGCCCTCGACGATCACTGTACCAGGCTGGCGCGAGACGTAACAGGCGTTGTTCGGGAAGCCACCGAGTACGGGGTTCGTGAGACGCATGGTCCCCCGATGTCGTTGCCCGACGTAGATGCCGATCCGGCTGTTCCCGCTGGCGTATGCTCCGATATCACCGTTGTTGAGTTGCCGATAGTCGTCAAATCGAAGTGTCCCGTTCGGATCTCTGACGAGCGCAGAGATACCGTTCTCCTGTTTGTTCGTCGACAGCGGTCCGTTGACATCGTAGGTTAGTCCCTTGACGTGTGCGGCTCTGTCCACTCCGAGACGCATCCCAGGGGCTGCGCGACCGTCCGATTCGAAGGTGAGGTTCTCCAGCAGGAAGTTGTCCGCGACATCGTTGTTGACGATCGTCCGGAGCAAGAGACCACTGTTCCCATCACCCATTCCCGCGGGGACTTCGAAGACAGTATTCGGTTGACACTGGATGCCCCAGTCCGAAGCCGTAATGACCGCCGTGTCGTCCCAGGTGAACCGACCCTCCGGAAAGACGAGCAGGTCGCCATCGCCGACGGTGTTCAGGACTCCAGTCACGTTGTCGACGCGGTTGTCGACCGGTTGTGTCTCCATCACCGAGGTATCGACTGGACTCTGTGACGTGGCAGCTCCGGAAGTATCGAAGATCGAACCGGCAAACGGAGCCACAAAGGCACTCTTGAGGAAATCTCTCCGTCGGAGGTTGTCACTGTACTGGCGGTAGCGAGACTGGGGCGAGTCGTCGTTCGCTTCGCCGTCGGCTACTGGATCGCGATTCATGGGTGAGTGGGCTGTCCCTCCCAACACAGCCAGTCTCTTTTGTTATTACGAGCTTTGGAACCGTGGGCGTTGGATAAGGTACACTTACAGATTCGAGTATTTACGGACGGAGTCGGATTCGCAAGCCGACGACAGCAAGCGGAATCCAACGACGACGCCGGTGCCGGTAAGTTCGTAATTACAACTATCCAACGAACACCTCAGTTCAGTACGATGAGTCAGTGTATCGACGTCTCTTGGGTGATTCTCCGGTGAGACGTGTGACGAAGACGTACCAGTCACCAGTGACCGACACGCTCGACCCGTGGTACGACCACCTCCAGAGCGCGCTCGCGTACGCTCGCGAACGGGAGTACACTGGGTGGGATTACTGTGATGGGATGAGCAGCCGACTGTGGAACCTGCTCCCGTTCGAATCGAAGTGGGGAAACCTCGCGTTCCAGGAGGTGATCAAGCGGGGGCCGGTGTTCCTTCGTCGGTTGTGTCTCGTCGAGCAACGCCGGAACTACAAGGGTGCAGCCTTGTTCGCGATGGCGAATCAGAACGTCCACGAGTTACAGCGGGTTCGGAATCCGGCTACCGACTCCACCGTGGCGTTTCTCGGCGAGACTCGGCGACTGCTCGATTGGCTCGTCCAGAGCAGCAACCCGAACTACAGCGGGTTCGGACTCGGACATCAACATCCAGTTCAGGACCTCCAGGGGTACGCGGGGGAGAACACCCCGGATTCAGTCGTCACCTCGTATGCGGTGAAAGCGCTACTCCGTGGCGCAACGCTCGATTCCAGATACGCCGAGATCGCCGCAACCGCTGCTGACCTGTTCGATGGAGCGCTCGATTACACCGAACTGGACGACGGGACGGCACGGATCACCTACAGCGAAAACCACCCTGGGTCGTACTACACGCTCAATGCAGGCGCACTGGGCGCTCGGTTACTCGTCGACCTCTACGCGTACTATTCACGGGCGGAGTATCGGAACCGCGCTCGAAAGCTGCTGGACCACATCGTCGACTGCCAGCAACCTGTCGGGGGGTGGAAATACCGTGATCCCCCGTCCGCGTCCCACCTCTCGATGGATACGCATCACAACGGATTCATCCTCGAATCGCTCCTGCAGTACCGAGCGGTCACCGGCGAATCGCGGTACGACGATGCCATCGCCGACGCCCTCGACTTCCACCGGACGGACCTGTTCACTGTCGAGGGAGCACCGAACTTCGACGAACGACAGGCCTACCCACGCGACATCCACGCCTGTGCACAGGGGATTCTGGTCTTCAGCTACGCCGGCGATCTCCGGTTCGCGAACAAGATACTCGAATGGACCCTGGACAACCTCTACGACGGTGCGTGTCGGTTCTACTTCCGGAAAAACCGATTCCGTACGCGGCGAATCACACTCATGCGGTGGTGTCAGGCCTGGATGGTCTACGCGATATCCGAGTATCTGATCGAACGAACAGGACTCCGTGGCGACCGTGTGACGGTCCAGTCACCCTCCTGATCCGGATCCGCCCGCCGATCTGTGACTCACCCGGACACTAGTTTCCAGCCGTGTACATGTTCTGTAGGGCTCTGATTCGACCGGCTACCGAGGTGAACGAGTCTCACGAAACGTGCGCGCGAGATTCCGGAGCGGTGGATACGGATCGTCTATATTAACCAACAATCGGACGTGCTGGAGACGTATGTTGGTTAATCAGAAGCGAACACACTCACACAACCATCGATAGTTACTGAATTTCGAATCCTATCTGCGGTCGATCTATATATCGAACACTTCGATAGAGGCGTGGGACCGAATGTCTGACGGGCGTCATCCCCAGGACGGTATATTGTCGTCCTCGACGGAGCCAATCCGGACCCGTTCAGACGATTCGAACACTTCGATAGAGGGGTATCCCGCCAGTCCGTGCTCCCCTTCCGGTCCGGAACACTTCGATAGAGGTGTGTGATCGGAGAAGGACCTCGTGGAACGCACACAACTGGAACGGGCAGAGAACACTTCGATAGAGGGGTGTCACCGCAGCAGGTCAGCGACCGATATCGTCGGGGCGCAATCCGAATTTCGAGAGCTCAGTGGAGATTTCGACCGTTCTCGAGAAGCGCCCCTCAGGTCTCGTTGCGGAGTTGAGCAGTCACCACACTCTGGACCTCCTCGGAGGCCGCTACCTCGATCCGGGAGTCCTCACGCAGTGTCTCCAGGATAGTCGCTGGCCGCTCACCGAACTGGAACTCCAGGAACATCCCCGAACTCGGACCGTGACTCCGCCGCTCGAAATCGACGAGCGAGTACGTGGTCATCTCTTTCATCTTGTTCACGTACGTCTCCTGGTGATACTGGTCCGCGTCGATGGAGTCGGTGAGGAACTGATACACCTTGTATCCGGTCGTGCTTCGAGCCGTCCCGTCGTCGGTCTGATCG
Source organism: Haloarcula sp. H-hyl2 (assembly GCF_056934385.1). NCBI lineage: Archaea > Methanobacteriati > Methanobacteriota > Halobacteria > Halobacteriales > Haloarculaceae > Haloarcula > Haloarcula sp. H-hyl2. Next base: position 92,314 of record NZ_JBRIIJ010000003.1, on the reverse strand, counting down.
GCGACAGCAGCAGTCGCGTAGAGGCAGAGCTTCTTCTGCTGGCTGATACCGCGGACGACTTCCAGGACACGGTTCTTCTCGACTTTGTCCTGGGCCGCACGGACGTGTTGCTCCCTGACGCGGTCGTCACCTTGCCGTTCGGCGAGTTCGCCGGCGACACGCATCAGATCGATCGCTTTCCTGGCGTCACCGTGTGTCTGTGCCGCGAACGCCGCAGCAAGCGGGATGACGTCGTCGTCGAGCACGTCGTCGTGGAACGCGTCGCGACGACGGCGCAGGATAGCCTGCAACTGGTTGGCGTCGTAGTCGTCGAAATGCACGTCCTCCGGCGTGAACGAACTCAGTGCGCGACTGCCGACGGATTCCATCATCTTCGTGTCGTTCGAGATCGCGACCACGGAGAGGTACGCGGTCAGGTCGTCGTTCGCACCGGCTCGCGAGAGCTGATAGAGGAGGCGGGAGAACGCGGGCTCTTGTTTGTCTCGTCGGCCGACGAGCATATCTAGCTCGTCGAGAACGAATACCACCGAATCGAAGTTCTCGTTGACGATCCGGAACAGTTCGTCCCACTTCTCTTTCGTCGCAACACCGTGTTTCGGGACTTCTACTTCGACTCCAGCTTCTTCGGCAGCTCTGCTTGCAAGTTCGTACACACCGACACCGAGTGTGTCGATATCTTGGCAATTTACCTCTACTGTCCCGAATCGTATATCTCTCGACTCACAGATCCTGCTGATGTTCTTGCAGACCGCTTTGGTGATGAGTGATTTTCCGGTTCCCGAGGGCCCATACAGGAAGAGGTTCGGCGGACGGTTGTCACCGAGTGCGACGCGAAGCATCTTCGTGACCTCCTGGAGTTGCTGGTCCCGGCCGACGATGCGGTCCTCCTCGACGACGTGGTTCGGATCGATCAGCGACCGGTCACGGATCAATCCGTCCTGTTCGTCGAACTCCAGAAGCATCTCCTCGATAGACTGGGACTCACCATCGTCTTCGACGGCCGGTGATTCGCCGTCGTCTTCGACCGTCGGTGATCCCCTGTCGTCCGCGAGCGGTTGCGAGCCCCCGTCGACGGTATCGACTGTCGAGTGATGGTCGCCATCCTCGGGACCGGACACAGGAGATTCGGAGGGAGTCACGTCACTCGACCCGGACGACGGGCCACTCCCGTCCGAAGACTCGGAGACGGCTGCAGAGAGATCTGTTTGTTCCGGATCGGACTCCTCCGACGCCTCACTGTCGTCCACGGAGTCGTCGGCGTCGTTCGTATCCATGTCAGTCACCAACAACGCCGTCGATAAATAACTTCCCCACCCCTATCGATGTGAGATCGTGGTTCTGAACACGGTGGGATAGTCGTCTACCCCCGTTTCACCAATCCACTCGACTGGAGTGGCGTCTGTTCCGACGATGTGTTCGGCAGACGGGTAGGGAGACACACACCCCTCTATCGATGTGTTCGCGGGTGAGGAGGGGTGGGGGGGTGAGAGAGTGGTGTGTGGAGTCGCGCTAGTCGACCGAAATCGTAGGAACAAGCGAGTCTGGAGGCCTATTTCGACCGGGGCTGAGATTACATCGAACGATCCAATGTACCGGTAGGAGTGTCTCTCTCGGCCGTTTGTCCGTCTTCCTTCTTTCTAGCTTTCTAGTCCTAGAACACAACACACACCCACCTCTATCGAAGTGTTCGATGTGTTCGGCCGCTCGGTTACTCTGCCCTCCACTTCTCACTCGATTCGTCGGTGAGCTCTCGGTACGGATGTCGTCAGGGGCGCTCTCCTGACCGCTCCCTCTCGTACAATAATTCTGAAATCGTGATTCAGACCGCTTCTATCCCTCTGATCCTGTTCCGGATCCCAGAGTTCCCGGTACCTACCGAATTCGGTTCTCGATTCCGGCTGTGTTTGGTACCGGCACACCACTCCCCGGAACACATCGATAGAGGGGTGTGTCTCTTCCGGAGGTTCGTTCCTTTCGTGACTTCCAGCGAACCTGGACGGAGTGATTTCGATACATCTCCACACGAAATAACGCCTGGAAATCAAGCTGAAACACTCGATCCTGTATCAGCGAAAGGCTATGGTGCCACATTACCGATTCCGACATCGAAAGTGTGGTTCGATTGGAAATTGGGACGGAACACATCGATAGAGGTGTGTCCCCCTCCACTCCCGAACGGTCAACATATCTCTGGAACACATCGATAGAGGGGTGTGTCTATCCGCACGGAGCAATCGACGAGTCCGACCGTCGTTCACCTCGACCTGCTCTCTCGATATCACACTATGGTGTCTCCGCCACTCCGGACTCGACTGGGAGTATTCGACCCCGAAAGCCCAGGATCAGGCACTGTGCTTGATCCGGGAGATCCAGTCGGTCAGAGTGGTATCGAGTCTCTCTATCCAAGACGTTAACCAACAAAGTCATCCATACACCCGAGCTGTTGGTTAAGGCGGGCGTTCACCACCCTACTGCTTCTGTCAATTCCGGAGATTCATATCTTCGGCTCCACCGAGAGTCCGGAGAGTACTTTCGGGAGGAGAGATCATCCTCGGTACGAACGGTGTGGGAATCTGGCCCCTGAAAGGCTGACGATCGATCCAGAAGACCGAACTCGTGGCAGTCCGGATCATTTCCGTGACCGACGTTCCGTCGACTCGACAGCTGGGACAGCGGTCTGATCGACCTGCTGTTTCCCCAACGCTAGACGGACAGCTGTCTCGAAATCCGTCAGCGGGATCTCGACGAACTCCGTGATACTGTCGTCGGTCACCACGACCCTGTTTTTCAGCCCGTTGACGAGCGGTTTGGCGACGCTGACGGGGACGTCCGTGACGAGACCAAGCCACCGGGCAGAGAGACCTGGTGACAGAACTGGCACGGGGATGATGAGTGGCCTTCGCCCGACGTGGAGCGCGGCAGTCCTGGCGATGATCTCCTGGTAGGTCAGCACGTCCGGACCACCAATCTCGAAGGTCTGGCCGGCAGTCTCGGGCGTCTCGAGCACGCCGACCAGATACGCGATCACGTCGTCGATGTAGATCGGCTGGCAGTCGGTCCGGACCCAGCTCGGGGTCACCATCACCGGCAGTCGTTCGGCCAACTGTCTGATGACGGTGAAACTGGCAGAGCCGTCGCCGATGATGATCGCCGCGCGGAGTGTCGTCACCGACGCGGCACCGGTCTGGAGGATCCGCTCGACTTCACGTCGGGACCGGAGGTGTTTCGAGAGATCCGCCTCGTCGTCGCCGAGGCCACCGAGATAGATAATTCGGGGGATTCCGGCCGCGTCTGCAGCGGACACGAAGTTCGCTGCCGCACGCCGGTCGAGTTCAGAGAAGTCGCCACTCCCCGCCATCGAATGGACGAGATAGTAGGCTGCGTCGACCGACGGCAGACTGAGATCCGGATCGAGGACGTCCCCTTCGACGACCTCCACTCCCGTCGGAGAATCGTATCGACTGGAGTCGCGTGTCATCGCGACGACCTCGTGGCCACTGTCGAGGAGGGCCGGGACCAGATGGCTCCCGACGAACCCGGTCGCCCCAGTCACGAGAACGCGCATACCGTTCCTTCGGTCCGGCGATAGTTAATACCGGCCCCGACGGTGACCGACAGGTGAACTTTCAGGTGAGCATGATCGGCCGGTCGGTCCCTCGCGCCACCCTGTCGGCGACGCTTCCGATGTGATGTCCGGCATGAGAGAGGCCGTGGGCTCCAAGGACGAGGATATCGGCGTCGATAGAGTCACTGTAGGCGACGATCTCGTCGTTTGGATTTCCGTGCATACATTTGGTCACGACCTCGATCCCATCAGCTTCGCATCGGTCCCGGATGGCGGCCAACACTTCGTTCGCCCTGTCTTCGAGTTCGCCGATGACGAGTTCGCTGCTGCTGAGCGCTGGCTCGCCGTATCTACCTGTGTCGATGACGGATATCGCATGCACAGTCGCCCCGTGTTCCCGTGCCAGGCTCACGGCGTGGTCGACTGCTCTGTCCGCCGGTTCGCTGCCGTCCGTCGCGACGAGGATGTGGTCGTACATATAGTTCAAGTAACTAGTTCGACGCCATCGGTAGTAACGGTTGTGTCCACACCGCCTGGTCGAGCCGGTTGGAACGGCCGTTCGTCGCTGTCGATACGTCCCGCGCGGTCCGTGTCGTCCCACCGCCGGAAATACATTTAATCCAGGGCTGTGACATCCCTGACGTGTCAGGTCCGTCCCACAGTACCCCGCCCGACGCGGTCCTCGATAGCCTGGATACCGACAGCGATGGGCTCTCGCCGGCGACGGCGGAGCGACGACTGGCCGAACATGGCCCGAACGAAGTCGCGGGCGGGGACGAACGGAGTGCGGTCGATATCTTCGTCGCGCAGTTCGACAGCGTCCTGATCTGGGTCCTGCTCGCAGCGGCCGGGCTCTCGATATGGGCCGGCCACACGGTCGATGCGGTCCTCATCGCGATCATCGTGATCGCGAACGGGATCTTCGGGTTCGTCCAGGATTACCGTGCCGAGCAGAGCCTTGAATCGCTCAGAGAACTGACGGCGCCGACGGCAACTGTCCGCCGCGACGGAACGACCGCCGAGATCGAAGCGACGGATCTCGTCCCCGGCGATATCGTCGAGTTGACGGGGGGTGACGTCGTGCCGGCGGACTGTCGCCTCGTCGAGACGACGTCACTGGAAGTTGACGAGGCTGCACTGACCGGCGAGAGTGCGCCGGTCTCGAAAGCCCCCGACGCGGTTCCCGAGGACACACCACTCGCGGAGCGGCGGTCGATGGTGTACAAGGGGACGAACGTCACGCGCGGGCGGGCGGTCGCCGTCGTCACTGGGACCGGGATGGAGACGGAGGTCGGCGCCATCGCACGGGAACTCGCGGGCACCGAGCAGACAGAGACGCCCTTGCAGGGCGAACTCGACCATCTGGGACGGCTCCTCGGCCTCGGAGTCCTGGGATTGACGGCGCTCATCGTCCCGATACTGCTGTTCCAGGGCACGCCGATCGTCCAGGCGGGGTTGACCGCGATCTCGCTGGCCGTCGCGGCGGTTCCCGAGGGACTCCCTGCAGTCGTCACGCTGACACTCGCACTGGGCGTGCGCCGGATGGCCGACGAGAACGCGCTCGTTCGGCGACTGCCGGCCGTGGAAGCGCTCGGGGGGGTCGACGTCATCTGTACGGACAAGACCGGAACGCTGACAGAAGGTGAGATGTCGGTCAGTCGAATCTGGCTGAACGATACGACCATCGACCACGCGTCCACCGTCGATCACGCGTCCACCGTCGACGAAGCTGCCGCGGTCGATAGCGGCGACCACGCCGCGACGGTCGACAGCGACGACATATCGGCCGCCGACATCGAGTCGACGGGCGAGACAGGAATCTCGATCCCGGACGACAGGTACGAACTCCTGCTCCAGGCGGCAGCGCTGTGTAACGACGCGACCACCGACGACGGTGATCCGACCGAACAGGCCCTGGTCACGGCAGCAGTCGAGGCCGGAATCGACGTCGAAGCCCTCCGGTCGGAGCGACCGCGGACGGACGAGGTCCCGTTCTCCTCGGAACGCAAGTGGATGGGGACCGTCCACGAGGACGGTGGCTACGTCAAGGGCGCCCCGGGAGTCGTCGTCTCGAACTGCTCGTCGATACTGACCGACGAGGGGCCGGTCTCGCTCACGGACGAGGGCGCCGACCGGATCGAGGAGCAGGTGGCTGCGTTCGCCGACGACGCGTTACGGGTCCTGGCGATCGCGTACGACCCCGAGGCGAGGTCAGGCCAGGACCTCGAAGGTGGGCTGACCTTCGTCGGACTCGTCGGGATGATCGACCCGGCACGGGCGGAGGTCGCCGACGCCGTCGCAGCGACGACCAGAGCCGGGATCGACCTCAAGATGATCACCGGCGACAACGTCAGGACCGCAGCGGCGATCGCGTCGTCGCTGAATATGGGTGAGTCGGTGCTCGAAGGACGCGAGATCGAAGCGATGGGCGACGACGAACTCGGCGACCACGTCGAGGACGTCGACGTCTTCGCACGGACCTCGCCCGAACACAAGGTCAGAATCCTCAGAGCCCTCAAGGCGAACGGCCACGTCGTCGCGATGACCGGTGACGGCGTCAACGACGCGCCAGCGCTGAAGAACGCCGACGTCGGTGTCGCGATGGGTGTCAGAGGGACGGACGTCGCCAAGCAGGCCAGCGATATCGTCCTGCTCGACGACAACTACGCGACCATCGTGGCTGCGGTTCGGCGTGGTCGCGCCATCTTCGACAACGTCTGGAAGTTCGTCGCCTACCTGCTCAGCGCCAACGTCGCCGAGGTGGCGCTGGTATTCCTGGCGTCGCTGGCGGGTTACCTCGTCCTCCCGGCGGTCCAGTTGCTCTGGATCAACCTCCTCACCGACGGCCTCCCCGCGGTCGCGCTGGGGACGGACCCCGAGAGCGGGAACGTGATGGACCGCGCGCCGCGCGACCCCGACCGTGGCATCGTCGGGCGGGGGATGCTCGGGTTGATGGGCGGTACTGGCGCAGTGTCGACGGTGGTCATGCTCGGGCTACTCTTCTACTCGCTGGATGGTGCCCAGGCCATGACGCCGTACGCGATGACGATGGTGTTCACCGGGTTCGTCCTCATCGAGTTCGCGAAGCTCTTCTCGATCCGGTGGCTCCGCGAGACGCCGACGCTGTCCAACCGCTGGCTGCTGCTGGCGGTCGGTGCTTCGCTACTGCTCCAGCTCGGGGTCCTCTACACACCCCTGGCACAGTACTTCGGGACGGTCCCCCTCGCGCTGGGCGACTGGGGCATCCTGGGTGTCGTCATGGCCGTCACGCTCCCGGCGTATCTGGTGGTCGCGACCGGCGTGAGGCGGTTCGCACCGGAGCTGTGAGCGGAGACTGCTACTCGAACTCGCAGGGAGAGGCCGCTCAGGTGTCCTCGCTCTGGTCTCTGGTGTTGACCGCGAGCACCGGCATATCGGCGTGCCGGATTACCCGTTCTGTCGTACTCCCGAGCAGGAACCGACTGAGGCCCGTCTGTCCGGCGGTCCCCATCGTGATCAGGTCGATGTCATGCTCGTCCGCGTACGCGAGAATGTCCCGAGCGGGATAGCCGTCGACGACCTCGGTCTCGACCGCCAGATCTGTCGCCCGAACCTCGTCTGCGACCGCGTCGACGGTCTGCTGGCCGCGCTTTCGGAGCGAGTCCAGCACATCTACCGGGACTGCTCCCTCCGGATCGCCGGAGACAGCGCCGATGTTCACCACCGTAACCACGTGGACAGTCGCGTCGAACGCGTCCGCGACGGCGAGACAGTGATCGAGGGCAGCGTTGGCGCGCTGGCTTCCGTCGGTCGAGAACAGTATGTCGTCGTACCCACCGTCTGGCACACTGGCGTCGGTCACGCGCGCGGTCAGAACCGGCACCGGCGACCGGCGCAGGACGTCCTCGGTGACGCTTCCCGCCACGTACCGTCGGACCCCGGTTCTGCCGTGTGTCCCCATCGTGATCAGATCCACGTCGTGGTCGTCGACGTAGGCGAGAATCGCGTCCGACGGGGCCCCCTCCACGACTGCAGTTTCCATATCGTCCCCGTCGAACAGTTCCTCGACGTGTGTAAGATCTTCTCTGGCGTGGTCTTTCAGCCGGTCGACGTACGCCTGGTCGACGCCGCCGGCGTTGATCGGTCCTGCGGCCGCATCGATGTCGACGACCGAGACCACGTGGACTGTCGCGTCGAAGGCATCGCGGAGGACTACCGCGTGTTCGGCCGCCCGTCGGGCTGGATCGCTACCGTCCGTCGGAATGAGGATCGTATCGTACATGGGTGAACGAGGTACCGAGTCCGATGTGTGCCCCGAGATGAACACGTCCGCACCGGTTTGTGTCGGTTATCTGACTGTACGTCGGCACCGTAGAAAAGCGTTGTCGTCACCCGACCGGTGACGGACGACGTCATCACCGGACTGACGGCGGGCGGCGCCATCGCAGGCGGGTTTATACTCGGTGGGGGCGTATCTCGTCGCATGGACGACACGACACCAGTGGAGATGGATCCGGAAGCCCAGGACGCGTTCCTCGGCGCGGGTGGGACCGGCGTGCTATCGTTCGCCACCGACGAATCAGAACCACCACACTCGGTCCCGGTCTCGTACGGCTACGACGACGCCGAAGGTGTCTTCTACTTCAGGCTCGCGGTCGGGCCGGACAGCTCGAAGGGTGACCTCGTCGGGCGGCAGGTCACGTTCGTCACCCACGGCGAGACCGAGGCGGGATGGAGAAGCGTCATCGCGCAGGGCACCCTGGAGTCGACCGCCGACGAGGAGACTGCCACCGACTCACTCGCCGGGCTGGAGCGTGTCGACATCCCGCTGGTCGACGTCTTCGAGAAGCCACTCCGGGTCGTCGACTTCGAGTTCGTCCGCCTCGTCCCGGACCGACAGACCGGCCGCGCGGAAGCCGACAGGGAACGCTGACGCCGCCGCGTCGAGGAACGCGTTCACCCAGGTAACAGCAGGTTGATGAGTGCCACCACCAGCCCCGCGAGCCCCATCCTGAAGGCCGCGACGTACCACCGCTGATTGGAGATCGAGCCCATGTAGGCACCGAACGACGCCAGGACGCCGACGCCGAGCGCGACGGCGACGACGGCCGACTCCCCCATCGTGAACAGGTCGCCCTCGAAGAGGAACGGGAGCAGTGGGATGACGATACCCAGTATCGGTCCGAGGCCGCTCATCGTCGCGTGGAGCACGCGTGCCCCGCGGTGCTGTCGCTGGATCCTCGTGTCGTCGAGGTCGACCAACATCGCTCGCTCCATCCTGATGATGTCCGCTTTCGTCTCTGCCCGCTCGATCTCCCAGACGCTCCAGACGGCCGACGTCCCCAGCCCGACGGCCGCGCCGAGGCCGATCTTGATCACGGTCGTCCCGTCCGGAACACCCGAGAGGACGGCGCCGACGACGATGCCGATGCTCGTCAGCGTCCCGTCGAACCCGTTGGAGATGAAGTAGCGACGGGAGATCGAACGGACGTCCTCCTGCCCGAGCAGTGCTCGAAGTCGGCCTCCGATAGACGACACGGATGTCAGTCCTGTGGGGTCTGTCGGTTCTCGACGATGTACTCGCCCGTGGCGACCTGATCGACCGAGTGGACGGTCGCCCCGAACTCCTCGATGGCAGCCTCGATACGGCCCAGCGATAGCGCTCCCCCCTCGAAGGTGACCTTGACGTTCTGGACCTCCTGATCGAGTTCGATGAGCGAGGCGTTGACTCCCTCGACCCCGTCGATATCCGTCACGTGTTCGGTGAACGCGAGCAGTGGCGGGTCGTGCGGTTTGAGGACGTCCAGGACGAGACGGCGGACGGGTGCCATACGCCCACGTGTGACCCGCTGTCACGTAAAGTCTGGCCTGCAGGAAACTGTCCACTTCGCACCCAGAGATCGCCGACGAGCGCTACCCGCGACGGCGAACCAGCAACGCTGTCGCAAGCAACGCGACGACCGCCACGAAGACCCCGAAGCCGGGGCCGCCTGCCTCGGTGGTCGTGGTCGGCGCGTCTGTTGGCGTCGCCGTCGTTGGAACGGTCGTCGGTGCCGGCGTCGGCGTCGCGGTCGGCGTGGCGGTCGGCGTCGCCGTCGGTTCTGCCGGCGTCGGCGTCGGTGTGGGTGTCGGCGTCACGGCCGCGACCACCCGTCCGTCCGCAGTCGCAAGCACGTCGTCGGTATCTCGAACCGTAACGGTGAATTCCTGGCCCTCGCTCGCACCGGAGAAGTCGTGTCTGGTGCGCCAGGTACCGTTGGCCGACACCGCGGCCGAGGTTGTCTGCCTGATCGTCTCACCCGTCGTGGTCTCGGTGCGGACCAGCAACGTCGAGCCCGGTGCGAGGTTCGTCGTACCCGACAGTACCACACCAGATTCCCGCGGCACCGACAGTCGGCCGTCGTCGATACCGCGGAACGACGCCCGTGGTTCGACAAGTTCGAAACTCGTGGTGACTGCACGCTCTTCGCCAGGATCGTAGTACGGGTAGCCGGTGTGTGACGGCTGGGTGCGTTTGACGCTGTACTCGTCGCGGGATTCCGTGATGCCGTTTAGCTGGAACCGTGCCTCGTAGGCCTGGCCGGGTTCGAGTTCGCGGGTGGTCTGGACCGACCGGGTGTCGACGACGACGTAGAGGACGTTCTCGGATTGGTCGACGAACAGGCTCGTCCCCCGGTCGTCCATGTCGAGTGCGATCGGGTCCCTGTTGGTCGACCCGCTGGTCTGCTCGACGGTGAGATTGATGCCCTCTGCGTCGTTGTCGACGATACCGTCGATCTCGTCGTCGTGTTCGGCTTCCAGATGGCCGTACACACCGGAGACGTCGATTTCGAGGACGACTCGGTCGCCGAGCGCGATGGTCTCGTCGCGCGGTAGTTCGCTGAAGGTATCGAGCCCGGCGCTACTCGCAGCCCCGCGTGGCGCTGCCAGGGACTCGATCCCCCTGAGCCGCGGCGTTTCGAGCGTGAGGGAAGCGCTGGCACGCTGGTCGCGGATGTCAAGCCGGTTTCCGGAGCGCCTGATGTCCGTCGACGACGCGGCGACGACCGGATAGTCGGCCGCGTCGAGCGGCGCCGAGAGGCCACCACTGACGCCGATACCGGATCGCAATTCCCCGAGCGTGCTCCCGCTGTCCAGGTCGTCCGATCCCTCGAGGGCATCGACGCTGTCCCTGCTCGAACCGGCCCTGTACGGTCGGACGTCGTCTGGGACGCCGGGGTCCCGTGGATCCAGCCCCATGTATCGGGTGTTCATCCGGACATTCACACGGCCATCGCCATTGCCGTCGGTCACCTCGACAACGTCGAGGAAGTTGCTGTCGTGGTCGCCGACGACCAGATAGGCGGTCCTGGCGTTCGTGATCGTGACGTTCATCACGGCGACGTCACCCTGTTGCTCGGTGACGACAGCCGGGTCGAACTCGACGTCGGCACGGCTGAGGCCGACCGATACGGCAGCCGAGGCTGTGACGTTCGTGTCGACGACCTCGGCAGTGAACGTGTATGTGCCGGGGTCGACGTTGTTGAATCTGACTGGGAGCGGTTCGTCGTTCTGGATGTCCAGTAGAATCTCGTCGTCGTCCGCGCGAACGTCGTAGTCGTCGGCGAAGTCACGCTGGTCGAAGATACGTTCGAGGTCGTCGAAGTCCAGCCCGCCGGCAGAGACCGCGACCACGAACTCGCCGCGGTTCGAGCGGAGTTCGAACTCTGCGCTCCGGCCGACACCCACAGACCGCCGGGACCAGCTCGCGTCGAGGTCCTGCTCTACGACCTCGAAGACCTGCGAACGCTCGTCTGAGATACCCGGCCCCCGAATGAAGTAGCGTCCATCCAGCCGGTCGGTCGGGACGGCCAGCGAGCCGTTCGCGGCGCTGCCGCGCGCGAGCGCGAACGAACTCGACGTACTCCCGGTCACCTCACGGAGTTCGTACCGGCTGTTCGGATCCAGACCGCTGACGACTAGGTTCTGGCCCTGCCAGAACAGCCGGTCGTCGAGCGCGGAGTACGGCACCGTCTCACCGCTTGACTGCAGCGTCGCGGCCGTGTCGGTCGGTGTCACGGCGCCGGCAGACCCAGCGACGACGGTTCCAATCGGGCCGACGACGAGCATGCCGACGACCAGTGTCAGTGTCACGCGCGTTCGGAGTGTTGCTGGAGGTCCCATTGGTGTATCGACTGCTCACAGGGCCGCCGTCGTAATAATGGTTCTTCAAATGATACATAATCCCGCCGTACTCGCCGGAGCTCGACGGTCTCTCCCCCAACTGGGCGGGGCGACACTACTCCGCTTCTTCACCGTCCCCCATCCACCGCAAGCCGAGCTGTCGATAACCGTCGAATTCGCCACGTTCGATCTCTGCCTCGATTTCGCTGTGTGTCTCTGTGTCGATACGGGCGATGTGACAGAGTGGATGCCCAGGGAGCGCGATCGGGTTCTCAAGGACACCCACCAGAATCCCTGTAAACGGCGCGGTGACGACCCGTTCCTCCCGCGAGAAGTGATCAGTGATCCGGCAGATGGTCTCGTCCTCGTGGACGAGTGGTGTCGGCCCCCATTCCATATCGACGAGTCCGCCCGTGTCGGCACGAAGCCAGCGTTTCTCCTGATCGCCGCCGAGCGTCTTGTGCCAGTTCGGTTCGACTGACTCGGTCTCCGGGAGGACGTCGAACTCCGCGAGGACGTTCTCGACGCCAGTGATGGCCTTGTCGATGAGCGGCCGCTGGAAGCGGTGGGCTTTCCCCATCTCGACGGTAATCGTCGGGATACCGTCGGCTGTTGCGACCGTCCGAATCGACCCCGGGTCACCGTCCCCGACCAGTGTGACGTTCGCACCGAACGCCCGTGCGAGTCGAGCGACCTGTGGGTCCGCCATCGCGGCCCTGGTGTGGAACATCGTCGTCCGGTTACGGGTCGAGGTGTGGAAGTCGATACCCAGATCACACTGTCCGAGGAACCGCGAGTACACCTGATTGGCCATCCGCTCGGCCGTCGTACTGCTCGCTTTCCCCGGGAACGAGCGGTTCAGGTCCTGATCGTAGATGGGGATGTCGCGTTGCTGGGAGAGGTAGCCGGGCACGTTGACCACGTGCAGACAGACGAGCGTGCCATGCAGGTCGCCGGGATCGTATCGGGCCGAGACCTCCTGAAGCACTTTCACGCCGTTCAGTTCGTCGCCGTGGACACAGGCGGTCAGGAATACGTTCGGGCCGCCGTACTCGCCGTTGACGATGGTTATCGGTATCTCTACCGGGTCACCGAGATACGTCTCGCCGACCTCGTATCTGAAATGCCGCTTCTCACCGGGGCTCACCTCGCCGTCGTAGCGGAACGGTTCGGGGGGTTGGGATGACACGGCGAACCGTTCGTCGCCGCGTGTCAAGAGTGTGCAGGGAGAGCGTGTCTACGGATCACGACGACTTTCAGATCACGCAGGGTCGCCCGGTTGCCCGAGCGCCACGAAAACGATGGCCTTCATCCCGAGTGACTGGTGGGGACTACAGAAGTATCGGTAGACGCCCGGGTTCTCGAACGCATGCGTGAAAGTGTGGTCCGCTTCGTCGACGGGTCGCCCGCTCGTGAACGCGCCACTGGTCGAGACGCAGTTGTGTGTGCCACCGCGACCGGTCCAGACCCACGTGACCGTCGTTCCAGGGGAGACAGCGACTGCAGCGGGGCCGTAGTAGTAATAGCCGTTGGCCCCCTGGACGCCGACCCGGATTTCGTAGTCGCTCTGACCCCGGGCCTCCACGGTCCCACGGTAGTTACTGACGTTCTCGAACCAGCCCTGATAGTTCGGTTCGTTTGGGACGTAGGTATCGTCGCCGTCGTCGTCGGGGTCGTCCTGACAGCCGGCCAGTACCGCTGCGCTGCCCACGGCCAGCGTACCTACTGCCCGGAGGAACTGACGCCGGTCGGTCCTCTGAGGGCTCCCCTTTCCTCCCGCTGGAGTCCGGGTCACTGGGTCGCAAGTGCGTCCTCGTTCAGGAACAGGTACACGAGCAGGAGTATCAACAGCACCTGCACGGGCTTGTCGACGAGTGCGATGCTCATGTCTGGCATCCCCTGGGCGGCCCAGAGGACGATCTGTCCGGCGGTGAAGGGGATCCCGAGCACGTACAGGAGTCTCCGGTAGAGGTTCAACAGGAGCGCGCCGATCGCCCCGAAGAAGACCACCGTCGCGAACAGGAACCCGGGGAACCCCTGGTTCAGATACAGCAGCAGATGGATGCCGCCTGTGATCGCTGCCAGTGCGCACGCGAGCCAGTGCGCCCACGTCATCTTCGACATGTCGAACCCGATCTCGCCCCGCTCTAGGATGCCGTACTTCTGTGCGATACCCATAGCTATTCCCGCAAGAAAGGGGAGCCCGCACTCTTTGCTATAGAGGCGTTAGTTCGCACTAAGCCGACCTTATATTCATCCGAACCAGTCTCCTGCACGCCGGGACTACAGTCGCCGGACGCCGACGAAATACGCAGGTGAGGCGCCCCACCGGCGCTCGAAGGCGGTCTCCATCGCGAACTCGACCTCCCAGCCGCCGGTCCGCTCGAACCGCCGGCGTATCTCATCGGGAGTCAGCCCGTAGACCGGTCTGTCCATCGAGCGTACGTCCCCGAGCACGCAGTAGAGCCCCCCGCTCCGGAGGACGGATTCGAGCTGTCCGACGAACAGGTCGCGTTCGCGGTCACCGAGGACGTGGAACATCGCCGAATCGAGGACCGTTCGGAACGTCAGCCCGGCAGCCCGGAGCCGGTCCAGAGCCAGTGCGTCGAGCACGAGAAACCGAGCCGGTATCTGGCGCCAGCGGGCTTTCTCTCTGGCCTGGCTGATCGCGAGTTGTGAGAGGTCGATCCCCAGGACGTCGTACCCTTTCCGCGCGACGTACATCGTCAGTTCGCCGGTGCCACACCCCACGTCCAGAACCGGACTCTGGACGTATCCGGACTCGACGAGGTAGACGAACGGCCGCTGTGGCCGGCCGATGTCCCAGTTCGGGACACCCGTGTAGGCCGCATCGTAGACGTGCGTCAACGGGTGTCGCGGGGGTGGACCGACGCTACTCATGTGGCCGCGGGCACCTCTGGTCCAGCATGGCCGGATGCTTCGGCGAACAGGACCGTAATTATTCGCCTCCCAGAAACCGTCGACGTTCCGACCGCTGTCATCTTTTTTGGTTCCGCTGCCCGTCAGTTCACGGTGGAGATGGCCGACGAACGCCGACTGGCTGGTGCGGCGACAGGACTCGCGGTCCTGGGACTGGGCCTGGCGGTGGCTCTCGAGAGCGGTGTCGGATTCGACGACGGGATCTGGTATCCGGTGGTGTACGCCGGGACTCCGGCTCTCGTCGCCCCACTGGTCTATGTACATGCTCGTCCAGACGCCACGCCACTCCAGTCGGTTCTCCTGGCGGGGTGGATGCTCGTCAGTTCGATCCTCGCCCTCGCGGGAACTGTCGTGTTGGTCCTGGGGTTTCCCCCGACCGGGCCACGCCCGTGGCTGCTGGCGCGTCTCTTTCCGGTCCTCCTCTATCTCGGGTTCCTCCTCGCCCCGGTCGGGACCGCTTCCGTCGCCGCCAGACAGCGTGGCCCGCTCGCGGTCGTCGCGCTGCTACTCTCGCCAGTGTGCCAGTTGCTCGTCGCAGCACTGTTGGTTCTCGCCCGTTGAGAAACCGATTCCGGGTCCGGCCCTGCCCGACTCCCACGTATCGATGGCTGCGAATTTATTGTGTGTGGATGCGAAGCACTAGCACGATGTACGAGACCATCCTGGTCCCGACGGACGGCAGCCCCGGCGCCCGTCGTGCGTTCTCCCACGCGGTCCAGTTGGCCGAGCGGGCCGACGCCGCTGTCCACGTCCTCGCTGTGTCCGCTCCCGACAGCCAGACCACTGCGGGAGACGACCGTGACCGACTGCCCGACGAGTGGATCGAGACGACCATCGACGGGGTCGCCACACCTGTCGACGTGACGACAGCCGGTAGGTCCGGCGTACCACACGAGGAGATCCTCGGCTACGTCGACGAGGTCGACGCCGGTCTCGTCGTGATGGGTACCCACGGCCGCACGGGGGTGCGGCGGTACGTGCTCGGCAGTGTCACCGAGAAGGTCGTCCGCCTCTCGGAGGAGCCAGTGCTGACCGTCCGCTCGGGGGACGACGCCCGCGTGCAGTTCCCCTACGACGATATTCTCGTCCCGACCGACGGCACCGAGGGCGCGTCGGTCGCGGTCGAACCTGCAGTCGGGCTGGCCCGCCTCTGTGAAGCGCGCCTCCACGCCGTCTCGGTCGTCGACACGCGTGCGGTCGGCACTACCGTCCGCCCGGATATCGTGCTCGGTGAACTGAAGTCACAGGCTCACGATGCCGTCGACGAGGTCGCACGGACGGCCTCGAAGGCGGGTGTCGAACGGACTCGCACCGCCGTCGAGGAGGGAACGCCCTACCGGGCCCTGCTGTCGTACGTCGACGAGTTCGAGGTCGACCTCGTCGTGATGGGTACCCACGGGAGACGCGGTGTCGACCGCTACCTCCTGGGGAGCGTCACGGAGAAACTCGTCCGCACCTCGCGGGCCCCCGTCATGTCGATCAGATATCCCTCGGAGTAGCCGATGGACAGACGAGCTTTCCTCCGATCCGCTGGAGCTGTCACGCTCGCCGGTGCCGCCGGCTGTCAGTCGAACGCGTCCTCCTTCGAAGAGGGATTCGAGGACGGCCTCGACGGCTGGGAGGCAGCGGCTGCCATCGGTCCGGAGGTCGAGGTCTCGGAGTTCGAGTGGTCGGTCGCGGTCACCACAGACCAGGCCGCCAGCGGTCAGCGAAGTCTCGAGGTATTCACCGAGGGCGACTACGACGACGGGACAGCCTGGGTCGTCCACCCGGTCCCGGTCCCCGGCGACGGCCGACACCGGGCGACCGTCACGGTGTCGTTCTGGAGCGAGTCGGAGTCGTTCAACACGCTGCGCAATGCTGTCGTCCGTCTCGGCCGCGAGCTCCCAGAGAGCGAGTCGGACTTCCCGGACCCCGGCGTGAACACGACGGCGCTGGCGGAACCGCCCTACGGCGGCCTCCGGGAACCGCTGCATCTCACCGAGGGGTGGCGCACCTACCGCTTCGAGTGGTCGACGCCACCGCTCTCGACCGAGACCCTCTACGTCGCCGCGGGCGTCAGCGTCGTCTGGGAGGCCGACGCGACCCACTATATCGACGACATCGCCGTCGATATCACGCCACGATAAGCCACCGATGAACGAGACACTCGATCCGCGACGGTCGCTGGCCCCGGCAGCCATCGCGTTCGCCCTCGGACTGGTCTCGCACGGCGTCGATCAACTGCTCTACTTCCGGGCCGGTCCGGTTCCGATCCTGGTCGCCGGCCCGGTCGTCGCGACGCTCGTTGCTATCTACGCCCGTGGTGTCGCACCACCCGTCCTGACGCTGTTCTCGCTCGTCTGGGGGGTCCTGGCTTCCGGTGCCGCGGTCCTGCTGGTCTATCTCCAGGCCGTCTCGATGGAACTCCCCCGACCGCTGACGGGTCCCGAGATGGTGCTGTACGATCTGGGGATGTTCTGCTGGTTCGTCGGGGTTCTGGCCGGCGGCTACTATCTCGCGGCCCGGTCCGAGCGCCGTCTGGCTGCCGTCACGCTGCTCGTCATCCCCGTCCTCCAGGGTGCATACGGTCTCATTCTAGGGATCCTCGTCAGTCTCGGGATCTACGCCTGAGTGGTCGGGACGCGATAACCGGGGCTGTCGTCCACAAAAATCGGCTGTATTCGTCGGCCGGTACCGCTTCGCTTCCCGGAATCAGCCCAGGAGGAGTTTCAGCCACTTGTTGTTCTTCACGAACGACAGGTCTTCGATGTAGCTGTCGAGGCCGAGGATGCGGCCCGAACCGAACGCGCCGAGGCCGAACAGCAGGACGGCGTAGACGATGTGATCGTCGACGACCCAGCCGTGAGCCACCGGGAGACCGGCCAGCAGTCCGCCCTGGAGCGCCGCGAGCCAGTAGAAGAGCATCATCACTGCGCCCCAGAAGGCGTTGAACCGGACGAACGCGCCCAGCAGGAGCCCTAAGCCGGTCAGCGTCAGCCCCAGCATGTTCAGCCAGTCGATGAGCGGCATCCCGGCCATCGAAGCGAAGAACCCAGCCAGTGGGTTCCCTGCCGGGACCGCGTTCTGCAGGAAGCCCGCTGCAGTCCAGTTGTTGGCTGGGTTCCCGTCGAGGTAGGTCACCAGCTTCGTTACACCGCCCTGGAACAGCGTCCAGCCCATCACGATGCGCATGAAGAACAGGGAGTATCCGACCCAGGTCTCCGAATAGTCGAACGTGACGTTACGCCCTAGCATCTCCGACCGCAGAGTCTGTTTGGTACTCATACTCAAATAATGGATGAAATAACATATATTTGTTTGGGGCATTCTCAAATACCGAGAGAATATATTTCTAAAGTTCTTGAGAGTGGACAAAACAGGTAGCTACAGACCTGTAGGGAGTTTATGGTCCTCAGATAGCTCGGTTATAAAAGTGACAGGAGTCTTTATCGCCGACGTGGGGATCTCTGTATCGCTCCTGTCGGGACGGAGCGAAGTCACTCTCCGACGCCGTCCTCCCTCGCGTCTCTCACCCCGCAGAGCTCCGTGCGATCATCGGCATCCCTCAACGAGCTCGCCTCCCCCTTCACGGGGTACGGAAAAACCGTGTTTTCGAGATCAATCCGCCGTCACTTCGTGGCCGGCGATTCTCCCTTCACGATACGGCGTCGCCATGGCGTAGAGGGCGTAGACGCCCAGGACGGCGATGCCGGCCAGGACGAGCCCGGTCCGGATCGTCGGGTCGATCATGGGGGTCGCGATCACTTCGCCCGCTTCGTTGGTCAGTGGTGCGGCCCCGTAGGGTTTGCCGGCGAGGATCTCCACGATCCCCAGGCCGACCACGCCCAGCAGCATCAGTCCGCCGCTCAGTGCCATTGCCGCCTTGTCGACGATGTCGTTCATTGTTGGTCACCTTGGTTGTGGTGTGTTCGTGGTGTTGGTCAGCCGAGTAGGTACTTCAGCCGGGGGCGCTGTTGGACGAATTCGGTCTTCTCGATGATGGCGTCCAGGCCGTAGTAGCGCCCGGTCGCCAGGACGATCATGGTCATGAACAGCAGCAGGCCCATGAAGTCGCTGTTGACCAGGCCGTGGCCGAAGCCGGCGTTGCCCACCCAGAACAGGGTCATGAAGATGACCCCGCCGAAGGAGGCGAACCTGGTCAACACACCCGCGATCAGCGCCAGCCCGATCAGCGTCTCGAACAGCGGCACGCCGGGCTTGATCAACCACGCAAGGTTGTTCCCCATCCAGAC
Source organism: Haloarcula sp. H-hyl2 (assembly GCF_056934385.1). Classification (NCBI taxonomy): domain Archaea; kingdom Methanobacteriati; phylum Methanobacteriota; class Halobacteria; order Halobacteriales; family Haloarculaceae; genus Haloarcula; species Haloarcula sp. H-hyl2. The sequence goes on along the minus strand of NZ_JBRIIJ010000003.1, from coordinate 73,432 downwards.
CGGGATCGGGCCCAGCGCCGTGCCGGTCATCTGCTGCATGTACGCTGCCCCGTACCCGAAGTTCAGGCCGTCCTCGATCAGTTTCGTCACGCCGGCGTGGAAGAACCACCAGCCGGTCAGCACCCGCAGGGTCGCGAGCCAGTACGCCGTCCAGGGTCTATCGAACTCCATCTGGAACTCCTCGGCCAGTGGGTTCGCTGCTTGGTAGGACATCCTGTCACCTCACATGTACGGCTTGACCCTGAAGGGAGATATAACAGGGGCGGAGTTCCCAGACGATGGGAACGCGGTAGAAGACCGCTCCCGACTGTTCCCAGGGGATGAGAACGACGGAACCGATTGAAGACGTCTCTCACGAAAGTTGGTACTAGATGTCACGCTCGTCACCGTCGGCCCCGCGCTCGCACGTCCCGAGGGGCGGGGCCGATACTCGATGAACTGATCCATCCACCCTAGAGGGCAATGATTCCAGCAACCACCTCGACGGTGCTGCTCGTCGTCGTGACGACCGCGACGATCTGCGTCGGCGGCAGCATCGCGTACATGGCGCACCGCGCGGCACGACGAACCGGTTCCGAACCGCTCAGGCTGTTCAGCTACGGCTTCGGGGTGATCACCGCCGGCGTCGCAGCCAGCGGTCTGATCGCCCTCACGACCACGGTCCGGACGGACGAGATCCTCCTCGTTCAGGGCACGTTCGTCCTCGTGGGACTCGCGCTGCTGTTGCGCTCGCTCTACATCTCCGCGCCCACGTCGCTCTCGCGGGAGATCAGATAGCGGGCCCGGGTTCCACGGTCAATCGGCTTCTGTCGCCCGTGCCGGTGTCGACGGAGACTGTCGCTCCGCGGCGGAGCCACCCGACCCGCCGAGCGAGCGCGCCGAGTTCCCGACGACGAGCAGACTGCTGGCGGTCATCGCCAGCGCCGCAAACAGCGGGTTGAGCACGCCAAGCAGCGCCAGCGGCAGAGCCACGGCGTTGTAACAGAACGCCCACGCGAGATTCTGTCGGATGCGCGACCGGGTCGCCGCGGTCAGGTCGAACACCGTCGGCACGCGCGCGAGAGTGTCGTCGGTGACGACGGCGTCGGCGGCCTCGGCGGCGAGTTTCGTCCCCGATTCCAGCGCGATACCGAGGTCCGCGGTCCCGAGCGCCGGGGCATCGTTGGTGCCGTCGCCGACCATCGCGACGGTTCCACGGGACTGGAGGCGTTCGACGACCTCGGCTTTCGCTTCCGGAGGCACTCCGGCGAAGACCTCGTCGATAGCGTCGTGGCGGCGGAACGGTTCGGCGGCCTCGTGACTGTCGCCCGTGATGACCACGACCTCGTGGTCCACGGCGAGCGACGACACCACCGACTCCCAGGTGTCGCGCCGTCGGTCGCCACCGACCACGATGTCCCGGGCCTGCCCGTCCCAGCCGACGAGCGCGGGGACGTGGCCCGACCTGCGAGCCTCGTCGTACTGGCTCCGGAGCGATTCGGGAATCGACAGTCCGAGATTCGCAAGCAGGTCCGGCCGGCCGACGACGACCCGCTCGCCGTCGACGGTCGCACTGACGCCACGCCCGGGGTGGCGCTCGAAGCCGTCTACCTCGGCCGGCGGGGCGGTAACGGCGTCCGTGACCGCCGCTGCTATCGGATGGTCGGAGAACTGCTCGACAGCGGCGGCCCGGCGCATCGCTTCGTCCCCCGCTCGCTCCAGCAGGGTCACGTCGCCGGTCGTCAGCGTCCCGGTCTTGTCGAAGGCGACGACGTCGGCCTCGGTGGCCGTCTCGAACACCGACCCGTCGGTGACGACGATGCCGTCGGCGAGCGCCGCGCGGATTCCCGCAGCGGTGGCCAGCGGCGTCGCCAGCCCGAGGGCGCAGGGACAGGAGACGACGAGGACGGCCAGACCGGTCAGGAGTGCGTCGGTCGGCGCGGCACCCAGCACGACGTGCGCGCCGGTCGCGACCACCGACAGCACCACGACCAGCGGGACGAAGACGGCGGCGATGCGGTCGACGAGGCGCTGGATGCCGCCGCGGTCGCTCTGGACCTCCCAGAGCAGGTCGGTGAGCCGGTCGACCGTGCTCCGGGCGTCGGGGCCGACCGTCACGACGAGTCCGCCCTCGGTGACCATCCCGCCCCCGACGACGTCGTCGCCCACTGTCTTGCGGACCGGAAGCGACTCGCCCGTCACGAGCGACTCGTCGACCGCCGCAGTCCCCTCCAGCACCGTCCCGTCGACCGGGACGCGGTCGCCGGCCCTGACGACGACCTCGTCACCGGCCGACAGTGCGTCGACGGGGACGGATTCGGTCCCCTCGTCGGTCCGACGCTGTGCGCTGTCTGCGCGCTGTGCGGTGAGGTCTGTCAGCCGCGAGGCGGCCGCCCGCCGAATCCGGTCCTCGTAGTAGTTCCCGACGGAGACGGCCATGACGATGACCGTCGCGACGTCGAAGTAGACCTCCGTCTCCCCGAGCAGGAGCGCGAGGACGCTGTAGCCGAAGGCGGTCGTCGCCGCCATCGCCACGAGCAGGTCCATGTTCGGATGACCGGTCCGTAGACTGACCACGGCCCCGCGGAGCATCGGCCACCCGGTGTAGCCGACGACGACGGCAGCCATCACGGCCATGTTCCAGAGGAGGTACGCGCCGGCCGGGCCGTTCGGGTCGAGCAAGAGCAGGCTCGCGTCGACGCCGAGGTACGCGGGGTAGAGGAACAGGGCGTACCAGAGCATCGTCATCATCCCGAAGAACCCGCCGACGACGAGCCGTCCCGCCAGTTCGTGCTCGTCCTCCCGACCGGCTTCCGGCTGGCGGGCTTCGTAGCCGCCGCCCCCGACGACAGCGGGGAGCTCGTCGGCGTCGAGGTGGTCCGGGTCGTACGTGAGTTTCATCGTCCCCGTCGCGTAGCTGGCAGCCGCCCCGGCGACCCCCTCGTGGTCGGTCGCACGGGCTTCGAGGAACGTCTCGCAGGTCGCACAGTGCATCCCGTCCACGGAGAGGAAGGCGGTCTCGCCCTCGGCGTCGTCCGGGTCGGTGCCGGTCTCGACGTCGTCGATGTCCTGTGTGGCCGGCTCGTCGAGGGTCCGAGCGACCGCCAGACAGCCCCGACAGCAGAACGTACCGTCGACGTCGCTGTCGGTGACGGGCGACTCGGCCGGCAGTCCACAGAGGGTACAGTCGGTCATCCGCTCACATCCACGGCATCGGCAGGGGTGGTTTCGGGAGCGGGACGCCGAAGACGCCCAGCCCGTTCGACAGTGGTACCAGCGCGAGGACGACGAAGACGGCCCCGAGGACCCGATGGAGGGCCGCCCTGCGGGACGGCGAGAGCGACCCGAAGGCGGTCCCGTAGGCGAACACGAGGGGGATAGTTCCCAGGCCCAGCGCCGCGAGCGAGAGGCCGCCGGTCACGGCCGAGCCGGTCGCGAAGGCGTAGAGGAACGCCGGGTACAGCAACGGGCACGGGAGCAGGCCGTGCATCGCACCCAGCGCGAGCATGCCCGGGCCGTCGACCCAGTCGTCGACACGGGCGACGAGCGTCGTCGAGACGCGCTGGAAGACACCGCCGACGACAGGGAGCGACGCGGCGACGTCGACGGCACTGCCGCGAGTCAAATAGCCCAGCCCGACCCCGAGGATGAACAGGCCGACGGCCACACCGACGAGCCCTCGGACGGCGGTCCCGAGTCGCGCGAGCCCGGCGACGTCGAATAGGAGCCCGCCGGCGGCGCCGAGCGCGACGCCGATGGCCGTGTAACTCGTCGCGCGGCCGACGTTGAACAGCACCTGCTGTCTGATCTCGTGTGTCGAGACCGGCCCGCCGTCGTCCAGTCGTTCCGCGTACGTCGTCACGAGCGGGCCACACATCCCCAGACAGTGGACGCTGCCGACGAGACCGAGCCCGGCGAACGCAGCCAGGCCGGCTGTCTCACTCGCCGAAAGGCCCGCCGTCGCTGGACCCATCTCAGGCGGTCTGTCCCTCGTGTGGCGACGCCATCAGGAAGAGACTCGCCGCGATGATGACGACGCTGACGAGCGAGAGCGCGACGATGGTCCGACCGGTCCCCTGGAGATAGTACGCGACGGGCGCGAGCCCGAGCAGAGCGAGCACCGTGACGAGTCGCGGGTTGGAAGCGGACATGGTTGCCCCTATGAATGAGGGGACATAAAAACGGTACCCCCGTTCCTATCCGGTGAAAAGGGGGGAACAGCTTTTTTATACTGGTCGTATTCGACCCGGGTATGGGCCGAGGAATTGCAGGAGTCAGGAGACACACGCGACTGCAGGAGGGGTCGCAGTGTCGCTGAACCGGCGCCAGTTCGTCCAGACCGCCACTGGGGCGGCTGCACTGGCTGGAGTCGGAACGGCGACGGCACAGGAAGAGCCCGACTACGGCGGCTGGTTCGACGATGTCTCGAACTACGAGGGCACCGTCGACAAGCGGGGCCAGGACACCGTCGAGATCACCGTCGGTGCGCAGGGGAACAACGGGGCGTTCGCGTTCGACCCACCCGCGGTGATGGTCAGCCCCGGCACCGAGGTCGTCTGGACGTGGAACGGCGAGGGCGGCGGGCACAACGTCGTCTCGGACGGCGACGGCCCGCTCGATTCCGGCTCGCCGGTCTCGGACGCCGGGACGACCTACAGCCACACCTTCGAGAGCGAGGGCATCTACAAGTACGTCTGTGTCCCCCACGAGGCACTGGGGATGAAAGGCGCCGTCGCCGTCCGCCCCGGTGGCTCGGGCGGCGGCAGCGACCAGCCGACGGGACCGCCAGCCAACCCCGATTACGGCGGCTTCTTCGACGACGTCTCGAACTTCGACGGCGAGACGGTCGACCGACTGGGGGAAGACAGCGTCGAGATCACCGTCGGTGCGCAGGGCAACGGCGGCGCGTACGCGTTCGATCCCCCAGCGGTACGCGTCTCACCGGGGACGGAGGTCGTCTGGACGTGGAACGGCGAGGGCGGTGGGCACAACGTCGTCTCGGACGGCGACGGCCCGCTGAACTCCGGTGACCCGGTCTCTGACGCCGGGACGACCTACAGTCACACCTTCGAGGAGACGGGCATCTACACGTACGTCTGTGTCCCCCACGAGGCACTGGGGATGAAAGGCGCCGTCGTCGTCGGCGCGCCGCCGGGCGACGGCGGCAGCGGTGGGGGCGGCCCCACCGTCGAACTGTCCGGGCCTCGGTGGCTCTTTACCAGTTCGATCATGCTCGCTTTCTTCACGCCGCTGCTGTACGCGGCGGTGAGTCGCCGGCGCAAGCGGCAGGCCCCACCCGAACTGACCGACCAGGACGGCCGGGCGGTGGTACAGGAGGCAGCACAGACGGAACTGGCCAGAGAACTGGACCACGAGGAGTACGACCCCTGGGGGACGGCCGCCCTGGTGGCGTTCTACTTCGTGTTGATCGCCCTGCTGTGGGCGTTCATGTACTTCGTCGAGTTCCTCGGCCGCGTCTCGGTGATCGGGTGATACCATGCAGGTCCACAACTTCGAGAAAGTCTGGCTCGGCGCAGCGATACTCCTGATCGTCGGCTTCATCGCCACCATCGCCTACGGCTCGGTCGGCGCTGGGATCTCGATGGTCGACGACAGCGGGGGAACGATCAGTGCACAGGCAGTCCAGAACGGTAACACGGGGACCGGGTTCGACGACCCCGGCGTCGTCAAACAGAGCGACGATCAGTACGTCGTCTGGGTCGTGGCCCGGCAGTTCCAGTTCGCCCCCGGGAGCGGTGACAACCCCATCGTCGTCCCGGCTGACGCGCGGATCACGTTCAAGGTGACCAGCGCGGACGTGGTCCACGGGTTCTCGATTACGGAGACGAACATCAACACTATGGTCATCCCAGGACAGGTCGCGGAAGTCACGGCGCGGTTCGACGAGACCGGCACGTACGGGCTCGTCTGTCACGAGTACTGCGGGGCCGCACACCACACGATGGGTGGCTCCATCGAGGTGGTCCCGCCTGCAGAGTACGAGAGCCAGCAGTCCCAGGAGGTGAGCGGCTGATGGTCTACGTCGACGAGTTCCCCAGGACCGCGAAACTCGTCCGCAGCGAGTTCATCGTCGCGTTCGTGGCTCTTGGTATCGGGGCCCTGTTCGGCGTCGTCCAGGCGCTCCACCGCACGGGCGTCTTCCGCGGATTTGTCAGTTCGGCCGACTACTACACGCTCCTGACGGCCCACGGTGTCCTGCTCGCGCTCGTGTTCACGACGTTCTTCATCGCCGGGCTGTTCGGTTGGGCGGTCTCGAACAGCCTCGACCGCGAACTCCCACCACGGCTCGCGTGGGGTGCGTTCTGGCTCATGCTCGTCGGGACCGTGATGGCTGCGGTCGCCATCATCGGCGGGCTCATCGGTGCGCCGAGCATCCTGGGCCACGCGCTGAAGGCCGACGTCCTGTTCACGTTCTACGCGCCCATGAAGGCCCACCCGGCGTTCTACCTGGGGGCCGCGCTCATCATCGTGGGCTCGTGGATCGCCGGCGCAGCCTACTTCAAGTCGCTGTGGGACTGGCGCTCGGAGAACCCCGACGACCGCATCCCCCTGCGGACGTTCATGGTCGTGACGACGATGCTGATGTGGTACATCTCCACCATCGGCGTCGCCGTCGAGGTCGTCGTCTTCCTCATCCCGTGGTCGCTGGGCCTCATCGAGACTGTCGACCCACTGCTGACCCGGACGCTGTTCTGGTACTTCGGCCACCCGGTCGTCTACTTCTGGCTCATGCCGGCGTACCTCGTCTGGTACACCGTCCTGCCGAAACTCGCGGGCGGCCGGCTGTTCAGTGACCCGCTCGCACGCGTCGTGTTCGTCCTGTTCCTGCTGCTGTCGACGCCGGTGGGCTTCCACCACCAGTACGTCGACCCAGGTATCCCCGAAGGGTTCAAGTTCATCGCGATGACGAACACGATGTTCCTGTTGTTGCCGTCGCTGCTGACGGCGTTCACCGTCGTCGCATCGATGGAACACGGCGCCAGACAGCGCGGCGGTTCGGGCTACTTCTCGTGGCTCCGGAACCTGCCGTGGGGGAACCCCGCGTTCGCCGGCTGTGCGCTGGCCGGGCTGATGTTCGCGGCCGGCGGGTTCTCCGGGATGATCAACGCCGGGATGAACATCAACTACCTCATCCACAACACGCTGTGGGTGCCGGGTCACTTCCACCTCACCGTCGGCACCGCGTTCGCGCTGACGGCCATGGCCATCAGCTACTGGCTGGTGCCCCAGCTCACCGGCAAACAACTCCAGCGCAAGTCCCTCGCCATCGCACAGCCCTACGTCTGGTTCATCGGCATGACGCTGATGTCCAACGCGATGCACCGCGCCGGCCTGGCCGGCATCCCGCGCCGGACCGCCGAGCCGACCTACGACGAGTTCGCCTTCGAGGGCGTCGCCGGGACGGTCGGCGAGATGCGCATCCAGATCGCTATCGGCGGGTTCCTGCTGTTCGTCGGCGCCGCGCTGTTCCTCGTGGTGATGGCCGAGACGTTCCTGGCCCACCGCGGCGGCACGCTCTCGGTCAACAGCACCATCCCGGAGCCGCTCTCGGGGCCCGAACACAGCCCCCGGATCCTCGATAACTACAAGCTCTGGACCGCTATCGCGCTCGTCCTGATCGTCATCGCCTACGGACCGCCGCTGGCCAGCATGGTCGCCGACGGCATCACCATGCCAGGGAGCCCGCCGATCCCGGTCTGATAGTTCCACCCTCTTCATATCCGAACATGTTCGACGACGTCGACGGACCCGAACAGACGCAACTCGCGAAGACGCTGATAGTGCTGGCTATCGCCATCCCGATCCTCATCGAGGTGGCGACCTTCGGCAGCCTCGTCGGACACTCGCTGCTTGGTGGCGGCGGTGACACCCAGGCGGCGGCCACGACCCCCACCGAGACCATCGAGGGGGCCAGCGTCGGTGACGAGGTACTGACGGAGACGGCCCCGATCGAACGGATCGACCGGGCCGCCGTCGTCACCGGTGAGGACGGCTGGCAGTTCCTCCTGACGCTGAACGTCTCGAACCCGACGGACACGGCCTACGAACTCCGCCTCGGTGCCGTCGAGACCCGTGACGGCGAGACAGTCCAGGGGTCGGCGACGACCGGCGATCTCTCGCCCGGCGAGGACGGCACCGTCACCGGTGTCTGGGTGCTGCCGAAGGGCCACCAGCCCCAGACCGTCGCGGCCACCGCAGTCCGGGACGGGGCGGCAGGTCCCGAACTGTCGAACGCCACCATCGAACTCGGCTCGATCCAGGTCTCGAACGGCTGATTCTCCCAGCTGTCAATCGTCGCCCGATCCGTCACCGACAATCGGCGGTTCGAGTCCGCCGCCGTCCTGCATCCCGTCCGTCTCTGGGTCGTCGGTCTCGGTTTCTGGGTCGTCGGTCTCCCTCTCCGCTGGGTCCTGTTCGTCGGCGGAGACCAGTGCATCGTTGTCGTCCGGGCGCTCCGAGAATTGGTCTTCGCCAGTGGTATCGTAGACGGCCGTGTCGGTGTCGCCGGACGCACCCGAGACGGTGAACGTCTCCAGCAGGTCGCCCAGCTCGGCGGCACGCTCGGAGAGCTCCGTGACCTCGCACTGGGTATCCTCGACCGCAGCGACCTGTGCGGCAGTCGCGTCGGCAACGCCGCCAGCTTCGCTGGCCGTCTCTTCGCTGATGTCGCCGACCGTCTGGACCATCTCGACGACCTCCTGTGTTGCCACGGCCTGCTCGTCCGTCGCGGCGTCGATCTCCCGCATCCCGCTGGTGGCCTCGTCGATCTCCGTGACGATCCCGTCGAAGGCGTCCAGCGCGTCGTTGACGGTATCTGCACCAGTCGACACCCGGCGCTGTGTGGTGTGCATCTCCGAGACTGTCTGTTCGACCTGCTGGCGCATCCGCTGGATCGTGGATTCGATGTCGGCAGTGGCCTCGACGGTCTCCTCGGATAGCTGCTTGACCTCGGCGGCGACGACGGCGAACCCGTCGCCCTCCGCGTCGGCCCGTGCCGCCTCGATGTTCGCGTTGAGCGCGAGCATCGTCGTCTGATCGGCGATGTCGGAGATGAGGTCGGTCACCGCCTCGATCTCGGCGGTGAGCGATTCCAGTTCCTCGACCTCGTCGACGGCGCGACGCGTCGACCCCTCGATGTTCTCCAGGGCATCGGCGGCGCCGGTCGCTGCCTGTCGGCCCTGCTGGCTCCGTTCGAGGGCAGCGTCCGCGCGCGTTCGGACGCTGTCGGCGGCGGCCGACATCTCCTGGACCGTCGCCGAGAGGTCGTCGAGCTGTCCCGAGACCGAGTGGAGCTGGTCGGACTGTCGCGTCGCCCCGTCTGCCATCGCCGTCGCCGACCGCTCGACGTTCCGACTCCGCTCGCGGACGCTCGAGACGTTCTCTGAGACGTCCCCGCTGGCTCGCTCGACGGCCCCAGCGAAGGCCCGAACCTCACGGATCGTCTCCTCCCACTCCGCCATGACGTCGTTGTACGCCGTCGCGATTTGTCGCATCGCCTCGTTCTCGGTATCGGTGTCCATCCGCCGAGTGAGATCACCGGCCGCACAGGCCGCCATGACCTCGCTGTATTCGGTGGCCCGGGCCTCCAACTGTTCGGTGAGGGCCTCTGCGGCTGTCCGGGCGTCGTCGGCCTCGGCTCGCGCCGATTCGGCCTGTTCTCGCGCGGTCTCGGCACGCTCTTTCGCCTGCTCTGCGTCGTCGATCTGCTGTCGGAGCGACCGGCGCATCTCGTCGAAGCCGTCGTACAGCTGTCCGATCTCGTCGACGCGGTCCGAATCGAGCGTGACCGCCAGGTCCCCGTCACGCATCCGATCGGCCTTCCTCGACAGTGCAGAGAGCGATCCCGCAGCTCGGTGGCCGACTGCCAGGGAGACACCACCGAGGACCAGCAGCGCCGACAGGAGAGTCAGGAGGAGACTCGTCCCGATCTGGTTTCGCAGGGCGTACGCGCTGGCGGCCGGCACCTGCGTGACGACGGTCCAGTCGAGTTGCTGGAGCGTGGCGTACCCCAGGACGGCATCCCCGTGTTGCTGGAATCCGCTCCCGTTCTCGGTGGTTCCGTTCGCCGCAATCGCGGCCGCGCCGGTTCCGGCGAGGGACCCACCCAGGACCGCCCCACCGTCGGGGCCCATCACGGTCGTCTCGCCGCCGGCCATCGCCTGTCGGAATTCACCGGATCGGTCGGAGAGACTCGCTTCCACGACTACGACGTGCTCCGTGTTCTGTGGCGGCGAACTGATGAACGCCAATACGGTATCGTTCGTGACTGGCGATTCGTACGGCCGCTCTGGAATGTACACTGTTCCGGGCCTGTCCGTCTGGTTGTCGATGTGAGCGGTGTCCTCGGCCCAGGGCACTCCAAGCGACCCCAGTTTCTCTCCCCTGATGCCCGAGGCCGTACTCGCCTCGACGGTGCCGTCGGCGGCCTGTACGTAGTGGACGGCGACGAACGCCGACGTCAGATCGCTGGCCTCAAGCAGGAGATAGTCACGGATCGGTCCAGGCAACCCGTTTTGGAACTTCTTGACTGACGACAGTGTTCGTGTCTGCCGACGAAAGCCAGCCACCCAGCTATCGAGTCCGTCGGCCTGTAGCTCAGCGGTCGAGAAGACTCGCGACTCGACCTGCTCGTCCAGTGTCGCCGTCGTCTCGGCGTAGAAGAACGCGCCGATGCCACCGGCCACCAGCATCGCTGCCAGGAGTGCCACACCGAACTTCCTGACGAACTGTTGCCGGACCGCGTCCGGAAGGTACCGCGCGATCTCGAGGCGTCGCACGGCGTCGTCTGCGCTGACCATCTATCCCCAGCTTTCCAAACTCTCTCCTTAAAACTGCCACATATATAGGATTACGTACCGTATCGCCCCCGAATTTGGAACTATAGATACGAGAGGCGCGAACACTCGGGAATACTACTGGATGCCCCCATCGAGAGCTCCTGAGACCATCCCCCTCCGTCCGCACGTGGCGCTGACCCTGCATCGAGCCACGTGATTCCGCAACATAGCCCTACATACCTCTATTTGGGACAATTATAAACCGCTTAGATTCCGGGGTGGCCAGGCAACCGTGTAATGGGGACCACCATCTCACGCGGCAGGGAGGGTGGGCGGGGTGACTGAGCCGACTGTTCTCGTCGTCGACGACGAGCCTGGCCTGGCCTCGCTGTACGTGGCCTGGCTGGACGGTGCGTACGACGTGCGGTCGGCGACAGACGGTGTAGCGGCACTCGCGGCGGTTCGAGACGGAGTCGACGCTGTCATGCTCGACCGGCAGATGCCCGGACGCTCGGGAGACGAGGTACTCGAGACCCTCAGACGACAGGGTGATCGGACGCCGGTCGCGATGGTCACAGCGAAGTCGCCCGGGGCCGAGGCACTGGCACTTCCGTTCGACGACTATCTCGTCAAACCGATCTCACAGGCGGCGTTCGCCGAGAGCGTCGAGCGGCTACTGACAGTCGAGACCTACGACCGGACCGATCGTAGCTGTGCCCGGCTCGGCCGGAAACTCGCGCTGGCACAGTCCTTCTGGACACCGGCCGAACGCGAGGACCGGCGTGTCTATTCGCGAGCCCAGCGAGCCTTCGCCGAACTGGCAGGGCGAGTGGACCGGCCGGTCGACGAACTGATCGGGGTCACCGATGACGAGGACACGGTCCAGTTCGAGGGGGCGGTGGAACTGGGGGGCAGTTTGTAACGCGATGGGACTCCCACTCGTTCCAGGACGGGTCAGTAGTAGTTATCCTGCCAAGCTCGTCGCTGGGTTCGCCGTCGTGACGCTTCTCATCGGCGTTGCCGGCATCGGTCTCTACTCTCAGTCCGACAGGATGCTCGAACAGGAGACACAGACCGAGCTCGAATCGGCGGCACAGATCGAGGCCAGAGCCCTGGACGAATGGTTCGAACAGAAACGGATCCAGACCCGGACAGCCGGCGAAGCTGCTGCCTTCGAGAGCCACGACGAGACGGTCATCGTCCAGCATCTCTGGACTATCGTCGAGCGGGACGACGACACGGAGGCGGCCTACTTCGTCGATACGGCCAACGGGACAGTCGTCTCCAGTGTGGGCAGCTCACGGATCGTCTCGGCGGCCGACGTCGTCAGTCCGGCCGGCCAACGGGATTTTACGACCCGGGCACGCGGCAATGATCGGGTCACCGTCTCGGAACCGTTCAGGCCATACGAGGGTGGTGCACCGGTGATCCTGTTGAGCGCAGCGGTCCCGGACCGCCCCCATCGGCGACTCGTCACGGTCGTCAACCTCCGCCAGCTATCGGACTCGCAAGCACACCAGCTCGCCCAAGCCCGGTTCGAGGTCGTCGATAGCGAGGGTGCCGTCGTGATGGCCGAGAACGCCAGCCGGATACTCGGTCCGACTGGCCTCTCCCGACGGCCCGCAGGGGATACCGGGTTCGACCAGCTTCGGTACGACGGCGAACAGGCCGCAGTCGGCTACGCTCGCATGGACGCTCGCGACTGGGTGGTCGCTGCGTGGCTCCCGACGACGCAGGCGTTCGCGCTCCGGTCGGCGATCGTCGAGAGCCTCGGCTGGATGCTCCTGACCGTGATCGCTGGACTGGGGGCTATCGGCCTCTTGCTCACACGGAGTACGATCCAGCCCGTCCGTGAACTGGCTACCGAGGCCAGAGGGCTCCAGGCGGGGTCACTGGACGACCCGATCTCGACCGATCGGACCGACGAGTTCGGTGAACTCTACGAGGCCTTCGAGGAGATGCGTCGATCCCTCCGCGAACAGATCGCACGGGCCGAACGGGCACGCCAGGAGTCCGAACAACTGACCGAGACGCTCGAACGGGAGGCCGAGGCCTTCGGTGAGGTGATGGCTGCCTGTGCCGACGGGGAACTCGACCGCCGACTCGACCCAGAGAGTGACAACCCGTCGATGCAGCAGATCGCCATCGCGTTCAACGAGATGATGGACGACGTCGAACAGCAAAACGAGGAACTCGAGGCGTTCACCTCGATCATCTCTCACGACCTCCGGAACCCGCTGACCGTCGCCTACGGGCGCGCGCGACTCCTCGAAGATCCGGCGACCGCCGAACACGTCGACCCGCTGATCGAAGCGCTCGACCGGATGCAACGCATCGTCGACGACGGACTCACCCTCGCACGCGGGACACAGCTCGAGGCAACCGACACGGTCGAACTGGCAGAGCGTGCGCGGACCGCCTGGAGTCACGTCGAAACCTTCGAGGCCTCGCTACGTGTCGCAGAGGCGACTGTGCAGGCCGATCCCGACCTCTTGGACCAGCTGTTCGAGAACCTCTTTCGCAACGCGATCGAACACGGTGGCCAGGACGTGGCTGTCACCGTCGGCGCCTCAGAGGACGGGTTCTACGTTGCCGACGATGGACCAGGATTCAACGTCGAGAAGCCGGACAGCGTGTTCAAACCTGGCGTCTCCGATGGCTCTGGTGGGATTGGCCTGGGACTCACGATCGTCAAGCGGATCGCAGCGGCCCACGAGTGGCACGTCCGTGCTCGCGACGACGACGGTGCTCGGTTCGAGTTCGTCGTCAGGCCAACCGTCGCACAGACGAACTATTCGAGTATCGAAGCGACCACCGACGGGGCCGATGCATTGTGACCACTATGTACTGCTGTGATCGGTATATATGGCTGCTAGCAACGTGTTTACCGAGGGTGGGATAACTACGAACGATGCCAGCAGACCCTCCCACCCTCGATCGACGTGCGTTCCTTCGCGGGACCGCCGCCGGTACCGCTTCGGTTGCGGGCTGTCTCGAGGGGAGTGGCGACTCCACGCCGGCGACGACAGCGTCGCCGACGCCACTCTCGGGACGCATCTCGGTGGCCGGTAGCAGCACCGTCTATCCGCTGACGCTCCGGATCAGCGAACTGTTCGCCCAAGAGTATCCGGCTGTCTCCGTCTCCGTAGCCTCGACCGGGACTGGCGGTGGGTTCGAGAACTTCTTCTGTGTCGGCGAGTCCGATATCAACGACGCCAGCAGGCCCATCGCCGCGAGCGAACGGACGACGTGTCGGGACAACGGTGTCGACTTCGTCAGATTTCAGGTCGCGACAGACGCGTTGACGGTCATCGTCAACAACGATGTGGACTGGGTCGACTGCATCACGCCGGCCGAACTCGCGACGATGTGGCGTGCGGACGGCGCGACGACGTGGGCCGACGTCAGACCTGCGTGGCCAGACCGGACGTTCGAACTGTACGGCCCGTCCTCGGATTCAGGGACCTTCGATTACTTCGCGGAAGAGATCATCGGGAGCGTCGACGACCACCGCGAGGACTATCGGGGGACAGAACAGGACAGTACTATCGTCGAACACGTCCGGCAGTCACGGGATGCCATCGGCTATCTCGGGTTCGCGTACTACACCCAGAACAGTCAAACCGTCGACGCACTCGCCATCGAGACTGCCGACGGTTGTGTGGGACCATCGCTGTCGACCGCCGAAAGCGGAGCCTATGCGCCACTCTCACGCCCGCTCTACATCTACGTGGCAGCGGCTGCGCTCGAACGGCCGGCCGTTCGGACGTTCGTCGAGTACTACCTCGACAGGGTGGATACCGAGCTCGTCAGTGACGTGGGCTACGTCCCATTGAACACGGAGACCGCAGCGCAGAACCGAGACAAACTCGTCGGCCTGCTCACAGAGAACTGACCACAGCGCCCGGACCGAAGGGTCAGACGAACCCGCGTTCGCCGTCTGCCGTCGCGTTCGCGAGCCAGGTCGGGGGCTGGACACGTGGGACCCCGACGTTGTCGACGCGTTGCTCGATCGTGACACGGATCGTCTCCGCCCCGTTTCGAGCATCGTAGGACACGACCGACTGACGGACGAGGCCGTCCTGCTGGACGGTCAGCCGAACGGTGGCGTTCGACGGTGGGCCGGTCGCCACGGGGACCATCTGACCGGGCAGGCGTACCTGTCCGCTCGAGACCAGCCGGACGCCCGTATCGGTCCGTTCCCGAACCTGGTAGTCCGCAGTCGTCAGGAGCGCACCCGGTCGCTGGACGCTGAACTGATGGATGGCCGGTGGGCTGGGTTGCGTACCGAGTGTGACCCGCCCGCCTGCCAGTTCCGACCGGACCCAGTACCGTGAGCCGTTCGTCCAGAGGTCGCTCCGCCGCACCGTCGGTGTAAGCGTACCCGTGCCGATCGCGTTGAACGTCTGGCGCACCCGGCCATCGGGTGCGCTGTAGCGAGTCCACTGGATCCGTAACGACCCGTTCCCGCTGGTGAGGACCGCTGTCTGTGTCACTGCGTAGTGTCGGCCATCGAGGTGTGCAGTGTCCGCACGACGAAGGGTGTCCGCATCGACGACGGTTCCCGCAAGCTCACCGTTCGTCGACCCTGGTATCCCCGGTGCGACGGGCGTGGGGGTCTGTGGGACCGGCGCAGGGGTGACCGGACTGGCAGATTGACTCGGTGCCAGGAGTCCGGTACAGCCCGCTGCTGCCGCGAGTACCACACAGAGCAGCCCGACGGTTTTCGGTCGCACGATCTCCCCAGTCGTGTTCTCAGTCGCTGCTCATCGGAGACAACGTTTGCGGTGTGCGCGGATGGTCTCGATGCAGTCGGTGATGTCCGCCAGCGCGGGACAGGTCGCCTCGCAGTCGGTATAGAGGAAGCGAACGAGACTCTCGCCGTCGATACCCGACAGTCGTGCTGCCGAGCGACGGTGGAGGAGTTGCTGTCGGTCCTCGGCGAGGTCGCTACAGGTCGCCTCCAGGGCGGTCAGTTCGTCGTCGCAGTCGCTCAGTGACGCCTCGCGTGTGCCGTCCTCAATAGCCCCCCTGATCTCGGCCGCCTGCGATTCGACTTCGTCGAGCTTGGACTGTACCGTCGTCAGCGAGCGCTGCTCCTCGCGGAGTAATTCCACGAACTCTTTCCGTTCGGTCACGCCACGTTCGCTCGCGGCAACGAGCGTCTCGTAGAGCATCGGGGTCAACTGCTGGCCGTCCACGACCTGTCTCGCCACCTCCGTACCGAGTTCGGCCGCCATGTTGGCCTGGAGTGATTCGCCGTACTCGCGCTCGTAGTGTGGCACCGACATGACCGTCTCCGTGTACGCTTTGCGTACTGTCTGGAGCTGGATCGACCCCGTCGACTCCTCGGTCGCTCCAGTGAGTGCAATCACCCCACCGCCGGAACTGCCCGGGCGAGTCGCCGGTCGCTCCGGTGCCAGGTTCTCGATCCGCGATGTGAACCGTCGGAAAGCCGTTCGCTCTCGACTGACAAACTCGATTTCTCGATCGAGAATCTCTAACGCAGTCTCGGTCCGGCGCTGATTTGTGCGTGGCATGGGGGGGCAGGGGTGGATACTGTCGACAGCCCAACGACTCTGGACTGGTGTCGACGATCCTATCTCTCAGTCCTCGGGAGGCGGAGTTGTTCGTTGCTATGTGGCCTATATACTGCCATGAGGGGAACGTACCACTCAATTCCCGTGTGCGATTCACCGAAAGGCGCGGCTAACTAACCATTCACGTTCCGTTCTGGAGACGTATGGGACATCTCTCCAAGACCAGGCGCGGTTATCTCGCCCTCACGACCGGTGTCGTCGGTGCACTGGCCGGCTGTGGCGGTGACGGCGGATCCGGCGGTGACGGGGGCGGTGGACCGGGTCCGGACGAGTACCCCACCATCGACGAATGGCTCACCGAAACGGAACTCGGTGGTGCTGACGAGTCATACGACGGAACGTTCGCCGACGAACGCGGCACAGATACTGTCACGATCGATGTCGGGTCAGAAGGGAACGGCGGGAACTTCGCGTACGGTCCGTCAGCAGTCGTCGTCTCCACCGGGACGGAGATCCGCTGGAACTGGACGGGCGAGGGGAATCCACACAACGTCGAAGCGCTCCCCGAGGAACAGCTCGGTGAATCCGACTACGAGTTCAGTTCTGGCGAAGCAATGGGCGGCTCAGGGGTACAGTACACCCGAACGATGGATACCGAGGGCATCGCACTCTACCACTGTGAACCACACTTCGCGCTCGGGATGAAGGGCGGTATCGGCGTCGAGTAACCGACCGGTTCTGGGGTACCTCCACCCTGGTCGAGACCGTGGGACTCCCCGGTGACGTCTGGTTCGTGCACCGCGGACCGTTCACTCCGAGAGGACGCGCCCGTGGACGTCGATCTCGCCGTTCCGGACCCGCGTACTACTGATCCGAGTCCCGTCTTCGGCGATGATGAACGGCGGTGTGTGTATCTCCAGTGGGCCGAGTCCGTCTTCGATCCGCTGTTCGTTGAGTTCGTACGCACGGCGCTGGGCCTTCGCTTCGGGGGAGACGACCAGCGCGTCGACGTCGTCACGTGTGGCCGCCGGGCCGTGTGGCGTTTCGAGTTCGATGATCTCGTAGGAACTCGTATACGCCTTGGCGATCTGTTCGAGTTCCGCGGCAAGCGCCTCACGGCGCTCGTCGAATCGGCCGAGCATCTCCGCGTGGGCTGGATCGCTCCGTGTCTCCCTCGCCAGGTCACTCCCGGTGAGACCGACGATGACGTGTCCGTCCCCGGGCCCGTCGTGACTCGCAGTCTGGAACGCGCTGTGGAGCAGCGCCCGGTGCCCGTTGTGGATCGGCGTGAACGTTCCACCCAGGATCGCGATGCGTTCGGACCGTGCCATACTGCCATCTCGAATCCGACCGATGTAGTACTGTCGCCCCGACTACGCAGTCCCCAGTAACTCGAAACTACCTGCTGGAACAACCGGATAGTATTTGTGTTCTTGTGCCATCACGTATACCACCCGGATAGTGATACCATGACACACACGCTCGAAATCAGCGACGATCTCAGGGAACGACTGGAGACACACCTCGACGAGGGGGAAACGTACGAGGAACTCATCGAGGAACTGCTCTCGATGTACGAGACAGAGGGAACGTTCCTGCAGGAAGGCTACTCGGAATGAGAGCACCTGGGATGTTGCGGGTGGTGTCCACGCGATAGGTCTGGCGCGGTAGTCCGCAGACATGCGTTCGACGCTCACTCGGCATAGTTCACCGCAGTGTTCGACCGGACGGAGGAGGTGTATCAGGCGCTCTCGACGCTCACCTTGAAGGAGTCCCGGTGCTGTCGGTGGGCGACCTTCGAGCTATCGGTGCCGGCCGGGGGCGGTTCCATCCGGTGGCGTGCACACACGACCGACGAATCCGGCGTTGCACTGTTCCACGAGACGATCTCGGACTGGATACCCGACACCGAGCGGTCGTGATCCGGGGAGAGGCCGAGTCTCGACATGCACACAGTCGTCCGTGATCAGTAGGCGTCACGAAGCAACTCGACGATCGAGGGCCGTCCTGAAACAACATAAATTTAAAACTCATACCAATAATTCAAAATATATAGACACACATTATAATTCTGGACACACACCTCTATCGAAGTGTTCTGTCGACCATACGTTCACCCCCTCTCGCAGCTACTTCGCGTGACTGAACGCCTTCAGGCGGGGACAAGCACCACCGCAGAGAATATCGTCGCCGCCCGCCGTGCCGTCGCCTTCTGGGCGAGTATCCCGCTCCCGCTGGTCGTCGCGGGGTTCCTGCTGACTGATTCCGCCGTCTCGAAACCGCGTCTCTGACCGGGCTACAGTTCAGTCGTCAGTAGCGGCTGTCTCCGCTCTCGGGACGGTGACATCGGGGAGGTTGGCTTCGATCTCGGCGCGACGGTCCTCGAAGGTGCCAGGAAGGACGAGTCGCTCTCCGAGTTCGGCCAGCGGTTCGTCGCTCGTGTATCCCGGGCCGCTCGTCGCCAGTTCGAAGAGGATTCCACCGAACTCACGGAAGTAGACCGAGCGGAACCAGTGGCGGTCGATCTGGGCTGTCGGACGGAGACCGAGCGACCGGACGGTGGCCCGCAGCTCCATCTGATCGTCGTCGCTCGGCGTCTGGAAGGCTACGTGATGGACCGTACCGTGACCCTGCCGTCCGCTTTCGATGGTCGGGAGCACGTCGACGTACGTGCCGACGGGGCCTGCCGCCGCGAACCGGGTCCGTTCGTCGCCCGGCGTATCACCCGCGGAGTGCTCTGTTCCGACCCGTTCGAGGCCCATCGTCTCCAGTAGATCCGCTGTCGGCTCCGGATCGGCGAGCCACAGCGTCACGGAGTGGAACCCCCGAATCGCGTGTTCCTCCGGGACGAATTCCGTCCACGGGACAGTCGGGTCGTCAGCCGGGATTTCGACCGCGACAAGTTCGACCGGGAGCCCATCCGGGTCACGGAACGGCAACACGGTCTCTCCGAAGCGTTCGGTTCTGTCGTCGTAGTCGACGCCGTAGTCGTCGAATCGCGCTTCCCAGTAGTCCAGGCTACCCGCCGGGACGCGGAACGCAGTCCGCGATACCTGACCGGAGCCGACCTTCCCCTGCGAGAGGTCCGCCCACGGGAAGAAGGTCATACTCGTTCCCGGTGTCCCCTCCGCGTCGGCGAAGAAGAAGTGGTAGGTCCCGGCGTCGTCCTGGTTGATCGACCGTTTGACCAGACGCAGTCCGAGTGTCTCTCCCCAGAAATCGAGGTTCTGCTGGGGATCCGATGCGATGCAGGTCACGTGGTGAATTCCGGGCGTCGGGGTGGTCATTGGCACCAGATAGGGGGCGCAGCTACTTCAGTACGTGCTGACACCGGTGTTACCGGGCGAGCGGATAGCCGCGGAAAGCACTTCGACGGGGATCCGGAGTAATCTACCAAGACGACAGGCGAAAGACGGGGAGGGAGTCCCCGCGTGCCTCTGACAACGCTCCGGGTACAGTGTCTCCTCGTACGGAATCTGTACCCACCTCAGTGTATGTCTCGGGAGAACAAATACTGATTGGCTAGATTACAATTCGTCGGGGTGTCTGAAACACGTGAATTGATTCGGTGTGAGAACGCTCGGATATGGACACAGATACCCGAGGATGGATACATCTGTCTTAATGGTTTCAAACGTACTGATCGGGGGCTGAAAACTTGAAGACGCAATATCTGGGTTTTTGCTCTGGAATACATACACCGTTATCGAAGTGTATGTGTGGCTAAAATCGGCTAGATGGATAGGTTCGCGTCAAAAATAGTAATGTATTCTCGGCCAACGCGCAAAAATATAGGAGCTATGTAGTTATAGCATTTAAGATGGACTTACTAGTGGAATAGTGGCGATATATCGCCAAAATTGAATTAAATTACTACAAAATAGACCCTGGAGTTGCTATGGTCTTGCACTTCTGAGGCCGATTCGACACGTCAGTGTGGATGCTCGGTGGCAACAACGAAGAGGCTGTCCTGCATACGTGTCGTCATGGGCCAGTCACGTCGAGAACTGCTGATCGCTACTCTGGCGGTTCTCGGCGCCAGCAGCGGTTGTAGCGGGCTCTTCCGGGACCACCCTGGTTCCGATGAACGGCTGACACCTGTACCGGTGCCGGACCCGACGCACACGGCACAGTCGACAGCGGCGTCCGAGAACGGGCGGGCAATCGCCATGGCGCGCGACGAACGCGGACACTGGGCCGGTGTCGAAGCCAACGCGTCGGCGGAAGACGAGGCATCGGCGCCGACTCCAGACAGTCGGGCGGGGTGTGGTCGGTCACCGGGCTACGTCGTCGAGCGACAGGTGCGTGCACTCCGGTCGAGCGGGGTGCCCACAGACACCGATATCCAGACGGCCTGGCAGTTCATGGCCCCATCGTACAGACGGAGTCTGGGCAGTCCGGAGCGGTTCGAGGCCGTAGTGAGGACGACGTACCAACCGCTCGTCGAGGCAGAGACGGTTACCTTCAGCCCAGTCTCTCGGACGGGTGAGACGGCGATACGACAGGTCACCGGTTCCGGAGTCGACACGTCAACCGAGTACGTCTGGCGGCTGGAACGTCAGGGTGGCGGCGCCTTCGAGGGGTGCTGGCTCACCACTGCGATCGACCCCGTCTGATCCACGACCGATCACCACGGACTCACTCACGCTCGACCGCAGTTCGATCAGTCTTGTCCGTTCGTGTGGTCGGGAGCGCGTCGGTGAATTCGACACGGCGTGGTCGCTTGTACGGTCCGAGTGTGTCGGCGACCCTCCTCACGAGTCTATCTGCGAAGTGCTCGTCAGGAACCACAGCGTCGGTGGGGACCACTGTCGCGACGACGATCTGTCCACGGTCGGGGTCGGCTTCGCCGGTCACGAGTGCGGCGGCAACCCCTTCCTGGCGCTCCAGTACCGACTCGACCTCGATGGGACTCACCCGATAGCCCGAGGTGATGATGAGTTCGTCAGCACGACCGAGGTGGACGAGCGTCCCGTCGGTCCGCAGGCGGGCGATATCGCCGGTCCGCAGGTGGCTGCTGTCGAGTACGGCAGCCGTGGCAGCCGCGTCGTCGAGGTATTCGCGCATGACCACGGGATCAGGTCGCTCTACGGCGAGTTCGCCGACGGCATCCGAAGATTCCCCAGCTCCCGCCGTTTCGAGCAGCACGATCTCGTGACCGGGGTACGGGCGGCCGAGGCCGTCGTCGACTCCGTCGAACCGTGGCTTGGCCTCGCCGACGAGGGCGTTGGCCTCTGTCAGTCCGTAGGCCTCGTTGACGGTGACGCCGAGCGCAGTCTCGGCCCACGTCGACAGCGAGTCCGGGAGATGCTCGCCACCACTCATGATCGTCTCAAGAGCCGGCGCCGTCTGTTCGTCGGGGTCTGTCGCAGTCCGAAACGCTCTGAGCGCGGTGGGTGGGACGAACGCGTGGGAGACGGCCTGGATCCCGACGATATCGAGGGCACGTTGTGGGTCGAACTTTGCTCTGCGGACCGCCGAGACCACGGTCCCGCCGAGCGCGAGCGTCGGATACACGACGTCGAACAGTGCGCCAGCCCAGGCCCACTCGGAGGGGGTCCACACCCGTGCCTGCCTCGCTGCGTCCTCGTCGAACAGCCCGAACCAGCAGTGATAGCCCGGGAGCGAACCCAGCAGATATCCGTGGCGCTGAACGACACCTCTCGGTTCCCCGCTGGTTCCAGAAGTATAGAGGACGAACGCGTCGTTCTCGGGGGTAGTATCGGCCATCGTCGGGGTGGCCTGGGTGTCGCCGACGAACTGGTCGAGCCCACCCAGGGGTCGGGGTCCGGCGTCGACAGGCACACGCACGGTCACCGGTACATCTTGCATCGCGGCCTGCGCGGTTTGCCAGTGGTCGCTATCGACGACGACGGTACTGGCGTCACTGTGGGAACAGACGTGCTCGAAGGCCTCGGTCCCGAGCTGTATCGAGGCCGGGACGACCACGCCCCCGAGACGGAGGACGGCGAGGTGGGCGACGACGAGTTCGGGACACTGTGGGAGCGAGACGACGACCCTGTCTCCGCTGTCGACACCGCGCTCGGCCAGTCGAGTGGCGAATCTGGCCGAGGTGATCGCCAGATCACCGTACGTGAGTGTCCGAACAGTGGTCGGTGTCGCCCGGTCTGGCACGTGACAGAGCGCGATCCGATCCCGGTCCCCGTCCAGCGCGTGCTGGGCGACGTTGTACGAATCCGGAAGGTCCCAGTCGAACCCCTCGACGAGTCCCTGGTAGTTCCGAACGTTCGTCGGCATATCGTAGCCGAGCCAGGGACCGGTCATTGGCTGTCTGTCACCGCCGCGAGTGTCGCGGCCAGGTAGTACGCTGTCCAGATGAGTTCGGTGTCGACAGCGTAGTCGCCGGGGCGATTGAAACAGCCGTGCTGGATCCGTCCGTGGGCTGGATCGTCTGGATCGAGGACGACGTACGAATCGACGAGCGAGTCGAGGATATCCACACCGGTCGACCGGAGGGCAGCCGTCGCCTGTTCGACGGGGAGCAACCGACAGAGACCGTATGCCGTGATCGCAGCGGCACTCGTGTCCCGTGGTTCGGTCTCCGGGTCCGGGACCTCGAAGTCCCAGTGGGGGATCAGGTCCGGTGGGCTCTGGCGGCGGTAGTAGCCGACCTGTCGCTCCAGCGCCCACCTGAACCGGTCGGCACGCGTCGCACCGTAGGCGTTGGCAAGGCCAGCGATACTCCAGGCCTGTCCCCGGGCCCAGCAGCTCTCGTCGCTGTGGGCCAGTTCGTTGTACTGACGGACGAGCCCCCCGTGGTCGTCGAAGACGGCGTGATGCCAGGTCCGGCCGTCGTCACGGATGTACCAGTCGAGATGCCGGTCGGCGTGTGAGAGCGCCACGTCGCGGAACCGCGCGTCGGTGCTCTCGGTGTCGGCCCGCCAGAGTATCGAGACCGCCGTATAGAGGTTGTCGACCGCCCCGAGCCGGTCACCCGGTGGTCCGTGATCGGAGTCCGGCCCACGGAACTGTTCGGGCCCGTGGATGTCGAGTTTGCCCAGCGGAATCTGCCGCGCTCCCCCGTCGTACGCGTTGACCATCGCGTCTGCGCCCTCCATGCCGAGACCGAACAGTCCTCTGTCGCCGGTGTAGTCGTAGGCCCGGAACCCGGCGTAGAGGAAGTTCATGCCACAGAACATCGAGTCTCTGGGCATGTACGACCGCATTGTCTCGGTGTGGTCTCTGGCCGCTCGCGCGAATCGATCGCTCTCACTCCGGTCGTCCGCCAGGCGTGCGGCCAGCCAGAGGAGCCCGATCCAGTGACCGCCACACCAGTTCCCGTTCGGGGTCGTCTCCCAGCGCCCGCGCTCCCTGTCGAAGACGTACGGGAACTGCTGACCGGTCGCTTCGAGGGTCGTCTCGACGCGGGCGAGTATCGCCGACAGCGCCCGGCGGTACATCTCATCCCGAGTGTGGGCTGGATCAACCGACATCGCCGCCGACCACCTCCGCCGCCGCCAACCGTGCACGCTCGTCGGCATCGTATCCGACGCCGGCGAGTATCTCGCCGGTATGCTGCCCCGGTCGGGGTGGGGCGAGACGAATCTCGCCCGGCGTCTCCGACAGTTCTGCGGGCATCCCCACGGTCGTGAACGTCCCGTCGCTGGGATGATCTAGCTCCACGAGGATCCCGTTGTGCTCGACCTGCGGGTCGGAAGCCATCTCGGCGAAGTCGTTGACCTCGGCCGCCCAGATGTCGGCCGCCAGGAGGTTGTCCAGCAACCATTCGGTCGTGTGGGAACTCGTGTACGCCTCGACCATGCGCTTGATCTCGTCGCGGGCTTCGTAGGTCGCTACCGGTGTGTCGTACTCTCTGAGTTCGGGCCGGTCGATACTGTCGGCCAGTTCCTCCATCGGCGCCATCGCGATGGCGATGTAGCCATCGGACGTCTCGTAGATTCCGTAGGGAGCGCCGAGCCAGGCCTGCGCGATGCCGGTCTCGCTGCGCTGGAAGTCGACGTCCATGTTCAGGGCAGCCGTGATCTCCTGGCACTGGAAGTCGATCGCGGCGTTCAACAGGTTCACGTCGACGCGCTGTCCCTCGCCAGCCCGTTCGCGGTGGAACAGCGCTACCATCGTCTGGAAGGCGATGAGCATCGCGGCGTGTTCGTCGACGACCGCCGTCCCGGCCGGCGTCGGCGGATCATCTCGCCGTCCTGTGTAACTAGCCAGCCCACTCATCGACTGGAGCAGCAGGTCCTGGCCGGGGCGGTCGTCGTACGGGCCGTCGCGGCCGAACCCCGACGCCGACACGTAGACGATGTCGGGTGCGACCTCGGTCACTGCATCGTATCCCAGACCGAACCGCTCCATCACGCCAGGGCGGAAGTTCTCCACGAGAACGTCGGCCGAGGCGACGATGTCGAGCGCCACGTCGCGGCCCGCATCGGTCGTCAGATCGACGGTGATACTCCGCTTGTTCCGGTTCATCGCCAGGAAGAACGGGCTCACACCGTCGAGTAACTGCCCGCCGGCCTCCAGCGACCGCTCCCACTCACCGCCGAGTCGTTCGATCTTGACGACGTCCGCGCCCGCGTCGCCGAGTTTCTGGGTGGCCCAGGGCCCCTGCATCATCTGGGTGAAGTCTGCTATCCGCACACCGTCGAGTGCACGCTCCATACTCGGGAGTGGCCCGCCGGGCGGCATAAGCATTTGTGGTGTGGTGACATCCAACAGTACGCTTACGTAGCGGGCCATCGAACGTTCCGATATGCCGACGTTGCGACTCGTCGGTCGCCCTTTCGAGGGGTTCGAGACCGCACTCCAGCGCCAGATGGACGACTTCGCGGCGTCGACCGACGCCGACGTCCGATTCGAACGCGAACACAGACCGCTCCCGGAGATCCACGAGGACCTGCTCGCGACCGGTGCCATCGCCGACGGCCGCTACGACCTGTTGCTCTGTCTGAGCGACTGGCTCCCGATGGTCGCCGAGGAGGGACTGGTACGTCCACTCGACGACGCTCTCGATGCGAACCCGCCCCCGGACTGGCCCGAGGGGTGGGCCGAGAGCCTGCGCGGGCTGATGACCTACGACGATGCCACCTATGGAATTCCGTACCACGACGGCCCGGAGCTATTCCACTACCGGGAGGATCTCTTCGAGAGCGTCGCCGAGCAGCGCGCGTTCCGCAAGCGATACGGGCGTCCGCTGACCGTTCCGCGCACGTGGACGGAATTTCTGGAGGTTGCACGGTTCTTCACTCGCCCCGAGGAGGACCTCTGGGGGACCGTTGTCGCCGCGAAACCGGACGGCCACAACGACGTCTACGACTTCGCGATCCAGCTGTGGAGTCGCGGCGGTCAGATCCTCGACGCCGAGGGCCGACCCGCCTTCGACAGCCCCGACGGACGAGCAGCGCTCCAGTACTACCACGACCTGATCCACGAACACGGGGTCGTCCCGCCCGAAGCGGTCGAGATGGAGAGCGTCGAGGCCGGCCAGTTCTACGCCGACGGGAAGGCGGCGATGATGTGGAACTGGGCCGGCTTCGGGGCGATGGCGGAGGCGCCGGACTCGGCGGTATTCGGCCGCGCGAACTACGCTCTGATCCCACGTGCGGACACGGAGCACGGCGAACACACGTCGTTGACGGTCTGTTACGGGCTGACTGTCCCGGCCGGGAGCGAGCATCCCGACCTGGCGTACGACTTCATCCGCCACGCCGCCACGCCGGCCGGCGACAAGATCACGACCGACGCAGGTGCATCGGGGACGCGCTTCTCGACCTGGCGTGACCCGGACGTCCTGCGTGAGCACGCTTTCTACTCGATGCTGGAGACGATCAATACGGGCCCGGTGAACACGCTCCCGCGGATCCCGGAGTATCTCGAACTCAACGAGATCCTGAACGAGATGGTGGCGGCGGCCATCGTCGAACGATCTACGTCGGTCGAGGCGGCCATCGCGACGGCGTCGGACCGAGCGAGCGAGTTGCTGGAGTAGTCCTCCAGCTTTTTGTTAGCAGGCAACACTTATGCTCGTCGTGACAGTCGATTAGGATATGAGCGACCCGACAACAGCAGAGCGGCCGGACAGCACGGCGCCCGTCGACTTCGATGCACTCCCGATGCGCGTCGGCCTCGGCCAGTTCATGGACCCGACCGAGGAGAAACTCCGGTTCATCAAGCAACTCGGCGTCGACGACATCCTCCTGAACATGTACCGGTACGATCCCGACTACCCGCACATGCCGGACGACGAGCGGATTCCGCTGGAAGGTGACGACGAGTGGGCCTCCGAGAACCTCGTCGAACTCCGCGAGCGGGTCGAAGCTGCCGGTTTACGACTCAACGCTATCGAGAACGTCCCCATCTCCTTCTACGACGAGATCATGCTCGGCGGGGAGCGTCGTGACGAGCAGATGGCCCACGTCAAGACCACTGTCCGGAACATCGGCCAGGCCGGCATCCCGATGTTCGGCTACCACTGGATGCCAAGCGGTGTCTGGCGCAATACGGAGGTCAGTGTTCGCGGGGGTGCGGGCGCGTCCGGGTTCGACGCCGACCGCGTCTCCGGCGAGCGCACCCACGACCGCGAGTACACCGAGGCCGAACTCTGGGCCAACTACGAGTACTTCCTCCGGGAACTCATCCCGGTCGCCGAGGAAGCCGGCGTCAAACTCTGTCTCCACCCCAACGACCCACCGGTCGAGTCGCTGGGCGGGGTGCCACAGCTGTTCCGGAACTTCGAGAGCTTCAAGCGAGCCATGAACATCGTCGAGAGCGCCCATCATGGCCTGGAGTTCTGTCTGGGCTGCTGGTCCGAGATGGGCGAGGATCTGGAGACGGTCATCCGGTACTTCGGCGAGCGGGACCAACTGTTCTACGTCCACTTCCGGGACGTGGAGGGGACGGTCCCGCACTTCTCCGAGACGTTCATCGATCAGGGTAACTACGACGCCTACGAGATCCTCTCGCTGCTGGACGAGGTCGGGTTCTCGGGTATGATCATCCCGGACCACGTCCCCCACGTCGAGGGAGATACCGACTGGGAACACCGTGGTCGCGCCCACGCCGTCGGCTACCTCAACGGGATGTTGACCGCGCTGCGCCACGAGCGCGCTCGGAATTAGTGTTAAGCCACTGGCAGGACAACGTCGAGGCATGCAGGGCGAGCGACACACCGAGAGGACCGTCATCGTGACCGGCGGGGCCAGCGGCATCGGGCGCGGAATCGCCCGGCGTTTCGGCGAGGAGGGGGCCAACGTGGCCGTCGCCGATCCGCGCCGGGACCCCAAACAGGGCGAGAAGTACGACACCGAGGTCGAGATACCGACCGACGAACTCGTCTCGACCGAGACCCGCGGTGATGGGACCTGGATCGAGACCGATGTCGCCGATCCCGACAGCGTCGCGCTGATGGTCGAGAAGACGGTCGAGACCTACGGCGGCATCGACGTATTAGTCAACAACGCCGGTATCCAGGTCGTCGGTGACTCACAGTCCACCTCCATCGAGGAGTGGCGTCGCTCCATCGACGTCGACCTCAGCGGGGCCTTCTACTGTGTGAAGTTCGCCGTCCCGCATCTCGTCGAGAGCGAGGGCCAGATCATCAATATCGGCTCCGTCCGTGGGTTCGAGGGCGGCGGCGGGCCGCCGTACGCCGCTGCGAAGGGAGGTATCGTCAACATGACCCGCGACCTCGCGATGGAACTGGGCGCGGAGAACGTCCGGGTGAACTGCATCAATCCTGGGTACATCGAGACACCGCTGCAGGACATCGTCACCGAGGAGGACATGGAAAAGTCCCGCGAGCAGACGCTCCTCCCACGCTTTGGCCGTCCCGAGGATATCGGCGACGCCGCCGTCTTCCTCGCCAGCGACGAAGCCGGCTTCGTCACGGGCGCCAACCTCGCCGTCGACGGCGGCTGGCTGGCACACAGCGGGCTGTGAGACGACCGGCGGCCAGGGACAGCCCACCTGCGGCACTCAGAAGACGCCGTACTCGTCGTAGGCGTCGAGCGGCGCTGTCCCGTCTCTGACTGCCGCACGGACCTCGTCCTCCGTCTCGGCGAGGGCTTCGGCCTCTCGAAGGACCGCTTCCCGGATCCGTTCGGGAACGACCACGACCCCGTCCTCGTCCCCGAGGACGACGTCGCCCGCCGACACCTCGACGCCGCCGACGACGGCGCTGTCGCCCCACTCCAGTAGCTCCCAGCGCGGGACGGCATCGGCCGGCGTCCGGTACCGCGAGAACACCGGGAACCCCTCCTCCAGGATGTAGGCCACGTCCCTGACGCCGCCGTCGAGGATCGCGCCGCGTGCGCCGGCCGCGTCCAGCGCCACCACCGAGAGTTCGCCGAGGTGGGCTGCCCGGTCGTCGTTGGTCTGGTAGGTCAGCACGGCGTCGGCCGGCGCGTCTCCGAGCATCCGCAGTATCTCGCGCATGTTCGCCTCGGGGTCGACGCTGCGGTTCGGCCGGCCGACCACCGGGAACGCGACGCCCGCTGTCACCAGCCCGTCCTGCAGCGGTCCGATGGATGCGGCCATCGTCTGGTCTTCCAGCCCACGGTCGTCGAGGACGTCGACGACGGCGCCGGGATAGAGCTGTTCGTATCGGTCGCACAATTCTGCCCGCTCGATCATACAGAGACTAGGTGGGCCGGACGGAAGAAGTTCCCTCCTGCGTGGCTACCGTACTCGTGTGTCGGTCTCTCCCAAACAATTATTCTCCTCGCAGGACCACTCCCACTATGCAGTTCGACTGGATGGTCCAGTGTTACGCGGGCGCCGGGGTCCACCGGGACACCCCGATGCTCGACACTGTCGAACGCGAGACGGTATTGCACGGCGTCGACGCTGCCGTCGAGGCCGGACTCGAAGGGCTCTGGGCGCCGGATCACTTCATGCTCGGCCCGAAAGCCGAGGAGTACGAGGTCTGGACACTCCTCTCGGCGCTGGCCGAACGGACCGACGACGTCGACATCGGCCCGCTCGTCGGGTCGATCACCTATCGGAACCCGGCGCTGCTGGCGAAGATGGCCACCACCGTCGACATCCTCTCGGAGGGCCGCCTCCGTCTGGGCCTGGGGGCCGGCTGGCACGAGGTCGAACACCACGCCTACGGTTTCGAGTTCCCCGACATCGGGACCCGAATCGAGATGCTCGACGAGGGCATCCAGGTCGTGAAGGCGATGTTCACCGAAGCGGAACCGACCTTCGAGGGGGAGCACTATCGGATCGACAACGCGCTGAACAACCCCAAGCCGGTCAGCGACCCGCATCCACCCATCGTCGTCGGCGGCGCGGGCCCGAAGATGCTCCGGCTGATCGCCCGCCACGCCGACGAGTGGAACGTCGAGATCAGCGCCCGCGCTCGTGGCAAGCCGATCGAGTTCAAGGTCCGGAAGTTCGACGAGTACCTGGCGAACGAGGGCCGCGACCCCGACTCGGTCGAGCGGTCGTGGCTCGCCCACGTCCTCGTCCGCCGTGACGAAGCAGCCGTCGAGGCGGCTGTCGACGAGATATTCCCGCTCCCATGGGGGGAGGAATCGGACATGGACGAGGAACTCTCGGACGCCGAGGACGCCCGCGAGAAGGGGAGCATGCTCATCGGCACGCCGTCCCAGGTCGCGACGCAGATCGAGCGGATCCGGGAGCTCGGCTTCGACAAACTCCAGTTGATGTTCCTGGACTTCCCCGACACGCGGGGGATGGAACTGTTCGGCGACGAAGTGGCCCCGCAGTTCCAGTAGCGGGCCGAACGTTTTGGTCGACCGCCGAGAACCGCACGCATGGGCTGTGCTATCACGGACGAGTACACGCGCCGCGGTATCGAGACGCTCTTTCTGGCCAACGACCACCTCAGAGTCGAACTCCTGGCGGGAAAAGGCGGCGACGTCACACGAATCGTCGACAAGCGGACCGACACCAACGTGCTCTTCGAGGCCCCCCACGAGTGGCGAGCGCCGGGGGACGGTCCCGTCGGCGCACCCGACGCGGCCTTCGCCTTCCTCGATCACTATCCCGGTGGCTGGCAGAGCGTGCTGCCCGCTGCGGGCCGCCCGTCGTCCGGTCACGGCGCGCCGCTGGCACTCCACGGCGAGTCGAGTCTGGTGCCGTTCGACGTGACGATCCGCGAGGCGACCTCCGAGCGGGTCTGTGTTCGACTCTCGGCCTCGCTGACGCGCTATCCGTTCGCCATCGAGCGTGATCTGACGCTCCGTGCCGGCGAGGCTGCCATCGAGATCACCGAGCGGGTCACCAACGAAGGGGCGGTCACGGTCGACTACTCGTGGCTCCAGCATCTCGCGCTCGGCGAACCGCTGATCACCCCCGAGGCCTCGCTGTCGGTTCCCTGCGAGACCGTGCTGGTCGACCCCGATCAGACGACCGACAACGCTCGGCTTCCCGCGGGCGAGACCTTCGACTGGCCGGTCTGTGAAACGGCGGACGGCACCGTGGACCTCCGGGAGTTCCCACCCAGAGCCGAGCGCGTCCACGACCTCGTGGCGCTGACCGACCTCAAAGCGGGGCGCTACACCGTCACCAACCCCACCCTCGATCTGGGCGTCACGGTCACTTTCCCGCCCGACGTCTACGAGTCTCTGTGGTACTGGCAGCCCTTCGGTGGGTTCGAGGAGGCCCCCTTCTTCGGTCGGAACTACAACGTCGGGCTGGAACCGTGTACGTCGATCCCGAACGCCGGCCTGGAGGCAGCCGTCGAGAACGGGACGGCACGCCGACTCGACGCCGGCGAGCAGGTCGAAGCGTCGGTCACACTGCGGACCCATCCCGTGGAGTGATGTCCCGTCCCGACTGCTGCCGTTCTGGCGGCGACCGCCGGCGTGGATTTAAGCCGACTACTGTGCTACGCTAGCGTATGTCAACGCCACTGAAGGACACCGACAGGTACTTCGAGGAGATCGAGGTGGGCGAGACCTACACCGTCGAGGCAGCCCGAACGATCACGGAGACTGATATCGTCAACTTCGCCGGTCTCTCCGGTGATTTCCACCCGCTTCACATGAGCACCGTCGCGGGCGAGGATTCGGACTTCGGCGAGCGAATCGCACACGGGAACCTCGTGTTCTCGGTCGCCGAGGCGATCATCGCCGATATGAACCCCAAATCGTTCTCGTACGGCTACGACTCGCTGCGGTTCGTCGACCCGGTCCCCATCGGGACGACGCTGACGGTCTCCCGCGAGGTCGTGGAGACGGAACCGTACAACGACGACCTCGGCCGGGTCGTCTATAGCTACGAGGTGACCGACCAGGACGGGGCGACGCTGCTGGCCTGCAGGCACATCACGCTCGTCGAGCGTCGGGACGCCGGCGACTGACCGCGCGATTGCGGGCGACCCGGCCGCCTGGTCACTCCGAGCGTGGCCGCACGTAGGTCACCGGACACGGCGACTCGATGAGGATATCCTGGGCGGTGCTGCCGAAGACGGCCTTCCCGACAGGCGACCGGGACCCGCCGGAGATGACGACCCTGTCGGCGTCGGTTTTCTCGGCGATCCGCACCACCCCGTCGGCGATGTTCTCGACGACCCCCCGTGGCTGGTGGTCGACGCCGTGCTCGTCGAACAGCGCTTCGAGGTGCCTGACCGACTCGTGGCGTTCGAGGATAACGTCGACGTCCTCCGCCGTGGCGCTGGGATAGTCCAGTTCCCGCGCGATCTCGTCGAACTCGCTCCGTGTGAACACGTGCGTGAGCACCACCTCGGCCCCGGTCGGTTTCGCGACCTGGAGGACGACCTGCCCGAGTCTATCCAGTCTGTCGTCGTCCTGTGGCCCGATGGCCAGGACGATGGTGTCCAGTGAGATGTCCATCGGCTACCAGTACGTCACCGATGTAGAAAATTCCTCGGGTGCTCAGGGCTCGAACCGCCAGATTCGCTCCATGAACGGGATGCCCGATTCCGGGTCGGCGTCGGCATCGACGCCCTCGGTCTTGAACTGGCCAGTGTAGCGCTCCCACTCGACGACGGCCTCGTCCCCGTCGACGGCGTCGAGATACGCGTCGAGGTCGTCACACTCCAGGATACAGACGGCCAGATCGTCACGGATCCAGAGTTCGAACTCTTCGACCCCGCCCCGTTCCATCGCGTCCGTGACACCCGCCGGGACCTCGTCGTGGGCTTCGACGTACGCCTCGCGCTGGTCGGGATCGAGTCGCTGGACGTAGACCGCTCGCTCTGTCTCGGTCATGCGGAATCGTTCTCGTGGTAGATAGTTGAACCTTCTCCCGTGACCGATGCTGTTAGGCTCCTGGGCGTGCCAGTCGAACTATGGTCGCTCCTGCACTCATCCTGCCGTCCGAACCGGACGAACGCTGGCACCTCGCGCGTCAGATGGGTGTCGAGAAGGCGGTCATCCACCCACTGGAGATCGGCGACGGCCGAACGCACTGGACCTACGACGACCTGCAGGGGCTGGACAACTGGCTCTCGGAGGTCGGCCTGGAGTTCGCAGTTCTGGAGGGGTCGGTCCCCATTTCCGACCGCATCCGCCTGGGTCAGTCGGGCCGCGACGCGGACATCGAGACGTTCGAGCAGTTCCTGCGGGACTGTGGCGAGATCGGGATTCCAGTGGTCTGTTACGACTGGATGGCCGGCGTCCGCTGGGCGCGCACCGGCGTCCACGTCGAATCTCGCGGTGGGTCCTACGTCTCCGAGTTCGACGTCGAGAAGGTCCAGAGCGGGCCGGAGTCCGTCCCCGACGTGACCCGCGAGGACCTCTGGGCGTCGCTTGAGTACTTCCTCGAACGGGTCGTCCCGGTCGCCGAGGACGCGGGCGTGAAACTCGGACTGCATCCCGACGATCCGCCCCGTGAATCGCTGCGTGGTATCCCGCGGATCGTCGACAGCGTCGACGCGTACGATCGCGTGCTGGACATCTCCGAGAGCGAACACAACGGCGTGACCTTCTGCCAGGGGAACTTCGCCGCGATGGGTGCGGATATCCCGGCAGCCATTCGCCGGTTCGGCGACCGGATCAACTTCGTCCACTTCCGTGACGTCGAGGGTGACGCCGACCGATTCGTCGAGACCTGGCACGACGACGGGCCGACGGACATGCTCGCGGCGATGCGCGCCTACGAGGCTCACGTCGACGACGACGTCCCGATGCGGCCCGACCACGTCCCGACGATGGCGGGCGAGGACAACTCGAATCCGGGATACCACACGAAGGGGCGCCTCTTCGCCATCGGCTACATGCGCGGCCTGCGAGAACAGGCACGAACAGCCGACTGACGCTACGTCCCGCGCACCTCGACGGCGGACCGGAACTCCGCGACACCGCCAACGCCCAGGTCGACTGTATAGAGACTGCCCGCTCCCTCGCCCTCGGTCTCGCGGGTCTCCACGCAGGCGGTCGTGACGTAGGCCGTGTCGTACGACTCTCCACCGAAGGTGATCGAGGACACCTTCCGCGGGTCGAATTCGACTGTCTCCTCGTGTGTCCCGTCCGGTACGAACCGATGGAGGGCGTTCCCGTCCCAGAACGCCGACCAGATGTGTCCCTCGGTGTCGACGGTCATCCCATCGGGGTAGCCCGTCATCCCGGTCGCATCGACGACGGTCTCGCGGTTCGAGATGGTACCGCTCTCCTGGTCGTAGTCGTAGCGATAGATGTAGCCCGGCGAGTCCGGGTCGACGATTCCAGTATCCGTGAAGTAGAAGCCGGTCAGGTCGGGGGTAAAGCCCATGCCGTTGGGGAGCACGCACGACTCGACGACCAGTTCGAACGATCCGTCGGTGTCGAGCCGATAGAGCTGTCCGGGCAGGTCCCGCTCGGTGTCCGGCATCACGCCGGCGTAGACTCGTCCCTCGGGGTCGGCGATCACGTCGTTGAACCGCTCGTGGAAGCGGTCGGGGTCGGGCGGTGTCACCGTCGTCACCGAGCCACTGTCCTGGTCCAGTCGGCGGACAGCGCCGGCCTCCTGGAACAGGAGCAGCGACCCGTCGGTCTGGATGGTGAACCCACCGATTCGGTCGTCGTCCTCGTAGACGAGTTCGTGGTCGCCGCTGGCGGGGTCGTAGCGGTAGAGGCGTCCCTGGGGGATGTCACACCAGTAGAGACGCTGTTCGTCGGGATGCCAGCGTGGTCCCTCGCCCGTCTCGCAGGTGATGTCGACAGCGAGTGCAGGTCTTGCCATGCGAGACCGTTCGATGCGGTGGGAAGTAAACGTACCCCCGGACGTGCGGTCAGTCGTCCCCGAGGAGTCCTGATTCCAGTGTCCCCGTCGTCATCAGTTCGTTCAGTTCCTCCAGTCCGGTCTCTTCGGGTTCGAGGATACCGACCAGACTCCCCTGATAGAGAACACCGATACGGTCGGCGTGGGCCAGCACGGACTCGATGTTGTGGCTGACGATGATGATGGTGATGCCCTCCTCGGCGAGTTTGTCGATGGTATCCTGGACGAGTCGCGTCGCGTCGACGGACAGTGCGCTGGTGGGCTCGTCGAGGATGATGACGTCCGGGTCGAACGCCAGCGCCCGACCGATAGCGACGAGCTGTCGCTGGCCGCCCGAGAGGAACTCCACCTCGGTCTTGAGGTCGACGTCGCGGCCCAACTGGTCCAGCATGATGTCGCGGGACCGCTCGTAGGTCGTCTCCCAGTCGATGACCGAGATGGGACCGACTCCGCGCATCGGGAACTGGCCCATGAAGATGTTGGTGGCGATATCCAGGTCGTCCATCAGCGCCAGGTCCTGGTAGACCGTCTCGATGCCGTTGGCGCGGGCGTCCGAGGGGTTCGAGAAGTGGACTTCGCGGCCATCCTTGAAGATTCGCCCCTTGGTCGGTTCGTGGACGCCGCTCAGGATGTTCATCAGCGTCGACTTCCCGGCGCCGTTGTCGCCGACGAGCGCGAAGATCTCCGCGGGTTCGATCTCCAGGGTCACGTCGTCGACGGCGACGATCCGGCCGAACTGCTTGGTGATGTTCTCGACGCGGATCTTCGGGGTCCCCGACTGGTCGGGTTCGCCCTCGCTCTCGGACTCCTGGGTCTGTGCTGGGGCGTCCTCGACGCTCATACCGCACCACTCGCGAGGATGCGAGCCCTGATCTTGGCCTGCGTGCTGTACAGCAGGATGGCGCCCAGCAGGACGAAGCCGTTGACCATCTGGATCTGCGTGGCCCCGACGACGGGGCTGTTGTTCAGCGCCGACTGGACCAGCTGGATGAGGACGACGCCGCCGAGTGCGCCGGTGATCTTCCCGCGCCCGCCGAAGAGGCTGATGCCGCCGATGACCGCGCCGGCGAAAGCCTGGAAGACCAGTCCCTCACCGATCAGCGGCGGGACGACGCCGACGAACCCGGTGAGCATCAGCCCCGCGATGGCCGCCAGCACGCCGCTGATGGTGTAGACGACGATGATCAGCCGTTCGGTGTCGATGCCGACCTCGCGGGCGGACTTCTCGGAACTCCCGAGCGCGTAGACCGCCTGCCCGAAGGTGGTGAACCGCATCACCAGCCCGAACACGAGGAACGCGAACAGGAGGACGCCGATGGCGAAGTTCGGCGTCCCGCCGACGTCGACGTAGAGCCGTGGAAGCCCGGTCACCGGCTGGGTCTGCATCGCCGTCTTCCCGCCCTCGAAGATGATGAGGAAGGCGAGGGTCTGGAGGAACGGGTTCAGTCCGACCTTCGCGATCATGATGCCGTTGACGACACCGATGATCGCACCTGTGAGGAGGATGATCCCGAAGCCGAGCCAGGGGTTCGTCGAGATGCCCCAGCAACTCGGACAGGTCCCCAGGATCATGCCCGTGAACATCGCCGAGAAGCCAGCGATGGAGCCGATCGAGAGGTCGAAGTGCCCCGAGAGCAGACAGAGGCTCTCGGCGAGGACGAGCAGCCCGATCGGGACGGACGCCCACAGCACAAGCCTGACGGCTTCGACGTTCCGCAGCGTCTGGGGGACGAACACCAGCACGCCGAGGATAACGAGGGCCAGGATCGGCCAGATCATGTTGTCCAGTAACGTCAGGATAACGTCGTCTCTGTCGCCGAGCGCCCGCCCGATAAATCCTTGTTCCGTTGACATTGTGGTGAGCGGTCACGCGAGCCCGACGGCCTCAGCCCCAGACATTGCCCCAGAGGAACGGCTGGTCGTAGTTCTCCTCCGTGATGACGATGCTGTTGGTGCGGAACCACGGGTGGCCGTTCTGCTCGCGCATGATACCGGGCTCCCAGATGGGTTCGGACCACATCTCGACGCCCTTGTGCATCCCCGGTTCGATAGTCAGGTCGTCCGCGGTGACCTCCGAGCCGACCTCCGGGATGACGCTGTCGTCCATCCCGGACTCGACGTAGTCCTGCATGTACTTCATCGCGATGGGGTTGTAGAAGTAGTTGGGCTGGTCGACGGCCGCGTCGATCATCCCCTCCCCGACGAGCGGATTCACCTCGGGACTGCCGTCCATCTGGGTCAGGACGACGTGGTCTTCCTCGCCCTTGGGGACGAGCATATCGAGGTTGCGCAGTGCCTGGACGACGCCGAGTCCCATCGAGAGGTTCCCGGAGTAGATGCCGTCGACACGGCCGTTGGCGTTGATCCACTCTTGAACGGTCGACTGGGCGACGTCACGCGCGTACTCCCCGTTGAGCGTCTGGACGACGTTGACGCTGTCGTTCTCGGACATGACGTCGAGGAAGCCCTGTGAACGCTGGTTGGCCGACTGGTTGCCCTGGATACCGCGGACGTTCAGGACCCGCCAGGTCTCCTTGTCCGGATACTGTTCTGCCAGGGCCGCGACCATCTCGTCTGCGGAACTGGCCCCGCCGTCGTAGTTGCTGAACCCGACGTACAGCGGGATCTCCGAACTCGACGTGTCCGCGTTCGTCGCGAAGACCGGCTTGCCCGCCTCGATCGCCTGGTTGATCGCGCTCTCTGCGGCACCCGTCGACCAGACCCCGACGAGGATGGCGTCGTGGTCGCTGTTCGTGAAGTCCCGGATGTCCTGTACCTGTTTCTGTGCGCTCTGCTGGTTCGGCCGGACGTCGATCTCGATGCCGCGGTCCTGGGCATAGAACTCCGCCGCCTCGATGTAGGCGGTGATCCACGCACCCCCGCGGACGTAGGCCGACATCCCGATCTTCTCTAGCGTATTGCCACCGTTGCCGTCGCCGCCCCCGGTAGTCCCGCCGTCGCCCGAGCCACCGTCTCCGCTGCCACCGTCACCCGTCCCGCCGTCGCCGCTACCACCGTCGCCGCCGGTTCCGCCGTCCCCCCCACAGCCTGCGAGCGAGATGGTCGTGATCGTCGCACCTGTGGCTTTGATAAACTTACGTCTGGTATTCGTTGGCATACAACGCTGAAATACAGAGTGTACGAACATAAATGTTGGCAAAAAAGAAGGTATCTCGCTATCGCTATCGCCGAGTAGCGTCCTACTAACCGGGGTTCTGGTTACCGGGGACGGCGTGATCCGGATACCAGTTCGAGTTGACCGTTCTGGGCGGGAGCGCCACTCGCCCTCGCGGGTCGGGCCGGTCCCCGACGGCGGTATCTTCATTGCCTGATATCTCCCAGGGCTAGTATGGAGTTGTACCTCGATACAGCCGATATCGACCGCATCGAGGCCGAGTCGGCGACGGGCGTCGTCGACGGCGTCACGACGAATCCCTCGCTCGTGGCAGCGACACCGCTGTCCTACCGCGAGGCGGTCAGTCGCATCGATGCGGTGATCGACGGGCCGGTGTTCGCACAGGTTCTGGCCAGCGACGCCGACGGGATGGTCCAGGAGGGCCGAGCCTACCAGGAGTGGGCCGACGACGTGATCGTAAAGATTCCGGCGTCAGCGGCAGGGTATCGGGCACTCGCTCGGTTGCGGGCCGACGGCGTACCTGCTGGCATCACCGTCGTCTTCTCCGTCGAGCAGGCCGTTCTGGCCGCGAAGGCCGACGCGTCGTTCGTCGCGCCGTACGTCGGCCGACTCGACGACCGAGGTGCCGACGGCGTGGCCGTCGTCCGACGGATACAGTCAATCTTCGACACCTACGGCTTCGAGACCGAGGTCCTCGCAGCCAGTATCCGGAACACCACACAGGCCGTCACCCTGTACGAAGCAGGTGTCGACGCGATCACGATGGCACCCTCGGTGTTCGACGCCCATCGATCCCATCCGGGAACCGACGAGGGCGTCGCTGGCTTCGAGACGGCCTGGGGAGACAGACCCGGGCCGCTGGAGGAGTAGCCTGGCGCACCTCTAAGTGCTCCCGCACCGAATCCTCGGCCATGACGGCCGATCCGTCAGTCCTGGTCGCCGGTGACACGCTCGTCGATTTCGTCCCGCGTCACGCCGGGCCGCCGGGTGAGGCAGGTGGGTACGACCCCAAGTTCGGCGGCTCCGCTGCGAACGTCGCGCTCGCGATGGACCGACTCGGCCAACCACCGTTGTTCTGGACCCGACTGGCGACCGACGACTTCGGCGCGTTCCTGGCATCGCACCTCGTCGACTCGGCCATCCCGGACGAGTTCCTCGTGACCGACGACGGCGCCAGGACGACGCTCGCGGTCGTCACACACGACGAGCACGCCGACCGCTCGTTCACGTTCTACCGGGATCGCGGCGCGGACACGCGGCTCCAGGCTGGCGCGGTCCCGTCGTCGACGCTGGATGCGGTCGGGTGGGTCCACACGACCGGCGTCACGCTCAGTGTCGAGCCCAGTCGGACTGCCACGCTGGAACTCCAGTCCCGTGCGGCCGACCGCTGTACGGTCTCGCTCGACCCCAACTGGCGGCCCGAGATGTGGCACAGCGACCACGAGTTCCGTGCCGTCGTCAGAGGGGCGCTCGATACTGTCGACGTCCTGAAAGCCACGCCGGAGGATCTCTCCGCTGCTGGGTTCGACGATGCGGAGGAGCCAGCCTCACTCGCCGAGACCGTCGCCGACCTCGGCCCGCATACGGTCGTATTGACGCTCGGAGATCAGGGAGCGGTCTGCTTCGGAACAGACGAGAGCCCGGTCTCGGGGTTCGCCCGCCACGAGGGGTACGACGCCGACGTGGTGGACACCACCGGTGCCGGTGACGTCTTCCTGGCAGCCTTCGTCGCCGCACTCACCAACGACGTTCGGGACCCAGCGGAGGCACTGGCCGTCGCGAATGCTGCAGGGGCCGTCGCGACGACCCAACCTGGCGCCGTGTCGGCGATGACCGACTTCGAGCAACTTCGCCGGTTCCACTCACACATCCCCTGGGCTGAATGATGGTCCCGAGAACCCGAACGCCCGTTCCCGTCTGGTGAACAGAGCTAAGACCGTCCACATTCTATCCGGGCATATGACGCAATCCACGGACACTATCGAGGCGACGACCACGTCGTTCCGCATCATCGAGGCCCTCAAACGACTCGACGGTGCCGGGGTGACAGACGTCGCAGACGAACTCGGTATCGCGAAGAGCACGGTCCACAACCACCTCCAGACGCTGGAAGCAGAGGAGTACATCACTCGCGAGGGGGACACCTACCGCGTCGGCCTGCGCTTTCTCGAACTGGGGGAGTACACCCGGAACCGGATGGACATCTACGAGAAAGCACGTCCGGAGGTCCGCTCGCTCGCCGAGGAGACCGGCGAGATGGCCAACGCGGCCGTCGAGGAACACGGCGAAGGCGTCTACGTGACCCGCGCGGAGGGCACCCAGGCCGTCAGCGTCGACACCTACGCCGGCAAACGGGTCAAACTCCACTGCACCGCACTCGGCAAGACGATCCTCGCGGAGCTCCCGGAGGCCAGGGTCGAGGCGATACTCGACGCCCACGGACTCCCCGCCCGGACCGAGAACACGATCACCGATCCCGCCGAGTTGCACGCCGAACTGGACGAGATCCGTGAGCGGGGGTACGCCTACGACCGTGAGGAACGACTCCCCGGCCTCAGGTGCGTCGCCGCCCCAGTCGTCGCCGAGGACGGCACCCTCGTGGCGGCACTCAGCGTCTCCGGGCCGACGACGAGGATCCAGGGCGACCGGTTCCACGAGGAGATCCCCGAGTTGCTCCGTTCGGCGGCCAACGTCGTCGAGATCAACATGGCGTACTCGTGAGTAGAGCCTGTCCGGGCGTCTCCGTTCGACAGTACCGTGGCGGCGTTCGACGCTACGGAACAGGCTATTACCGCGGACAGGGACCGACTACTAATAACTCACTAACGTGTGTACCTCTGTTATCCGGGCTGCGTCGGGGGCCGCTACGGCTCGTCGGTGCCGTTCGGCAGTGCTGAACGCTCGTCCGTCCGACCTGTACTGTCGTCCCCTACTTCTATTGGCATCGACCGCGAACGTCAGGTATGGATCTGGACGACCTCACGACGGCGTTCACGCGGCGTGACTGGCAGACGGTGACCGAGACGGACGACCCAGTTCGATTCGCGATGGTGGGGCTGGGCTGGTGGACCCGCGAGCAGGCCATGCCGGCGGTCGCGGCCGCCGACCTCTGTGAGACGACGGTGCTGGTCAGCGGCGACCGCGAGAAAGCCGAGTCGGTCGCGGCAGCGAGCGAGACGGTCGAGCACGCGCTCACCTACGAGGAGTTCCACGACGGCGCGGCCAGCGACGCCTACGACGCTGTCTACGTGGTGACGCCGAACGCTCGGCACCTCCCGTTCGTCGAAACGGCAGCCGAACTGGACAAGGCCGTCCTCTGTGAGAAACCGATGGAAGCGACCATCGACCGCGCGGCCCAGATGGTCGCCACCTGCGAGGTCCACGACGTCCCGCTGATGATCGCCTACCGGATGCACACCGAACCAGCGGTCCGCCGCGCGAAGGATCTCATCGACGAGGGCTACGTGGGCGACCCCGTCTTCGTCCACGGGACGATGACCGAACCCATCCTCGAACTGGTGCCCGACCCGGACCAGTGGCGACTGGACTGGGACCTCTCGGGTGGCTGTGCGGCCATGGACATCGGCATCTACCCGCTCAACACGGCCCGGTTCCTGCTCGACGCCGACCCGATCAGCGTCTCGGGGACCGTCGCTTCCGTCGACGAGGCGTTCGACGACGTGCCCGACGAACACGCCGCGTTCCAGGTCCAGTTCCCCGGCCACATCGTGGCGGCCTGTACGGCCAGCCAGAACGCCCACATGTCGAGTCACATCCGGGTGACCGGCACCGCCGGCGAGGTTCGCGTCGAGCCAGCGTTCTACCCGTGGGACGAGCGCACGCTGCACGTCTCCCACGGCGACACCGAGGTCGAGATCGAGTTCGAGCAGATCGATCAGATGGAAGAGGAGTTCGAGTACTTCTCGCACTGCCTGCTGACAGACTCCGAACCCTACGCCGATGGCGAGCACGGCCTCGTGGACATCAAGACGCTCAAGGCCGTCTACGAGTCCGCCGAGGACGGCCAGCGGGTACCTCTCGGCGAGTGACCGTCGCGCTCTCGCTGTCAACCGCCGTGGATCTCCTCGAAAGTTCGGGACGCCATGTACGACCGGTCCCGCGCCGAGAGGAACGGGGTCGCGTCGACCCACGAGAGACACGCCGCGTAGTCTGCCCAGTCGTCCATCCAGGGGTAATCGGAGCCGAGCATCAGTCGGTCGGCCCCGAACCACTCCACGAGGTTCCGGACGTAGTCCCACATATCCCGGTAGGGCCAGTCGTCCTCGCTGGACCGCGGGAGCGAACTCACCTTGACCGCGACGTTCTCGTGGGCTGCTAGCGTCTCGAACTCGGTCCATGGCTCGTCGTCGGATGCCGTCGTCGCGTCCGGGAACGCCATGTGGTCGACGACCAGTTGCACCTCGGGATAGCTATCGGCAAGCGTCTCGACCATCGACAGTTGCTGGGCCTTCGGGAAGACGAAGACGGCTGTCTCCTGCCGGACAGCCTCGTCCCAGACCGGTTCGAGCCGATCGTCGAGAATCCAGTCGGCGTCCCGATCCAGTTCGGTCGGATGCTCGGCGTAGCGCAGGCAGGCGTGCATCCTGACCCCGAGCATCCGCTCGTGGCCGACAACTCGCCGGAGGTCCGCTCTGACCGCCTCGGGGTCGTCCTGGAAGAAGTCCATGAGACCGACGCCCCAGAGTCGGTCTGGATAGGCCTCGATGGCCCGCATCGTGTACTCGTTGGCGCGGAGTCCCCGACCGTATAGCGGCGTCGTGACGACGACGCTCTCGTCGACGGATGCAGCGTCCATATCGGCGACGAGGTCGTGGGCCGTGTACGCTCCCTCCCAGCCCGGCGGGAGCACCTCGGCCGACCACGGTAGTTCGGCGGTGTCGGGTCCCCAGGCGTGCGTGTGCGTGTCGACGAACCGCATCCGTTCAGCCACCCCACCGGTGGTCGCTTGCTCCGGTTCGGTGCTGAACGTTCCGGTATCTGCTGTGACTACACATATCACTGTCTGGGG
This sequence comes from Haloarcula sp. H-hyl2, assembly GCF_056934385.1. NCBI lineage: Archaea > Methanobacteriati > Methanobacteriota > Halobacteria > Halobacteriales > Haloarculaceae > Haloarcula > Haloarcula sp. H-hyl2. The sequence continues at coordinate 30,781 of NZ_JBRIIJ010000003.1, read as the reverse complement.
CCGCTATCGGCAAGAAACCTCGGGCGCCCTGGCGTGGTCGCATCGCGGTATCCGCGCCCGCCACCGCGATACCGGCACGTACGTTTATTGTCATGGTATCGCATGGTACAGATATGGCCCCAACGATCACGCGGATCGAGTCAGTGGAGTTCGCCTATCCCATCGAGGACGTCGGCACGGATCAACACGGGTTCAATCTGGTCTACGAACCGGGGTCGGTGACCGAGCGGAAACTGTTCGGCCTGCGTCTCCACACCGATACCGGCATCATCGGTGAGTACGTCGGCGGGAACTCCCCTGGGGCCGCCCAGATCAACACGTTCGCGAACTACCTCGTCGGCAAGAACCCCCTGGCACGAGAGCGCCACTGGTCGGAGATCAAACGGGCGCTGCGCAAGTACGACCGGATGGGCATCGGGCCCATCGACATCGCGCTGTGGGACTTCGCCGGGAAGTATCACGACGCCGCCATCCACGAACTGCTCGGGACCTACCGCACGCGGTTCCCGGCGTACGCCTCGACCTACCACGGCGACGAGAACGGCGGACTGGACACGCCCGAGGCGTTCGCCGATTTCGCCGAGGACTGTGCGGAGATGGGCTACGAGGGGTTCAAGATCCACGGCTGGGGCGGGAGCGAGGGCGCACGCGACCTCGACCGCGAGATTGCGGCCGTCCACGCCGTCGGCGACCGCGTCGGCGACCGGATGGACCTGATGCACGATCCCGCCTGCGAACTGGAGACGTTCGCGGACGCACTGAAACTCGGCCGGGCGCTGGACGAGGTCGGCTTCTTCTGGTACGAGGACCCCTACCGCGACGGCGGCATCTCACAGCACGGCCACCGGAAACTCCGGCAGGCGCTCGACACGCCGCTCCTCCAGACCGAGCATATCCGTGGGCTCGAACCCGCGACGGACTTCGTCGCCACGGAGTCGACGGACTTCCTGCGGGCGGATCCGGAGTACGACGGCGGGATCACCGGCGCGATGAAACGGGCCAGCGTCGCCGAAGGGTTCGGTATCGACGTCGAGTTCCACGCGCCCGGTCCGGCCCAGCGTCACTGCATCGCGGCCATCCGGAACACGAACTACTACGAACTCGCGCTGGTCCACCCCGACGCACCGAACACCCAGCCCCCGGTCTACGAAGGTGACTACTCGGACATGATCGACACCGTCGACGGCGATGGCATGGTCACGGTTCCGGAAGGGACCGGACTCGGCGTCGACTACGACTGGGACTACATCGAGGCGAACAGCACCGGCAGCGTCCACACCTACGAGTAACTGCGTCCACATCGACGACCAATCAGCATGACCTACACAGCGGGCATCATCGGCACCGGCGGAATCGCGGGGATGGGCATCCTCGGTATGCACGATCAGGAGGATATCGGCCAGAAGAAGGTCCAGGCCAGCCACGCTGGCGGCTTCCACGAGACCGAGGGTATCGAACTGGTCGCCGTCGCCGACGTCGACGAGGAGAAACTCGACCGCTTCGGATCGGCCTGGGACGTTCCCGAAGACCGCCGCTACGTCGGCCACGAGGCGATGCTGGCTGCCGAAGACCTCGACGTGGTTTCGGTCTGTACCCCGTCGTATCTCCACGCCGACCACGTCGTCGATGCAGCGCGGTCGGCCGCCGACCCGTCGCTGATCTGGTGTGAGAAACCCATCGCGTCGGCGGTCAGCGACGCCGAGGAGATGGTCGCCGTCTGTGCCGAGACAGAGACGGAACTGCTCGTCAACCACTCGTTCCGGTTCACGACGAAACTCCAGCGCCTCCGGGACCTGCTCCAGGCGGAGGACCTGCTGGGGGAGGTCCACTCGGTCGCGACCCAGTTCCGGATGGAACTGCTACGAAACTCGACGCATCTGCTCGACACGCTGGTCTACCTGCTCGACGCGCGGGCCGACCACGTCTCCGGGTACATCACCGGCGAGAACGAGGCCGTCGAGTCGCTGTCGGCCGACCGGACCGTCGACGACGCGGGCGGCGGAGGCTTCGTCGTCATGGACGACGGGACGTTCGTCACCGTCGACTGCACAATCCCGCGTGCCGAGTCGTCGATGACACTCCAGTTCGTCGGCAGCGAGGGGAAACTCTACCTCAACAACGACGACGGCGAGTGGCGCTACTGGCGGCTGGCGGACGGCGACCACGTCGAGCAGGCCCTCCCCGGCATCGAGGGCGCCTGGACCTGGGGCGAGGACTACCAGAACGCCTTCGCGAACGCCGCCGGCGACATCGTCTCGGTCCTCGACGGCGACATCGAGAACCCCTCGACGGGCGAGGAAGCGACCCGATCCCTGGAGATCATCGCGGGCTTCTACATCTCGCATTACACCGGCGGCCAGGTGTCGATTCCGCTGGATCGGCCGCTGCGTGACGTCACGATCACTTCGTGGTGACGGTGCTCGTCGCTCACGGGCGGTTTTTGTCTCCAGAGGTCCTCCCGCCGGGTATGGACGACGACGCCGATACGGTCCGCCTGGCCTACGACGCCGACGAGGACCGCACGGACGACCTGACTCGTCCCGCCTTCGGGCGCTACCTCCGGATCTCGAAGGCCGGTCCTGTAGCCGTGGGCGACGAATGGACCGAGGTCGTCAACGACGGCTGTGGGCGGACGACGCCCGTCACGCTCCGGGTGACTGCTGTCGAAGGCGGTACCGAGGTGGGCGAGTCGACGGCGTTCGCGTTCGAACGCGAGGACTGACCTTCTCCGTCGAAAGATCCGACCTCCGCAGAGCGAGTCCCACTGTTCGGCGCTGCTGAACACGACCGCAGTCCGTGACTCTCGGGCCGGAACACCGCTGAAACACTCTTGGACCGCCCTCTCAGGGCGTGTCTGGATCTCTCGGGGGACCGCCCTGTTCCGGCAGCGTCGAACGCCTCTCTCGTCGCCCCGGAGGGTCACACTTCCGTCACGTCGTTCGAGAGCCGTCCGATCCCCTCGATGTCGATATCGACCCGGTCGCCCGGTTCCAGGGTGAACCCCTCCTCTGGGACGAGCGACGTCCCGGTCAGCAACACCGTCGTCTCCGGGATGGTGTTGTGCCGCGTGAGAAAGCCCACGAGTTCCTCGCAGGTCCGGACCATCTCGGCCGTCGAGGTGGCGCCCTCGTACAGTCGCTCACCATCGCGGTCGATTGTCATCCGCATCTCCAGGTCGTGGGGGTCGCCGACCGTCCCGGGCGTGGCGACACACGGTCCCAGCGCACAGGAGCGGTCGTAGACCTTGGCCTGCGGGAGATACAGCGGGTTCTCCCCCTCGATAGCTCTGCTGCTGACGTCGTCGCCGACGAGGTAGCCGACGATGTCGCCCTCGTGGAGCACCACGCCCAGTTCGGGTTCGGGGACGTCCCACTCGGAGTCACCCCGGATACCGACGGCGTCGCCCGGTCCGACGACCCGCGAGGGGGTCGCCTTGAAGAAGATCTCCGGACGTTCGGCGCTGTAGACGTCCAGGTACATCTCTGGCATGCCGCTTTCGGCCTCGCGGGCCTGCTCGCTGATCTCGTACGTCACTCCGGCCGCCCATACCTCGTCGACAGCCAGGGGGACTCCGACCTCGTGATCGTCCGGGAGGGGACACTGGTCGGCGCGCTCGATCAGTCGTCCAGCGATCTCGTCGACCGATTCGCCGGCGACGTCGGCTACGTGTGCCAGGTCGCAAAAGTCCGTCACCGACGGCTCCGCCACCGTGAGGTCGTAGGCAACGTCACCGTCCCGTGCAACGAGCCTCGCCCCTGCCTCGTCGACTGTTCGGTAGTATCGCATCTCCTGTCCGTTCACCGCACAGGGTCTTGTCGGTTGTGGTGGCCCGTACCCCAACATTCTCGTAGACGGGGCGAGATATTTCGGTCGATGACTGAACTTACCACGAACTACGTGGACGGCGAGTGGGTCACCGCCGCCACGGGCGAGACGTTCACCGTTTCCAATCCGGCCGACGAATCCGAGGTCGTCGGGGAGTTCCAGCAATCGGGGACCGAGGACGCCGAGCGAGCGGTCGCGGCCGCGGCGGCGGCCAGCGACGACTGGGCCGAGACGCCGGGCCCGGAACGCGGCGCGATACTTCGTCGGACATCGCGGCTCCTCGCCGACCGGAAGGACGAACTCACCGAGACACTGGTCCGGGAGGAGGGGAAGACACGTCCCGAAGCGGCGGGGGAAGTCCAGCGTGCCATCGACATCTTCGCGTACTACGCCACGAAGGCAAGCGACCTCGGCGGCGAGGTCAAGTCACCGAGCGCCCGTGACAAGACACTCTACACGGTCCGGGAACCCATCGGGGTCGCGGGGCTCATCACCCCCTGGAACTACCCCATCGCGATCCCCGCCTGGAAGATCGCGCCGGCGCTAGCGACAGGGACGACCGTCGTCTTCAAGCCGGCCTCGCTGGCACCGGGCGTCTCCCGGCAACTCGTCGAGTGTCTCGACGAGGCCGGGCTCCCCGACGGCGTCCTGAACTACGTGACCGGGCCGGGTAGCTCGGTCGGCAAGACGTTCTCGACACACGAGGCGGTCGACGCGGTCTCGTTCACGGGGAGTTCGGCCGTCGGCCACACTGTCGGCGATCAGGCCAACGAGACCGGCAAGCGGGTGCAACTGGAGATGGGCGGGAAGAACCCCGTCCTCGTGATGCCGAGCGCGGACGTCGATGAAGCCGTCGACATCGCCGCCAGCGGTGCCTTCGGCGTCACCGGGCAGGCCTGTACGGCCACGTCACGGGCTATCGTCCACGAGGACGTCTACGACGAGTTCCTGGCAGGCGTCGTCGCCGCCGCGGAGGACATCACCGTCGGGCCGGGGCTGGAGGGTGGCGAGATGGGGCCACACGTCACCGCAGACGAACTGGCTGGCACGCTTGAGTACGTCGACGTCGGGCGCGAGGAGGGTGCGACGCTCGAAACCGGCGGCCAGGCGGCCGACATCGACGGCGGGCACTTCGTCGAACCGACCGTCTTCTCGGACGTCGACCCCGAGATGCGCATCGCCCAGGAGGAGATCTTCGGCCCGCTACTCTCTGTCATCCGGGTCGGAAGCTACGAAGAGGCCGTCGCGGTCGCCAACGGCGTCCGGTACGGCCTCTCGGCCAGTATCGTCACCCAGGACCTCTCGGAGGCCCACGACTTCGTCGCCGACAGCGAGTCCGGCGTCGTGAAGATCAACGAGAAGACGACCGGACTGGAACTGCACGTCCCCTTCGGCGGGATGAAAGACTCCTCCAGCGAGACCTACCGCGAGCAGGGCGACGCGGGACTGGACTTCTACACCATCTCGAAGACGGTCTACCTCAACCACTGAGGGTACCGTCTGCCAGCAGTTCGATCGGGTGGTTCGGACGGCGGTCGAGCAGGGCATCGAGTTGCTCGTGACAGGAGGTACCGCTCGCGACGACCGTCCGGTCGGCGAGATCCTCCGCTGTCAACTGTGCTGCGAGTCGCTCGCCGACATCCATGCTCAACTCGTAGTAGTCCGACTTGTAGCCGAAACTGCCGGCCATCCCACAGCACTCGACGTCCGTCGTGACGACGTCGAACCCCTGCTGTTCGAGGACGGCGACAGTGTGGGCTGCCAGTCCGAGCGTCCGCTGCTGGCAGTGACTGTGGTAGGCGACGGGGTCGCCGCTCCCGTCTGCGAGGCTGCTGTCGGCAGCGTCGTTCTCCAGGAGGCCGTAGACGTACTCCATGACCTCGTAGCTGTTCTCGGCGAGCGTCTCGAACGTGCTCTCGTCGAGGAGTCTCCCGTACTCGGAGACGAACATCGCGTGGTCGCTGGGCTCGACGACGACGACGTCCCGGCCGTCGCCGATGTAGGGGGAAAGCGTCTCGTGGACCCGCTCGGCGTGATCGCGTGCGGTCGCCACCATCCCCTGGGAGAACGGGGCACGGCCACTGGACGGGACTTCGGGAACGACCACGTCCACGCCGAGCGCTTCCAGCACCTCGACTGTGGCCTTCCCGCGGTCGACCTGAACGTGGTTCGTGTAGACGTCGGGGTAGAGGACTGCTCGTCTCACCGGGTCGGCGACGGTCGACTCGCGGTCGCGAGCCCACTGGAGGAGTGTCTCCCGGCGAAATTCTGGAAGCGCTCGCCGGGGGTCGACACCGACCGTCCAGTCCAGCAGTAGCCGTGCCGTCTCGGTGTCTGCGAGCCAGTTCGACACCGGGGCGGTCGCGCTGCCGAGTCGCGCCAGCCTGTCGAAGGTCCCGAAGAAGCGCTTCTGGAGTGGTGCCCCGTCGGCTTCCTGGTCGGGGGTGAGCCCGTCGACGAGCCACTCTGCTGGGCGCTCGCCCTCGCGGTTGATCCGGTCGCGGACCACGGTGTTGATCCACGGGATGTCGATCTTCACCGGACAGGCCTCGACACAGCGTGTACACCCCGTACAGAGGTCGTTGAACTCCGCGGCGACGTCCAGTCCCTCGATACCGGCCTCCCATCCGGTCGCGATGCCACCCGAGTAGGTCTCGCCGCCGAAGGCGTGGCCGCCGACGCTCTGGAAGTTCGCACACGAGTTCGAGCAGGCCGAACACCGGATGCAGTACAGCGTCTCGCGCAACTGCTCGTCGTCGCGCATCGCCAGTCGGCCGTTGTCGACGAGGACCAGGTGGAACTCCCGGTCGCTATCGAATTCGGACAGCCGCGTCTCGTCGTCGTCGAAGTCGACGGTCGGCGTCGCCACGGGCGGGGTCAGCACGGAGACGTACGCGGTGATGTCCTGTCCGGTCCCCGACCGGCCGATGAGTTCGACGAACGGCTGGAAGTCGTCGACGGTCGGCACGACCTTCTCGACGCCGGCGACGGCGATGTGGGTGTCCGTCGCGGCTATCGTCTTCCGGGCGTTACCCTCGCTGGTCACGAGCGCCATCGACCCGGTCTCTGCGGCCAGGAAGTTCGCCCCGGTGACGCCCACCTCGGCGTCGACGATCTGTTCGCCGAGTTTTCGCCTGGCGAACGCGGTCAGTTCCGCGGCCGTCTCCAGGGGCTCTGTGGGATCGAACAACGTCTCGAAGAGGTCGGCGATCGAGTCCCGCGATCTGTGGATCGCCGGGGCGACGATGTGGGAAGGTGCCTCGTCGGCCAGCTGGAGGACCCACTCGCCGAGGTCGGTCTCGACGACGTCCACGCCGTCGGCCGCCAGCACGTCGTTGAGCTCCAGTTCTTCGGTGGTCATCGACTTGCTCTTGACGACGCGGTCGGCGTCCCGGTCGGCGACGACCCCGCTGATGTAGGCGTTCGCGTCGGCGGCGTCCTCGGCGACGTAGACTGTCCCACCGTTCCCGACGACTGCCGCCTCTAGGCGGTCGAGCAACGCCGGCAACCGCTCGATCGCGTCCTCCTTGATCGCCCGTGCCTCCTGTTTCAGTGCCTCGTACTCCTCCAGGTCGGCGACCGAATCGTACCGCCCAGCGTTGAATCCCTGTGTGTTCTCGGCGACGGCGGCACCCTCGGTGCGCATCAGTTCTCGGATTCGATCGGCCTTCGACGTCGTCATCCGTCGCCCTCCACCAGCAAAACGTCGACGCGCTTCGGGCCGTGTGCGCCTCGAACCAGCGCGCCCATGTCGGCGGTCGCACTCGGCCCGGTCGCCAGGATGAAACTCGTGGGCTCTCGCTGGACGGTCTGGTCGAGTTCCGCGAACGTGTCCGCCATACTTTCGATCACGTCCGCCGCCCGGACCACGACGACGTGGTGGTCGACGAACAGACTCACGAGTTCGCTCCCCTGGGCGCGCTGCTCCAGTGCGACGGTCCCGTAGTCACTGATCCCCGTACTCGCCGCGGTCACGCCGGTCCGTGCGGCCCGCAGTTCGACTGGCGTCGGGTCGACCGTCACGTCCGTGTCGGCCAGCCACAGACCCACGTCCGCGAACTGCTGGGGCAGTTCGACACCGACGGCCGGTGGGTCGACGAGCTCGTCGATCCGGTCGGCGGCCGCTGTCGGTTCGGCCCGTGTGACAGGAACGTCGTACTCGGCCAGGGACCGTTCGAACGAGTCGAGAGCGTCTGCAGACATGTGTGGTATGTTGGCGTGGGACTTGATAAAGATTCGACGGGGACGGTGGGTCTGGAAACCGGCGCTGTCTCTGCCGACACAGATAACGTGAGCTTACTCGGTCGGTCATTCTGTCGGTTTCGAGCATCGAGTGGGAATCGGGTCGTTCAGCGGTCGTCTTCGAGTCGACGACCGACATCTCCTCGTTGCAGACGATGTTGATCGTTAGTAATCGATCACCTCGATCCTATATACGCGCCCTGTCTATTCATCACGCCCGTGGGAATGATTTGCTTACTGGTCGTTCGGGCGAGTGAGAGACGTAGAGTATGAATCCAGCACGAATAAATTCCTTGCTAACTTTGAGGTCTTGATTCGTTTTTCGATTGGGCCGTATAGGCCCAGACCTACCATGACCAAACCGTCTATGGCCACCCGACGAGGCGTATTGAGAAAAAGTGCGATAGGGATTATGGGAAGCATCGTGTTGGCTTCGCCGGCAAGTGCCAATAGCGGAAAGGACAAAGGCAACAATTACGGGAATGGAATGGGGATTGGTGCGTTCCTGAATGAGGAGGCAGAGTGGAATGCCCACCCCTGGGGCGCGGGGATAACCAATCTAACTGGCGAGTCGGAGGTCGAGATTATTGTTGGCTCTCTCACAACGATTAATCCGCCTTCGATCCTATTACCACCAGGCGAGGAAGAAGTCGAGGCACCGTTTGGGTTTTCCCCACAAGTGGTGAAAGTATCCCCCGGTACCGAGGTCACCTGGACTTGGAATTCCGAGCACCACTCCGTAACATCCTACAATCCATCGGCTGACGATCCAGACCCCCAAGATCACTCACACGGTGATCACGGACAGCTTTTCGACTCCCATGATCACGACGGGTTACCCCACGAGACGTCATATACCTTCGAGGAGCGTGGGACCTATCTCTATTTCTGTCACCCACACGGTACACCGTACCCGGCATACGACGCATTCCTTGAAAATGTCCCCGACGTCGACCCGGTTCAGGAGAATCTAGTTGGGATGCGCGGAGCAGTCCTCGTGGCCGGAAGACCGGACTAAGTGCTCCTCAACCACCTTTCATTTTTGACACTCCCCAGCTTTGCACGTCACCGTCGGTGACGTTCGCTATCGCTATCATCTGTCCTTCCCACCGACTACGTCACGCTCCTCCCTCAACGTGCAACGCTGAGTTGTCTGTCATAGGGTCTAGAACAGTGGCTCGACCGACTTACGGCTCCCGGACGAGCCAACGGATGAAACTATTCCACCTCTGTATATTTGTAGAAGCAGAGGCTACACTCGCGAATATAAATATTCTATCCTACTTAGGTAAGGGTAAATCTATAATCCTCTCGAAACTCTCCATTTCGATGCAATCGGCCTGTATCCAGAACCACTCGATCGATTTTCACAGGTAGAAATGCTCTAACCTACCATTCGATAGACAGGTCGGACGGCACTGACGGTCCGAGTCGTACGTCAACCCACTCACGAGTGGCGAACCTTCACTATCGGATTGAGTCAACTGTCGGATCGATATCCGACCAGTTTCTTCGGTCACAATCTTTTTCCTGTCACAAAAAATATCTGACTGTATGGGAGACCTCCTCCGTCGATATACGCCCGCAGACCCGCGGCCACGCGTCTTCGTCGCGTTCCTGTTGACAGTGGTCCCAGTAACCCTCACGATATTCGGTGCATCGGTCGTCGCGAACGCCTACGCGAACTGGGAAGCCCTGCACTCCGTCCCGGGCCTGGCGATGGTCGTACTGGCCGTGAGCGCACTAATCGCGACCCACCTCTCGCACGTCATCCTCCGGGACGTGGCCGGGGCGGCGAGTGCCGACGCCGGGGAGAGCGAGGCCAGCGAGGTTACTCCCGGGGTCGACTCACTACAACGACGATACGCGAACGGCGGACTGAGCGACGCGGAGTTCGACCGGATGATCGACGAGCTAGGTGAGTCCTCGGGCCGGGGAGTGGAGCGCACGGACCGTGTTCGGGAGTGAGTTCCTGATGTTCCGACTTGCAGACGAAATACGGTATTCGACAGCAGAACCGACCGAATGCTACCGTTTCAGTCCGTCCCGGTTCGGGGGTGACCGATGATACTCGACGCCGTCGACAGTGTGGTCCCGGCCGACCCCTTCCAGCGGTTGGTCACGGCGCTGGTGCTGGCGACGGTCGGCTTCCCCGGTCTGCTCTATAGCCTGTTCGTGCTGGGCGGCTGGCCTATCACGCTGTGGATGTACGTCGGGCAACTGGGGGGCCTCGTCGTCCTCGCAGCCAGTCTGTTCTCCCTGGTGTCGGCGTATTTCCTGGCGAGTGATGTCACTGATCGGGCTGCCGAGACCGAACGGACACGGCACAGTGTGACCGAGGGTGGCACCGCCGATCCTGTCGAGATGCTCAAGCGACGTTACGCCGCTGGGGAGATCTCCGAATCGGAGTTCGAGCAGCGGCTCCAGCGACTCGTGGAGACGGACGGGGTACGTGAAACGACTCCTGACCGCGAGGTGCTTCGTGAGTGACCCGCGACGCTCAGCCGTGTCGATACGGATGGGGCTTCTGGTGCAGTATCTAGCCGCAAAAACCACTCGTTAAGGGTACTTTCTGCGAGTGAGACCACTGTAAGCTGCTGCTTGTCTCGCCACTGACTCCCTTTGAGTACACCTCTGGGAATGTACAACAATAGGTGGGTGTCCCGACAGTGCTACTGGCCTCGACAGATGGGGCCAGGAGCAATCTAATGGCAGACAACACGATCGAACTCACACGGCGGCGCGTACTGGGCGCACTCGGGACGATCGGCGTCACCAGTGCGGTGGCCGGCGCGGGTACGATGGCGGCATTCAGTGACGAAGAACAGAGTACAGACAACAGCATCGGCGCCGGCACGCTGAACCTCACGACGGGGTCGAGCAGCGACGGGAGCAGCTTCAATATCTCCGTCAGCAACCTCGCACCGGGGGAGGAAGCGGAGGTCGGCTATCTCGACCTGAAGAACTCGGGCAGCATCGACGGCTACCTCGACTACGAGATCACGGGCTGGACCGACTACGAGAACGGACGCAACGATGCGGAGGTTGCCGCCGGCGACGGATCCGGTGGGAATCCCGGTCCCGGGGCCGGCGAACTGAGCAACTTCCTGGAGTTCAGGGCCTTCGTCGACAGAACGCCCGGCAACGGCGTCCGTAACAACGGGACAGCGATCACCAGTGGCTACGTCGGTCTGTCGACGGGCATCGTCCCCACGGACATCCCGGTCGCTGCGGGAGAGACCATCCGTATCTGGATCGACGCGCGGATTCCCAGTTCGGTCGGCGACCGGATCCAGTCCGATTCGACCGAAGTGGACGCCGCGTTCCACCTCACCCAGAACCAATAATCCACGTTTCAATTTTTCCATGAGTGACAGCCGATTCGATCTGACGCGACGGAAGGTATTGGGCAGTCTCGGCGCACTGACGGCAGCGAGTGCAGCGGGTGCAGGCGGGACCTACGCCGTCCTGAGCGATACCGAAGAGAGTACAGACAACACCCTGACGATGGGGACGCTCAATCTCACGACAAACGGGACCGAGTCGGCGACGACGACACTGTCGGCCAGCGGTCTCGGGACGGGCGCGACTGGCACCGCGTCCTCGACGGTCAACAACGTCGGAAGCCTCGACGGCGTCCTCAACTTCGCGGTCGCCGACATCCGGAACGACGAGAACGGGATCGTCAACGATCCGGAGGCCGACGACCCGGACGAGAACGGCGGCCAGCCGGGCGAACTCAGCCAGTACGTGAACCTCACGATGGGGTACGATTCGGACGATTCCGGGACTCTCGACTCCGACGAGATCGTCGTCCAGGGCTCGCTCGACGGGATGAACAACGTCCAGTTCAACCCCAGCGTCCCGGTCGCTGCGGGCTCCTCGAAGGATTTCGTCGTCCAGTGGGAGATCGACGAGGACGCCGGCAACGAGGTCCAGTCCGACACGGTCGAGATCGACCTGACGTTCGAACTACTGGAACGTGCCGAGGGTGCCGACGTGGTGCTGACCGGTGATACACCCTACGGGCAGGGTGACGGATTCGCCAATCCCTGGGATACTTCCAGTACACTGGCCCACACTGGCAGTGGCTCCTGGGGGACGATCGATCACAGTCCCGCGAGTTCCTACAAACAGGGGTTCTACTTCGGTGGCGAGTTCTCCTCGATCGACGCGCTGCCGGAGTTCACCGTGGACCAGATCGCCGAGATCTCCTACTGGCTCAACGAACCGACCCCCCTCGACGGCGTCGATATCTACCTCAACATCTACACGAAGCCCGAGAACGACGGCGACGACAGCGCTTGGTACGACAGCCGCCTCCAGGCGCTCCCGTCCAGGGCCAACAACGGCAGTCCCAACTTCACGCCGGGCGAGTGGAACGAGTTCAGCACCCGCAACTCCGCCAGCAACACGCTCGTCTGGAGCGACACGGGGCGAGGCGGGAACTTCAATACTCCACTCCCGACTCTCAGCTCGATCCGGAACGGCCCCATCGACTGGTCGACTTTCGGCGGCAATATCTCGTTCACGCACGACTATCGCGACGAGGCCGTGCTAGCACTCTCACTCCAGACTGGCAGTCAATCCGGTGTCGACCTGGAGGCGTACATCGACGACATCACGGTCGAGTTGCTGAGCGGCGAGATCCTGACCATCGATCTGGAGCCCTGAGGCTCCTCCTTTCGCACCTTTCTGCTGGGGAGAGTCGATCTCCCTGCGTCTCACCCGGGCCACTCCGTCGCCACTCTCGCACCCGGGAGCTCTGTGGGCACGACGATGGCTGCCGCCGTCCCGTCACAGTCAGTGTTCCCGCTACAGGTCGCCGTGTTTCCGCTGGCGGTCGCCGTGGCCGTGTTGCCCGCAGTCTCGAAGTTCCCGGCAGCGGCGATCGTCCCGCCCCCCGATTCCGTATCCGAGAGCTGTCCGTACGTGACGGCACCGCCGGTGAAGGCGATGCCGACGATGGTCACGACACCGAACAGCACTGCCACCTTCGAGAACTGGTCCTCAGTCATCGGCACCTGAAGCTGCATCGTCCGTGTCCGCTTCGACCTGCAATCCCCGATAGAGCGTCAGCAGTTCCCCGAGTGCGAGTATGGCCATCGGCACGACCACGAGCCCGAGAATGCCCGCTGGAGTCCCAGCGTACGTGATCACCCAGCCGATCTTGGGGATCGTGAACACGACGTGGCCGGTGACGGCGCTCGACGGAACGAGCTCGGGGTCAGGCTCCTCGTTCGCGTCGCCTCTCGTCCGGAAGAACAGGCCGTCCTCGCGCTGGACCACTTCGACGACTCGGTGTGTCACTCGGTCGGTGCGCCCGTCGGCGGTGCCTCCCTGTCTCTCGTAGGTGATGATATCCCCCTCGGCGAGGGTGGTGGGACGCACGTCGTCGACGATGACCACGTCACCGGCCTGGATGGTCGGCGACATACTCGAGGAGACGACGACGTAGCCCTGCGAGGCGCCGACTACCTGCGGGACGGCGAACACGACGAACGGGGCCACGACGATCACGAGCAGGAGTGTCCCGAGCGTGTGGAGATACCTGTGCATCAGTTCCCGTCCCTCCGTTCGTACTCGTAGCCCGGGGGTGGACCCTCGCTACCGAGGCGCATCTGGCGATCGTGGTAGGTATGTGAGACCGCCGAAACGCCGAACAGGAGGACGATAAGCGCGGCCCAGACGGCTGTATCGACCTCGCTGAACGGTACCAACCCGCCCTCGGCGAGCACGAGGAGCCAGCCGGAGAAGACGCTCAGTCCGAGGTAGTACTTGTTCCAGGGGACGTCGTTCTCGGGGACGAGGTCCAGATGCAGTTCCAGATCCTCGATATCGTTCCCGAGTAGTATCTCGCCCCTGTCCTGATCGAACTCGACGATGCCCATGTCGTCCATCCGGGGGAGGTGGACCTGTCGGAGGGCCGTATAGACGTTCTTCCGCTGTTCCCAGGTGATCTCGGCGGTGTCGACGCCCTGTTCCCAGGCAGCGACCTGTTCGGAGAGTGCTCGCAACGATACGGTTCCGTCTCGCTGTGCCAGGAAATGGAGTGCGTGGCGACGGCGCTGACAGCTGAGGACCTCGAACACGGTGTTCCGGGGCAGGCTTTCGGAACGGGAGCGGATGCCTGACTGTGCCATGCGGTGGTCACCCCTCACCCCTGTGGTTCGACTGGCCGGTCGCGTGTCGCGCTGGTAGCTCCCACCGGCTCCCGGGTGGACACACCAGGGAACCGTTGCGGGTCCAGGGCTGGTCCCAGGATTCCTCGGTGGCACCTACGTCGTGGGTTCGTAACATCGTCGCTGTCCGGACACGGGCCCGGTTGGACAAAGCATGAATCGACACCCCAGTTAGTATTCGCTAGCTACCAGTTGTTTCTCGAGGATTGCACGACCGTTAGCTGAGTTATAACGTATCATTCACCGTGCTTGCCCTCCATGTTTCCCAGATTGAGCCACGTCTACGACGACGCTACGTTGTGAGTGTCTATCGCCTGTCTGATCGCTCTGGTCGTCATCCTGGTGGTACCGCCGGAGTCAAGAGTCAGAAGGCCGTATGATCGGGTAGCCAGCGACTTCCCAGAGACAATGAGCACTCAGAAACCGGACGAGCCCGGCGCGGTGTTGCTGTTCGACGGGGTCTGTAACCTCTGTAACGGCTTCGTACAGGCCATCATCCCGAGAGACCCCGATGGACGGATCAGCTTCGCCTCGCTGCAATCCGACTACGGCCAGAGGGCACTCTCACGCCACGGGCTCCCGACAGAGGAATTGGAATCTGTCGTCCTCGTCGAGGGGGACCGGGTCTATCGGAAGTCCACCGCAGTCATCCGTGTCGCGGAACTGCTCGGGTGGCCCTACAAACTGGCCACCGTTGGTCGCGTGGTCCCGACCGCGATCGCGGACGCTCTGTACGATTTCGTGGCCGACCACCGCTACGAGTGGTTCGGCCGGAAGGACCGCTGTATGGTCCCCGACGCGGACGTGAGCGACCGCTTCGTCGGCGGCGACGCCGGCTGGACCGGTC
This sequence comes from Haloarcula sp. H-hyl2, assembly GCF_056934385.1. NCBI lineage: Archaea > Methanobacteriati > Methanobacteriota > Halobacteria > Halobacteriales > Haloarculaceae > Haloarcula > Haloarcula sp. H-hyl2. The sequence goes on along the minus strand of NZ_JBRIIJ010000003.1, from coordinate 15,685 downwards.
CTGCTGACGGCTCCGGTTCGTGACAGGGTTCCACAAATTCTAAACAGGATTGACTTTTGTGCTGAAACATGCCTTCCAGTCGACTCCGGTCCAATGCTGTCGTTCTGATCGCCGGGATCGGAGTGGTACTGTTCGTCGCTGCCGTGGTCCACCACGCCACGGAACTACTCGTTCTGGAGACTGCTATCGGCCCGATCGCGGCACTCGCTCTCGACGTCCCGGGGGCGGTGGGACTGATCTACGCCGGATATTGGCTCTCGGACACTGATCTCTCCCACCCCGAGCGATGGACTGTCTGTGTCTGGTGTTTCTCGGGTGTCGTCCTCTTCGTCGCGGTCATCAGTGCGACGCTGCTCCTGCGGATAGTCGAGGGACGGATCGTCTCCGAACCGGCCTTCTCGATGCTCATTGCCGCCGAAGCCGGTGGCATCGCCGGCTTCCTCGCGGGCTATTATAACGCTCGCGCCCGGGCCAGTGCCCGACGGGCGACCGCTGCGCGGAACGCCCTGGGATTCGTCAACGAACTCATCAGACACGACCTCCGGAACGATCTGAACGTCATCCACGGCCACGCGGAGCTACTCGCCGACGGGGAGTCGAGCCAGCGCGAGACAGCCGACCCGGACGTGATTCGAGAGAAATCGACAGAGGCACTCACCCGTATCGAGACCACGCGTGCGGTGGCCGACACGCTGTTGCGCGACCCTGGCCTGGAACGGGTCGACGTGGTACCACTGGTCTCGGACCTGGCGGGACAGTTCGACGATGCGTTCGCCGTCACGGTCACGACTGTCCTCCCTGAATCGGCGCCGGTCGCTGCCAACGCCGGTCTTCGCTCGGTCGTCGACAATCTGCTGGAGAACGCCGTCGAACACAACGATGCGAGCGATCCGCAAGTGACCGTCTCCGTGACGACACACGACGAGTCGGTCGTCATCCGCGTCTCAGACAACGGGCCGGGGCTCCCCGAGGAGACTGCGTCCGAGTTCCTGACTGCACACGAGGAGGCATCCGCGACAGGGGGGCTGTCGTTGGTCGCGACACTCGTCTCCCAGTACGGCGGTTCGGTCCGCCACGAGGACGCGGACACCGACGGGACGACCATCGCTGTGAAACTGCCACGGGCCGACGAGGACGACCCCTCGACGCTAGCGCCAGCTCGTCCAGCCGCCGTCGACGACCAGTGACTCGCCGGTCACGTAACTGGCGAGATCACTCGCGAGGAACACTGCGGCACCGCCGATGTCCGACGGCTGGCCGTACCGGTCCAGAGGTACCATCTCCATGAACGCCTCGGCCTGTGCCTGTGCGGCTTCGGGGTCTGTCTCCCCTTCGCCGCCGATCATCGTCTCGATGCCTCCGGGATGGATGGCATTGACGCGGATCCCGTCGCCGCCGAGCTTGTGCGCGAGCGAGTACGTCAACATCGTGAGCCCGCCTTTCGAAGCCGCGTAGGTGGGCCAGTTCCCGTTGCCGAAGAGGCCGGCGATACTGGAGATGTTGATGATGGTGCCACCACCGTTGTCCAGCATCCGCTCGGCAGCGATCTGGGAGCCGAAGTAGGCGCCCTTGAGGTTGATATCCATCATCCGGTCGTACTCGTCTTCCTCGACGTCGAGGAACTCCTCGGCGTGCCAGATTCCGGCGTTGTTGACCATCACGGAGACACCGCCGAACTCGTCGGCCGCGTCGACGGCCGCCTGGAGGTCCGCGCGGTTCGAGACGTCACAGTCGACGAAGGTCGCGGCCGTCTCTGTCTCTGATTCGATCTGTTCGTGTGTCGGCGTTCCGCCTTCCTTGGGTTCCTCCTGGACGTCGGCGATCACAACCGCTTTCGCGCCGTGGTCGGCGAAATCCATGGCGATACCTCGACCGATACCTGAACTCCCGCCGGTGACGACCGCGACGCGGTCTTCGAGTAGTGTCATCTGTACACACCACACTCATGTGGGCTGGGCTAGAATATCAATCTGCGGGAAGGAGGAGTCGGCTCTGTCGTTGATACAGTTACCAACGGGAGTAGCTCACCCGGATTCGGTGTCGGGCCGAATCCGGGAGAGCCGCATCGCGTTGCCGGTGACTGCGGTCGTCATCCCGGCGTCACCGGCCAGGACGGCCAGCCAGATCGGAACGAACCCGAAGGGGACGGCGACCGCGAGGCCGGCCTTGACGAGCAGGCTCGCCACGATATTCTGTCTGATGACGCCGTTGGCGTCGTGAGCCAGTTCGTAGAGGTACGGCAGTCTGGCGAGGTCGTCGCCCATCAGTGCGATGTCGGCGGTCTCCAGCGCGGTGTCGGTGCCGGCAGCACCCATCGCCACGCCGACGGTCGCCGTCGCCAGGGCGGGGGCGTCGTTGATGCCGTCACCGACCATCGCGACGTCGTTGCCGTCGTCGACCAGTTCCTGGATCGCCGCGACCTTCTCGTCGGGGAGCAACTCGGCCCGGTAGTCGTCGACGCCGACCTGGTCGGCGATGGCAGCGGCGGTGCGCTCGTTGTCGCCGGTCAGCATCACCGTCCGCTCGACGCCGAGTTCGCGTAGCCGGGCGATCGCGCGCTCGGCCTCGGGGCGCACCTCGTCGGCCACGGCGATGACTCCCTCCAGTTCGTCTTCGGTGCCGACCAGGACGACTGTCTTGCCTTCGGCCTGGAGCTGTGGGACCGTCTCCGAGAGGAGGTCGAGACAGTTGTGGCGCTCGCACAGTTCCTTGGCGGTCCGCGTGACGACGCCGCCGTCGGTGGTCGCGTGGACGTGCGAGAGGTCGAACTCCAGCTCCTCGAACAGCCCCGGCTTCCCGGCGAAGTGGGGGGTGCCGTCCAGTTCGGCACGGACGCCCTTGCCCGTGATGCTCTCGAACTCCTGGACGTCCCGGTCGGGGACCTCGCGTCTGCCCGCTTCGGCGACGATTGCCTCACCGATTGGGTGTTCGCTGCGTTTCTCCAGCCCGCGGGCACAGCGGAGCACGTCCGCCTCGCTGTTCCCGCCGAGGGGGACGACGTCCGTGACGGTGAGTTCACCCTTCGTGAGCGTCCCGGTCTTGTCGAACGCGACCACGTCGACACCACCCATCGTCTCCAGGTGGTTGCCGCCCTTGATGAGGACGCCGTTCCTGGCGGCGCTCGTGATCCCCGAGACGACCGAGACCGGCGTCGAGATGACGAACGCACAGGGACAGGCGAGCACGAGCAGGGTCAGGCCGTAGACGACGGCGGTCGACAGCGACACTCCCAGGACCGCCGGACTGGCGGCCGTCACGAGGACGGCGAAGGCGACCACGACAGGGGTGTAGTACGCCGAGAACCGCTCGACGAACTGCTCGCGGTCGGTCTTGTTCCCCTGTGCCTGCTCGACCATGTCCGCGATACGTGCGAGTGTGTTGTCGCTCGCCGCGGCGGTGACCTCGACTTCGAGGTAGCCCCCCTCGTTGATCGTCCCGGCGTAGACCTCGTCGCCCGTTGTCTTGTCGACAGGCACGCTCTCGCCCGTGATCGGTGCCTGGTTGACAGCACTCTCCCCCTCGACGACGGTGCCGTCCATCGGGATCTTCTCGCCCGGTTTGACGACGACGACCTCGCCGACGCCGATCTCCGACACCGCGAGCGTCTCCGTGGTGCCGTCACGTTCGACCGTCGCCTCGTCGGGCGAGAGTTCCATCAACTCCTTGAGCGAGTTGCGTGCCTGGTCCATCGAGTACCGTTCCAGCAACTCCGCGACGGAGAACAGGAACGCGAGCGTCGCGGCCTCGAAGTACAGCGCCTCGCCGAAGACCAGGCTGGCGGTCAGCGCACCCAGGATGGCGATGGACATCAGGAGATCGATGTCCAGATTCGTGTTCCGAGCGGAGTAGTAGCCGTTCCGGAGGATCTCCTGGCCGCCGACGGCGACCGCGACGAGGAACAACAGGTCCGCCAGATGGAGTTCGCTGCCCAGGACCGTCCCGACCGTGGTGTTCAACGCCGGCAGGAAGAACTCCAGCAGGAGCCCGACGGCCAGCACCGCACCGCTCGCCCATGTCTTGCGAGCCCTGGGACTCCACCAGAGTGACTGGTCGCTCTCGGCACCCGCATCGGCATCGTCGACACCCCGCCGTCCCTCGACCTCGTAGCCAGCCCGTTCGACGGCCGCCACGATAGCGTCCGGACTCGTCTGCTCCGGGTCGTAGGTGATCGACACCGTGCCCGTGGTCGGACTGGTCTCGAACTGGTGGACACCGTCGACGCGGGCGAGGGCGTTCTCGACCTTCCCGGCACAGGAGGCACAGTCCATCGCGGGCACGTCCAGGGTCAGGTCGGCCACGTCGGTACCGCGTACCTCGTAGCCTGCCTTCTCGATCCGGTCGCTGATGGCCGCTGCTGTCGTTCTCTCGGGATCGAACGTGACAGTTACCGTACCGGCTGTCACCGTCGGCGTCACCGATTCGATGCCGTCGAGGGACGAGATACTTCCCTCGACTTTCTCGGCACAGGAGGGGCAGTCCATCTCTGGGACGTCGTACTCCACCACCGACGGCGCTGTAGCCGCTCCGGGGCCCTCGCTGTCCGGGGGCACACGCTCGTCCTCGTGGTCCGCTGTCGTCATTACCTGACCCTAGGCCACGAGAAGTTATTAAACCAGCTGTTACAAATTCGCCGCACTATAGAACATACTAATAAATATTTGTGGGAAAATTATTAAAATGGGCGAGTCCAGCCCCCTCCCTGAAGTCGCTCTTGCGATCAGTCGGTCCGACGGAGCGGCCCTGGGTCTGGACGCAATCTTGTTGCCGCAGGGTGGCGTAGGACCTGGGAGATGCTCGCTACGCTCCTGGGCGACGACGTCGAATCCTCGGGACGGTACCTCGCGGAAGTCATCTACGGCGCGAACGACGGCATCGTGACCACCTTCGCCGTCGTCTCCGGTGTCGCGGGCGCTGCACTGGATCCCGCTATCGTGATCATCCTCGGCGTCGCGAACCTGCTGGCCGACGGTTTCTCGATGGGGATGAGCAACTATCTGAGCAGACAGTCGGAGCTGGATTACCGACAGTCGGTCGACAACGGTCCCGACACCGGTGACGCCGACGGCGGCAAGTCCCCGGTCCGGACGGCGGCGGTGACGTTTTTAGCGTTCGTCGTCGCGGGGTGGGCGCCACTTGCCCCGTATCTGCTGGGGGTGAAGCCGCTGTTCGGCTGGTCGGTCGGAGTGACGGGGCTGACCTTCTTCCTTGTAGGTGCGAGCCGGAGTCTCGTTACGTCACGGAACTGGTACGTGAATGGCACTGAGATGTTCGTCGTGGGGATGGCGGCTGCCGCGGTCGCCTTCGCCGTCGGCAATCTGCTCCAGGGGCTGGCCTGACAGCCCTCGTGGACTGTTCCCTCCTGGGGCTCGATTGGTATCAAAAGTGATCGTTTCACTGTACAGAATAATTAAGGATACAGTGAACGGACTGGCTGGTATGTCCCCCGCACTTCGGAGTGCCCTCCTCGGTACCGAGCGGTCGACTGCGTTGCCCGTGATCTGGCTCGGTGCCATGGCTCTGGTCTCGCTGACTACGTTCGCCGGGTACGCCAGTGGCGTGTTCGCGCAGACCGGTGGCGTCATCTGGATCCCGTACGCCGCGGTCGCGGTCGGTGCAGTGGCGACTGCGACGGTTGGATTTCTTCGCGGCGGCGCCATCCTGGGCTGGCTGGTCATGTTCGCTGCCATCTGGGGATTCCACATCGACCACGCGCTCCTGGGATTCCCGTCCCGGCCGCTACCAGCACGATTGACCTACCTCGTTCGTCCCGATGGCCTGGTCTGGTTCGGGGTGTCGGCTCTCATCGTCGGCGCAGTCCCCTACCTCTTCGGTGTCCTCGTTCGCTGGGGGACTGATTCCATGCGACGACGCGATGGCTCCCCTCTCGGTGACTGAATCCCACGGCCAGGGACAGGCCGACACCGCTCTCAGTTCTCGTCCCGCGTGCGCTGGAGTCTGATCGTCACTCTGGCATCCCCGTCGTCGTTCTCGACCCGCAACTGACCGCCGACGGTCTCGACAGCCCACTTGACCAACCAGAGTCTGATCCCCTGGGTGTGTTCCAGTTGGCTCTCGCTTCCCTCGGCGAGGGCCAGACGTTCCATCTGTGTGAACTCGACGCCGCGTAACGTGACCTCGATATCGACTGTCGATGCTGTGTCCGTATCGATCACCGTGACCCCGATGTCGGTCTCACTGTCGTCCGCTCGGTCGATCGCGTACTCGACGAGCTGTTGTAGACACAGCTCGAGCTGTGTCGGACAGACTGCCTCCGCAGCGTCGGGTGTCTCGATCTCGAATGCCACGCTGTCGAAGGTTTGCTCGAAGTCCGCGACGGCAGAGCGGACGAGTGTCGCGACGTCGATCAGCAGTCCGGCCTGATCGACGTCGGTCCCGACATGGAACTGTCTGATCGCCTGGACGATGTCGAGCAGCTCCTCCGAGGCTGATTCGATGCCCGCTGCTGTCTCCGCTATCCTCTCCGGGTCGAGGTCCGCCGACCGGCTCGCGATGTACTCCGCGCGACCGCCGATCACCGTCAGTTTGTTCCTGAGGTTGTGGCGCAGGACTCTGTCGAGGACCGAGAGCCGGCCCTGCTGTGACCTGATCGCGGAGATATCACGGGCGATTGCGATGACTCGGTCAGCTTCGGCGTCCGAGACGGTTTCGCGTTCGAACTTGACCTGGAACGTCCGTTGTTTCCCGGACGTGTCCTCGATAGTCAGCTCTCGTTCCAGCGAGCGCCCAGTCTCAACAACAATTCGACATGCTCGCCGGACGATGGCAGCGGCCTCCGCTGGCAACAGACCAGTCAGTGTGACTGGGTCGGGGCCGTCCACCTGCGGGCCGAAAACTCCTACAGCGGCGCTGTTGGCGTGCAGGACGGTCGTCTGCGGGTCGAGGACAGCGATCGGATCGCTGACGGACTCGAAGACGTGTTCGTACTGTTCGAGGAGTTGCTGGCGTTCCCGCCGTTCGGTCACGTCCTGCTGGAAGCCCAGGAAGTGTGTCACGGTCCCGTCAGCGTCGTACACGGGGACGATATCCAGTTGGTTCCAGAACGGCTCGCCGGCTTTCGTGTAGTTGCGGATAACCACCGAGACTGGCTCCTCGCTGTCCAACGCCGATCTGATCCGCGCTACGGTCGCCTCGTCGGTCTCCGCTCCCTGGAGGAACCGACAGTTCCGGTCGAGTACCTCCGGCAGTGAATAGCCGGTCAGATCGATGAAGCCCTGGTTCACGTAGATGAGTGGGCGGTCCTCGGCCTGTGCGTCGGCGATGCTGATACCGATGGTTGCGTTATCCATCGCGCGGCTGTACAGTTCGAGTCGCTCCCAGCGTTTCGCGGCGATCAGCGAGTGCTGGCGGACCGCGACCAGTCCATCGACGGTGGCGACGATCTCGCGTTTCGACGCCGGGACCGTCTGGATACTGTCCAGTGTGTGGCCAAGTGCCTCACTGTAGCGTGACCAGGGGTCGGGTATCTCCTCGGTCACGAGCAGCAATACCGGCGCCATGGCCGGCTGTTCACGCTCTTTCCACGCTCGAAGTGCCTCTCGATGTTCCTCGAACTGGTCCGCGCTGACGACACAGATATCCGTCCCGGCCGGAACTGGGTCGTCCAATAGCTCGATCTGGTACGCAGACAGCGTCTCGACCAGCAGCTCCCGGTTCCGACCGGCGGGGAAGCCCAGTGTTACGGTGGTTGCTTCGGCAGACGGTAGCGGAATTGCGCCCGCCGTCTGCTCACCGCTCGTGGAGCCGTCCGACGAGCGGTCCCCTGTCATCACGCACCATCGTTCCGTTCCGGCACGCCCGTCAGGACGCCGCTGTATCCCGTCATGGGCGGTCCCACACTGATTCCGTCGGTACCGATGCGGAGTTCACGGATGGACCGCTCGAAGTCACCGTAGCGCTTCTTCAGTACGCCGATCACTTTCCGGACCTCGCTGTCTATCTCCACGTACCGGAGGAATACGATGTTGTCGGCCAGATAGCTGATCTGTTCGTCCGTCGCCGTCAGATCGCCGGTCACGTTCGTCACCTCGTCGACCAGAAGCACTGTGACACCCATGCGTTTCAGATACCGACACAGGGCGTGCAGTTCGCGGGTCAGTTGGGTCTGGGAATCGTCGCCCCTGAGTCCGAGTCGATAGCCGGAGATGCCGTCGATGACCACCATCTCGACGTCGCGCTCCTCGACGGCGATCCGCACGCTCTCTGCGAACTCGTCTGGACTCTGCGTGAGCGATTCGACCTCGGTCAACCGTACGATTCCGTCCGACACCAACTCCTCGATCCCCAGGCCCAGTTCGGTCGCGCGATAGCGGTAATCGGACGCCATCTCCTCGAAGAGGAACGCCTCGGTGTGTTCGCCCCGCTGGGCAGCGGATCGGAGGAAGACCGACGAGAGCGTCGATTTCCCGACCCCGGAGGGCCCCGAGATCACCGTCACGGAGCCGCGTTCGATCCCACCGCCCAGCAACTGGTCGATTGTGTCGATTCCCGACGAGAGTTGTTCCCGGTCGCGCTGCCGACTGTGGTCGCCCGGCACCAGTTTGGGGTAGACGTGACCGCCGGTCCCTGACCCGATCCGGTAGGTATGGCGTCCGGCGGCGTAGTCGGACCCGCGGAACTTCGTCACTTCGAGACTCCTGTGGTCGGTCGTCCGTCGGATCTCGATCGCTGCGTCACCGAGGAACTGGATGTCCCGCTCCTCCATCTCGCTCGTGGTCTGTGCAGTACAGAGCGTCGTCACGTCACGCTCTTTGAGCGCGTTGACGAGCGAGGAGATGTGGCGCCGGAACTGGTACTCGTCGGGCAACAGGGCCCGCAGTTCGGTCAGCGGATCGACCACGAGGCGGGACGGCGATTCGCGGTCGATCGCGTCCGCGATCTCCCCGATGAGATCGTCTCCCTCGGCCTCGTCGGGGGACAGCACCGAGTACGTCTGGTCGGTGAAAAAGCGCGATCCGTCCTCACTCAGATCCAGGATGGCCACGTCTGCCAGATCGATTCCGAGGAGCGACGCGTTGTGGCGCAGGTCTTCGGCGCGCTCCTCGAACCCGACGTAGAGCCCACTCTCACCGGCCGCCAGGAACTGTAACGCGAGTACAGTCTTCCCCGTCCCCGGCCCCCCGTTCACCACAGTCGTCTGTCCTCGCACGAAACCACCGTGTAACACGTCGTCCAATCCGGGCGTCCCGGATGCAACGCGGTCGGCGGGGTCCGGTTCTACCATGGGACACCAAGGACCCTGACTGTTATAAATCCACTCACAAATATGATAGGTCCTGCTGCTCAGAGTGGGAACGACCGAAACAGAGTGGGGAGTGCGTTCTGGAGTCGCCGCCGCACACCACCGGTCAGGTCGTGGATCCGCGCCATCTCCTCGCCGGCCAACTCGAAATCGAAGACGGCCAGGTTCTGTTCGAGGTGGTCACGACTCGTCGATTTCGGGATGGCGACGACCTGGTCCTGCTGGAGCAGCCATCTGAGTGCCACCTGGGGTGCACTCCTGTCGTGTCGCTCGCCGATCGCTTCGAGCGTCTCGTTCCCGAGCACGTCACCGCGGGCCAGCGGACTGTACGCGGTCAGGGCGATCTCCTCCTGGACGCAGTATCGCTGGAGCGCTCTCTGGTCTTTGAACGGGTGATACTCGACCTGGTCGGTCACGATAGGGGCATCGACGGCCGTCTGTGCGTCGGCCAGTTGCGCCTGCGTGAAGTTGCTCACGCCCAGATGGCGTACGAGCCCCGCCTCGCGCAGATCTGCCATCGCGCCGAGCGTCTCATCGACGGGGATTCTGGGATGGGGCCAGTGGATGAGCAACAGATCGACGTAGTCGACGTCCAGTCGATCCAGACTCGCCCGTGCTGCCTCGCGGACGTCGTCGGCCCGGAGATTCGAGCGCCAGACCTTCGTCGTCAGGAACACCTCGTCCCGGTCGACCGGCGAGTTCGCGATGGCCCGTCCGACCGACCGCTCGTTGTCGTAATATTCGGCCGTGTCGACGTGTCTGTAGCCCAGATCCAGCGCCGTCTCGACGGCCTGGCGGCACGTCGCTCCGTCCATCTGCCAGGTCCCGAGTCCGAGCGACGGAATCGTCGCCCCGCCGGCTTCGACGTGGTCCATAGCGGACGCTAGGCCGCCGGGAAGGAGAACCTGACGGCGAGTCGCCTGTCATCGTACGTCACGGTCGCTCAGTCGTTCTTTTAGCTACAGGTGCCTTTAGGACCGTGTGTCGTGTAGCTGGAACTACGATGACGAGCGCCCTCCACGCCCTCCGCCCTCTCGCTCTCGCGGCCGTCGATCTCGCCGTCGGGACGCTGTTGTTCGCCCTGACGACCTCGCCGATCGGTCTGCTGGTGATCGCTGTCGGTCTCCTGGTCCTGTGTCACGTCGCGTACACTGGAATCACAGGTGTGAGAACGCGGTTCCGGGATACGGCCTCCACTATCGGACGATCCTGATCGCTCCGGCCACTCATCTTTCGCTATAGTAACAATTGAAACGATTTACACACCGATCGCACTGCCGTCGTGCGATCGGGTGTGCATTGACTTTCAATGGCTACTATAGGACAGCGTTCCTGCTACAGTCGGTCAACGATCGCTGAATGGACAGGAACTCCAGTCCCGCCTTCCGGCTGCGAACATGTTCGTGGCCCCACCCGGCCACTGAGAACCCTGTTTCCCCTTTTGTTCGGTGAAGGGCGAACCCCCGACTGTATGGAAGTTCAACGCAAGACCATCGCGAAGCTCATCGCGGTCGCCTTCGTGTTCAATCTCGTCGTCATGGGGGCAGGCGCCTGGTTCGCCTATCAGGAAGCACCCCCGATCCCGGAGAAGATCGTCGGTCCCGACGGGGAGACCGTCGTCACCGACCAACAGATCCGGGACGGCAAGAAGGCGTTCCAGAAGGACGGGCTGATGAACCACGGGTCGATCCTGGGCAACGGCGCGTACTACGGCGCCGACTACACCGCCGACACGCTCGACTTGAAGACCCAGTACATGCGGCAGTACTACGCACAGGAGCGCTACGGCGACGACTACAGCGCGCTCCCGAGCGGTGAACAGGCCGCCGTCACGGAGGTCGTCAAGGAGGACCTCGACGACCAGTACGACGGCGGCAACATCCAGTACTCCGCCGCAGAGCTGTTCGCCCACGAGCAGGTCCGCGAGGAGTACGTCGAGCGATACCACGAGGGGAGCCACGAGCGCGGCGTCCCTGTGGACATGATCGACTCCGAGGAGGCGGCGCGTGACTTCGCCGATTTCGCGCTGTGGACCGCGTGGTTCTCCCACACCGACCGCCCCGACGGGGACCACTCCTACACGAACGAGTGGCCCTACGCACCCGGCGCGGGCAACGACGCCACCGCGGCGGCGATGACCTGGAGCGTCATCGCGATGATCCTGCTCGTCGGTGCGGCCGGCTTCGGCATCTGGCTCTACAAGTCGATCAGGCTCCCCGAACCGTCCGCGGAGGGTATCTCCGTCCCCGAACCAGGTGACGTCGAGGTGTTCCCGAGCCAGCGGGCAGCCCTGCGGTTCATCCCCGTCGCGGCAGGGTTGTTCCTGGCACAAGTGTTCCTGGGCGGCCTGCTCGCGCACTTCTACATCGAGCGCGCCGGGTTCTTCGGCATCGAGGAGGTGTTCGGCGTCCATATCCTCCAGCTCCTTCCCTTCGCGATGGCCAAGACCTGGCACATCGACCTGGGGATCCTCTGGATCGCTGCCACCTGGCTCGGTGCCGGACTGTTCCTCCCGCCGCTGTTGACCGGCCACGAACCGAAGCGGCAGTCCACCTACATCGACGGCCTGCTGGCCGCCATCGTCGTCGTCACCGTCGGCGGCCTCGGCGGTATCTGGCTCGGTGCGCACGGCTACTTCGACGGCCAGCTCTGGTGGCTCGTCGGCAACGAGGGCCTGGAGTATCTCGAAGTCGGCAAGGTCTGGCAGGTCGGCCTGCTCGCCGGCTTCGGTATCTGGGCGCTCCTGTCCATCCGCGGACTCAAGCCGATGCTCGACAGCGAGCCGGTGTACGGCCTTGGACACATGATCCTCTACGCCGGTGGCTCCATCGCGCTACTGTTCACCGCCGGATTCCTCTTCACCCCGACGACCAACATCGCCGTCACCGAGTTCTGGCGCTGGTGGGTGGTCCACATGTGGGTCGAGGGCGCCTTCGAGTTCTTCATCGTCGCCATCGTCGGGCTCACCCTGGTGTCGATGAACCTCCTCTCCCGCCGCAGCGCGGAGAAGGCGGTCATGCTCCAGGCGCTGCTCGTGATGAGCACCGGCGTCATCGGCGTCTCCCACCACTACTGGTGGGTCGGGATGCCCGACATGTGGGTGCCCATCGGGAGCGTCTTCTCCACGCTGGAGCTGATCCCGCTGGTCTTCATCCTCTACGAGGCGCTGGGCCAGTACCGCGCGATGTCAGAGACCGGCGGGTTCCCGTACAAACTCCCGTTCATGTTCATCGTCGCCAGCGGGGTCTGGAACTTCGTCGGCGCGGGCGTGCTCGGCTTTTTCATCAACCTTCCGCTGATCAACTACTACGAACACGGGACCTACCTTACCGTCGGCCACGCCCACGCGGCGATGTTCGGCGCCTTCGGCTTCCTGGCGCTGGGGATGGTCACCTACATGCTCCAGCTGTCCATCGAGCCGAGCCGCTGGGACGGCTCCTGGCTACGAGCCGCCTTCTGGTGCTGGAACGTCGGCCTCGCACTGATGGTGTTCGTCTCCGTCCTACCGGTCGGCTTCCTCCAGCTGGAGGCCGCCTTCACCGGCAGTTACGACGCTGCACGCAGCCTGGCGTTCTACAACCAACCGATCGTCCAGACGCTGTTCTGGGCCCGACTCCCGGGTGATACGCTCATCATCCTGGGGACGGTCATCTACGCGGCCGATATCGTCAGAAAACGGTTCGTCCTGCGGGAATCGGCCGACGATCCCGGTATCGACGACGTCGCGGTCGCAGAGGGCGTGCTGAGCGACGATTGAGTCCGCCCTACCGCTGTTTCTGTGGTCGAGTCGGCAGAAGAACTGACGAGAGTTATACGGAGTCCCACTGCTGGGGACGACAGACGTCCGCTGCAAGAGTTGGGCTAGCCACCCTCCCCCCATCCTTTCAATCCACTCTCATGGAATATAAATTCGTCGGAGACAGAATTCAAATTACCGTAAATATGGCGATTTGATATCGGGAGCCCCGCGACTGTCTGTACGGGAGAACATCTCGGGGCGCGCCCGAATTAGACTAGTCTAATCCAGCAGTTAGACCAATACTATTTAATAGTTCGTCCCTTCAACGTTCAGGTAATGACGAACCAAACGATGCAGGACTCGGATCGTCGATCCTATTCTCGAAGACGATTCCTCGGCGTAACCGGGGCACTCGCGGGCGTCGGTTTGGCTGGCTGTTTGACGGGTACGGCGACGGACGGCGGGACCGGCGGCTCAGACGGCTCGGACGACGGCCCTGTTGCTGTCGCGTCGTTCTTCAGCTTCTACGACTTCGGCCGCGAGATCGCCCGTGACACGCCGATCACTGTCGAGAATCTGGTTCCGACTGGGCTGCACGGCCACGGCTGGGAACCGAACGCCAGCATCACGAAAGATATCATCGAGGCTGACGCGTTCGTCCACGTCGGGCCGGAGTTCCAGCCGTGGGCCGACCGCGCGATCCAGACGCTAAAAGACGACGACGTCGACACCGACCTGATCAACGTCCGTGCGGGCGTCGAACTGGCCGACCTCGCTGCCACACTGGACCCGGAGGAGGAAGGAGTCGGGCAGGACCGCGGCAAGGACCCACACTTCTGGCTGGATCCACAGCGCGCGAAGATCTCGGTCGACAACATCACCGAGGGATTCGTCGACCTCGCACCGGATCACGAGTCCACGCTCAGGGAGAACGCGGAGTCGTACAAGCAAGACACACTCCAGCGGATCGACGAGGACTACCAGGCAATCTTCGACGCCGCCGACCGGGATGTCGTCCAGCTGGCCGCACACAACGCCTTCCAGTACATCGGACTGCGGTACGACGTGACGATGCGCCCGCTCGTCGTGAACCTCGCAGCGAGTGGCGACGTGAAACCCTCTGACATCACGGAGGCGAAGAACGTCATCGACGAGAACGATATCAGGTACATCGGCAACGGCGTCTTCGAGTCCCGGCGACCCGCCGAGCAACTCGTCGCCGAGACGCAGGTCGAGGCCTACTTCCCCGTCACGCCGTACGCGGGCGTCCGTGAGGACTGGGTCGAGAACAACTGGGGCTACGAGGAGATCGCCTACAACATCAACATGCCCACGTTCGAGGTCGTGCTCGGCAACAAACCCCCGTCGGAGGCCGGCTACGACGGCTGGGCCGAGGAGTGGAGGAACTTTGAATGAGCAGCCAGGAGGCCCTCGAGGAACCGGCACCGACCGACCGCGGCAGCGGCGAGACGGTGATCGACGTCGCGGACGTCGCTTTCGGCTACACGGCCACGCCGGTCGTCGAGGATATCTCCCTCTCCATCGAGGCCGGCGAGTACGTCGCCATTGTCGGCCCCAACGGCTCCGGGAAGTCCACGCTGATGCAGCTGCTGCTCGGATTGCTCCGGCCCGACTCGGGGACCGTCCGACTGTTCGACGAGCCGGCACACAGGTTCGACGACGGCTCTCGGATCGGGTATGTCGCCCAGCACGCCAGCGCCGCCAAGGAGATGCCGATCACAGTCAGAGAGGTCGTCAAGATGGGGCGGTTCCCTCACGTCGGGTTCGGGTTGCTGTCGCGGAAGGACTGGACCATCGTGGACATGGCTCTAGAGACAGTCGGCATGGCCGATTTCGCGAACCGCCGCGTCACCGAACTCTCCGGGGGGCAGCGCCAGCGTGCGTTCATCGCGCGGGCACTGGCCAGCGAGGCCGACCTCCTGGTCCTCGACGAGCCGACCGTCGGTGTCGACGTCGAATCCGTCGCGGCCTTCTACGAACTGCTCGAATCGCTCAACGACGAGGGGATCACCGTCCTCCTCATCGAACACGATCTGGGCGCTGTCGTCGAACACGCCGACCGCGTCGTCTGTCTCAACCGGGAGATATACTTCGACGGACCGACGTCTGAGTTCGTCGACAGCGACGCGCTCGCTCGCGCGTTCGGGACGGCAGCCAACTTCCTGGGTGATGGGTGATGGTCGCTGCGTTCGTCATCCTCCTAGCCAGTCCCCTGGATCCTGTGTTCGCGCCGCTGTACTGGCT
The DNA here is from genome assembly GCF_056934385.1 of Haloarcula sp. H-hyl2. Classification (NCBI taxonomy): domain Archaea; kingdom Methanobacteriati; phylum Methanobacteriota; class Halobacteria; order Halobacteriales; family Haloarculaceae; genus Haloarcula; species Haloarcula sp. H-hyl2. The sequence continues at coordinate 422 of NZ_JBRIIJ010000003.1, read as the reverse complement.
GCTGGCCCAGTGGTCGGAACTCATGTTCGTCGTCGGGCGTGTGACCGGCCTGGAACTGCTGCAGTACCAGTTCATGCACCGGGCCATCCTGGTCGGGCTCTGTATCGGCGTGATGGCACCACTCATCGGGACCTTCCTCGTCCATCGACAGCTCGCGCTCATCGGTGACGCGCTCGCCCACACCGCCTTCGCCGGGGTCGCAGTCGGGTTGTTCCTCAACGCCGTCATCGACCTCGGCGTCTCGCCGTACCTGACTGCCGTCGTCGTGGCGATGCTCGCAGCGCTGCTCATCGAACTCATCTCGGAGGTCACCGACGCCTACAACGACGTGTCGATGGCCATCGTGCTCTCGACGGGTTTCGCACTCGGGACGACGCTGATCAGTATCAACGCCGGTGGACTGGCCGTCGGCGTCAACCAGT